>CAYLNG010000001.1:0-253345 GCA_964385155.1 uncultured Verrucomicrobiota bacterium
GTCCGACATCCACGACGTCTGATCCGACTCGCAGCATTTCGATCGCCGCGGTGACAGCGCCGGCGGGGTCTAGCCGCCGGCTCTCATCGAAGAAGGAGTCCTCGGTGAGATTCAGAATGCCGAACACCGTCACCATGGCGTCGGCCTCCGCAGCGACTTCCACGATGGGGATCGGGCGAGCAAAATGGCAGCAATTATGAGCCCCATACCTACAAAGCCCCACGCATCAAGCTTTTGCCCATGAAGCAACCAGGCAATGGCTGTAATTATGACGACGCCGAGTCCCGACCAGACTGCATAAGCAACACCGACAGGGATGGATTTCAGAACCAGAGAAAGAAAATAAAATGCGATGCCATAACCGATTATGACAACGGCGGAAGGGGCAAGCTTAGTAAAGCCCTCGCTAGATTTTAATGCGGATGTTGCGATTACTTCGCCAACTATTGCGATAACAAGAAAAAGCCAGCCTTTCATGATATATCTCCCAATTTGTGTAGGGCTTATTATGCACGCTTAAAAATAATAAAAGCAGACTTGACCTGATAGTTTGGCTGTGAGCAATTATGTGCTTAGTGCATCTAACAAATTATTAATTCGTTTCTTTATATCTCGTCTTAGGTGGTGCCGATCATGAGTGCCCGATCAGACAACTCCACTCAAAAAATGCTAGATTACACTTAACAATTGGCAATTTCAAGAAAATACTTGAAATTTTTCCTTATGGATATCATATTATTTTCATAATAAATGTGAAGAGGATATCCCATATGATCACGTTGCCGAAGGCGCTTTTGGACAAATATGACGATTGGCTGGAACGGGAGGCGGTTGATGCCAACCGTCATGGCGAGCACCGGAAATGGCTACGCTATTATCTGGATTTCTGCCACAAATACGGGAATGGATACCTTGACGAACTGAGCCTTGGTCTATTCGCCGAAAAGCTGCAAGACAAAGGTCAGCACCCTTTCCAGATCGAGGAAGCGTCACGTGCCGTTCGTTTGTATTACCGAATGGCCGGGGAAACGAAAGATGCCCTGCCGACACCTGCCTGCGAACCTGAAAGAATCTCAAAACTGCCTCCGGCCACCATGAAATCTGAAGGTGCGTCCTGGGTGGGTGAACTGACAAGGCTCAGGGAAGAAATCCGGATTCGTCATTATTCTGCCAAAACGCTATCGAGTTATTATGGCTGGGCCAGAAAGTTCCAGGCTTTTGTCCGGAGCAAGTCCCCCACATTGCTTGATACCGACGATGTCAAACGGTATTTGACGTGGCTGGCGGTGGAAAGGGATGTTGCGGCCTCAACACAGAATCAGTCATTCAATGCGCTGTTGTTTTTTTATCGACACGTTCTGGGCAAAGAATTCGGAAAAGTTGATGGCGTTGTACGCGCCAAGCGGCGTAAATACGTGCCGGTGGTCCTGTCCCGGGAGGAGATCGACATAGTTCTAAGTAAACTTGAGCCTCCTTTTGACCTTGTTGTAAAACTGCTTTATGGCTGTGGGCTCCGGATATCGGAGTGTCTGGATCTTCGAGTGAACGCATTCAACCTTGAGATGGGTGTGCTGACAATTCATGACGGCAAAGGCGGAAAGGACAGAACGGTGCCTTTGCCCGAAACCTTGGTTCCGGCTATTCGTTCTCAACTGGAGGTGGTTCGCTCCATTCTTGATCAGGATTTGTCTACGGAAAGCTTCGCCGGGACGTTTCTGCCACACGCACTGGAACGCAAATATCCAAAAGCTCCGACAGAATTTATCTGGCAGTGGTTTTTCCCGGCCATATTGCTGACAAAAGTTTCAGGCGCAAATGAGTTCAGACGCTATCATTTGCATGTGTCGCATGTGAACAAGGCCATCAAAGCGGCATCCGATTCCACAACGCTGACAAAGCGCGTGACGGCGCACACTTTCCGCCACAGCTTCGCCAGTCATCTTCTTCAGGCAAATTACGATATCCGGACGATACAGGAATTAATGGGGCATAGTGATGTGCAGACAACAATGATCTATACGCATACGGTCAAAAGTTCGACAAAGAAAGAGCCTCGCAGTCCGTTGGATTTTTGAACGCTTCAGTCGAGCAGGCGCATTTGGACGTGTTCGCGAGAGGGAATGCGCAGGGCCAGGCCGGGCTCGAGCGCCAACGGGAAAAAGAGGTCGTTGTAGTCGCAGATGATCCACCAGAGCCTGGCGTCACCCAGATAGCGGTGCGCGAGCAGATCCAGACGGTCGCCTTCGACCACGGTGTGCAGGCGGTCGTCATATCTCGGAGTAGTTTCGATGCGCTGGCGCATGCCGAGGGAGGTGCCGTCGCTGTCCCGGTAGAGAACGCAGCGGACGTAGCGGGAATCACGGCCGATCATGAACGTACCTCCGACCAGTTGATGGAGCGGTCCACATATTCTTCGAGGACGATGTCCACCTCGGCCCGTTGCGGCAGCAGGTTGTCCCGGTCGAACAGGCCGAAGAACCGCGCCTTCACCTGCCGGACGATACAGGTCACGCCGGGGTAGAGATCGCCGAAAATCAGCAGCACACGGTGCGGCGCGTTCTTGAGCATGGTTCCGGCGTGTTCCGGATATTGCAGCGAGCGGAGCCAGTCGACCTTCTGTTTCACCGGCCCCTTGAACAGCTCGACCTTGAAGGCGATCCGGCGCGGTTCCCCGGCGACGTATTGGTAGCGCGGGTGGCTCATGCCAGGGATCTTGATCGTCGCGTAGTCGGTCGACTTCTCGTCGCTGATGGAGTTGGGGTTGTACTGGAATTCGAGCCGCTCCCCCGTGTCGGCGTCCACCAGATATCCCTTGATGGGCTGTTGATCCCAGGCCATTCCTTACACCTCGGCGATCTCGAGGATCGGCTTGCCCAGTTGTCCGGCCCGGTCGAGTTCCCGCCGCATGCCGTTGGAAATGCCGTTGCCGGTGAACGCCCACACCTCGTCGCAACATTCCATGTAGGCCAGGCCGCAGGCGATGCCCGTCTCCCGCTGCTCGGGAACGCTGTCGTCGGTGAAGGTCGGATACAGCAGATGCGGCGCGAACGGCGCGTGACCGCTTCTCATGACCTGGCGGCAAAGCGCCTCGGCGACCCTGACGTTTCGGGCTATGTCACCCGCGAACGGGCTGCAGACAAAGATGCGTTTCATCGGTCCTCTCAAAGGGTTTCGTAGTTTCTGATCTTCCGCTCCCGAAGGTCCTTGTAGACGGCCTCGGCCACCTTCCGGCCATCGATGTTGGTGGTCACGCTCAGTTCCACCGGGCGGTCGGCCAGGCCATCGAGGCGCGAGAGCAGCGATTCCAGCAGTTCGCGTAGCCCCGGACCGGCTTCCTCTCCGCGCTGGGGTGTCGCTGGAGCGGTGCGGGCCGGAGTAATCAACCGTTCGGAGGGCACCGTCTCGGCGAGTCCGGATTGCAGGGGCTTCGCTATCGGAGTCGGCGCGGTTGTCTTGGGCCGCTCGATCCCGGCCGGAGCCAGAGAGGCATCTCCGTTTCCCAGTGCCGGTTCCACCGCGAACGGCTGGATATAGCTCTTACTTACCGGCTCGACGGCCGCCGCGACGGTCTGCACGATGCCGTTTATAGGTTGCAGAGGCGGCGCGGCAGTGGCCATGACCGGCTGGAGCATCAGCATGGCGCTCAGGGCCTTGGGCACCAGGCGCTCGTCCAGACGCGGCACGAGACTCAGCACGCTTTCGATGATGCGTTGCCCAATCGATTCGGCGGGCGGCGCGGCTCCGAGTGGCTGCTTCTGCTCGGCCACCTGCGGAATCGGGGTCCGGACTCCCATCATGGCGCGAGCGGAGGAGAGCAAACCGTTGGCGATCCCGGCGCTGCGATCCTTGATCGCCTGAATGCCCGCGCTCGCGCCGCTGGAAAGCCGCTGCCAGAGGATTTGCCCCTCGGCACCGGCGTTGGTAAAGATTCGACCGACAGCGCCGGGCACGACCGACAGCGTGGCAACGATCCGGTCGCGAACATTGACGGCTCCCGTGGCCAGCGCGTCCCAGGTATTGGCTTGGGGCGGTTTGATCGCCAGCTCGGGCGTGTCGCCAAACAGGGATTGTTTGAGACCGCCGAAGATGGCACCGGCCTTGGCCGCGACGGTTTGAGCCCCGGAGGTCAACCCATCCCAGAGTTTTCCAGCCATGCGGAAGGGAGCCGAGGCGGCGTCCATGAGATTGCCGCCCGCCGTCTTGATCTGCTGCCAGGCTCCCGCAGCGGCTGTGAGAATCCCGCGAGCGGCGATGCCGAACACTTTCGCGGGCAGCGACTGGGTAAGGCTCATGCCGTCGGCGAGGGTCTTGAGCAACGCGGAACCGGAGGCGGTCAGGCTGGCGAGTGGTCCCTCGCGGGCATCGGAGAACGGCAGCAGATTGCGCAGCTTGCCCAGGGCGTTCTTGAGCATGGTGAAGGGATAGGTCACCGCCGACCAGATCCCTTCGCCCAGGGTGATCAGCAGCTTTTTGCCCGCCTCGAAGAAGGTGGTGTCCCCGGCGAAGAAGGATCGCACGGTGGCAAACAGCTCACGCAGGTTGCTGATAATCGGGAGATTCAGAATCGCCTGGCCAATCTGTCCGGCGGCGTCGGCCACCAGGCGTCCGATGGAGGTGAAGATGACGGAAATGAAATTCCAGACACCGACCACCACATCCCGCGCCCAGCGGAACGGGGTGGCAAGAAAATCGTAGACCGCGCCGCCAATGGCCTTGAGCCCGTCCAGCAGGGAGATGTCGCCGGTCAGCACTTGCCAGACCGCATAGACGATCTTCCCGGCGGCCGCGAAGGCCTCGCCGATCATGCGCACGGGCAGCAGGAACTTGTAGATGAACTTGGTCGCTTCGACCAGTGACCCGACGATGATCTTGCCGACCCAGACCACGCTGCGCACCACCACCGCCAGGGCTCGCACGATGAGCGACAGGTTCCAGGCCACGATCTTCAGCGCGAATGCCAGCCCCTGCAGAAGCACACCGGCGACGGTGCCGATAACCGTGCCGAAGGTACGCCAGGACGAGCCGTCGGTGGCGCTGGCGGCTACGCCGAAGATCTCCACCACCGAAAAGACCGCGCTGGCCAACGCCGCGTAAGCGCTCATCAGGGTGCGGACGGTCGGTTCGAGGATGGCGCGGATGCGGCCAAAGGCATGAGAAAAAGCGCCCCACAATCCGGCCAGGGCTTCGCGAACGCGATAATAGGCCTTGAAGACGGTGACCACGAAGCCCAGCAGTCCGGCGGATTGGAGCTTCTGGGCCAGTTCGGCCGACATCTGCCCGACGCCGCCGCTGAGAGAGCCCACCAGCTCCCTGATCCCCCGGAAGACCAGCGAGACCTTGTTCCAGGCCCCGGTGATGATCTCCTGAATGCCGCCGAAGTTGGTTTCCCAGGCGCGTTTGAGCAGATACACCGACAGGATCACGCCCGCGATGATCGCGGTGGCGGGCAGAAAATAGGTCGCGACCGCCGAACCCACCCCGGCGAGCGCGGCGCTTATGGCCACGAACCCGGCCTTGATGGCGGGCAGCATGAGTCCCACCATGCCCACGGCGGCTGTGACGGCTCCGGCCACGACCAAAATGGTGCCGAGGGCCATGGACAGCCCCAGGACCACCCGGGTCACGCCCGGCATCGATTTGGCCATGCGCTGCAGGAACAGAATGACGCGGGAGACGCCGTTGATCACCGGCGTGACCACCGGCAACAAGGTGCGACCCAGGATTTCGCTGAGGTTGGCCATCTGCTGGCGCAGGAGCAGGAACCGGGCTCCGATGTCCTGGTTCATGGCGTCGGCCATCTGTTCGGTGACCGCCGTGCCGGTCTTCATGGCCCGGCCCACCGACTGGATATTGCCTTCGAGGCTCTCCATGCCCGCCGACATCTGCAGCAGGAACTTGACCGCCTCGTCGGAGCCGAAGGCCTTCTTCAGCTTCACCTGGGCGGCGGCGTTGGAGAGATCGGGGAACTGGCGCTTGATCTCCTGCAGGATGGGAACCACGCCCTTGAGACGGCCACTGGTGTCGGTGAAGGACAGGCCAAGCTCGTCACCGGCCTCGGCCGCCTTCATGATGAACGCCTTGTACAGCGTGCCCGCCTCGGAGCCGGGCATGGTGGTCTGGAGCTGGCCGAGCACGGCGAGCTGCTCGTTCAGGGGAATGTTGCTCGCGGCCGCCACCGCGCCGATGTTCTTGATGGCGTCGGCCATCTGGGTGCCGTTGGTCTTGAACGAGGCCACGGTCTGCGCCATGGCTCCGGAAAAGGCGGTCGCCCATTCCATGTCGTTCATGTCGGCCATGATGGGCTTGAAGATCCCGTAGGCCGTGGTGAAGGTGCCAACCATCTCCTGGGTGGTGGCCTTTGTCGCCTTGGCCGTCATGGCGGCCATGGAGGTGAAGACGCCCACCGCCTCGTCGCTGAGGTTGGACAGGGCCGATTTCACGTCGTAGGTGGCGGTGATGAAAGCGGCCTTGTCGGCACCGGACCACTGGTTGGTGAAGGATTCTGCGGCGTCCTCGATGGCCCGGAGGTCCTGCACGCCAAGGGACGCCAGCTCGCCCAGGGCTTTCTGGGTCGCGGCGGTGGAGGCGACCAGGGCGGCGGGCACCGCCATCAGGGCCAGTCCCGCCCCCAGCATCATGGTCCCTTGCTGGATGCGGTCTAGGTTGCGGGTCATCCGCTCGCTGGCATCCGCCACGGTGGAATCGAGGTCCATCATGGAACCACGGATGCGCTGCGCGTTCTGCGAGAACGCATCCTTCATCGATACCACTATGCCCAGTCCGAGATCGCCGTTCATCTATCGCCGTTCCGTTTGCTCACGTTCAAAATCAAGCTGCCGCTCGAGGGCCTCGACGAACTGACGCCGGACCCTGAGCGGCAGCGAGCGGGTTTCCGACCAGCCCCAGTGCAGTCCGCCGTAAGCGAGAAAGAATGCGTCGCTTACAAGCGAACTCCGGGGAACAAAAAAGCCGGTTCTGCCTCCAGACGGGTGCGGATCTTGGTGCCGCAGCCATCGCATTCGGTTTCGACCGAGGTGTCGATTCCCGCGTCGACCCGCGACATCTCCTGTCGCAGCGCGTTGCGGTCACGCATCGACATTTCCGCCAGGCTCTTCTTGGAGGGAGCCTTGCCGTCGATGTCGAGGATACGGATGAGCATGGCCGAGCTGATGTTGGGCTCGCGCAGGCTGGCCAAACGCTTTTCCTTGTGGCCGTCGAGATATCCGAAGCGCACGGTTTTTTTCGAGCCGGGCAGCATGAAAGCGAACTCGCGCTCCTCGCCGTAGGGGGTAACCTTGAGATCCTCGAGATTGACGGTCACGAAGTTGGTCATGCGGCAGGCGCTGTTCGGGCAGCTCAGCTCCAGTTCAACCTCGTCACCGAGGGAAATCTGGCGCAGGCGGACCAGGGCGAACAACCGGTCACCCGAGAGCAGGTTCATCACCTCGGAAAGATCGGGGTCGGTCTTCTCGCCCAGCCGGACGAAACAGTTGCGGAGCACCTGGTTGATCGCCTCTCCGGAACGGATCAGGCGCTGGTTGGTAAGCAGTTCTTCCTCGGCCCCGGTCATTTCCCGAAGCTCGAGTTCAGTGCCGCTTGGCAGTTCAAAGCTGTACATGGTCGATCCTCCGGTTTAGGTCCAGTATTGGAAGCAGATGGTGAGCTTCTCGATGGTGTTCTCGGTGTTGCCGCCCTCGAGCTCGTCGTATTCGAGCGCCTTCACCCAGGCCCCGTGCAGGGTCCAGCGGCGGGTCTCGTTGCCGGTGCGGTCGTAGCGGACAACGTCGATGTCGCGCATGTAGTCGGCCGGAAGACCGCCGGTGACGGCGTTCACGTCCACCTGTTTCTTGATCCATTCGCGTGCCGCCTCGTCGGAGCCGTCCTGCAGGTTGCCTTTCTCGAGGGTGATGTCCTCGAACTTGACCCGCCCCGCCACCTTCTGGTCGAACATCGAACCGGCCGGGGCAAAGGCCACTTCCTCGAATTCTGTTTTGGGCTCCTGTCCCTTGTGGAACAGGGCCACGTCGAAGCCGTTTACCTCGATGGCGAACTGCCAGTTCTGGTAAAGGCTCTTGGGCATATTTCCGCTTCTCATAGCCGTGTTCTCCCGTTAGATGATTTCTTTGAAGTCCGCGCCGGTGCTGGTCAGGATGAAGTTCAGCTCGATGAACTCCGCCGTCTTGGTCGGCTTGACGAACACGCGGGCCACCATTTCGTTGCGGTCGATGACCGCCGGGGTATTGGTCTCCTCGTCGCACTGGAAGGCGAAGTCGTAGAGGCCGCCCTTGTCCTTGATGTCCTGCAGGAAGGGGTTGATCAGGCGGCCGAGGGCACGCCAGGTCTGGGGATGGTTCGGCTCGAACACCACGAAGCGGGAGGATTCCGAGATGGCTTCCTCCATGTACATCATCAGACGGCGCACGTTGATGCGGTCCACGGCCGAGGGCTGGCTCTGCAGCGTTTTCTGGCCCCAGATGTTGATGCCGGTGTCGGGGAACACGGCGATGACATTGACCCCTTCCGGATAGAGCACATCGCGCTCGCCACGGCTGGTCTTGTAGGCCAGGGAGAGCGTGTTGAAGATGCGGCCACGGTCGATACCGGCGGGCGCGTTCCAGACGTTGGTCTTCTGGTCGCTGCGGGCGATGCAGCCCGCCACCGCGCCGCAGGGCGGCACCAGCTTCTTGCGCGAATTGACCGGATCGCTGATCTCCAGCCAGGGGTAGTAGAGCGCCGCATAGGAGGAGTTGAAGGCCGCGTGGCTGTACATCCCTTGTCCCTTGCGGAAGTCGACCGCTTCGAGCGGCTCCAGATACATGGGCGTGTCGGCGATGAACAGCAGATCCTTGCGCCCTTCGGCATAGGCGATTCCGGCGTTGATCACCGGCACCGTGGTGACGCCGGGAACCATCAGCAGGTTCAGGGCGTCGATCTCGTCAAAGCCATAGAGGCCGGTATGCTGCGAGGGATCGCCGATGAAATCGACATCGGCCAGGTCGGTCAGCCCGTTGTCACCGCCGGTGAGTGTGAACACGCCCAATGCCGGACGGTCGCCGGGCGTTCCCGACACGGCTGCCAGATCCTGGACCAGGATGAAATCCGAGCGGTCGTTGATTGCTAGCTCCACATGGTTCGGCAGCGTCTCGTCCATGCTCAGATCCTTGAACACCTCGACCACATCGCCTTTGTGCCGGACCACCAGGTTGAAATGGTTGGCCGGATCGAGAGAACCGTCCTCGATGGAGATGGAGAGTCGGTCGCCCCAGACGCCTTCGTTCACGGCCTCGATCCGCAGGGCGTCGGCGGGCGTCGCCTCCCGGTTCTGCAGCACGATGGAAGATTTGAGCGCCGTCAGGGTGTCCCGGTCGGTGGAGTCGGTGAGATGGGCGATGCGGGTGACGTAGAGGACCGACCCGCCGTTGTCGAAAAACGCCCGTGCGGCGTAGGCCAGATAGCTTTCGTTGATATAGGAGCCGAAACGGTTGATAAACTGTTCCCAGCTCGTCACCAGCACGGGCTTGTTGATCGGGCCTTTCTCGGCCACTCCGACCATGGCAGCCGACGAGGTCGAGATCTGCTTCACATAGAAACTGAAGTCCGTTTCCCGGGTGTAAATCCCGGGCGATAGATAGGTCGGCATGGTTATTTCCTCCGCTTGCTGGTGGTCTTGGCCTCATCGGCTGCGGCGTCATCGGTTGCCGTGGGCTTTTCCGGTTCCGGTTCCGCGCCGCCGGTCAGGTCGGTGATGCGCACCAGGCCGCGTTTTCCGGCGGTCTTGATCTCGGCGGAGAGGTCCTTGCGGGCGATGCTCTTGCGTTCTCGCGGCCCGAGGTGAAGGGTTCCCTGGCCGGAGAGGTTGAACGTCAGGGGTTGGAACTGCAGGTTTCTGATCTCGATCACGGTTGTTCTCCTTTACGGTTGAATGGTTCGTTGCTCTGTCACGTCGCCGTGAAACTGGAAGGTCCGGTCCCGGATCAGCCGACCGTCGCGCAGGTCGCCGTCGTACACCGGGCAGGATTCGATGCGGATGCGTCCGGAGCTTTGCCGGAGGTTGGAGAGGTTCACCCGGGCCAGGCCGCCCAGAGGAACCAGTTCGGTAAGGTTCAGGCTGCCCTGGTCGGCGATGGCGATCTCCGGGTAAAGCTGGAGGAACCGCGACACCGATTCGTGAAAACCAAGCAGTTCGGCCTCCCGGTCCACGGTCACCACCAGGTCGAAATCGAGGTGATAGAGACGGGGAAACCGGCACTCCTCGAAACTCAGCTCCGCGACATTCTTCTCGAACAGGCGGCTCTGGCTGCGGCGGAAACGGTCTTCCGCCAGCTTCGGCCCCTGGAGGATGACGCTGGGGGTACGCTGGACCTCGAACAGGTCATCCGGGAACACCAGCACGGTGTCCGGGTGGATGGCCTGTTTGGCCAGGCGGATCAGGATTTCTGTGACGGTCTGTATCGTGCTCAAGGGACGCCTCCGTTTTCTGCCTGGTTACTTACCGGAAGCGCTGGCGATGTGTCGGAGGCTCAAAGCGCGGAGCGGATCGCCTCGCGATAGTTCTGGAGGATCTGCTCGCGGTACTTATCCATCACCGGATGCAGAAAGGGTCTGGCGGGGATGATGATGGTCGCGCCGTTCGGATGTTTGATGGTGGCCCCGTACTCCATGACGGCACCGATGTTCACCATGTCTTCCCCGTCCTTGTTGACGGTGCCGCGCAGCAGGCCGACGAACGCCTTGTCGGCCATGATCTTCTGGGTGATGGCGTTGACGAGAAAGCCGGTGTCGATGAGCGCCTTGCTTGAGCCTTTGCGCTCGATGGTGCTCTCGGCGAGTTTCACGAAGGCCTGTCCGCCCGGGGCCTGGGAGCGAATCCCCCGCTGGATCTCGCGCACCAGAAAAAGGGCGTTGCGGATCGTGGCCTGTCGCAGGGCCGTGGCCAGACGTGGCCCCATGCCGGTGGTCAGCTTGGCGCGGGCCTTGTCCCAGTCACCGGTCCGCCTAACGCCCATTGAGCTTCACCAGTTGCAGGTTCTTATGAGTGACGGTGCCGAAGAAGTGTTCTTCTTCCACACTCTGTATGCGATAGGTTTCCCTGTCTGAGGCCAGGCGGTCTTCACCCCGGACATCGGCATCCGGAAGAACACAGGCGAGCGCGTCGATCTTGCCGCTCAGCTCCTCCGGCGGGGTTTCGTTCAGTTCGAGGGGGATGACGGAGATTTCCATGTATTCGGCATCGTCGGTGCCGTAGAGCCGCTCGCCGGGAACCACGCGCAGGATGCGTGCGGTCTGGCCCGAGGAGAGGATCAGCCGGGCGACATCGGCCACGGCTTCGGCGCGTTCCCGGTCATTCAACAACATCGAGATCGATCCCTTGTTCGTAGATGACCGGCGTAAGGCCGCTCGGGGTCAGGATGTAGGCTTCCTGATCGAGCTGGGTGGCCGGACGCAGCTCGGTGAGCCGCTGCCGGTAGTCGGCGAGCAGATCGGCCTCGAGCTTGGCCCAGTGGCCGGGCTGTCCGGTTTTGTCCACTCTCTTGTCGCCGCTGGAAAAGGAGAAGGCGTTGGCGGTGGCCGAACGCATGACCTGGCAGGCGTGGATCTGCGCCATGATCACCAGGAGCTCGCGGACCTCGCCGGTAGGATCGGGGGTGATCTCTCCGACCGTGATCGTCAGCGATTGGTCGAGGTCACGGCCGACCCGGAAAACGGCTTTCCGGACGCATCTCTCCAGAGTCTGGTCCTCGAAGAGAGATGCGCCCGGATCGGACAGGTCGAGCCGCAGGTCGGCGATCAGGTCACTCAGCAGCACCTTGCAGGCCCTCCAGACGGCTCTTGAGCGCGTCGATCACCGTGCGGCGTTTTTCGGTTTCCATGTAGCCCTTGAGGGTCTCCGGATTGGCCTCCTCGTTGACCTTGGAAATCGCGTCGGTGGCGGAGAGCTTGCTCAGGTCCACCGGTTCCGCGTCCTGGTCTGGCTCTGGAGGGGCGAGCGGTTCCTGCTTCGGTTTGTCGGCCATGGCCAGGCGGCCGTTCTTGAGCGCCGCCTGGATCTGCTTGGTGAGGCGTTCCACCTCGACTACCTGGCCGGGCTTGAGTTTCAGCCCGGCGTCGGGGATCACCAGAACGCCGGGACGGATGTTCTTGATTCGATTCATCTCACGTCACCTCCCGGATTACGGAACCAGTTTGACCTTGGCCATGATGTCAGGGCGGGTAATGCCCTGGCCGATTTCGGACCACACCAGCCAGCCGGTCTTGAAGCGGGTCTTCTGATCGATGGACTCCGTCTTCAGGTTTTCGCGCACCGGCATCTTTCCGACCTCTTCATCCGGGACGATGATGATCTCGTCCAGCGGCATGGAGGCGGTCAGCAGAATGCCGCCGGTGCCGTAGTTCTTGATGACACCCTTCTGGCGCAGCTCGAGCTTGGTCTGGGGATCGAGGTTCCAGCCGCGCATGTCGTTGAACCGGCGGCCGCGCATGACGATGTACTTCACCGACAGCTCCAGGTCCTCGATGATCGAGATGGCCTCGTTCAGCGCCTCCTCGGTGAGCAAGTCGCCAGTGACCTCGATGGTGTTGGTCGCCGGGATGGCCGAGGAGAGCACCGAGATGGTGCGGCGGTCCATCTCCTTGCGGATGGCGTCGGCGGCGCTGGTCTGGATGTCCATCAGCGTGCCGATGTTGCCGTTCTTGAGGACGGAAACGTCCACCATCGGATTGGAGTGGATGCGGTTGGTGGGGAACTCGACCTCGTCCTTGCCCACCTCCTGCTCCTGTGCGTCGCCGTCCTTGCTGATCCAGTGAGCCTTGACGGTCGGTTTCTTCTGGTAGACCGGACGTTCGCCCTTGGGCAGCGTGTGCTTGGTGAGCAGCAGCGAGGAGATCTCCTTGCGCTTGATCTCCTGTTCGATGGGCGCGGCAATGGCGGCGGCAAGCGCCCGCATGCCTTCGGGCGACTCGAGAGCCTCGCTCATGAGCCGCGCCATGGTTTCCATGTATTCCTGGGAATGGATCTTCAACTGATTGGTTTTCATGTGCGTTGGCTCCTTGGGTTAGACGAGCAGGCGGAATTTGAGGACGCCGCTCTGTACGGAAATGGCGTGGGCGACGACGTGCTCTCCGGCCGCGATGCCGTTGGTCAGCCGACCGCTCGCCGAAACTTTCAGGTCGTCTCCGGCGACGACGGTCCCTTCGAAGGCGTCAGTCTCGTAAACGCCGCCGTCGCAGTAGATGCCGGGCATTTCGCCACCGGCGTAATCCTTGATCAGGATGCCGAAGGAGCGCTTGGTGGGATCGGTGTTGACGGCGAACAGGTCGTCGCCGACCACGCGGACCACCTGGCCGAGTTGGCCGTCGCCCTGGATGTGGCCGTCGCCATAGGCGAGGCTGCGGTGACACGGATTGATGAATGACATGGTGTTTCCTCCTTATGCGTTGATTTGCGAGTGTTCGGGAAAGTCCTCGCCGACACGGTTGCGGTAAGCGGCCATGAACCCGTCGCGCAGACGGTCCTCGAGCGACACCTTGCGGTCGTCCACATCGTGGGGCCGGACACCGGCGTCGCTGCGTAGCGGGGTTTCCGTCGATGCCTTGGCGGCGGGCTTGCTGCCCTGGTCGCTGTCGGCGGGTTTCTCTTCCTTGTCCTTGTCCGCCTTGGCCGATTTGGGCAGGCGTTCGTAAGCGGCCTCGGTGGCGGCGAAGGCTTCGTCGGACAGTTCGGCCAGGCGTTTCAGCTCGGCTTCCCGGTCCTCCTCGGAAGCGAAGGAGAGCCCCTGCTTCTCCAGACGGGTGAGCAGCTTCTTGGCCCGGGAGCGGCAGGCGGCCGCCTTTTGTTCGGCTTCCAGTTCCTGGACTCGTTTCTGCAGCTCGGCCACCTGGGCCTTGAGCTGCCGGTTTTCCTTTTCCAGGTCGGTAACGCGGGCAGGATCGCCTTCCTGCTGGGCCGGTTTCTTCTTGGCCGCTTCGACGGCCGGTTCATCTGTAGGTTTGGTTTTGTCTTCCATCGTGGAATCTCCTTCGGGTTGGGATTGGTCGGGCTGGCTCTGAAGGGACGCCACCTGCAGAATCCTGGCGTTCTCGTCCGCGCCTTTGCGGTCGAGCAGTCCCAGTCCGGTGAAAGTGACGCCGTGCAGAATCTCGAAAACGGGTTGGCCGCCCACATCACGGCCCTTGAATTTGCGCAGGTGGGTGCAGTAGTCGGCCTTGTTCTGGAAGCGCTTGTGGCAGACCGAGCATTCGCCTTCCTGGTAGTCGCACTCCATGGAGACCTGGGAGATGATCCCGCGCTTCATCAGCTTGTAGGCCAGCCGGGCGGCCGGGGTGTCGTGGACATACAGCTCGCCGACGCATTCCACGCGGCCGCCGTTGTCGTCCTCCAGGTAGTCGGCGGCGACGATGCCACCCACGATGTCGTTGAACTCCTGCGAATGCTGCAGATCGACCTTCTTGTTCACGGCCGTCATGTGCCGACCGGACAACTCCTCGGCGGTGAAGTGGTCGCCGTTCTTGTTGGTCCCGGTTCGGCAGAGCACGAAGCTGAACTGGGGGTCGCCCGCCGAACCGACATCCATGGCCTCGGTCGCGAGGCGTTCACCATCGCCCAGCCGGATGTCCACGGGGATGCTGGTGTGGAAGTTCGCGGCGGCGGCCATCGGAACGGGTTTCTCCTCCCGTTCGGCGCTGGCCTTGGCCCCGGGAGCGCAGACGAACAGACGTTCTTTGGCGTTGGAAGCCTCGCCGTGCTTGGAGGTGATGGCGTAGTGGTGATCCTTGGACTTCATCCGGCTCTGTTTGCCGAAGGAGCCGATGATCCGCTTCATCTCCTGCTCGTTGGGATAGGCGTGATCGCGGTAGGAAATCAGCCAGTGCGGAATGTGCTTGGCATTGCCGAGAAAGGTCTGGAAGAACTCGCTGGCGTTGGCCTTGGTGACGGTCTTGTGGTCGGTCTCGTAATACTTGACCTTGGTGTCGGCCTTGATTTCGAGCCCTTCCCAATAGGTCATGAGCCCTTCCACGAAGTGGTAGGCCCGCTCGTAGTTGGTAGTCGAAAACTCGGTGGCGTAGGGCGGATCGAAGTAGGCCAGATCCGCCTTGGCTTTCGGCAGCAGGTCGTTGATGTCCTGCCGGTGGGCCTTGTTCTCCTTGTCGTTGTCGAAGACCAGGGCGTTGATGCGCTGCAGGTTCTTGCGCAGACGATCCTTGAATTCGTCTGGGGTGTCCTGGCGGCGGCCATAGTCGGTGGACGACGAGAAGTGGCCGAAGCCGCCCTTGCCGCTCATGCAGGTCTTGCCGAGGCCGAACAGGGCGATGTCTTTCTTGAAGCCGGAGAGCTTGTCGCAGTTGGCGCGGATGGTGTCGATCAGCGCATGGACGCCCTTGGCGAAGAAAATGCCCTTGAAGTTGTCCTGAACGAAGCTGCCCGCCTTGGCGTTGTCGGCCAGGAGCGCCTCGATCTCGTCCTCGCTCAGGCGAACCGAGTTGTTCTCGATGATCGCCTTGGCGGCGTGGTGGCAGTAGCGGAGCCGGTCGTTGGCGATGACCTGGAGGCCCTTGGTCTTGTACATGTAGGCCACGACCGCAGACCCCGAAAAGGCGTCGAGCACGGTGCCAACGCCTTCCGGGGTATGCTTCCAGATCCAGTCGACGAGCTTCTGCTTACTGCCGATGTAGTTGGTGATGTACTTGGGGCGCTTCTCGGGAGGGAGCTCTTCAGGAGCGGACTGTTCGGCGGCCTCGGTCCCGAGCGCATCGGGATCGAGAGTCAGCGCCGCATCGGCCTCCAGTAGAAACGCCAGCCTTTCCAGGTCTGTGGCGAACAGTTCCATCAACGTCTCCGGTCAGTTTGCTGTGCTCTCCGCGACCTGCGGGGAGCGTTCAGCGGTTACTTACCGGAAGCGTCGTTGATGTGTCGGAGGGTGACGGAGAATTTCAGCGGGTGGGGTTCAGCCGGGCCAGAACGGCCTTGCCGCAGGCGTCGAGGGAGGGGTATTCGTCGCTCTCGGTGATCTCGGAAAAGACCCCGTCATAGGGGGAGCGGGACAGCCGGTGATATTCGAGAAAATTCGCCGGAAGCGAGGTGGCCTCGGCCTCGACCAGACGGTTGACCACCCAGGCGGCCTCGTCCTTGCGGTCGGCAAGCCCGTTCGGCCCCCGGTCGAGGTAGTACATCTCCACATCCAGACCGGGACCCGGCCCCTGAACCCAGACGCCCACGGGCACGTATTCCGGGACGGTGGCTTGCCGGTCGGCCATTATCGAGTCGATCATATAGCGCAGTTTCATGACCAGTCCTCCGCGATCCGGAGATGCTCTGCCAGAAGCTGGGCGTCGATCCGGTGGAATCTTTCGGCGTTTTTTTGTCGGTAGGCGAGCCAGCGTTGCCAGTCCGCCGCGAGCTCGGGCTCCGAGACCGGCTCCATCATTTCGACATGGTGAATCCGGCCCAGATCGTCGGTCAGCTCGACAATCAGCCAGCCTTCGGCCTCCTTGCCGTCATGTTCGGCCATCAGGGTGTCTTCGACCCGGACATCGACCACTTTGATGGTGTGGGCGTGCTGAAAGCCCTCGTCGTAACCGACCGCCTTCCACAACAGCCAGAAATCGGTGCGCAGATGGTTGCCAGCAGCGTCGAAATGGGGTGCGATCCGGGTGACGGTGAAGCTGTCCACCAGGGTATCCAGAAAGAGATCCCCGGATTCTCTGACCGTCATGCGGCTGCCCCGGCTGTTGAACCAGTGCAGCGATTCTTGCAGCCGCCGTTTTTCCTGCTCGATAAAGTCCTTCATGGTCATTGTTTGCGTTTGCTCCAGCTTTGCGGGGTATGGACGATGTCCTCCACCTTGCGCCCGTCGGGCAGTTTCTTGATGCCGCGCCGGGTGAAACTCTGGATGATCTCCCGGCGTTCGTTGTCGCTTCTGGCCACGATGAACTCGATGTTGTCCAGTAGCGTCACCGAGTATTTGAAGATGGTCTCGTTGCCATGGCGCTGCGAGAACCGCTTCCAATCATCGATGCTGGCTCCCCGGTTGCGCTGCACGTAGTCGTCAATCACCTTGCCGTAGGCGTCATGGTCATAGCTGATGGCGTCCATGCGCCGCAGCATCTGTTTCTTGAAGTAGAGGGCCGGTGAGGCGTCGCTGGCCGGTTGCTTCTTGATTCGGGTGAAGAAATAGCTCGCGCCGCCGGTCTGCATGTCGGCCACCGGGGACATTCCGCCCGGAGCCACGCCCATGCGCATCTTCTCGACCGTGCTGACCATGGCTCCGTTGTTCTCCATGATCAAGTCGATGAAGCCGGACATGCTCTCGCCGTTGGTCAGATCGTGGACCAGCGAATAGCCCTTCATCTGTTTTTCCAGCTCCTCATCGGTGATGTCGAACCGGAACTGGTGCCGGTATCCGCCCTTGGCGTCGCGGTCCAGAAAACCCGCCTGGTATTCGCCCAGCGGGTTGTATCCGGAAAGCTGGGTGATGTCCTGAACTCCCAGTTCCTTTTGCCAATAGCCGCGCAGAGCCTGGACCCGCTCGGTGGTGGTGGCATTGCGGTCGTCGAGGGATTTCTGCAGTCGTTTGTAGTCGGCGCTCTTGTCGGTCTTGCGGATGTAGGCGAGCTTTTCGAGATACATCTGCTCGGCGTTTTCCGCCGTGGCCACCCGGGTATCGATCCCAAGCTGTTCGAGCTTTTCCAGCATCGCCTCGACCCGTCCAGGGGTGGCGTCGCCGTCCAGGATCATTTCCAGCTCGCCGCGCTGGGCATAGAGGTTGGTGTCGGACCAGGGGCGATAGCGGACCCGGGTGCCGTCCTCGAAGGTGACGGTGTACTGGTGCCCGTCCTGCATGCGGGAGTTGTGATTGAACAGCGTCCGGTTGTCGATGTCGTCGGCCTCGACGGTAATGGTGCCGGACCCGATCCTGCGCTTGGTATGGGTCACCTTGCCACGTTCCACCTTGAACGGCGGTTTCTCCTTGGGTTTCTGCGCGTCGAGCTTGGGCAAGTACTGATCGAATACGCCGTTGGTGGCCCGGTCCCAGTCGACGGACTCTTCGATCTCCTTGACCCATTTCAGATAGTGGTCCGCCATCTCCTTGACCTTGGGGTCGGCGCTCTTTTGCAGGGTCTCCAGTTTCTTGCGCAGGCGCAGGGCCTTGTCGATCTTGGTCCGGTTGTACTTGCCGTCGCCCACGTGGAAGTTGACGTTTTTGACGGCGTCCAGAATCGTCGGAAAGAAGCTGTCTTCGACCAGCGGTTGTCCCTTTTCCCCGGCCGCCGTCTGCACATACCTGCGCAGCACCTCGTCGATGCGGCGATCAGTGTCCGGCCGGATCTTCATCTTGACCACGGTGCGCTTCTTCCCCTTGAAGCTCTCGGTGAAGATCAGCGCGTTCTGGTCCTCCACGTCGCCGCTGTCGAAGGGCAGCGTCTTGCCCTGCCAGCCGAGTTTGCGGGCCTCCTCGACCAGGGTCTCTTCGGCGGAGGAGAGCAACTTTTTCTTCCCGGTGGCGGCGCTCAGCTTGTCGAAACGGAAGCCCCGATCCCCCAGCACATCGGCGTAATAGCCTTCGAAGTCCCGCCTGAGATTGTGTTTCCGCTCCAAGACCAGATCATAGAAATGCCGCAGCCCGGCCGGGTCCTTGGAAAACCGTCCCTCGGCGTAGGGCCGCAGCAGATCGAGGTAATCCTCGTCGGCGATCTTTTCGACTTCCTGGATGTAGCGAAAGGTCGGGTTCGGATCGACCCGTACCTTCCCTTCCTTGGCCGCCCGGAAGACCTTGTTGTAAAACGGCTCTTCCTCGCCGCAGACACCGTTGGGGTGATAGTCGAGCGAGAGCTTGTCCTGCCCCAGAAACTTGAATGCCTGGCCTTTGTCGATGCCGTAGACGCGACCGTCCCGGGCGCGGATGAACTGCTTGGAATGTCCGTCGTGGTTGGCGATCAGCCAGTCGACCACATGCTCGCGCTGGATCTGCTCCAGTTCGATGGTGGTCAGATCCTGGGGCAGGATGTTGCGAAAATCGAAGTCGTCCCGCAGATCGGTGCGCCATTTCTGGATGGAGCCGGTGCGGCCGTTCAATTGGATGGTGCGCACCTCGATGGAATGGGGGTCGATCAGGCGGCCAATCTTGTAGGCTGCTTCCTCTCCGAAGGCGATGAACTCATCGTCCTTGCGGCCAACGGGCTTGAACAGCCATTTGTCGCCGTTTTCGTCGGTCCAGAACTCCTTTTCATGTGCGCCGCCGACAGCGGCCTTGCCGGTTTTCTTGAATTTTGACGGCAGACCTTTCTGCTGCCACGCTGAATCGACTGTGGCGAACTCCGCGCCTTTCTTGCCGATCTTGGCCTCGGGCGGCTTGACCGGGCTCGGCTGTGGAGCCGGTTTCGGCGGATCTTTCTTCGGCGTGGCGGGCTTGGCAGGAGCGGTTTTCTTCTTGCCGCCATGCTTTTCGGCCCAGGCGGCGTGCTTGGTGTCGATGCTGGCCTGAACCGCCTTGATTTTCGCGGGATCGGTCTCGGTGAAGAGCGTGGTCAGCTCGTCTTTGTTGGCCCACTGCCAATACTGGACCTTGGTCTCCTTGGCGAGCGTCTTGAGCTCTGCCGATTTCAGTTTTCCGACCTGATCCTGGAAGAGCTGTTTTTTGAGGGCGATTTCCTTGCTGTGGGCCGCGAGCAGCTCCTGGGGCAGATCGGTGCCGCCGGAAACCGCCTGTTCCGCCTTGGCAATCGCGTCGAGGAAATCCTTATAGCCGGTCGGCGTGTCGGGAACGACCACGGCCTTGGCGGCGTCTTCGAGGGCCGTTTTCTGTTTCAGGATCAACTTCTGCTTGGCCTCGTCGACCGCCTTTTTCTTGACCGACTCGGCCATGTCGGCACCGGCCTTCTTCTGCAGCGCCTCGACGAGCTGCTGTTTGTTCTTGAGGATGCCGATGCCGTGCTTCTGTTTGGCCGCCGATAGTTCCTTGCCCATCAGGCCGCTGTGGTCCACACCGGGCTCCAGCTTATCCAGCAGCTCGATGGTCTCCTGTTTGGTCATGTTGAGGGAGATGCCGTTCTCCTTCGCCATCTCCTTGAGCTGCTGGGCAGTCATGCCCCCCAGCCCCTCGGCGGGAGGGATCTTCGCCATCTGGGCGGCGAGCAGCTTGGCCTGTTTGAGTTCCGCCTGCTTCAGTCCGAGCAGCTCGACCAGTTCTTCCTTGGTCCGCAGCAGACCGATCTTATGTTCCTTGAGCTTGGCGCTGAGCGCCGCTCCGGCCAGGTCGCCGTGATCGATCCCGGGTTCGGCCAGATCGAGCAACTTGATGAAATCGGCCTTGGTCCGGGCGATGGCCACGCCGTTCTGTTTCGCCAGGGTCTGGAGCTGTTTGACCGTCAGCGAGCCGAGGTCGGCGATGTCGCCGTTTTCAAAGGCGCTCTTGAGCTTGGCATTCTCCTTGGCCTGGGCGTCGGCCATGCCTTCCAGTACGTGGGGCGGGAGAATGCAGGCGTCCCCCTGAGATGCCTGTGCGGTTGCCTTGGCGGCCATCTCGCTGCCGCAGACGGTCATCGGCCAAGCCACGATATTTGTGCAGCGGCAGTGCGGATGCGCGGGTTGCTGGGGGAACTTGTCGATTAGAAAGATCTTGCCGTCCAGGCCGCCGCAGACCGGGCACATGCGCTCGTCCTCCATGGCCAGCCATTCCAGCTTCTGGATGCCGACCCGCTCGTGGAACTTGAGCCTGCCCATGTTGTGGGCGCGGAGGACCTCGGTGCGGGCGATCATCTCCATGCGGTACTGCGCCTTGCTGAACACCCGGCTTCCGGCCTGACGAAAGGAATCCTTGTCGACGATCACCTTGCCCATGTCCCGGACGATGTCGTCGGCTCCCTTGCCCGTGGCGACGCCGTTCAGGATGGTGCGCTTGATGCCGTCTGCGAGTTCGCGGTGGACGTCACCGGCGAGCGTGAGGTTGTACTGAGCCATGAAGTCGAGGGCGTTGGTGTCGACAATGGTGAACACATTGGTGGCCAACTTGTCGATGCCCTCGGGCTTCAGGTCGGCGTAGAACGGCAGCGCCGCGTCGGCGAGCTCTCCGATTCCCTGCTGGATGCCGAGCTTGAAGGAGTCCTTGGTCGTCTTGCGAAAGACCAGGGTCTGCTCCCGCTTGAGCCGCTTCATGGTGTCGTCGAGTTCGAGCTGGAGCTTTTCCAGCCCCTTGAGCGCGGCGAGCTTGTTGTCCGGCAGGGAGCCGAGGGAGCGGTACTGGAGAATGGCGCGGGCGACCTCGTCTTCGGCCTGTTTCAGCGCCTGGGTGAGCTGGGCCGTGACCTGGTCGTTGTAGCGGTTGCGGGCCGTCAGGCTTTTCAGGGTGGCGACCTGGATGCGCTGCTTGAGGTCCGATGGCATCAGCGGAGCTCCCGGCGGTCGATGAAGCGACAGGCCGGGGCGTCGAAGGTGCGCTCGCTGTTGTGGACCCGGCAGTGGTTGGTGTCAGCAATGAAGTGGCTGCACTCGTCGCACACGGCCGCATCGCCGGTGGACTCCAGGTCGCCCGACCAGACCAATGCCGCCTCCGCCGTGGGTTCATCGTCCTCGACCGGAATCCCGAGCATCTTCCGGGCGCGAGGCACGCTGAGGATGCCGGAGACGACCATATCCACCACCGGCTTCACCTGCTTCTCGTCCATCAGGTCGATCTGCTTACGTTCGGTCTCGCGGTTGGCTGCCTCGATGTCCGGGTCCAGGTCCATCTTGAGCTGAAGGCTGGAGCGGCTGATGAGCTTGCGGTCGTAGAGTTCGATGAGGAGCTTCTTGAAATCGACCGCGTCGCTGGGGTCGAGGTCGTTGAAGATGAACTGGATGCTTTTGTCGCCGTGGCCGTTCAGCTCCATCCAGTCGTCGAACACCCAGTCGAGGAGCTTGCGGGCGGCCTGTTTGATCTCGCGGATCATGACCATCATCTTCTGCATGCTCACCGAGGCGGTGGCGAAATTCGGGCCGTCTCCGGTCACCAGCGAGCGTGACAGCCCCAGGGCCACCACGATGTCTTCCTTTACCTCTTTGACCTTGTCCTCGACGTTGAGGACCTGACCGTCGGTGCCGTGGGTTTCGACGTTGACGTAGAACGGGACCACCAGGCCGCTTTTCATATCCATCTTGTTGACCATGTCGCGAACCTGTTCGAGCATCCGCTGGTCCGGCATCACCATCTTCTGGCCGAACGCGCCGCCCACCTTGAGCAGGCGAAAGGGCGTGGCCCAGCGCTTGGCGATGGCCTGTTCGGCCCGGCGGTAGTCGCGCAGCAGTTCGATGGCTTGAAATGCGGGAAGCACGAGGGAGTTACCCCGGGGCGAGAAGGCCGGAGCATCCCATTTGAGGTGGACCACCTGTTCGACGGGCAGCGGGATGGATTCCCCTCCGCCGGGGGTGTCCTCGGGAAATTGCCGGGCCTCGATCAGCTCGCCCTGGGCGTATTTGACTTTGACCGAAACCGGGTTGACGCAGACCAGTTCCTCGATGTCCTGGCCGGTCTTGGTGAAGCGTTTGAAGCCGATGGCGTCGCCTTTCACCAGGAGCTGAAGAACCATGTCCTTGATGAATTGCGTGATGTTCAACCGCCAGGCGGCCTCCAGTGCCTGCTCCTTGAGGGTCTCGTCATCGCTGGTGATCTTGATCTCGTCGCCCACGGCGAAGGTGCGCCAGGAGTTGACGCAGTTCTTCACCAGCGGCTCCTCGACGTAGTATTCCCATGCCTTACGGGCGCGTTCTTCCCAGGTGGCCGGAATAGCCTCGGCGGCGTTGACCTTGCTGAAGGCCGTCGAGTCGAGCGCTGCCGCTGCGGCCAGCGGCGCGATGACAAAGCCGGTGGTGTCCAGGCTTTCGGGTTGTTCGTCCTGATGGGCGGTGCTTTCCACGTGATCCTCTCGGTAGTTTCGGCTATGACAGCCGCACATCCGGCCCGTGTGGGCCGAACCCGGCTCGATGCCGGTTACTTACCGGAGCGGGGTGGAAAGCGTCGGAGGATGCGATCAGATGAAGACCGGATTGGTGAGCACGGGTTTGAGCGAAACCACCTCTTCGCCGACCGGGTCGAGGTTGCCTTCTTCCCGGATCAGCATGGCGCAGCGCACCGCGTCGATGATGTGATCGTTGCCCTTGGAATAGATGATCTTGCCGTCCCGCAGGGTGTAGGTGTGGGTGGTAAATTGGTCTTCCACCTCCAGGTCGTCCGAGGGGAAAATGACATGCTTACGCTGTAGGGCTCCGTTGATGAGGCTGGTCATCAGCTCCTTGGTTCGCTTCTTGATTTCCTTGCCGTCCCGCACCGCCAGCCGGGTCATGCCGCCGAAGTCGTATCCCTTGAGCCTGCCTTCCAGCTCCAGCCCTTTGTACTTGTCCAGGGTGAGCAGCTCCTGAACCACCGCCAGACCGTTTCCGCCGTTGTCCACGCCGATGCCCGCCGGGGTGTAGTAACGCTCCAGCAGCGCAATGATCTGGGCGATGTGCGGATAGGAAACGTGTTCAAGATGCACGCGCAGGATCATCTTCAGTAGCGTCCGCTCGCCGATCTCCGTCTCCTGGAATACGACGATCTCGGTGGGGTCGTTGGTGTAGCCCAGGTCGCCGCCAACCCAGAACTGCCCGCTGCGGGGCGTGAGGTTGAGCAGCATCTCCAGCCGGTCGTGGGCCGCTTCCTCAGTGTCGCAATCGCGCAGCTCGGAATCGGTGATGACGATCTTCTGATACTCCAGCAGATCTTGCCGACAGAGGTTGAACTGTTCGACATTGAAGGCCCCATAGGAGGGCTTGCCGTGTTCACCGGCCACCTCGTGCTGCCAGCCGGAACTGTCGCGGCCGCCGTAGAACTCCAGCAGTTCGGCCTCGCGATCCTCAGTCCAAAGAGGGTTGAGCCAGGACGGCCAGCGGAACACATGGAACTGCACCGACGAGGTGAGCCGGTAATAGGTGGTGTCGCGCAGGCCGTTGGGCGTGGAGTAGATGCGTAGCGTCCCCCCGGCCTTGAGGCACTGGCGCAGCGCCTTCCAGGCCCGTTCGGTCAGCCAGGCTCCTTCATCGACCCAGACGCGGCCCACGTGCAGGGACCGGAAGGCGTCGCCATAGGCCCCGGCCGGGCGGAAATAGAGCACCGAACCGTTGGTGAACTCCAGCCGGAAGTAGGGTTTGCGGTGGATCTTGGGCTTGCCGTACTTGGTCAGAGCGATGCTGTTCATCAGATCCGGGTTGCTGTCGAGCTGGAACTCGATCTCCTCGATGATGGTGTCGAGGTGCCCCTGGTGCGGAGCCGCGATGAGGCCCTGGCCGCCTCGGGTGGTGAAGGCGTAATGGAGCGCGTCGGTCGAGAGCACGATGGACTTGCCCACGTCCCGGCCGTCGAGGTGGATAATGTTCTTGGCCGGGCAGCGCAGGTCCTCCACCTGGTGCGGCCAGTAGTCGCGGCCTGAGCCATCCCGGTTGTAGAGGTAGGCTTGCCCCCACAACACGGGATCGCTCAGGGTCGCCGCGAGTTTGCGCTCCTTGTCGGTTACCGCCATCAGTGCATTCCCGTCCTCAAGGCGTTGCCGAGGATGGTGCCCACCAGTTCCGTCAGGATCTGCTGCACGGCCAGGGTGTTCTTCCGGTCGTGGACAGCTTCCTGAATGTCGATGATGGCCTGGTCCAACTCCGTCCAGGCCCGGTACTGCTGCTGGGCCGCTTCCAGACGGCCGAGGGCGTTCTCGATCCGTCCCGCCGCCAGCTCGGTGCCGATTTCGACCAGGGCCTCACCGGCCTGGCGAACGGCATCGCTGTTCTCCTGAAGAATCTCTTTCATTGGCCTGTCTCCTGGTTCGTGCCGTTGGCCCACTGGTCAAGGGCGTCCACGGCGGTCTGCAGGCGCAAGCCGACACCGGTCAGGCGCTCGGCGTCCGGGTGGCCGACCTCGCGTAGCGCCTTGTTGGCCTCGGTCACATACTCGGGTGTGTGGCGGTTGACGGTGGCCACTGCCGACTGGATCTGGGCCGGAGGCCGGTAGGTGGCGCAGCCGGTCATGATCCCGGCCAGGGCCAGCGGGATGGTCCATTCGAGGGTCTTCTTTAACATGTTGATCTCCTTTGGGTTATGGGTTTGGGGAAAATGCAGAAAGATCTCTGCAAATACTTGATTTCCGACGAAATAGAAGCGTCATTGGATGTGACGCGGGATGGTCCCGCATCTACGAAAAACGGAACCGGAGGCAGACCATGACCTACGACAGAAACCGCCAGCAGGCACTCAAGGCGTACCGAGAAAAGCAGGAGAACATCGCCCGGCTGATCGAGGGCATTCGCGGCAAGCTCGAAGCGGACGCGAAACAGCCGGACATCACCTGGGCGAGCGTCGGCTCCCTCGGCCACGTCGAGGAACTGCTGCGGGAGCTGGACGAGTTCCTGTCCTGAACACACCGGGCCACCAACAAAGGAGACATCGACATGACCGAATGCACCGTGCATCAAGCCGCAGAGGCTTTCATCGGCTACCTGCGGGAATCCGGAAAGAAAGAGCGGACCCTTTACACCTACCGGAAGGACCTCGACGCGGTGGAGGCCTTCTTCGGCGCGGATCGCCAACTCGCCGAGATCCGGCTTCCCCAGGTCGGAAAGTTCTACAAGTCCGACCTGCTGCTCAAACTCCCCGACGGCAAGGAGCGGGCCGAGCGCACCATTGCCAAGACCGTCCGGGTGTTCCGCATGATGATGGTCTGGGCCAGGGAGTCGGGGCGCATCGAGGAGCTGCCTCTGCCCAAGAGCACACCCATGGGCCACAGCCGGGTGAAGGAGTCCAGCGATGAGCAACCGAACGGCTGACCTCGACCTGACGGGGGCGACAGAGGCGTTCTGTGCCCGCCTGTCGGCCGAAGGACGCTCCCCGGCGACCATATCCGCATACCGCCGGGACCTCGCCCTGGTGGCCCGCGTGGCCGGGGAGCTGACCCCGGGCATCGTCTGCCGGGCGGTCACGGCCGGGCTCCTCGACCAGGTGTTTTCCGACGGGGCGGTCACCGAGAGTGAGCGAGGCCCTCGCTCGGCGGCCTCGCTCCATCGGATGAAGGCGGCGGTGCGGGCCTTTTTCGCCTGGGCCGTCGAGGCGGGCGTGGTCGAGGACAATCCGGCCCGGTCCATCCGCATGCATCGGTTGCCGAGAAAGCTGCCGGTGTTCCTGACCACCGCCGAAAAGAAACGTCTGCTCAAGGAGCTCAAGGGACGGACCGACTTCTCCGCGCTGCGCGACCGCGCCATGATCGAGGTGCTGCTGGGCACAGGGATCAGGCTTGGCGAGCTGGCCGCGCTCGACATGGATGACATCGACCTCGACGCCAAGCATCTGCGGGTGCGGGCCAAGGGAAATGTGCCGCAGGTCAAGTTCATCAAGACCGACCTCCGCACATTGCTGCGCCGTTACCTGGCCGAGCGTCGTCGACATGGCCGCCCAGAAATGGAAGCCCTGTTCCTGTCGAACCGGGACGGCAGACTCTGCCAGCGGCAGATAGCCAACAGGCTCGCCCACTGGCTGCGGAAAGCCGGGATCGAAAAGGAACTGACGCCGCACGGGCTGCGGCATACCTTCGCCACCCACCTCTACGGCGCGACAAATGACCTGCTCGTGGTGCAGCGGGCCTTGGGGCACCGGGACGTTTCCACCACCCAGATCTACACCCACCTCGTGGACGGCCAGCTCGAGGAAGCCCTCGAACGCCTCTGATCCTTCCGGACCCGATGATGGGAGCGGCCTCGGCTGCTCCTGTTTTCGTTGGCCGAGACAGTGTCGAAGACAGTGAATGACAGTGCCCGCAGAAGAACACATCTGCCGATGATGAATGATCATGACGATGGTTCTCAGCCTCCCTGGCAGAGCGGGAAATATCGATTGACCGGAATTTCTCCTTTTCTGTTTGTCGGCCGCACATGGCTATAACTGCTTGGCTTATGCGCTCCGGGCGCGGAACACACATGGCAATATCTGCTTGGCTTATGCGATGGCCGCTGGCGAAGGAATGGCTGTTTGCGGGGCTTGGCCGGTTCTGCCTGGGGCTCGACATGCCCATATTTACTTGGGTTGTGTGAGAGAGCCCCGGCGTGAACATGCCAATATCTACTTGGGTTATGCGGCTCGGCTTATGCGCACACATGCCAAGCGGATATCGAGAGCTGCAGGAAGAAATCGAGGAGTGGTAATGATGATCGACCGCCGGAGAATGCCGATTCCGAAAGTGCAAGGAACACGTCTTATCCGCAATTCCTGGTGAAGCTGTCTGCCGCAAGTCGCCGTGTGCCGGGGTCATCGGAAAAGCCCTCCATGGTGTTATCCGCAATTCTTTCCGCGTTTCTTGCGGCCGGAGGTTTTCGTGGCTGGGGCGTTGGCGGCCTCGGCCACCTTCTCGAGCAGCGCGGCCGCCCATTCCGCCGGAGAGGTCTGCGGGCCTTTCGGCTCCTCACCCTCACGGGCGATCTTGGTGGTCTTGAGATCCTTCATGTGGCAGCGGATCATCCGGTCGAGCTTTTCGGCGGCGTCGGTGTTCCCCTCGATCTGGGCGCGGACCAGCTTCACCGAGTAGACGCCCACCAGCTCCACCTGCAGGAAGTCGCTGGACTTGTTGAACTCGAAATCCTGGTTGAGGCGGTCGATGATGGCGTCGAACATGACCTTCTCTTCCGGAGTCAGGCAGCGGTCGGCAAAGATGCCGTGACGCAGTCGGTTCTGATTGCCCTCGGGCGCACCAGGCCCGCGCCGGGGCAGTTCGGTCTTGCCCTCGTTGCGGTGCCAGCGGTCCAGCGTCTCTTTGTCCGGTTTGTTCAGTGCCACGTGGAAATCCTGCCGAATATTGTTTTCCCAAGCCGGGATGCGGGGCGGGAGGCCGATTTAGCCTCCAAACGCGCTCCCGCCGGTTCAGGGGTTACTTACCGGAAGCGACGGCCAACTGTCGGTCCCGATCCTGTTTTCGTTCGGCGGCGATGATCTGGTTGACCCGGCGGGTGGTCACTCCGGCGAGGTTGGAGATCTCCTGGCTGCTGATCCCCTGCAGATGAAGGGCAAGCACCAGGTCGCGGCGTTCCTGGTAGAAGCGGCTCGGTGCAGGAACCCAGAGAATTCCGGTGTAGTGCTTCTGGATCTGCTCGAAGAGTTCCTCGGGCAGGACATCCTTGGCGTTTGCATAGCGTTTCTTTTTCTTCACGGCTCAATCCTCCACTTTCTTCATCCACGGCTGCGGCACGTCCGGGTTGTAGAACCGCAGCGTGCTGGGACGCCCGGACTTCGGCCCGTGGATAATTTCGATAGAACGCTCGGTGACCTCGCCAATCTCCTGATCGCCATCGACGAAGCAGACCAGGCCGTAGTCCTCGCCGCAGGGAAACCGAAACCGGCCCTGGTTCTGATAGAGGCGTGCCTCGGACCAGCCCATGGCCATGGCCTCCTCACGGATGGCATCGACCTTGGCGACTGCCTGGGAAGTCACCGGCTGCTTACATTTCCAAGCTTGGTTGCCGGGATAAATCCAGTCCTTTCTGGGAACTTCGACGGGTTTCTCCTGGGGCTCGGGACGAAGCGCGGGTGGCCGGTAGTTCTTTGGGGAAAAGGACTGCAGGACCTCCTGGAGGCGTTCCTTGCCGAACTCCCGGATGGACAGTTCCTGCAGGGCGTTGAATCTCTGCCGTAGCTTGTTCCAGGCATCCTCGGGGAGCTTTCCGGCCTTGTGCGCGGCTTGGGCCGTGACCATGCGGGAACGTAGCCAGGCAAAGTATTCAGGCGACAGACGGCGACACAGCGTGCCGTCGATCTCCCGGTCTTCAGGCCAGTCGCGGGCGTCCTCGATCTTGTGAACGTCGAGCCCGGTGGAAACATAGATGGCGGGCTGCGGTGGTTGCGGTGGTAATGATGGGGTTTCACATCCTGCCGAGGTTTCCTGCCCTCCGGCGGTGTTCTTGATCATGGTTTTCAGAAGGCTCATGGCTTCACGCTCCAGAAATACGGGTTAATCGCTTTTCCCGTTACTTACCGGAGCCCAAAGCCAGATGACGGCGGACCGATGCCTTCGCTTGTAATCGTTTTTTAAGCGAGAGGCCGTTTTGTAACTGTTTTTTGAGGTCTCTAAGCGTTTTTCGAGAAACCGGCAGGCTCGGCGGTGGATACCTGCGGTGGCTGCGGTGGTCGTGCGGTGGAAGATTTTCTCGTCCCACCGCAGGGGGTGGTGCGTTGTTTGTTTATTGTTTTTCGATAGTTATGAAGAAAGAAAAGAGAGAGTGCGGTGGTTGCGGTGGTATTTGGGGAATGTCTCTCACGCTTGGCCGAAATTTATCTGGAGGGGAACGCCGGATCGGTGGGTCGAAAAAATATTTCAGCCCATAGGGGGTGAGACCTCTGGATTTACCACCGCATCCACCGCAAAGGCTATGAACGCCTTGTCTGGCAAAGGTTTGGCGTGCGGTGGTCATCCACCGCAAAGGACAGCGGTGTTCACCGCACCACCGCAAAAGAAAAGGACGCCCGAGAGCGTCCTGGATGATTTGGTCAGTGTGGGTGAAATCAGAGATTGGCGGTCTTGGCGATCCGGTACTCAAAGTTCTTGGTGTGGGCGTTGCGCTGCCGGTCGATGTCGAACCCGGCGTCCCGGATGACGTCCAGATCGTTGCTGATGCGCCGACCGAGCTGGGCTGGCTTCTTGTATTCGAACTCGAGGTTGAATTCCCGGCCAACCCTGCGCAGCGCCGCGAGCAGCCGTCCTGCCGATACCGGCTCCATGGTGTTCTCGTTCTCGAACCTCACCTGGTAGCGTTCGATGAACCCCACCACGTGGTTTGCCCGGTCGTCCTCGCCGTAGCGGGCCTTCTCGTCCAGCTCCACCGCGTTCCGGTAGGCGTGGAAAAGCGACGCCAGCGCCGTGGCAATGGGGTTCGACTCCCGCGCCATCTCCTGACTGGTGTCGTTGATGGAATGGATCTGCTCGATGAACAGCGGGCTCAGATCCTCGAGTCCGGTGGTCACCTCGTGTTCCTCGGACCCGGCCAGCATCATCAGGTACATCAGGCTCAGATAATCGTTGCACCGGCGCTTGCCATGGGTCGGCATGGTTCGGTGCAGCAGACGCATGACCTGTTTCTGGGCTCCGTCCCGGATCATCGCCAGCACATGGCTGGTACGCTTCATGATGGCCGAGATGATCAGATCCCGGTTCTGCTGGATGGCGGAGATGACCTCCGATTCCAAAAAGCAGTCGCTGGCTTGGTTGGCCAGGTCGAAGTTGATGACGAAGGACCTCGACAGGATCTCCGAAAGCTCCCCGCACAGCGGCTCGATGCCGGTGGTGTTCAGCAGGCACTTGGTCCGCTCGGTGATGGTCTCGCTGTCAGTGCCGCTCTTGCGTTTCTCCTTGGCGATGCCGGTGATGCTGGTCAGCATGAAGGTGGTCAGATCCTCGGTCATCTGCTTGACCTCGATGTTGTCGAGGACGATGAGCGGGTTCTGCGAGCCATCGGTGTAGTTCGCCGCGTCGGTGGCCTTCTTGTGCTGGGGCTCGCCGTAAAGCAGCGTCGACGTGATCTTGCTGGCGGTGGTCTTGCCCGATCCGGCCGAACCCTCGAAGCGGGTCATGGGCCGCGTCCCGGCGAAGTCGATCAGCAGGAAACAGGAGAGCCAGGAAAGGATGAGAAAGCGATCTCCCTGCGGACAGGTCATGTTGCCCACCAGCAGATCGACCAGGAGCCGGTCCGCCTCTTCGAGGTCAGCGTCGGGCAGGAATTTCAGCGGCTTCATCTTCCGCGAGCCGTCCAGGATGATGCCGTCCTCGTTGCCGCCGTTCTTCATGATCTGAATCTCGTCCGGGGTGATCTTGGCGATCTCGTGCTCCGGATTGTTCAAGTTGAAATAGACGGTGTAGGAAGCCACATCCGTGTGCAGCCAGGAAAAATGGTCGCGCACCTGGCCTCGGATCATAGCCAGGCTGGGCAGTACCTCGAAAAATGTCCGTCCGCCGTTGGAGGTCGGCACCATGCCCGTGTGCTTATAGAGCATGGCCGCGTAATGGCGTTTGCGGCCCCGGTCCGGCGAATCCATCCAGTAGATGGCGTTGTCGAAATACATGAACGGCTCGCCCTGCAGGGTGTGAAAGAATTGGGCACCGTTGGCGGTAAACCAGTCGTAGGCAGCCTCGGCGGCCAGGGTGTAGTCGGGAGCGCCGTTCTCCAGTTCCGTGTCGATCAGCACCTCGTCGACCCGGGCGCGGCATGATCCGGGCATCGCGCCGGACATCCGCTTGGCCTTCTTCTTTTCGTTACGGAACTCGACCTTGCGGTCCTTCTGGATGGCGCGGATCTGCTCTTTCAGGGTGGCCATCGAAACACCACCACCGATGCGCTCCTGCACCAGCTTCAGCAGGCGGGCCTGTTCCAGCGGAGACTGCTCGGAAATCTCCCCCAGTATCGGTTCGAGCAGGCGGTTACGTTCCTCTTCCTCAGCGCCCTCGGGCAGCGAGCGCACGCCGAACTCGATGGGCGTGCTGGCCTCGGCGAGCAGGCGTTCGAAATCCTCCCGGGTATGCCCGGCGGCAATGTAATCGTTGACGTCGATCTTTGCGGTGGCGAGAAGCGCCTCGGCCGCCTGGATTTCCTCGGCGGGCCGTCCTGCCAGCAGCTTGGCCAGCTCCTTCGGCCCGACGCTCGCCGTCAGACCGAAGCGTTCAGTCAGCTCCTGCCGGGCTGAGATCTGTGTCTCCGACAAGGGCAGCGTCACCAGGCGGGTGTCGATCTTGTGTTCGGCCAGGGTGCGGGCGGTTTGCAGCGCCCCTTTGAGACCGGCCTGCGAGAGTTCGTTGTCCTGGCAGATGTAGACGGTTTCGACGCCGCGCAGCTTGGGGATCAGGCGCTCCCAATCGGCGGCCCGGATGCGGACGGTGACCGGCGATACGGTGGGCAGGCCCAGTTGCATCAGCGCCAGGCAATCGGTCACCCCCTCGGTGATGATCACCTTGCCGGGCCTCGCCAGCAGGCAGTCCTCGTTGAACAGCAGCGCGTTGTTGATGAAGTCGGCGACGTAAGGCCGCTGGTGCTCGTCATGAACCGGCAGCTTCTTGTATTTCCCTTGCTCCCAGCCCACGTCCGGGGTCCACGGCGTCTTGCGGCCGATCATGAACACTACCCGGCCACGGCTCCAATAGGGAAAGACGATGCGGCGCTCGAAAAATGGCGTCAGGCCGTCCTGGCTGGTGGGACGGAAAGCGCCGGTCGCGGCGAGCTCCCGCTTGGAGAAACCGTCTTCACCCCCGGTCAGTTGGGCGACCGCGCCGGACGCGTTGTCCGCGTAGCCGATCAGGAGATCGTCGATGGTTTCATCGCTCAGGGCGTATTTGGATTTCAGCCAGTCGAGGACTTCCGGCGATTCCTTGAGCCTGGCGTGGTAAAGCCTGGCCAGCGAGGTCAGTGCGTCCTTGACCCGCAGTTCGAAGGCGCGGTCGGCCTCCGTCTGGGCGAGACGCTCCTGGCTGAGGCCATAGCGCGACAGCGGTGGCAAGCCCGCCTTCTTGGCGAGATAGTCCCTGGCCTGGCGGTGGCTGTCCGGCATCGGACCGGATTGCCCGGCGGTGACCGAGCCCGTCTGAATGAACTCAACGAGTTGCAGCACATCACCGCCGACTCCGCAGCCGAAGCAGTACCAGCCCTGCTTGTCGAGCATCACGTGCAGCGACAGGCGCGACTGGCTCTGATGGTTGGGGCAGTCGCACATCAAGCGCTGGCCGGTCTCCTGGGTGATCCGTCCCGGCAGGAGTTCCCGGGCCACGTCACCGATGTCCATCTCGGTAACGAGCCGGTAATACTCCCTGACGTTATCCGTTCCGCCCATACTCATTCGGCCTCCGCGACACGGGCGAAATCGGCATCCGCGTGCTGGGCGGCGTCCAGAAACAGGGGCAGAAAGGTCCGGCGGTCATCCACCTGGCAACGCTTGGCGCAGTTCTGGATGCCCCAATGGTCACCCAGGACAATGGCGGTGCGCCGGGCGCGGGTCACTCCTGTGTAGAGCAGATTGCGGTGGTGCATGAAGGAATGTGCCTTGTGGACCACCACCACGGCGCAGGGGAACTCTGAACCCTGGGTTTTGTGGATGGTGAGCGCATAGGCGAGCTGCAGGTCCTGAAGGTCGGGCGAACCCTTTTCCATCTCCACCGGCATGCCGTCGAAGTCGATGACCAGGGTGCCGTTCGCGAGGACATCGACCACATAGCCGATGGCACCATTCATCACGTTCAGGTCGTAGTTGTTCCGGGTCTGGATAACCTTGTCATGCTTGAGAAACGGGGCGCGGCGGCCCATGGCGACCGGCGGTACTTCGGTGTTCCAGAGTTTGCGCTGGATGAGCCGCTGCAGTTCCTCGTTCAGTTCTTTGGTGCCGAGCGGCCCCTTGTGGGTTGGCGTCAGCACCTGCACGTCCTTGATGATGTCGAAACCCAGGGCGTCGAGCCGCTCCTGAAACAGCTCCAGCAGGAACGAGCGTGCCGCCATCGGGTCGGTGAACTGATCCACCAGATACCAATCCCGGCATCCGGCCACCGACGCCTCGCTGGTCTTGCGTACCTCGCCCTTGAGAACGGCGGTGCAGTTCTCCTTGAGGACGCCAGCCTGGCGCACGACCTTGTCGAGGATGACCGTGGGGATGGCACGTGTCTGGATCAGATCGCGCAGGATGTTTCCGGGTCCCACCGGCGGAAGCTGGTTGTGATCGCCGACCAGCAGCACCGTGGTCCGCGACAGGTCGACCGCCTCGAAGAGGTGCCAGGCCAGGGGCACGTCCACCATCGAAAACTCGTCGACCACCAGGACGTCGGCATCGATAGGATTCTCCTTGCTGCGGGAGAAACCCTTGCCGTCATAGCCGAGCAGGCGGTGAATGGTGGTGCCGCTGCGACCGCTGACTTCCTCCAGACGCTTTGCCGCCTTACCGGTCGGCGCGGCGAGCACGACCTCAAGATCGCTCTCCTCGCAGATGGTGTTGATGACCGAGATGGTGTAGCTCTTGCCCGAACCGGCTCCACCCGAGATCAGGCTGATGCTGTGCTGGAGGGCCGAGCGCACCGCGTCGAGCTGCTTCTCGTTCAGCGTCTCCGCGCAGCGCCGAATCAGGGCATCAAGTTTCTTGACGGACTGGAAATGAGGGTTGGGCGTCTCGGCTTGGCCGAACAGCGAGGCCAGCTCCCGCTCCATGCGGACGAGCTCCGGCAGAGCGACCACGAACCTTCCTCCGTGGGAATCGCAGGCAAGCGCCTGTTCTTCGATGAGCGCGTCGATGGCGCTCTCGATACGAACCCGGCTGTCCAGGGCATCCATGACCAGCAGCAGATTGGCCTGGTCCACCAGATCTTCGTATTCGATCCAGCAGTGGCCATTGTCCAGGGCTTCACGGACGCAGAACTGCAGTCCGGCGCGGATGCGAGGGTTGTGGTCCTTGGGGGTGCCCAGCTTGCGGGCGATCTTGTCGACCTTCTTGAAGCCGAATCCCCGGATCTCCCGAATGAGGATGTACGGGTCTTCCTTCAGGATATCGAGGCAGTTGCCGCCGAGTCTTTCGACCAGGGTGGTGACCTGATGATGGGTCAGACCGAATGCCGACAGCCAGGCCATGACGGTGTTGACGCTGCGGTTCTTCAACCACTCGTCACGCAGCCGCCGGGCAGCATCCAGGGGCAGTCGGGCCTTGAGCGCAATGCGCTCGGGGTCACTCAGAAGGGTTTCTTCAAAGGCGTCGCCGAAGCTCTCGACGATCAATCTGGCCTTGGCCGGACCAATGCCCTTGATCTCCGGATGGTTGGCCAGATAGTGGATCAGCCCCTCCGGATCGAGTTCGAGGTCGTGCTCCATCCCGTCGACCTTGAACTGACGGCCGTATTTGGGATGGGTGGACCACGACCCGAGCAGGACCACAGGCTGATTTTCCCGAGCGAACAAATTGCCCGCGAACTGGACTTCCTCACCGGTCGGGGTGAGCAGTCGGCCTGCGGAGAACTTGGGTCCGGCATAGTAAACGCGCTCTATTCTTCCCCGGAGTCGCGCCGGGTTACTCTCATTTCTTTTTGGCATCTCGCGATCCTCCGGTGAAAACGTGTCAGGTACTCCTCGACAAAACGGCAGGCGGCCTGCCGGTCCGAGCAGAAGTAGACGGGGACACCGAAGTCGACGACGATGGAGGCGACCGTTCCGATCAGCGCATGCGGGTGGGCATCGCTGCGGTAGCGGCCATCGACCAGATCGCGAAAATTGCACTCGACAACCACGCAGGCGGATTCGTAGGCGGAGAGCTTTTCCAGCTCGCGGTGAAACCGCTTTCGCCCCCGGATGACGGTGGAGACGAAATCCGTCAGGGATTTGCGCTCCACCGCCACCCGTTCCTCAAGGCCGACCAGCGAGTAATCACCGGCGGGCAGCGCCTTGCGAACCGCCGAAACCTTGTCGCTATCGAAGCTGTAGGGCTCCTGTTCGCGGGTGTCGACGACAACGGTGATCCGGTCCATCATCAGAACGGGATCATGTCGTCCATCGCCGCGCCGGGAGCTCCGGCATCGTCGGCCATGACAATGCGACGGTTGAAGTAGATGTTCTCGTTTTCACCGCGAGTGCGCTTGGTCACCTCCAGCTTGATGTTGAGAAGCTGCTCGAGGTGGCCCGGCAGGTCGGAGAGCTTCTGAAGCTGCAGCCCGCAGGTGTAGAGATCCTGCTTGAGCCACTTGATGTTCTCGTTGCTGGCCATGACGTTGTTGCGCCAGAGCAGACGGCCCTTGTGGGTCGGCGCGAGGATGCGCAGGGTCCACTTGAGCATGGGATTGCCCGAGGTCTGGGCGCGAGTCAGCTCGACCCGGTCGACGTTGACCTGGTACTTGCCGTCGGGAACGGCCTCGAACTCGCGCTCTTCGACTTCGGCGGTTTCGAAGGCGTCATCAAACTGCGCCAGGTCGAGGTTGCTGTTGGATTGGTTTTCGTAGTGTTCCATGGTCGGATCTCCTTACTGTTGGGGTTTCGCCGCCGCACTCGCGGTCGGCTCCGGCTTCGGCCGGGCGGCACTCGCCGCAGCTCCGGCTGCCGTGTTGTTGAACGCTTTCATGAAGTTCGAAAAATCGAGGGGGATGACTTCGGGGAGTCGGCCGGTACGGTCACCGGCGTCGTAGTTGGGACTGGGCTTGGTGCGCATCACGCGCTGCCAGACTGGCTTGCCGTCCTCGCCGGTTTTCATGTCCAGGTCGCAGAACAGAATCAGGTCCACCAGGCCGGTGACCAGTTTCCGCGCCTTCTCCGGCAGCGTCGGCACGATGCGAGTGTGTTTGCCGGTCCGGGTCTCGATGTCCCGTTCCTGGGAGTGGGAGATCAGGATCAGCCCATAGGGCAGGAAGGCGAGCTTGTTGATGACGCGCTGGAACTCGTTGTTGATCAGCGCATAGCCCTTGCCGTAGCCCAGGTCGGATTCGTGCTCGATCTTGAATTTCTTGCAGACGTAGTCCGAGCACATCTTGTAGGCGTTATCCACCGTGTCGACGACGATGGTCTTGAACTCGTGCTTGCCCTCGGCGATTTCCGCGCAGGCCTGCAGAAGGTCGTCCCAGCAGGTGATCGGGGTCTGGAACACCTCCAGGGCGTTCAGGCCCGGCTCGGTCGCCAGGAACAGTGCGTCATCGGCCTTGGAGCACCAGGTGCTCTTGCCGATCTTGCTCGGGCCGTACACCAGGGCGGTGAGGTCCGAGAGCGTGTGTTTGGGTTTGCTTTTGGTCTTGGGAAGCATGGCTTCGTCTCCTTATGGTTGGGATTTCAAAACACCGGAGCGGCGTCTTCACCGGCTCCGTCCCGCAGCTCTTCGTGCGGGGCGATCCGTTGGAAATGGTTTTCGATGACGTTGGGGTTGCCGCCCGAGCGGCAGAGCTGGAAGTAGGCGCAGGGCCGTCCGTACTGGAAGCAGTAGCTGGTGTTGCGGTAGAAGGTGTCGCGCCGACGGGCGTCGAGCATGGCCTTGGAGAGTTCCCACAGCTCCGCCCGCAGTTCCTCGAACTGGTCGCGGGAGATGTAGAGCACCTCGCGATGGAACATGCCCGGCTCGAGGTACTTCTCCTGGAGCCGCTGCTGGAAGGTGTCGTCGTCCTCCGGCAGCTTGCGCTTGGCGCTGCTCTTGCCGGTTTTCGACTTGGCGATCAGCTCCGCCCGGCGGGCCTCGAACTCGGCCTCGGTCTCACCCTTGCCTTGGCGCAGCTTGGCCTTGACCAGAACGTTGTAGATGATGCCGCTGACCGTGATGCCGAGGGTTTGCTCGAGGTACCAGGCGTAGAGGATGATCTGGAAATCAGTCCACAGCCGCTCCAGGTAGCTGGCGTCGATCTGCGAGGCGGTTTTGTGTTCCAGCAGGAAATATTGGCCATCCTGACGGACGATGCCGTCCACCTTCCCGGCGAGAATGAAACTGCGCGAGGTCGCCCCGGTCGCCGGGTTGACGATGGGACCTTCGAAGGTTTTCTCGAGCGCGACGACCTCGAACTCTTCAGCGGGGTAGTGTTCCGCATAGGCGCTCATCATGGCCCTGGCGAGATGCCAGTCGGCCTGTTGATGGTCGTCCTGCGCCCTGTTCGGATAGGTCCGGTCGATGTGGTCGAGGACCTTGGCCAGATCCCGCTCGCCGTGCCAGCACTCCAGGCAGTCGTGGATGACCGAGCCGAAGGCCAGATTGGGGTCGCGCTCGAGTGGCACCAGCTCGTCGATATAGCGCCACTTGCAGGCCATGCGGCAGTTGCGGAACAGCCGCCACATGGAATAGGTGGTGGTCATCAGCTCGCTCATACCGCCACCCCCGCTTCGGCAGCGGCGGGCGCTGCGCGATGCTTTGAGGCACAGGCGCAACCCGACGGCTGGGTACGTTCGATCAGGACCGAGCGTTCGCCGTATTCCTTGGTGGCGAAGCCGGTGAAGATGCGGGCGAGGTCACTGCCGACATCGGTGGAGGCGTCGATCACGCAGGTGCGTCGGGCCTTGTCCAGATTGAACCGGCTCTCCATCCGCACACGGGAACGGCCATGCAGGCTTTCGACAGCCAGCATCGCCAGCATGAAAGTGTCTTCCAGTTCCTGGGCCGGGACCGACTCGTCAAAACGGTACTTGTAGGTGTCGTGAGTCATGGTTGAACTCCTCTTTTGTTCAGGTTCTGATTTCCGAGGCCCCGGATAGCCGCACCATGCGGCACGGTGCTTACTTACCGGAGCCGGGGCTGATGCGTCGGAGATCACAGGTAGTCGGTCAGGCCAGCCTCGCTGAAAGCCTCCCGCAGCTTGCTCAGCCGGTCGTAGAGGGTGGTTCTGGGAATGCCCATCTCCCGGGCGATTTCGGCCATGGTGCTGTCGTGCAGGCGCATGCACAGATCCCGGAGCTCTTCCGGCAGCGAGGTGATGGCCCGGTCGAGATCCATGCGGATCTCATGGGCGAGACGCTCCCTTGTCTCGCGGGTGCCGCTTCCCAGAGAGCCTTCGCTGTCCAGGAAGTCGATTCGCTCGGTGGTGTCGCCTTCACCGTTGTCGAGGGGTTCGTTGAGTGAGGTTTGGCAGAGCCGCCAGTCCCGGCATTGGGCGAACCGGGCCTCCAGAATGGTGGAGATGTGACGTTCGACGATCCGGGCCATGAAGGTGGTCTTCTTGGCCTTGGCGGGATTGAAATGCCGCATCCGCTGCAGCAGATCGATCATCAGTTCCTGTTCGAGGTCGGGTCTGTCGTCCTCGGTGAATCCGGCCTTGCCTACGAGTTGACGTGCTTTGTGCCGAATGAGGTCGGCGGCATACTTGTCGATGCCGTCGTAAGAATTCTGTGAAACCATCGGGGCCTCCTCGGAGCGAGGAGGAGGTCCGCGTGGGTGTCGGCACGGGCCAGATCACAGGACAAAGCTGTCGCGTGGGCGAAGGGGTCGTAGGTACGCCGCCAATTGCCGTATTCGGCTCGGCGACACCCACAACAGCCTCCGCCATGCGTCCAGCTTGTTGTCCAGTGTCTAAGGGTTCAGGTCGTTACGTGTTCAGGCTGCCCGTTCCTCGATGCGCATCAGGAACGGGAGACCGTGCTTGATCTCGAGCAGGCAGACTTTTCCGCTGCCCATCTGTGCGAGGTGCTCCAGCAGCGCCACGACCTCTTGCTTGAGGATGAAGTCATCCTGGTCGCGCTCGGGCCGAGGACCGCTCTGGCCGCCCAGCTTGATCTCGCGCTCGATGACCGTGTCAGGGGTGAGTTCCGGCTCGCCGTCGCGGACCGGAATGTTGGTGATGCGGCCGAAGTTGATGTCCTGCATCAACTCGATGAGTCGCCGCTTCGGTGGGGTGAGGTGTGCTTTGTTGACTTGTGCCACTGCCAGTCTCCTTGTTCGGAAGTTCTGGCACGCCCGGTGGCCAACCCTGTGCTGACCAATAAAAAACGCCGGATCGCGCCTTCATTGGGGAAGGCGCTACATCCGGCGTCGCAATGGCTACATTTGGCGTAGCGGAAATTTTTTTTAGTTTTTTCTTCCTGGGTGGTCCCGGGTCATTCGTTGACTATCGGGCGGACCTCCCAAACGATCTCCTCTTCGGTCCGGTAGACCGGTTCGTTGCCGCACTTGATGGACTCCTTCAGGTGGACGGCCAGCGGCTTATCGTACTTCTCCAGATACTTGATGGCCCGGTTCACGGCGTTCCGGAAGGCGTCGCGGATGTTCTTCCGTTTGTCGTTGGATTTCCGGAGTTTGCCACCCAGACCAACCGCCTCGTTGATTGCGGCGGTGATCTGTGTCATTTCGTCCTCAAGTCGCTGTATTTCGGCATCGTTGTTTTCTGCCCGGGCTCCTTCAATCTCTCGGAGAAGCTCGTGAGCCGTCTCCCGGTATTGCTCGACGGCCTTGCGGTCGGCAACGAAGCCTGTATCACCCAACGGAACCCCCTGGGTGACCTGAAAACCTTCGTCGGTTTCATTGGAGTTCAGGACCGCGTTGCAGCTATCGATGGCAAACCCGCAGACGATCTCGTAGACCGAGGTTTCCTTGTTGGGCCTCGCCAGAAGGAAGTTGATGTACTCGGCTCCTTTGTCGACACCCGTCACGAGCACCTCGGCGTTGCCGTTAAAGCGTGCGGCCCAGACACCCCCGCGCTTCCTGAAATAGTTGTCCGGCTGCTTCTGCTCGACCGGAATGGCGGGGACTGAGATCACCGATCCCGATTCATAGACCGTCCGAAGCAAGCAGTCTCCCGGCAAGGTGCGCTGGCGGATGGCCGTGATGTTGCGGCCGACCATGGTGTCCATCGCATCGCAGACCTCCTTGGCGTGGCGCTTGTAAAGGTCATAGACCTTCTGGGCCACGCTTCCGGGGTTCCCATTCAGGTAGCGGAAGACCCGACTCACCTCGCTGAATCGAGCGATAAACTGGGTGATGTCATCCTGATCACGGACCTGGTTGGCACGTTCCAGGTACGCGGCCGCCATGATCTTGTCCTCGTCCTTGCTTCGGCTTTGGGTGAAGATGTCGGCTTTGTACGCATCGACAGGGTCATACTGATCGGCCTTGGCTGCGATCACGGCAAAGCGTCGGTCGATGCACTGCGAGCAGGTGCCGCAGTGGGTATGGTGATTGGTCATCTCCCAGGTGTGCGTGCAGGTGGTCGATGCCGCGATCATCTCCTGGCATCCGGCTTTGGTGATGACCCCGACGACGTCAGCCTTGGTTTTCCAGATGTAGGGATTTTCAATGGTGAATGGTTCGCCAGCCACCAGACTGATGATTTCCTGGAAGCCTCGGATTACCCTTGGATGGGTGGTGCGCGTTGCTCGGCCGCCGACGACCTGGGCGCAGACCGGCAGATTCAGACTGATGACGCCGTTCTCGTAGAATCGGACGCTCTTCAGGTTGATCATTTTTGCGATGGTCGCCCCGATGGACACATAGAGGAAGGAGCGGCTCCGCTGGGTGTACTCGTAGTTCAGCCCCTTGTTCTTGTTGACGCGAACTCCGATGTGAAGGGGAGCGTTTTCACCGGCCTTGTCGGCAATCATCTTTTCCAGGCGGCGGTGGCGTTTATTGAGCTTCGGGGTTGACTTGTGGGTCACCAGGACGACCCGGTGCTTTTCGTTCAACACCTCGTCGATAGCTCCGGCCAGCGAATCCAGCCCGCCTGAAAACATCACCACCTGCTCCGGATAACCGAGAAGACGCCCGTCATCGTTGAAGTCCAGATAGCCCTGGAATGCCTGAGCCTCTTTCAGCTTGGTAAATTCGAAGTGGTAGCTGTCATCAGACAGGAACCCAAGCGTCGAGCACAGGGCTTGCTGAATTTCCTTACCGTTCCAGAAATCCGGGTTCCGGACCGGAATGATGAAATGCAGATTTCTCCGCCAACCATGACCAAAGGAATCAACGTCATCGGCTCCACGGGGAATGGCCTGGTCGGCGCTGTACACGTAGGTGGCAATTTCGAGCAGATCCTGGAAGGAATCCGGCACGTCCTTGCTCATCTTTTTGTGGATGTCTTCGATGCGTAAGGTGATCTTGTCCGGCCCATCCTTGCCCCACAAACGCAGGCGCAAATCCCGATCCGGGTTCTCCTCGATTCCGCTGGTCGGTGCATTTCCGCAGATGATGTAACGCTTATCTTGCATCGGCTCGCGCTCCTTCTTTTAATTCGTCCTTCATTTTCTTCAGCGCATAGGAGGCGAAGCCGTTGGACGACTCCCGGGAGATGTCACCGCCTTCTTCGTATTTGTGCTTGGAAAACCAATCCGCCGAAAACTGTTCGACGATCAGGGATGCTTCTTTGCAGTGCGTGGTCAGGGCTTTCTCGAATTGTCCCATTTCATTCATGGTGGCAAAGCGCTGGCCTTCGCCCAGATGGGTCGCCAGCGTTTTTGACAGGAAATAGTTCATGCTCTCGTTGGTCAGCTTGGCGAAGAACGTGCGGGACAACTCGCCGAACTCCCGTTTTTTTCCGAGCGACGCCAATGCTGCCTGAACGTCGCTGGCGTCTGGCGTAAACAAGGAGGGCAACTTGGGAGAGATGTGTTCGACCAATGCTCCAACCAAGGCCCGCTGCGACATCTCACCCAAGTCAGAGCGGCTACCGTTGGACTCGAGCTTCCGATCCATTGCCTCTGCAACAGCGGCGGCAACGTCGGGCAATGAGGTGTCCTGTGGCAGATTGATGCCAACCGACTGCAGGTGATCGTTGAAGTTGTCCTTCTTGGCGGCAATGGCAAGCTGGGTCATCAGCCATACCGCCTCGGTAAAGCCCTCATCGTTGAGCACAAATGAGAAGGCCTTGTCAGCCGCCCGTATTGTGGCGTTTGCGATCTGGGACACGTCGGCACCGGCCGTGATCAGGCCGACCACCTCTTTCCATGCCCTCGATCTTGGAAGGCTCCCAAGTCTGACGTGCCCCATGTCGATCTCCTTATTTGTCGCGACCCGGCATCGTTATTCGGGCCTCCTGATGACGACGATGCTCCGGGCCTTACGAGCTTCTTTCTTCAGATAGCCTTTCCGAACCAGTTGAGCGATCTGCTCGTGGGCGCTCGCGTGGCTGATACCGAGGACTTCCGACAATTCTTTCACCGTTGGCGGCAACCCCTTTTCATCAATGATTTGGCAAATGACCCTCAGCGTCCTGGCCTGCGGGTCGGTTATTTCCGATAGCTTTTTCTTTCCCATGGCGATTGCTCCGTGTCATGGCCACTGAGCGGATTAAGCCCAATTTATGACCAAGAAATATACGACCTGATGAATATCAGGTCAATCAAAAACAGGACTTTTCATCTGATTCCGACATCTTGGTCGTCCCTCCGGTAGGTAACGAACGCAAGTCCGGTTAACGCCGGGCACAACCAGATAACCGACCAGAGGCGGAGCTGAGGCGGTTGTGGGTGCCATCGAACGCGCATCCCGACCGCCACCGTTTTCTGGCATCCACACCATCCAGCCCCCCGGTCCCACCGGAGGTGTTCGATATTGGATGTACAGGAAATGAATGATGTGCCGAGGACGGAAAATCTCGGCGAAAACGGCCATCCCGGCCGCCTGCCGGGTGAGGCGAGACTCCAGTCAGCCGCCTCCATTTTGGCCACGGCGGTCCTGCGCCGAAAGGCAAAAAAAGCATGTGCAGGCAGTGAGTTAGAGATTTTCGAAGATTCTTCCCCTGTGCTCGGAGAAGGACTTGATTCATTGCCGGAACAGAGCATTCATTCATGACAACTCGTCCGGAAACCAAAATAAGGAGTTGAAAATGAATGAGTTACAGAACGCCGCCACCGGCGGCAAGAATCAGGACCGAACCCGAAACTCGGTCCTTCGGCAGATGGCCCTGCTGCAATCCATGTCCCTGGAGCAGCTCCGGGAAAAATGGCTCGACCTCTACGGAGAAGAGCCGCCCCAGTACAAAAAGCAATTCCTCATCAAGCGGCTGGCTTATCGCATCCAGGAGCTTTTCTACGGCGGGCTGTCCGAGCAGGCCAAGGTCCATCTTCAGCAGGCCGCTAAGGAGGACCCGGTCGCCACTGTCAATCGACGCATCCCAGAGGAGCGGAAATCGAACGAGGCGATCCTGCCCGGGACCAGACTAGTGCGGATCTGGAACGACCGGCGCTATGAGGTGATCGTCCTTGCCGATGGCTACGAGTTCGAAGGTCGCACATTCCGGTCGCTCAGCGCGGTGGCCAGGGAGATCACCGGGACGCGCTGGAACGGCAAAGTCTTTTTCGGGCTGAAGAAGGTTTACGGCAGAAAAGCCGAGGGAGGTTCGGATGCTTGATAACAGCAATGTCGCGCCGGGCAAGAACAAGACCCTGCGCTGCGCCATTTACACACGCAAGAGTCATGAGGAAGGACTCGAACAGGAGTTCAACTCGTTGGATGCGCAACGGGAATCGGCGGAACACTATATCGAAGCCCAGAGGATGCGGGGCTGGACGACTCTGCCGGATCGCTATGACGATGGTGGTTTCTCGGGCGGGAACATGGAGCGTCCGGGGCTACGCCGCCTGCTGGCGGATATCGACGCCGGGAAGATCGATGTGATCGTCGTCTACAAGGTCGACCGCCTGTCCCGCTCGCTGCTGGACTTCATGAAGATGATCGACCTCTTCAACGAAAAGGGCGTCAGCTTCGTCTCGGTCACCCAGCACTTCAGCACCACCGATCCCACCGGCCGGATGTTTCTCGGCATCCTGATTACCTTCGCCCAGTACGAGCGGGAGGTCATCGCCGAACGTATCCGGGACAAGGTGGCGGCAGCCAAGCGCCGGGGAAAATACTGCGGCGGCGTGCCCATCCTCGGATACGACGTCGACCGGGATAACAAGAAGCTGCTGGTCAACCCGGATGAAGCCAGGACGGTGCAGTACATCTTCCGCCGCTTCATCCAGATCGGCTCGGCCAAGAAGCTGGGCCAGGAATTGAACGAACAGGGGTACCGCACCAAGGCCTGGACCACCAAGAAAGGCAAGGTGCGCGAGGGCTCCGAATGGAACACCGCCCACATCTACCGGCTGCTCAACAACCGGATCTATATCGGCGAGATCGCCCACAAGGATCGCAGCTACCCCGGTGAGCACGAAGGGATCATCGACCGGGCGACCTGGGACAAGGTTCAGGCCATCCTGGAGGACAACAAACCGGTCAAGGTTTCCATGGCCAGAACCAAAATGGTCGCCCCGCTGAAAGGCGTCATCCGCTGCGGCCACTGCGGCTGCTCGATGGGACCGACCTACGCTCGCAAGAACGGACGCCACTACACCTATTACATCTGCCAGAAAGACAGCAAGCGGACCGTGAGCAGGTGCCCGCTCAAACGGATTCCCGCCGGGGACATCGAGCAGGCGGTAATCGAGCAGTTGAGCGCCGTGTTCCGCACACCGACGCTGGTGGCCAAGACTTACTTCGCGGCCCGGGACATCGAGCAGGCAGAGCGGGAGCGGTTGTTCAAGCAGAAAGCCCAACTCGAGATGGAGCTGTCGCAGGCGCGGGAGCAGGCACTCGAACTGATGAAACCCGGCAGCGATCAGCCGGGCAAAACCGAGATGCTGACGACCGTCAACCGTCAGGCGGTCGAGCTCTCGAAACAACTGACCCATGTGAGCGAGCGATGCAGAGTTTACCAGGGGAACAGCATCACGGAACAGGATGTGTCGGAGGCCTTCCAGAATGTCGAGGGCTTCTGGGAAGACCTTTTCCCGGTGGAACGAAACCGGCTCATCCGCCTCCTGGTGGATAAGGTCGAGATCCGCGAGACCGGAATCGACATGGAGCTGCGCACCAACGGGCTGACAACACTCATCGCCGAGCTGGCCGGTCTGGCATGCGAAGTCACCGAACGGAGGGCAAGCCGATGAAAATGAAGCCGACCATTACCGTTGCCGACAACGGCAACCTGCAGATCCATATCCCGATGCTGATCCGGCGCATGCGTGGCCGCAAGACGGTCATCGCTCCCCAGGCCCTGGATGGAGAAATCACCGGAGCGCAGGAACCGGTGCAGTCCGCCATCCTCCAGGCACTGGGAAGGGCCTTTTCCTGGGCCGACATCCTCGAATCCGGCCAGATCAAGTCCATCAGCGAGCTTGCCCGTACCCTCGACGTCGATGGCTCGTATGTGGCCCGCATCCTCAAGCTGACGACCCTGGCCCCCGACATCGTCGAAGCCCTGATCAACGGCGAGGAACCAAACGGGCTCTCGCTGGCCAAACTGACCCAGAGCTTCCCGGAGGATTGGGCCGAGCAGCGCCGCCAGTTCGGCTTCGTCACCGACTGACGACCGGACCGGAGACCACCCCAGAGAGCCGACCATCAGCGTCGGCTTTTTTACTTTAGGGGGCAGGAAACCAGAGTTGACCACGCTTCTTTTCATGGGCAAAGCGGGTGATTTCGAAAAATACGTCCGATTGCGGCATCGAGCGATGACCTAAGACAACCGCCTAAAATGGCAATCAGCCGCAAACCCATATCAATCAAGGATGTAGCTTTCCGGACGAGCTTCGGACTTGGTCCGGAGAAAACAGAGAATCAGGGGCCAAACAGAGAAAGAAAGGCTGGAGGATGGGGAGAATCGATGGTGCGGAGGGGTGATTTGGAAAGATGTGAAACGGGCGCAAACCCTTTAGAAACAAGGGAAAAAAGAAAACCCGTCACCCCGGAGAATGACCCCAGAGAGACGGGTTTGTCTTTTCTAAATGGTGGAGGCGGGGGGAATCGAACCCCGATGCGACCCCTGTAAACATTGCCCCATTCAGGGGGTGGGACACAAAATGGGACCGGACGTTTCCGAAAATCCCGAACTGCTCCGCCTGGGCGAGTCCTGGGCGAACCTGCCCGAAAACATCCGCAACGCCATTCTTGCCTTGGCCGGAATCGATCCTTCGGAGGCCGGAAGGAAATGAGGCTCCGGGGTTCGGAGAAGAATTTCATCTCCTTCTACGAGGGCAAGGGGGTACGGCTGAATGCCAGGATCGAGAACCCAACCCCCGCCCCCTCCAGCGTCGGAAGCACGCGGGGGGAAATCAAAGGATGGAGCAAGGCCAGCCGTCGAAGGCTTCGGCATGTCCTGCTGACCTCCACCGGACCGGAGGGAACCAAACCCTTCGGCCTGACCTTCACCATTCCCGGCGTCCCTGCCTTGTCCCCTGGCGAATCCAAAATCGTGTGGGGAAATTTCTGCCGGGAAGTGGAACGCCTGGGATTGGTCATGATCTGGCGCCTGGAGGTACAGGAACGCGGGGCGCTTCATTGGCATGCCGTCCTGTGGGCGGAAGACATGGTGCCCATGAAACCACGCAACAAGAAGGATCAAGATTGGCACCCCACGAAACTCGCCTTGTTTGATCTATGGATGGATGCCCTTCGGAAAGCTCCTCCTGTGGATCGCCCGGAGGATCCCTATTACGGGCCGGAGGGCACATGGAAGGTGGGAATCTCATGCTGTTGCCGTTCCGCATGGCCCGGGGCGGATAAATGGTCTTTCGACTGTCAGGACGGCCACGGGGCCCGCGGTGCCTGGCTCCGCTATCTTCAGGATCATGCCACCAAACACAAACAGGCTCAAATCCCGGAGGGCATCGGGCGGCATTGGGGAATCGTGGGACGCTCCAGGCTGAAATCCCTTCTCCCCGATCATGTCCAGGAACTGACCGACCGACAATTCAAGGCCGTGGTCCGCAAAATGCAACGATTGGCCACTCCCATGAAGCCATGCCCGAAAGCCCCCTTCGGGAAAATCCTGGGCTACACCCTGCGGCGGGGATCAAAAGGCACTTCCGTTTGGTTCAGCAAGCCGGAAACCATACGCCGATTGGTGGAGTGGGCGCTTGTGGAGTTCCCTGGGACGGCTCCGGAAGAGGATTGACCGTTGGCGGGGGGTGATCCGCACAGAGACGGCCTGTCTCTTGGCGTTTGCCTGTTGAAAGCGTTTGCATGTGCGACGGGCGATAGGGCCGCCCGGCCCGGCGAGAATGGGCCCCGCCCCAGGCTCGTCGGAGCCGGGCAGGGCGGCCCGGCGCATCATGCAAGCCTCAATCCTCCCCTCACCTCAGGGACGCCCCTTGGTATAAGTGTGCATATTCCCCCAAAAATACGGAAGAATCATTTTAATATCGAAGCATTTTTTAAAGATCACTAGTTGACATTACGTAACCTATTCCTTATCGTTTAGGAATGCTTAAGCCAGACCCCTCCACAAAATCCGTCCACGTCATCGTCCCAGACGAAGCCCTGCCCGTCCTGGGCAAGCAGGTCGAAGGCACCCGCATGTACGAGCAATGGGGTTCCGGTGAGGACTTGATGCATTATTTCAACTTCATCACCGACACCTATGGGGGGACTGTCTCCCCTGGTGGTGCGGCTGAAACCGTCGGTGTCACCCGCGCGGCGGTTCACAATCGCATGAAGGCAGGCAAACTGACCGCATTTCTGTTTTACACCTCGATGGAAAAACACTCCGCAAGAAGCCTTCCTTACGTCCACATCCCCATGATCGAGCTGATGGAATGGCGAAAAGAGATCGTAGAGCGGACCGAATCCCGAATGGAGGCACTTTCCATCAAACGGAAGGACTGGGATGACAGTTTTATGGCTAAGAGAGTCAGGGTGGCACAAGAGGAACTCAAGAAGCGGGGAATCAAGGTTTACAAGAATCATCCATTGGAGGGAGTTTTCGATGAATGAAGATCAACCGACATCCTACTTGACCACCGAGGAAGTGGCCAAACTGCTGAAATCCTGTAAGAAGACGGTTTACCGGATGGTCCAGCGCGGCATCCTGCCCCAACCGTTCCGCCCCTCCAAGAGAACTCTTCTCTTTGATCCTGCCGAGATTTTCGAGTACCTGCGACGCTCAAGGGAGTCACGGGCATGAGCGTATTCAGGCGCAAACGAGTGAGGAACGGCAAGCGAACCCTCTCCAAGTCCTACTATTGCAGGATCGGCGGGAAGGTTGTCAATTTAGGGGTATCGGACAAACAAACAGCGGAAATCAAGCGGATCGAATGGATTCGACGCATGGAGCGGGAAGCGGTTGGCCTGGAGCGTGGACAGGCGGAACAGGAGGCCTTGGAACGTTTAACCTTGGACTACCTCGCGGACTACCTGGAGGAGCTGGAGACCCTGGGCAGGGATGATGAGCATGTGGGGCATGTAAAGGGCCGTATCTCCTCCCTGGTGCGGAACTGCGGCTGGCATCGCCTGGGAGACTTGAGCGCGTCCAGCTTCGAGGCGTGGAGGCGTAAACAGAACTTAAGCCCCAAGACTTTGAACGAGTACCTGAGCGCGGCAAATGCGTTCTGCAAGTGGCTGACGAAGCGTCGGCACCTTTCCGGAAATCCACTGGAAGCGGTGGAGCGGGTGGAGCAACGGGGACGTCAGGGAGTGCGCCGCGCCTTGTCTCCTGATGAAATGACGCGTCTCCTGGCTCATGCCGGCCCGAATCGCCCCATCTACCTCCTGGCGGCTCATTCGGGCCTGCGGCGGGGGGAAATCGAGTCCCTGCGCTGGGGGGACGTGGACCTGACCTCCGCCCCTCCCTGCATCCGCGCACGTGCCAGCACCACCAAGAACAAGCGGGATGCGGTCATCCCCATGCATGAGGAATTGCGGGCGGCTCTGGCCGATCTGCGACCTGCAAACGCGTCTGACGCTGACCTGGTGTTTGTCGGGAGTGTCCCGGCCATGAAACACATGCGCAAGGACTTTGATGCGGCCGGAATCCCCGCCTATGATTCACAGGGCCGGAAGGCGGACTTCCACTCCCTCCGCAAGACCTTCAACGTGCTGTTGCAGAACCACGGGGCCTCCTTCGCCACCGCCATGAACCTGATGCGCCACAGCGACCCGCGCCTGACCGCCAAGACCTACATGGACGCCGCCCTTCTCCCCCAGGCGGAGGTCATCGCCAACATCCCATACCTGGGCGTGGGTGGCAGAAAAAAAGGGACACAAAAAGGGACCGGAAATACAGTCGGAAAGGGTTTTCACGTGTCCGCAACTGTCCAAAAAGACGAGGCCTCACCGGAGACGCAAGCTCTTGCGATCAAGGACTATAGTTCGGAAGAATACCCATCTGTCCGCAACTGTCCAAAACTGGAAATGGTGGAGGCGGGGGGAATCGAACCCCCGTCCGAATGCGCATGACGCCGGCGTCTACGTGTGTAGCTTCCGCTTGAATCTCGCGTGTGGGCTGCCCGGAAACCGGCTACCCGCCCGCCAGCCGTCTGTTGAATCTTGGTCGTTGACCCGCCGGCGCGGTCTCGGACCCAGCCTGCTGTCGTCGCCCCACACCGTCTAGCAGGCGTTGACGGGGGGACGCGTTGCGTTATTTACGCAGCGAGAGCGAACTCTTCGTTGGCTCTTGTGTTTTCCTGTCAGGGATTTACGAGGTCTGTCAGGACCCTCGGCACGCAGCCGTCGCTTCAACACACCCGTCGAAACCTGTCGCCCCCTTTGGGAAAGCGCATCGGTGGACCGAGCGTCTCAGCAAATGGATATATAGGGCTGATCCATCCGAATGTCAAGGGAGCCGTGATGGCACAGGGGAGGGGATGGAAAGGAAGCGGATACGTTTGGGGCAGGGATGTGTGTGTTTTTTTTGAGGGGGGAAGGGGGATGGCGATCGTGGTTCGGGTGGGGGGGGGGGGCTCCCGCGCCTGGGGTGGATCTGTCGGCTTTCTTTCTTGTCGGCTTCCTGGCAGAGCATAAGAAGAAGAACAGAAATGACCGAGCTGCTCGCCCACTCCGTGCTGCTGATCCCCGCCTTCAACGAGGAGGGTTCGTTGCCCAGCCTCCTGCGGGAGGTCGCCGCCACCTGCCCCGGGCTTCCCGTGGTCGTGATCAACGATTGCTCGAAGGATCACACCTCCGCGGTCGCGCGGGAGGGGGGCGCCACAGTGCTCGACCTCCCCGTCAACCTCGGTGTTGCCGGGGCTATGCAGGCCGGTTTCCGGTGGGCCTTTGACCACGGCTACCGCTACGCCGTTCGCATCGACAGCGATGGCCAGCACCCTCCCGCCGGCATTCCCGTGCTCGCCGAATACATGGAGAAGACCGGCGTCGACCTTGTCATCGGCTCACGCGCCCTCGCCGACCACTCGTTCGAGAACAGCCTATCGCGCCGCATCGGCATCGGCTATCTTGCAGCCTTTCTGAGCCGGATCTGCCGGCACCAGGTCACCGACCCCACCTCAGGATTCCAGATGGTGAACCGCCTGCTGATGTATTATTTCGCGAATGAATATCCGTCGGACTATCCGGAGCCGGAGTCGCTGGCCCTCCTGCGGAGGCAGGGATACCGGTTTGGGGAGGTGGGGGTGGCCTTCCGTGCGCGCACGGCGGGGCGTTCCTCGCTGCATGGGTTCCGGAGCCTGTATTTTGCACTGAAGGTTACCCTGGCGTTGTTGATCGACCGTGCGAGGGGTGTGGATGTGACGTATTCGCGGGCGAGGTTGGAGGAGAGGCTGAGATGAGCCCCTGGGTCACCTCCGCCCTGCCGGGCGTTTTGATGTTGGTATGCGCGGGCATACTCTTTGGTCAGGCCCGACCCGCCCGGTTGCCGGCGGTATTCCTGAGCCTGACAGGGTTGTTCCTGGTTCTGGTCGCGGTTTTCCCGGCGCTGGCGCGAGCGGTGTTGCCGAACCAGGTGCGTGTGTTCATGGGGGCGGTGAGCCTGACCCACCTCTTCATCACCCTCGAATCGGTTCGGCGCAACGCGTTGAAGGAGCGGTATGCGCTGCTCTGGCTGGGAACAGGAATCGTGCTGCTGGGATTCGCGATCGACCCGGAGGTGATCGCCTGGCTGGCGGCGGTGACGGGCATGCACTACAGCTCCGCGATCATGCTGGTGGTGTTCGGGTTCGTGATCCTGATCGCCTACCATGTCTCGCTGGTCCTTTCGGAGAACGAGGACGACCGCCGCCGATTCTCGCAGGAGATCGCGTTGTTGCGGGAGCGGGTGGAGCAGTTGGAGCGAGAGCGGGGAGAGTCAGGCAGGGGGTGAAGTGAAGGGGTGCCGCCACACCTTCAGGGGGCTTCCCGGGGAACGGGAGGCCACACAGAGCCGCCGTGAGGACTCGACCCATTCCGCGAAGTGCCAGCCCTCGGCCTCGGCGGCCAGGACATCCACGCGGGAAATCCGTCCGGCGAGGCCGGAGCCCTCGGCTTTCAGGAGGGCCTCCTTACGGGTCCAGACCCGCCAAAAGGCGTCCGAACCGTCGCGATCGACCCACTCGCGTTCGGCGGGGGTGAAAAAGCGGTGTGCGAGGGCGTGCGCGTTGACGTGACGTCGGGGGTCCTCGAGATCGACGCCGATGGGGCCGATGCGGTGGAGGGCGAGTGCGACGAAGCCGGAGCTGTGGGCGAGGCTGAAAAGGGGAGCCTGCGGAGGGGAGGCCCAATACGGGCGGCCGCGTGGATCGGTGAGCGGGGGTTCGTCGCGGCCGAAAAGACCACGGGCGCAGAGGCGCAGCAGCCAGCGGCCCATGCGGAACTCGGCGGCGGGGACAGGGAGGGCGAAGCTGCGCCAGCGAGCGAGTTCCTGGGAGGTCATCCACTCCTGTGGATCCGGTGTGGGGGTATCCGCATCCGCCAAACAGAGGAGGAGGACGCCCTCATCGATCCAGGTGCGCAGCGAGGTGAAAGGGTTCATCCGAGGGACAAGGCGCCGCAAAGAGCCAGAACCCCGCCTACCGCCAGGCCCAGGACAGGCAGGGCCGTGCGCAGTTTTCCGCCGTCCCGCATCCGTTTCAACCCGCGTTTCCAAAGGTGGGGATAGACCGCCAGCACCATGGATTTCACGATGACCACATAGACAAAAACCCCGAGGGCGATGGAGGCCGCGTTGCCCTGCCAGCGGGTCGCCACCAGCACGGGATGGCCCAGCAGAAGGAAAAAACAGCAGAGGGCTCGCACGGAGAGGAGGTCGGACAGATAGATCGTCACGAGGATCCATGCGACAGGGGTGAGAAGGTAGAGGGCGGGTTTGAAGTGGTTCAAGCCGCCGAAATCGACCTGCCAGAGGTTGGAGGCGAACCAGACGAGGCAGAGAAGGGAAAGCAGGCGTCCAGGCAAGACGCTGCGGGGATAGGCATCCAGGTGGGCCAGAGCCCGGGTTGGGTCCGCCAGGATCCAGGCGTACAGGGCGACCAAAAAAAGGCCAAGACCCAGACAAACCAGCGCGGCGGACCAAGGAGGGGGCAGAAAAGGAATCATGGATTCCCCCTATCGAAAAAGCGGCGTGGGTAAACTCAAAAGCGAGACAGGGGGGCCGCCAGGCCGCTTTCCGGGTGATGTGGGGTTGATTTCACGTGGGGATGGGCTAGGGTGCCGCACTTTCCAACACCCCCTGTGACCGCATGAGTTCCGAAAACAACCCGCCTCCCCCGCCCAGCAACCCGCGTGACCCCGACTCGAACGGTCCACGCCTGCCCTCCCGCAACTTCACGGCGATCCTGCTGCTCATGCTGCTCACGCTCGCGCTCGTCCGCTATGCCGGCGGTTCCGACTCCGGGATCGACAAGATCAGTTTCAAGCCGCAGTTCACCACGTACCTGGCCGACCAGCGCGTTGCGCGGGTGTCGGTCTTCTCGAACGGGATGGGAGGACATTACCTCGACGTGGAGATGAAGGACACCGACAAAGAGACGGGGGAGCCCAAGCGCCACCGGGTGGATGTCGTGCTGACCGACGACCTGCTGAAGCGGCTGGAGGCCGAGGTGCCCAAGGTGGAGTTTGACCAGAAAAACACAGTGATGAGGGACATGGTGTGGAGCGTGGTGCCCTTCCTGCTCGTGATGGGGTTGCTGTATTTTCTTTTTGCGCGGCAGATGCGCGCGGCGGGCAAAGGGGCGATGAGTTTCGGGAAGAGCCGGGCGAAGCTGCTCACGCGTGACCGCAACAAGATCACGTTCAAGGAGGTCGCCGGCGTGGAGGAGGCGAAGGAGGAGGTAGAGGAGATCATCGAATTCCTCCGCGACCCCAAGAAATTCCAGAAGTTGGGCGGTCGCATCCCCAAGGGGGTCCTTCTTTCCGGACCCCCCGGAACAGGCAAGACCTTGCTGGCCAAAGCCATCGCCGGGGAAGCCAATGTCCCCTTCTTCAGCATCAGCGGCTCCGACTTTGTCGAAATGTTCGTCGGGGTCGGCGCCAGCCGGGTACGGGACATGTTCGAGCAGGGCAAACGACACGCCCCCTGCATCATTTTTATCGATGAGATCGACGCGGTGGGGCGCTCGCGGTTCAGCGGGATCGGCGGGGGCCATGACGAGCGCGAGCAGACACTCAACGCGCTGCTGGTGGAGATGGACGGTTTCGACACCCAGGAAGGGGTGATCATCATTGCCGCGACGAACCGACCGGATGTGCTCGACAACGCGCTCCTGCGGCCGGGCCGCTTCGACCGGCAGATCGTCGTCGACCTGCCCACGCTGGAGGGAAGGGTGGCGATTCTGAAGATTCACACGCGCCACATCCGGGTTTCGGCGGCGGTGGACCTGAGTGTCGTGGCGCGAGGCACGCCTGGATTCAGCGGGGCCGACCTGGCCAACCTTGTGAACGAGGCGGCGTTGACGGCGGCGCGGGAGAACAAGGAGGCCGTGGAGCCCGAGGACTTCGAGGAGGCCCGTGACAAAGTGAGGTTTGGGCGGGAGCGGAGGGGGCGGATGATGGACGACGAGGAGAAACGTGCGACGGCGTATCACGAGGCAGGGCACGCGATTGTGCTCAATGTCCTGGAGCACGCGGAGCCCGTGCACAAGGTCACGATCATCCCCCGTGGTTCCTCGCTGGGGTCCACTATGCTCCTGCCGGAGAAGGATTCGTACACGACAGGACGCAAGAAACTCGAGGCGATGCTGATCGGATTCATGGGCGGTCGAGCGGCCGAGGAGCTGGTGCTCGACGACATAGGGACTGGGGCGTCCAACGACATCGAGCGCTCGACGGCGATCGCCCGGGCAATGGTATGCCGGTATGGCATGAGCGACAGCCTCGGGCCCCAGGCCTTTGGCACCAACGAGGAGCACCTCTTCCTGGGACGCGAGGTCACCCGCTCCCAGCACTTCAGCGAGGAGACCGCACGCAAGATCGACGCCGAGGTATCCCGAATCCTCCACCACAGTCACAACGAGGCCCTCCGCATCCTCACCGAAAAACGTGTGGAGCTCGACACCATGGCGCGTATCCTCCTGGAACGCGAGACGATCGACGGGCGGGACGTTGACGACATTGTGAAGCATAACCGCATACGGACCGCCGAGGAACGCGGCGATCCCCCCGTGGTGGCACCTCTGACAACGGAGCCCACGCCAACCGTGGAAGAGGGGTAATCTTTGTATAAAACATGCGACCGGCATGTGTTATACAAGAATCACCCGGAAGAGGATCCTCTATAGAAGCGTCCCTGTTGGGATAGACCAACATGGATCGTCCCGCGCGGTGGGCACAGATGCCCGATTGCCCAAACACCCCAACACCCCCTGCTCCCCGACTCTTCCATTCAGATAAGGGTGCGGCCCGCGTGGGTGCGCTGGGAGTGAACATTTTGCGCCTTCCCTCCCCCTCCCCTCCTGCCCCGGTGGTGACTTAACCGCCGGTGAGAAGCGCGTAGGCTTCCCTGTATTTGGCAAGGGTGTTCGCGACGACCTCGGGCGGCAGTTCCACCGGGTTTTTCTTGTCGAAGCGGATCGACTCAAGGTAGTCGCGCACGAACTGCTTGTCAAAGCTAGGTTGGTCGCGGCCGGGAGTGTACCCCTGAGCGGGCCAGAAACGGGAACTGTCAGGAGTCAGAATTTCGTCGCCGAGGGTGACCTTCCCTTCGGCGTCGAGCCCGAATTCGAATTTGGTGTCGGCCAGGAGGATGCCACGAGAAGCGGCATGGGAGCGTGCCTGGGCATACAAGGCGAGTGCCAGTTCCCGGACCTGGTCGCCATGCGCCTTGCCCAAGAGGGCTTCGGCCTCTTCCGGGGTGATGTTGAGGTCGTGGTCTCCGATTTCAGCCTTGGTGCTGGGGGTATAGATCGGTTCGGGGAGGAGGGAGCACTGGGAGAGCCCCGCTGGAAGCGGGATGCCGCAGACCTTGCCCTCCTTCTGGTAGGAGGCCCATCCGGATCCGGCCAGGTAGCCACGCACGATGGCCTCCACGGGGAGGATCCGCAGACGTTTCACCAACATGCTGCGCCCTTCCAGTTGGTCCGCATATTGCTGAACACTGGCTGGCATCTCGCCCAGGTCGGCCGTCAGAAAATGATGCCGCATGCGGTCGCCGAGCCATTCGAACCAGAAGCGACTGATCTGAGTGAGGATCACGCCTTTGCCCGGAATCCCATTCTTCATGACGACATCGAAGGCGCTGATGCGGTCACTGGCCACAAAGAGAAGCCGGTGATCGTCGACCTCGTAGACATCACGGACCTTACCGCGGGCGAGGAGGCGGAGGGAGGGGCAGTGGGAGGAGAGCAGTGGTGTATTAGGGAGTTTCATGGCGTGAATTCAGGGGGGAGTGACCGGGAGGACGGAGAGGATGACGGAGAGGATGTAGGAAGCGAGGCCGACGACGAGGAAGAGGGTGGCCAGGTGATAGCGGCGAGTGCGGGTGTCGCGCAGGCGCAGGAGTTCGAGGAGGGTGTGGTCGAAGCCGCCGGGGCAGCTTCTTCGCGTGGCCCAGCGGAGTTGGAGGGGGCCGAGAAGGAGAAGAACGGCGGAGACCACCGCGAAGCCCATGCCCATGGCGAGCAGGACCGCGGGTCCGTCGCCCGCCGCGGCAATGCGGTGCCCGCTGAAACCGGAAATGGTGAGGCAAAGGGAGATCAGACTCAGCAGCATGGCGGAGCGGGCTTGCAGCACGTTGAAGTTGCCAATCACCCTGTCCAGCAGGGCGGAGGGCTCGCGCAGGCCCAACGTGTCGCGCATGTAGGCGATTTCCTCCTCGGGGCTATGAACCTTCAATGTATGGCGCATGATCCGCACCTATGCAGAAATCCCCCCCTTGGCAAGCCATCCCCTCTCCCTCCCTCCCCCCAATATCGGTTCCACCGGATTTCTTCGCGGACCCGGGCGGATCCGAAAAAAAAGGAAAGAAGAGAAGGGAGAGGCCATGGGGGGGGTGCAGGTGGGGCGCGAGGCCGTCGGGATTCCATTCCGCGCGGTGTCTTCTGCCGCTGTGCGGGACGATCCCTCCTCACGTTCCCACCACAGAGAGCCTCGCCCAATGCGGCACTGTGGCGCCGTGGCGTCCGACATTCCAGACCGCAGGCCTTGACGCGCCCCACACCTTGTAGAAAAGCCCTGAACGGTGAGAGGGCCGCGGAATGGCCCGCGGGGCACTTTCGGCTGGTTCCCGGGGCGCGGGAGTGTTAGGGGGAGAACATGAACCTCACCCCCGATTTGCAGTCCTCCCTCCTCTGCGACGACGTCCGCCAGGAACGCAACGGAAAATTCATCCTCATCGGCCTCTTCGACGCGATCTGGGGCCAGAATTTCCCGCTCCAATACCCTCGCCTGTGCACGGTCAGCCGCTGGTGCAGCGGAGTTGGGGAATTCATCCAGACGACGCGCATCCTCAAGCCCGACCGCCGCAGCGTTCTCGCCCAAGGGAAACCCATCCCGGTGAAGCTCGCGGACGACCTCTCGACCGCGACGAACGTTGAACTGTTCGTCAACCTCACTTTTGATGAACCCGGCGCGTACTGGATCGAGATCATGATTGACGATTCGCTCAAGCTGGCCTTCCCGCTGCGAGTGGGCAAACTCACGCCGCAGCCGGGCGGCCCCAACGGGTGAGGAGCCGCCGTGAGCGTGCGGCGCCGCCTGGCCCTTCTGGTGCTTTTTCCGTTCCTCGGAGGGCTGGGCGCCCTGGCCTTCCGTCCCCCGGAACGATGCCTGCAGGACTTCCAGCCCATCCGTCGGCGCAGCCTTCCCCGCCTCAACCTGCCCTTACCGAACGGGGACGCGCTCCATTTCATCGCCGTGCCGAGCCCGGAGGGTCTACCGCTGTTCTGGCTGGCCGAAACTGAGACACCGGCCCGGGCCTGGAGGCAGTTCCGTCGTGGTGCGCCGGGTGGGGAAGCTGCGGCATCGGGGATGACCCACGAGGAGGCGCGTGCTTTCTGCGAGTGGTTAAGCGAACGGAGCGGGCGCCGGGCGCGCCTGCCCCGTGCGGAGGAATGGCGGCTTGCCGCAAGAGCCGGGCATGCCTCGGCGGAATTCCCCTGGGGCTATGGCACCGCCGTGCCGCGGGGGACCGCCTTCCGCCTTTCCCGCCCACCCCCCCACCCCGGCCCTGCCCTGGGCCATGGGTACCGCGACCTTGCGGGAGGTCTCTGGGAATGGAGCGAGCGGGGGCTGCTCCTCGGCGGTTCCTGGGCAGAGCGGGATCCCCGTCACCTGCGGATCGACGCATCTTTCCGCCCCCCGGAGCACTACGCGGGCAGCGACGCCGGATTTCGCGTGTTGGTGGAGATTGACATCCCTCCCCGTTCTGCAAGGGATACACCATGAGCATCACCAGCAGCGATGTCGCCAAGGCTGTCCGCGGGGCCCGTGAGGCCCGGGGCCTCACCCAGAAAGAGCTCGCCGACCTCGCCGGCATCGGCAAAACCGCACTGTTCGACCTTGAACACGGCAACCCGGGTGTCCGCCTGAGCACGCTCCTCTCGGTTCTTCGCGTGCTGGACCTCCATCTCGAAATGGCCGATCCCGGGCTGGTCCAAGGACCGCCCCCCTGCCTTCCCGAACCTCCCGCGGAACTCCCGGACCACCTCCTCTGACCCCCAAAAAAAGGAAGGGGCGTGCTGCTGGCAACTTCGCGGTTGCGCGCGCGTGCAGGATATGGCAAGGAAAGGGCATGTCCCCCCGTATCGCACTGCTTCTCCACAACTACCCGGCCCTGCAAACCTGCGTGGACGACATCGAAGCCGCGTTCGCCGTGTTGCGCGCGAGCTACAGCGACGGGGGGAAGCTCCTCCTTTGTGGGAATGGAGGGAGTGCCGCGGACGCCGACCACATCTCGGGGGAGCTCCTCAAAGGATTTCAGTCGCGCCGCCCCCTTCCGGCCCGCGAGCGCGCGCTGCTGGGGGATGAACTCGCCGACAAGTTGCAGGGGGCGCTGCCGGCGATCCCGCTCACCGCCTTCTCCGCATTGGGAACCGCCTACACGAACGACGTCGATCCGCAGTACATCTATGCGCAGTTGACACTGGGCCTGGGCCGTCCCGGGGACGTGTTGCTGGGGATTTCAACTTCGGGCAATGCGGTCAACGTGGCCCATGCCCTCCGCGTAGCGCGGGCAAGGGGGATGCACACCCTGGGGCTCAGCGGGGAAACCGGAGGAGCCATGCTTCCTCTCTGCGATGTCTGCATCCGCGTCCCCTTCCGCGAGACCTACCGCATCCAGGAACACCATCTCCCGGTCTACCACGTGCTCTGCCTACTCCTCGAGGATCACTTCTTTCCGCAGCGGACCCCCTGATCAGCCGCGAATGCCTCCAGCGCCCGGGCCCGATGTGAAAGGCGGTTCTTGGCCTCCCCACCCAGTTCAGCAAACGTACGGGTTTCCCCCTCGGGAATAAAAAGAGGATCGTACCCGAATCCCCCCTCCCCCGCCGGCGCCTGCGCGATCCGCCCCTCGCAAACCCCACGGTAAATCCGCTCCGCCCCATCCTCCCCGATATAGGCCAGTACACACACAAAACGGGCGCGGCGATCGGCCACCCCCTCCATTTCACGCAGTAGCCGCGCGTTGTTCGCGGCGTGGTCGCCGTGTTTTCCGCCATAGTAGGCCGAATGTACGCCAGGTGCGCCGCCCAAGGCATCGACTTCAAGACCCGAGTCGTCGGCCAATGCGGCCCTTCCCCCATAACGAAAGAGGCTGAGGGCCTTGATGCGGGCATTGTCCTCGAAGGTATCGCCGTCCTCGACGGGGACCGGGGCACCCGGGACATCGGAAAGTCCGAGGACCGGCCGTCCCAGCATGGCACGAATTTCCTCCAGTTTGTGGAGGTTGCCCGAAGCCACCACCAACGCCGCAGATGCATTCATGGCCGTACGCCTTCCTTCTGGAAACGTTCCCAGGTCCAGCCCCCCGGAAGCACTCCCCGTGCCGCCTCACGGCGGACGATCTTCACCACCAGGTCGGCCTCGAGGTTCACCCGGTCCCCTTCACGCAGCCCGCCCCAATTGGTCTCGCGCAGCGTCGTGGGAATCAGATGCACGGCGAAACCCTCCGGCAGCAGTTCCGCCACCGTCAGGCTGATGCCATCACAGGCCACCGACCCCTGTTCGACCACGTTCATGTACACCTCGGTGGGGGCCAGAAGTTCGACCCGGAGATCCGCGCCGACCGGGCGCAGGGAGCGAACGGAACCCGTCGCGTCCACATGCCCTGACACCAGATGTCCACCCAGTGCATCCCCATAACACAGGGCCCTTTCGAGATTCACAAGCCCACCCGACCGAAGATCCCCGAGGTTTGTCTTGCGCAGGGTTTCCTCCAGGACGTCGAAACCGAGGTGTTCCCCGTCCTGCTCCGCAAGAGTGAGACAAACCCCATTCACGGCGATGCTTTCGCCACCCGCATAGGGACGGTCCCACGGCGTCACCTCCAGCCAAAGCCGTCGGCCTCCGCCACGCGGCGAGAGTTCGGCCACGCGGCCGGTTTTCTGGATGATTCCTGTGAACATGGGGTTATCCGGGTTTGGGGTGGAAGGGACGCAGAAGGCTCCTGCGTTCGCCCGGCGTGAGCGCCACAGCCAAGGCGCCCCCGGCCCACAGGAGCCCCAGGAAAACTGCCGCCATCAAGCGCGACTTCCAGTGCGCAAGGCAGGTGAGTGGGAACAGGGCGACCGCCCCCGCGAGATAAAGAACGAGGAAGCTCCACAGACCCGCGCCACTGGGAAACTGCGAGCGCGACACCCCCAGCAACAGCAGCAGGTCCAGCAACGCGCGGGCGGACCATGCGTACGCCGCCCCCGCCAACCCAAATCGCGGCACGCAAACCCACATCAGGGCCACCAGCAACGGAAATTCCAGCAGGTGGAGTTTTGCCGGGCGGTCGGGACGACCGATCGCCTGCAGGTAGGAAAAAGGCACATAGGCGGGCGCGTAGAGGTACATGCCCCAGGCCAGCAGTTGCATAACCGGGCCCGCGTTCGCGGCGTAGACAGGGCCTTTCTCGGGGCCGAGCCAGAGACGGAGGAATTCCGGCGCGATGGCCATGACCGCGAGGGCCGCGGGGAACATCAACACCCACAGCATTCTCAACCCGCGCACGCAGAGGCGGCCGGCCTCCACGGGATTCACTGCGTGGCCGGCGGAAAAGCGCGGGAAGAGGGCGGAGACCCAGGCGCGTGGCAGAATGAGCATTTTCACGACGAGTTCGGAGGGGGTGGTGTAGAAAGCCACCACGGACATGCCGAGCAAAGCGCCCACGCTGTAGCGGTCGACCAGATTGATCATGAGGGGGAGAAGAAGGTTCGAGAGGGTCATCCAGCCCCCGAAACCCAGAAGCAGCGCGGCGCAGGAGCGGGAGAAGACCGGAGTCCCGCGGAGGACGGGTGCGACACCGAGGCAACACCCGAAATAGACCAGGCCTTCCAGCAGGCGTCCCCCGATGAGGACCGCGACCAAAACGGGCAGTTCCCGGGAGAAAGGAAGAGCGATCAAAGGGCCAAGGAAGGTGAAGGTACCAAAAGGAAGCCGGAAGAGGTTGACGAGAAAAAAGCGCTGGTAGGCCTCCAAGACGCCGATCATGCCCACCGTGATCACCACGGCCGGAAGCCCCCAGCCCGCCACGCGGAAAGCGGCGGCCACTTCCGGCTGGAAGGTCGGCTCCACATCCAGCCAGCGGGTCGCGAGCGGTTCCGCGGCCAGGACGACCGCAGCACCGGCCAAGGAACCGACCCCCAGGGTGACCAGCAATGCTGTCCAGAAAAGGGCGGGGACCTCCCCTTCTCTCCCCCCACCCAGGCGTTCCGCCGCCAGCTTCGTCAGCGCCCTTCCCATGCCCAAATCAAAGATGCTGAAATACCCGACCAGCATCCATACCAGCGTCAGCGCGCCAAAACGGTCTTCCCCAAGGCCGCGGATCAACAGGGGTATGGCAAACAACCCCACCACCATCGGCAGGGTCATCCCAAGCACGTTCCACAAGGAATGCCTGGCGAGTGCGGCATGGGATCGAGCCGCCTCGGACGTGGAGCTGCTCTCGGACATGCGCTCCTGCTATGCGGCCCAGCGTCCTTTGCAAGGAAAACACGACCCGTCCTTTGGCGGGAACCGCGGAAGGGGCGGGCTCCGCCCCCTCAGGTCCCAGGAAGTTCCCGATAAAGGTCGGCCAATCGCTGGGCGCTTTGTTGCCAGCGATGTTCACGGCGGACGTACTCGCGGGCGCGGCGGCCCATCCGCGCGGCGGCCTGGGGATCCCGCAAAAGCGGCTCGATGGCGCGGGCGAGTTCGTCAGGGTCGTTCGGGCAGAGGCGGCCGCCCCCCGCTTCTGCGAGGGCCGCGAACTGGCAACCCGGGCTCATGACGATGGGAGCGCCGGCCAAGGCCGCCTCGAGCAAGGCCAAGCTGGACCCTTCCGCATGGCTGGGAAGGCAGAATAGGGCACATTGGTGGAGGACCGTCCATTTCTCCACGCCCCGCAGGACCCCCGGAAAGAGAACCCGGCTCGCCAGCCCACGGGACATAGCTTTTTCCTGCAAGCGGTCCTGGCAGCCCTGGTCCGGACCGGCAAAGACCAGCCGCAGCGAGGGAAAGAGAGGGGCAATCCGTGTGAAGGCCTCCAGCAGATTGTCGGGGGCTTTCTGCTCATGCAGGCGGGAAAAGAAAAGAAGGAAGGGCTGCGCATCCACGCCCGGAAGCTCTGGATCATCCCGGAAGAGATCCTCCTCCGCAAAAATCCCGTTGGGGACGACTTCCACACGCCGGAAGCCCGCCGCGGACAGCAAAGGCGCCTCCTCTGCGCACAACGCGTGCCCGAACGCCGCGCGCGCCCACAGGCGCCGCCAGCCCAAGCCTCGAACCAGCAGCGCTTTCGCAATCCTTTTCCGGCGGGCCATCCAGGGGTGCAGCATTCCATGGGCGCAGACCACAACCGGAACCCCCACGCGATGGGCCTCGGCCTGGGCATGAGCCAGAAAAGGCTCCCACAAGCCGTGGATATGCACAATACCCGCCGGCAGACCCTTGATCAGGCGCCGAATGGCACGGCGCTCCCAGAGACCCAGCCGGTCCCGGCAGGCGATGCGCCTCAACTCCACCTGCCCAAATCCAGGGATCGAACCATAAAAGGCATCCAAGGCATCGTTGCACACGCCTCCATCACAGAGAAACGCGATGGTGCTTTTGATGCCCATAACCGCCTGAGCCGCGGCAAGGGAGACGGCTGCCTTCGGCAACCCTCCATTTCCCGGGTCCAGGGAGGGGATGACATGCAACACTCGCAAGGTGGAAGCGCCAACCATGAAACCTCAGGGGGTCTGCATGCCCGCCCGCGCACGCAAACGGTAGTCCTCGCCGCGAAAGCGGTCGATGGCCATGGGAGGCTGCGGGGCAGGCGGCGAGCTGGCGGGAGGGGCAAGAGCGGGTGCGCTCACAGGCTGGAAGCGGGAGGGAGGGGCTGGAAGGTCCACGGAGGCAGGAGCGAAACGCGGTGGGGAAAGTCCCGCGGAAAGAACGGCTGGGGAAGCCGCCGCCTTCCGAAGGTGTTCCGAGGCCTCGATCAAGGCCGCACGGCTTCCCGACAACTCGAACACGGAAGGAGGGGCGTTGCCCGCCGCCGGGGACGCGTCCAATCGCATGGCGGGGGGAAGCGTCGAAAGAGAGGACTCCCGCGCCTCGTCCAGCAGGCGACTTGGGGGCTCCGACCGTGGGCCGGGGGAACCGAGGAGGGGTTCTGCGACGACGGGGGCGAGGGCGAGACCCGAGTTCACGACGGCCGTGCCGCCCGACTGTGCCGGGAGGGAATCCCGGACGAAGGTCTGATCTTGCTGGGACTCGGGCCGTTCCTGGCCCAGCTCTTTGTCCAGAACTTCGCCCGAAAGCCCCTTCCAATCCATGAGCTCCTCCTCCATGCTTTCCCCGTCCACGGATTCGGTCCCTTCCTGTGAAAAAAGGAGATCGTCTTCCATGAGGAAGTCCTTGGGTTTCAGCCATGTTTCAGGCTTCTCGGTGCCCCTGGAAGGCGCCGCAGGCTGAGAAGGAAGGGGCAGCGGGGCCTGCGCCACGGGAGACGCGCCGTACTGGCGGTCGTCCGTCTTGAAGCCCTTCACTTCGGCTCCGGGGAGAAATTCGGTGGCGTTGGGGCTCTCCCGGGTGCTGTCGCTCCAGTCCCCCGGCCTCAGGATGGGCCGTTGGTCATACACGCGGTAGGTGGCCTTCCTGCGTTTCGGCTCAACGGGCTCCTCCGCATTCACGAAGGAGGCAGCCAAGGCGAGGATCATCCAGATTCCTTTCATCCCCTCAAACTAGCCATCTTTCGCTCCCGCGTCAAATGTTCCTGTGAGGCGGACATGGCGGCCAGGCCCAAACCGGAGCACGGAAGGAGGAGTCGCAACCTCCCCCAGCCCCCCCCAAAAAAACGCCTGCGCAGAACCAGGGTATGCCCGAGGGCATGATGAGGTTCGCGCAAGCGTTCGCAGGCAAAGGAGACAGACACGGACAGGTCCGCTCCACCTCCTTTTGCGGGCTTAGTAGGATTCTTCGTTTTCTTCGAGTTCGTCCTCGTCGATCAACTCGTCGTCCTCGTCGTCGTAGCCCTCTTCCTCTTCCTCGAAGCCAATGGGATCGGAAGGGTCAAGGCCTTCGCGGTCGATCACTTCGATCATCCGCTGCAATGCCTTCGAAAAATCCTTCAGTCCGGTGGCCGGAACAATAATGGTGTCGCGGTGGCCCCGGACATCCTCGGTGATGCGCAGCAGAATGCCGCGGCGGTTTTCCTTCAAATCGAAAAAGAACATTTTTCTTTCGATTTGCACTTTCTCGCTGGCGATGGTCTCTTCCATGGTTACTTTCCTTAGGGCGGTTCCCTCTCCAAGGAGCCTCCCGGGTTTTGCTTTTCCTTGGGCGACACATGAAATCACCGAGTCTCCTTGGCCGCTTTCATGTTCACCCTGTTTACAGACGATTCCAAAGAACAACGTTCTTTCAAAAATCGCGAATAGAAAGTATAAGGATTTTGCAATGGTTGGCAATTCACAAATTTGTAATTGTTTGCCGCGCTGGTCGCGGACCACAGGGTTTTGGGGAGGGATGGTGTTGTTGTTGGGGCTTTGGGTGAGATCGGCGGGGCTGCTGCATGGGCTTTCGGAGGCGGGGACCTTCCATCCGGACGAGACGAAGCAGGTGCAGGCGGTTCGGAACTTCATGAATGGGGATCTGCTGTGGTACACGGGGTCACTGGCGTACGACGGCTATCCCTACGGGCTTAACCAGGTAGATGCCGCCCTCCTTCGTGTCCTATGGCATGCGGTGCGCCCCTTTGCCGAAGCGGTCGACCCCTCCCTCGCGCTGCCTGCGGTACCGGATCGGGACACCTTGTTCGTGTTGTGCCGCATGCTGCGCGTGGGTTATGGCTTCCTGGCACTGCTGGCCTTCCGGCACGCGCTCCGCCGCAGGGGCGTCCCACCCGTCCAGACCCTCGGGGTCCTGCTCCTCGCAGCACTCCATCCGCTGCTGACGACCGTGACCCACAGCGCCAGCGGCGACGTGGGGACGGACCTATTCGTGATGCTCTCCCTCGCGGCGCTCTCCCACACCCGTCGGGAGGTTCGCCCCGGCCCCTACGCCTTGGCCGGATTCTTTATCGGTTGCGCGTTCGCCAGCAAGTACCATGGCCTCCTCGCGGCGGCCAGCCCGGCCCTGTTGCTCCTCGCCAGCCCCCATCCCTGGCGGCGGCGCATCCCAGCGGGCCTCGCCTGCGCCCTCGGCGCAGTGACCGGTTTCGCCCTCCTCACCCCCGCTCTCTTCATCCGCTTCTCCAAAACCCTGCAACTCATCCGCGACAATTTTCGATACATCCGCCGCTATGGCGCTGAGCCGGGCTTCTTCGACCTCCCCTTCCTCGAACGTGCCTTCATCAGCCTGCGCTCCAACCTTCCCACAGTCGGCGAAGCCCTGGGACCGGTGCTGCTCCTGTGCGCCCTGGTTCTCGCGGTCCACGCATGGGTGCGGGTGCGCCAGGATAAAGACGCGGCCTGGGACGCGGCGGTGTTGACGATGCCCTTTGCGACCCTGGCCCTCGCCCTGATCGGCAAACCCAGCCTGCAACCCTTCCACTTCAGCTTCCTTCCCCTTCCCCTGCTCCTGGGATGCGCTGGCGCGTCTCTCCGGCTCCGCCCGCCCGCCCGCATCCCGATCCTTCTCGCGGCCATCGTGCTTCTGTCGGGTTTTATTCCCGCCCAGCGAGTCGACTTGCTACTCTGGACGCGAGAGGACACACGGCAGGTCGCGTTCCGCCTCTCGGAATCGCTTCTCGAACCCCTTTCCGAGACACGGAACCCCAGGGCACACGGACTGTTGGCCTTCGAGGGGGAAAACCTCGGGGTGTTCCGGAACCTTCCACGCCCCCTTCTTCTTTCCGGGGCCGAGGCCTGGGAAAAAGCACCCCGTCAGGCACTGCCCAGCATTCCCTTCATGGCCTCCCCCGATTGGATTCCCCTAGACCTCCCCAACTTTCCGCGAGATCCCAGACTCGTCCACCTCCATGCCGGCGAACACTGGCAACGCCTTCTCGTCGACACCCCCGGTCAGGCACGCCTTCCAATCTCCCTGCGTGCCGGCGAGCGCCCGGCACACCTCCGCGCCACCCTCAACGGCCGCACCCATACCCTCGCTCTCCGCCCCGGGGAAAGCCGTGTGATCGAAATGGACGCTGTCCTCGGCGTGCCCTTCGTCCGCGACGGCCACAAACGGGTCCGCCACCACGTCGCATTGCGTGCGCTCGGTGGCGACCTGCTCGTCCGTTTCGGCGAGGTGGACCCTCCCGGAGATCCCGAACTCCTCGCGGACAAGCTCGTCCGAGCAAGATTTCTCGATGGCACCCTCCGTTTCCCGGCGGGGAGATCGACCGCACTGCTGCTGGACGCCGCGCCACTTCCTCCCGCGCGGTACCGACTGGAAATCGACTGGCCCGGCGGGATGCCCAATCCGGTGTTGTGGATCGACAACGCAGGGCTTCCCCACCCCTCACTGCGCCGCGAGGTTCCCCTCCTCCGCATGGGCAATGGACGACTCAGTGCTGAGTGGGAGGAAACCGCCCCCCCCTTGTTCAGCCGCCTCACCCTTTCCGGCAGCCACCATCCGCCCCGCCCCCTCTCCTGGAGCCTCAAGCCCCTCTCCACCCTGCCCGAAGCAACGCCCGCTCCCACCATCCCCCCCCTCTTCTCTCCGGAAATGGCCTTCGACGGCGGACGGCTCCTCATAGGGAACATCGAACTCCCCTCCACCTTGTCCGTGGGCGCCCCCCTTCTCGCGGGCCTCCGCATGCGCATCGACCCCTTCCATGCCCCGGAACTCCTCGAACGCGTCTTATTCATCCATTTGCTCGACACCACCGGGAGACAGGTATTCGCGCGGGACATCCCGCTGCCCCGCATCGCGGACGCCGATTCCGCCCTTGCCCCGTTCCACGACCTTGGCCCCCTGGAGCTTCCCCCGGGAGACTACAGCGTCACCATCGGCCTCTACCATCCTGCCACCCACGTGCGATCCCGCCCCGTCTCGCTGGGGGAAACCTCCCCCACATCCGGACGCCGCCTGCGCGTTGCCACCCTCCACCTCCTCCCATGATCCTCTCCGAGGAACACCTCCTGCTCGCCGGCAGCCTCGCCACTCTCCTCCTCTACGGTTTTGGCATCGCCTCCACCTACGATGCCATCATGAAGGCAAGAACCCCACAGGGAGCGATCGCCTGGTCTCTCAGCCTCAGCACCTTCCCCTTCCTCGCCCTTCCCCTCTATTGGATCTTCGGCCGCACCCGCTTCCACGGCTACATCGACGCGCTCCGCACCCACGACCGCGCCACCCACGAACTCCTCCGGGACGTCCGCGCCCGCATCCCCGGAAGCATCGTCGACGACCGCGAACTCACCCCCGATCAGCGCACCCTTGCCCGCCTCGCCGCCACCCCCTTCTCCCGCCGAAACCAGGTCAACCTCTTCACCACGGGACAGGACACCTTCACCGCCATCTTTGCCGCCATCGACTCGGCGCGGGACTACGTCCTCCTCCAATCCTACATCGTCCGCGACGACACCCTCGGGCGCCGCCTGCTCTCCCACATCGCCGCCGCCACCTCCCGCGGCGTCCGCGTCTACTTTCTTTACGACGCCATCGGCTGCATCCGGCTCCGGCAGGCCTATCTCCGCGACCTCCGCGCCAGCGGCGCCTACGTCGCCAGCTTCCGCACCACCCGCGGCCCCCGGAACCGCTTCCAGCTCAACTTCCGCAACCACAGAAAAATCGTGGTCACCGACGGGACCACCGCCTTCCTGGGAGGCTACAACGTCGGCGACGAGTACCTCGGCCTCTCCCGACGCTTCGGCCCCTGGCGTGACACCCACATCGAGCTCAAGGGGCCCGCCGTCCTGGCTGTGCAACTGGCGTTTGTGAGTGACTGGAACTGGGCCAACGGGAAGCCACCCGAAGACCTCCGGTGGGAGGCCCTGCCGGCGCCGGAGCGCGACGAGGAGGTCCTCGTCGTTCCCTCCGGTCCGGCGGACGAACTGGAGACCTGGAAGTTGCTGCTCCTCCAGGGAATCCGGCAGGCCGACGAACGGTTCTGGCTCGTGAGCCCCTACTTCGTGCCCGACACCGACATCGTTTCCGCGCTGCAGCTCGCGGCCCTGCGCGGGGTCGACGTGCGCATCCTCCTTCCTGAAAAGGCCGACCACCTCATGGTCTGGCTGGCCTCCTTCACGTATCTCCCGCAGATGGCGCTTCCGGGCATCCGCTTCTACCGGCACCACCCCGGCTTCCTCCACCAAAAGGTCGTCCTCGTCGACCACGAGCTTGCGATCGTCGGGACAGCGAACGCGGACCACCGTTCATTCCGGCTCAATTTCGAGATCTCCCTAGTGGGGGTGACCCCCTCCTTCCTGGCGAAGGTCGAGGAAATGCTGCTCCGAGATTTCGAGAACAGCCGCCCCTGCGTTCCTGGGGATTACACCCGCCGTCCACTGCCCTTCCGTTTCGCCGCCCAACTCTGCCGCCTCATGGCCCCCCTCCTGTGAAAGAGTTCCCATGATCCCTCCCCTCCGCGCCGTCCTCTTCGACATGGATGGAACTCTCCTCGACACCGAGCGCATCGGCGCCGCCTCCTGGGACCACGCCGCCGAGGACGTGGGCGTCGCCGTGGCCGCCCCCCTCAAGCGCTCCATGGTGGGCCGCACCCTCCCCGACATCCAGTCCCTCGTGCGCGCCGCCATCCCCGGCGAAAACGCGGACCGGCTGTTGGAGCGGGCGGAACACCACTACCACCGCCTCATCGCCGAGGAGGCTCCTCCCCTGAAACCCGGCGCCCTCGAGCTGCTCACCTGGCTGCACGAACGCCAGGTGCCCCTCGCCCTCGCCACGTCCAGCCGCGCCTACCAGGCCGAGGACAAGCTCTCCCGCGCAGGCATCCGCTCCTTTTTCGGCTTCCTCGTCGCTGGCGACCAGGTGCGCCGCGGCAAACCCGATCCCGAAATCTTCCAGCTCGCCGCGGAGGGCTTGGGGCATGCCGCAGAACACTGCGTTGTCTTCGAGGATTCCGGGCCAGGGATCGAAGCGGCGCATCGATCGGGGGCCTTGGCGGTCCTGGTCCCGGAAACCTGGCCCCCGGACCCAGCCCACGCCCTCTTCGCTCACCACCTGCTCCCCTCCCTCCACCAGGCCCCCTCCCTGCTGGCACCCCTCCTCGCCCCCTCTGTCTTCGGCTCGCTTTGAGGTTGAAACGCCCCATTTTTCACTGCATATTCGCGGCCCCAAACGCCCGGAGACCCCTATGACCCCCTCGCAAGCCATCCTCGTGGTGGGCGGCGCCGGATACATCGGCTCGCACACCGTTCGCCAGCTCACCGCCACCCACCGAAAGGTCGTTGTCCTCGACAACCTCGTCTATGGACATGCCGAAGCCCTTGTGGATCCGGAGGTCGTCTTCATCGAAGGAGACCTCGGCGACCGCGCCACCCTCGACCGCGTCTTCACGGACCACGACATCGGCGCCGTCATGCACTTCGCCGCCTTCGCCTACGTCGGCGAATCCGTCACAGAACCCGCCAAATATTACCGCAACAACCTGGCGGCCCCCCTCGTCCTCCTCGACGCCATGCGCGACCACGGCGTGAACATCTTCATCTTCTCCTCCACCTGTGCCACCTACGGCAACCCCCACTACCTGCCCATCGACGAGAACCACCCCCAAAACCCCATCAACCCCTACGGGGCCTCCAAGCTCATGCTCGAGCGCGTGCTTGCCGACTACCACCACGCATACGGCCTCCGCTACGCGGCCCTCCGCTATTTCAACGCCTCGGGGTGCAGCATGGACGGGCGCATCGGCGAGGACCACAATCCCGAAACCCACCTCATTCCCCTTGTGCTGGAGGCGGCCGCTGGAACCCGGCCCTCCATCACGGTCTTCGGCACCGACTATCCTACACCGGACGGCACCTGTATCCGCGATTACATCCATGTGGACGACCTCGCACGCGCGCATATCCTGGCCATCGACAAACTCGCCGCCGGCACCCCCTCCTTCCAGTGCAACCTCGGCACCGGCATCGGACACTCCGTGAAATCCCTCATCGAAGCCGCCGAACGCGTCACCGGCCGCTCCATTCCCGTCCAGTATGGCGAACGGCGTCCCGGCGATCCTCCCGAACTCGTGGCGGCACCCGCCAAAGCCCGCGAACTCCTCGGGTGGGAGGCCCAATACAAAAACCTCGATATGATCCTCCAAACAGCCTGGGCCTGGATCAGCGGCCCCCGCAAAGGCCACTACGCTTCCTGAAGCCTCCCTCTTTCCTTCTCTTTTTTTCCTTTCGGCAAAGAATATATGCATGGTACTCTGACAGTGATTCGGAGAACCTATGCCCATTCCCGCCGAAACAGACCCGGTGTTCCGTATTCTACCTGCGGACAAACTGGGGGACCTTTTTGAAGCCCTGCATTCACGTGGCTATGGAATTGTGGGGCCCACGGTGCGCGATGGGGCCATCGTCCCGGACCGGATCGAATCGCCGACCGAGCTTCCCATGGGATGGGCGCAGGATCTGGAAGCGGGAAGGTGCCGACTTCAAAGAAGAGAAGACCGTGCCTATTTCGGGCACCAAGTGGGTGCGTTCTCGTGGAAACCCTTCCTGTTTTCGGCACGCCAGCGTATCTGGAGCGCACAACGCCGAGAGGAAGGTGGATTCACGATCGTGGAAGAGGCGCCCAACGCGCCCCGACTGGCCTTCCTGGGGATCCGCCCCTGCGATCTCCAGGCCATCCTGATCCAGGACCGCATCTTCCTGGGTGACCCCGGCGACCCCTTCTACCGGGCACGGAGAGAAGAGACCCTGCTGATCGCCGTCAGCTGTGTCGAAGCGGCGGGCACCTGCTTCTGCGCCTCCATGGACTGCGGGCCCGAAGTGGTGGCTCCCTGCGACCTGGCTCTCACCGAACTCCTTTCTCCCAGCCGCCACGACTTCCTTCTCCGCGTCGGCAGCCCCCGGGGCGCCCTCCTCGCCGCCGACCTTCCTCTCCGCCCGGCGACGGAAGAAGACCGGGCCGCCGCACACGCCGGGCATGATCATGCCCGGCGCACCCAAGGAAGGCGGCTGGACACCAACGGCCTCCGCGAAAGCCTTCGCGACAACCCCGAACACCCCCACTGGGAGCACATCGCCAGCCGTTGCCTCTCTTGCGCCAACTGCACGCTGGTCTGCCCCACCTGTTTCTGCCACACGATCGAGGACCACACCGACCTGGACGGGCGCGGGGCCGAGCGCGTCCGCGTCTGGGATTCCTGTTTCAACCTGGCCTTCAGCCAACTCGGGGGCGGACACACCCGCAACTCCACGCGGTCTCGTTACCGCCAATGGATGACCCATAAACTCTCCACGTGGTGGGACCAATTTGGTCTCTCCGGATGCGTCGGCTGCGGCCGTTGCATCGCCTGGTGCCCAGTGGGCATCGACATTACCCGCGAGGCCTCCCTCCTCCGCGCCCCCGCCGCCCCCCCCACCGGAGGTCCTCCATGATCTCCTTCCCTGAATTCCTCGCCCAACATCCCCTCTTCTCCGAAATCCCCGAACACGTCGCACACACCTTGTCGGAATGCGCGACCGAAGCCCGCTACCCCGCCAACGCCGCCCTCCTGCTCGGCGGCGCGCCCGCGGACCATTTTCACTTCATCCGCGAGGGAAACGTCGCCCTCCAACTCCACCCACCCCACCGCGGTCCCGTCATCCTCCAGACCCTCGGATCCGGCGATGTGCTCGGCTGGTCCTGGATGCTCCCCCCCTACACCTGGCATTTCGACGCCATCGCGCAGACCGACTGCGCAACTTTCCGCCTCGATGCACGGTGCGTCCGCGGAAAATGCGACGCCGACCCCGCCATCGGCTACCTCCTTACCCGCATTTTCTCCGTGATCATGCTCGAACGGCTCATGGCCACCCGCCTCCAACTCCTGGACCTTTACGCTCCACCGGGAGACGTGCGCCCGTGACTCCGGCCCCCTCCTCCCCCATGCTCGCCACCCCCTGGCGCATCTCCACGGTCCACCGCGAAACCGATGACACGTTCACGCTCGAACTAAGCCCCCTTCCCGGCGTTCCGCCCCACACCCGCTTCCTGCCCGGCCAGTTCAACATGCTCTACATCTTCGGCGTCGGAGAAGTCCCCATCTCCATCAGCGGCGACCCGGCGGAGACGGATTGCCTGCTGCACACCACACGGGAGGTGGGAGGCGTCACCCACGCGATGCACCGGCTGCGGCGTGGCGACAGCCTCGGCGTCCGCGGTCCCTTTGGCACCGGGTGGCCTCTCGATGCGGCTCGTGGACGGGACGTGATCCTCGTCGCGGGAGGGATCGGCCTCGCCCCCCTCCGTCCCGCCATCCTGCATATTCTCGCGCACCGTGAACACTACCAGCGCGTCCTGATTCTGTACGGGGCCCGAAGCCCGGCCGACATCCTTTTCCGGCGAGAACTCGAACAATGGGGTGGACGTTTCGACATCGAGGTCGTCGTCTCCGTGGACCGGGCCACCCCCGGCTGGCGTGGCAATGTCGGCGTCATCACCCCCCTTCTCCGACGCGTTCCCTTCGACCGAACCCACGCTATCGCCATGCTGTGCGGCCCTGAGATTATGATGCGCTACGCAGTGAGGGAGCTCCAGGGCCGCGGCCTCCCGGATGCGGACATCTACCTTTCCATGGAACGAAATATGAAATGCGGCATCGGCCTCTGCGGCCACTGCCAGTTCGGTGCCTCCTTCCTCTGCAAGGACGGTCCCGTCCTTCCCTACGCTGCCCTGGACGCCCGCCTCCACGTGCCGGAACTCTGATGCACCCACCCCCTCCTCCAAAACTGGCCGTCTGGAAATTCGCCTCCTGCGATGGATGCCAACTCAGCCTTCTCGACTGCGAAGACGAACTGCTGGCAGTAGCCGACGCCATCCAGATCGCCCATTTCCCCGAAGCATCCCGCGCCGTCGTCCGCGGTCCCTACGATCTTTCGCTTGTCGAAGGCTCTATCACCACTCCCCATGATCTGCAGAGGATCCGGAAGATCCGCGGGCAATCGCGGCATCTGGTCGCAATCGGGGCCTGCGCGACCGCCGGCGGAATCCAGGCGCTCCGCAATTTCCGCAATGTCCGCGAGTTCATGTCCATCGTGTATGCGCACCCCGAATACATCGACACCCTCCCCCAATCGACACCGATCTCCGACCATGTCTTGGTGGATTTCGAGCTGAGAGGGTGCCCAGTGGACAAACACCAGCTGCTGGAAGTCGTCAGCGCCTTCCTTCACGATCGGAAGCCCACGATCGCCACCCACTGCGTGTGCGTCGAATGCAAACGGCGCGGCACCCCCTGCGTCATGGTCGCCCGCGGCCTCCCCTGCCTTGGTCCGGTCACACAGGCCGGATGCGGCGCGATCTGTCCGGCGTACCACCGGGGCTGCTACGGCTGCTTCGGCCCCTCGGACACCCCGAACACTTCTGCGCTGGCCGCCAGCCTGGAGCGGAGCCAGGGTCTGTCGAGGGACGACCTGCTGCGGGCCTTCCGTTCCCACAACGCATACGCGGAGCCGTTCCGCAGGGAGAGCGAAGCCCATGAACCCCGCTGAAGACCCCCCGGCGCGCCGGCGCGTCACCGTCAACTACATGGCCCGTGTGGAGGGCGAGGGGGGGGTGGACATCCAGTTCCGCCGCGGGAAGGTTTCGCGGGTGCGGCTGCGCATCTTCGAGCCGCCGCGTTTCTACGAGGCGCTCCTCCGGGGACGCCGCATGGAGGAGGCTCCCGACATCACCGCGCGCATCTGCGGGATCTGCCCCGTCGCCTACCAGATGAGTTCCGCACACGCGATGGAATCCATCATGGGCCTCGAACTCCCTCCGACCCTGCGCGAGTTGCGGCGCCTCCTCTACTGCGGCGAATGGATCGAAAGCCATGTACTTCACATCTTCATGCTGCATGCCCCGGACTTCCTGGGCTACGAGGACGCGATCCGCATGGCCAAGGACCACCCGGAGACCGTCCGGAAGGCCCTTCGGCTGAAACAAATCGGCAACGCCATCGTCGCCCTGCTCGGCGGCCGCGAGATCCACCCCATCAATGTCCGCGTGGGCGGTTTCCATCGCTGTCCGACGCGGGCGGAGTTCGAACCGCTACGCGAACAGCTGGAGGAGGCACGCGTCCTCGCGCGGGAGGCGCTTGAGCTCTGCGCGGGCTTTCCTTTCCCCGGTTTCGAGCGCGACTATGAGTTCGTCGCCCTCCGCCATCCCTCGGAGTACCCCTTCAATGAAGGGCGCCTCGTCTCCAGCAAGGGGCTCGACTTCGAGGTGCCCCGCTTCCCTGAATTCATCGAGGAAAGCCAGGTCCCCCATTCCACCTCCCTCCATGCGCACCTCCGCGGACGTGGCTCCTATTTTGTCGGCCCCCTTGCCCGTTATTCGCTCAACTTCGACCGGCTGGGTGCGGGCGTGCAACAGGCGGCGCGGGACGCCGGGCTGGGAAAAACCTGCCACAACCCCTTCAAGAGCATTCTAGTCCGCTGCGTGGAGGTTCTCTGGGCCGTCGAAGAGGCCGTCCGAATCTTGGATGCCTATTCCCCTCCCGCGGACGCGTGGGTCCCCCTCTCCCCCCGGGCAGGCACCGGCCACGGTTGCACCGAGGCCCCTCGGGGCATCCTCTACCACCGCTACCGCGTCAACGACGACGGCCTCATCGACGATGCGGTCATCGTCCCTCCCACTTCCCAGAATCAGTCCATCATCGAGCAGGATCTCCACCACTTCGCAAACCAATACGCCTCCCTGCCCGATCCCGAACTGAAATGGAAATGCGAGCAGGCCGTCCGCAACTACGACCCCTGTATCTCCTGTTCCTGCCATTTCCTCAAACTTCGTGTCGACCGCGACGGCGTGGAGAGCGAGGCGTGAAAACACCCGTGTTGGTCATGGGAGTGGGCAATCCCGACCGTGGGGACGACGCTGCCGGATGGGAATGCGTCCACCTCCTGCAGGAAGCCGCACCCCGGGGTGTCTCCCTGCACTGCGTTTCCGGAGAGGCCTCCCGCCTCCTCGATGCATTTCAGACAGCGGAACGCGTCTGGCTGGTCGACGCCGTCCAGTCGGGCTCCCCCCCTGGGACCCTCCACATTCTCGACGCCCTCCGTGCGCCCCTTCCGGCGGAATGGTTCGCCCCCGTCTCCACACACGGCTTCGGCGTCGCCGAGGCCATTGAACTGGCACGATCGCTGGGAAGGCTGCCGATCGAACTCCACGTGATCGGGATCGAGGCAGGCGCTTTCGATGCCGGCGCCCCCCTGTCCCCCCGCGTCCTCTCCGCCGTGCACGAGGCGGTCGACCACCTGCTCGCCATCCTACCCCAGGAGCCACCCCATGCATGAACAAGGTCTCTTCAACGACATGATCCACAAAGTAACCCAGGTGGTGAACCTGCACCACGCCTCGCGCGCCACGCGCATCACCATCCGGCTGGGCGCCCTCTCCAACATTTCTGCCGACCACTTCCTCGAGCATTTCAACGAAGCCCGGGCGGGCAGCGTCGCAGAGGAAGCCGAAATCGAAATCCACAAAATGGAGGACCCTTCCGACCGCGATGCGTTGCAGATGGTGCTGGAGAGCATCGAGGTGGAATGACCCCACCCCTCCTTCGCCTCCGTGCTCGTGTACGTGGCCTCGTCCAGGGCGTAGGCTTCCGTCCACACGTGCACCGCATTGCACAGGGTCTCTCTCTGGCCGGCTGGGTGCGCAACGACCCCGAGGGCGTCTCCCTCGAAATCGAGGGGCCGCGCGAGTCGATCGGGCGATTCCTGCAGCAACTGGAAAAAGAGGCTCCCCCGCACGCTCACATCCTCGGCATCGAAACAAAGGAGCTGCCCGCCTGCGGAACCCGCAGCTTCGAAATCCTGGCCAGCCTTCGGGGCCCACCCGTGAAAACCCAAGTTCTCCCCGACCTTGCCCCCTGCCCCGACTGCCTTCGCGAACTTTTCGATCCCTCCAACCGCCGATTCCGCCACCCCTTCCTGTCCTGCATCCACTGTGGCCCCCGGTACAGCATCCTCCTGGGCCTGCCCTACGACCGCCCCTTCACCACCCTGGCCGCCTTCGAGCTGTGCCCCGCCTGCCAGATGGAATACACGGATCCATCGGACCGCCGTTTTCATGCCCAGCCCATCGCCTGCCCCGCCTGCGGCCCGGTCCTCCACTTCCATGGCCGTAAGGGCGAGGACGCTCTCCAGGCCGCAAGGGAGCTCCTCCGCGGAGGAGGGATCCTCGCCCTGAAGGGAGTCGGGGGGTTCCAGCTCCTCGTGGATGCGACCAACGAGGTCGCCGTCCGCCGCCTCCGCGCCCGCAAACACCGCGACCGGAAACCTTTCGCCCTCATGTTCCCCGATACCTCCGCCCTTCTGCCTCACGTGGGGAGCTCCCCCGCCGCCGAACTCCTGCTCACTTCCGCCGCCGCCCCCATCGTCCTCCTTCCCCTCCTTCACAACAGCATGCCTTGGATCGCCCCGGGCCTCCGCGAATGGGGCGTCATGCTCCCCTCTTCCCCCCTCCACCACCTCCTCCTCGAAGGATGGACCTCCCCGATCGTCGCCACCAGCGGCAACCTCTCCGAGGACCCCATCTGCATCGACAACCAAGAGGCGCGCGAGCGCCTCGGGGGGATCGCCGACGCCTTCCTCGACCACGACCGGCCCATCGCGCGACCCATCGACGACTCCGTCGCACGCATCATCAACGGCCACGAACAAGTTCTCCGTCGCGCCCGTGGATACGCCCCCCTTCCCATCGAACTCCCCCGCTCCATCCCTCCAACCCTCGCCCTCGGCTCACACCTCAAAAACACCCTTGCCATCGGCGCGGACAACCACGTTTTCCTCAGCCAGCACCTCGGGGATCTTGAAACTCCCGAGTCCTGCCACGCCTTCTCCTGCTGCCTCGACGACCTCCCCCGCCTCCTCGAAATCACCCCACAACGGGTCCTCCACGACCTCCACCCCGACTACCACAGCACCCGCACCGCCGCGAACCTCCCGCTCCCACGCAAGGGCATCCCTCACCACGAAGCACACGCCTGGGCCTGCCACGCCGAAAACGGCCTCCAGGGCCCCGCCCTCGCCATCGTCTGGGATGGCGCCGGCTATGCCCCCGACCAGATCATCCGCGGTGGCGAAGCCTTTCTCCTCCGGGACCACCACGCCGAACACGCCGCATCCCTCCTCCCCTTTCCCCTTCCCGGCGGCGACCAGGCCGCACGCGATCCACGCCGCGCCGCCCTCGGAGCCTTGTTCGCCTGCATGCAGGATTCCCTGACTCCCGACCACGCCCTCCTCCTCTCTCTCAGGTTCCCACCCTGCGAACTCCCGCTCCTCCTCCACGCCCTCCGCCACAACCTCAACAGTCCGCCATGCAGCTCCATGGGACGGCTTTTCGATGCCGTCGCGGCCCTCGCTGGACTCCGGCTCCAGGGTCAATACGAGGGCGAGGCGGCCATGCTCCTCGAACACCTCTCCGACCCGCCCTGGCCTGCCAATCCCACCCCTCTCCCTTTCCTCCCGGGCGTTCCCCTCCTCCTTGACTGGAGGCCCGCCATCCTCGAATTCACCGATCAGCTCGCTCAGGGCCTTCCCCTCTCCTGCCTCTCCACCCACTGGCATCAACGGCTCGCCGCCACCGTCCTCGCCCTCGCGCAACACTTCGGGATTCCCGACATACTGTTGTCCGGCGGCTGTTTCCAGAACCGTCTCCTCACCGAATGCTGCATGGACACCCTCGCCGCCCACGGATTCTCCCCCTACATCCACCACCGCGTCCCCCCTAACGACGGTGGCATCGCCTACGGACAAATCGCCGCCGCCTTTTCCTTCCTTGCCCCATGACCCCTCCTTCCCTACCCTGATCCCATGTGCCTCGCCATTCCAGGCAAAATCACCGACATCACCGACTCCGACCCCGTTACCCGCCGCGGAATTGTCGATTTCGAAGGCCTCACCAAGGAGGTCAACCTCGCCTTTGTCCCCGAGGCGGCCCCCGGCGACTATGTCCTGGTCCACGTAGGCTTCGCCATCGCCAGCATTGACCCCCAAGAGGCGGCCCGCATTTTTGCCACTCTGCGCGAACTCGGCGCCCTCGACGAATTGGGCGAGGAGTACCCGCCACCATGAAATTCATAGACGAATACCGGGATCCGGAAGCCGTCCGCCTTCTCGCCGCCCACATCCGGCGCATGGTCACCCGCCCCTGGACCCTCATGGAAATGTGCGGGGGGCAAACCCACGCCATCGTCCGCTTCGGGCTCGATGAACTCCTGCCCCCGGAAATCCGTCTCGTGCACGGGCCCGGTTGCCCCGTCTGTGTCACCCCCGTCGAACTGGTCGACAAGTCGGTCACTCTGGCCGTCGAGCACGGGGCCATGGTCTGCTCCTTCGGGGACATGCTGCGGGTTCCGGGAAGCAAAGGCGACCTGCTCTCTGCTCGGGCACGCGGTGGGGACGTCCGCATCGTCTACTCTCCTCTGGATGCTCTCGCCCTCGCACGCGCCCACCCCGGCCGCCAGGTCGTCTTCTTCGCCGTAGGCTTCGAAACCACCGCCCCCGCCAACGCCATGGCGGTCTACCAGGCCGCCCGTGCCAAAATCACGAACTTCTCCCTGCTGGTGTCCCACGTTCTTGTCCCACCCGCCATGGAAGCCCTGCTCGCCGCTCCCGACAACCGCATCCAGGGCTTCCTCGCCGCGGGCCATGTCTGCGCCATCACGGGCGAATCCGAATACACCCCCATCGCCACACAACACCGCGTCCCCATCGTCATCACGGGTTTCGAACCCCTCGACATCCTCGAAGGCGTCCGCCGCTGCGTCGAACAACTCGAACAAGGACGCCACGAGGTTGAGAACGCCTACGCGCGCTCCGTCCGCCGTGGCGGCAACCCCCAGGCCCTTTCCCTCCTCCACGAGGTCTTCGAGATCGCGCCGCGCCGCTGGCGCGGCATCGGCGAAATCCCCAACAGCGGCCTTGCCCTCCGGCAAGCCTACCGTTCCTTCGACGCCGAACGGCGTTTTCCCTTGGACAGCGTTCGAGCCGAGGAGTCCCCCCGTTGCATCGCTGGCCAGATCCTCCGTGGGCTCCGCAAACCCTGCGACTGCCCCGCCTTTGGCCGTGACTGCACCCCCGAACATCCTCTCGGCGCCCCCATGGTCTCCAGCGAGGGCGCCTGCGCCGCGTACCACCAGCACCGCTCTCCCTCCTCCTCATGAACCTCTCCTGCCCCTTCCCCTTCGACGAATACCCCCTCATCACCCTCGCCCACGGCGGCGGCGGCCGCCTCACCCGCCGTCTCGTCACCGACCTTTTTGCACCCCTCTTTGACAACCCCTCCCTGGACGTCGAACACGACGCCGCATTGCTTTCCCTCCCGAGCTCCCGCCTTGCCTTCTCCACCGACTCCCACGTCGTCACCCCCCTCTTCTTCCCCGGCGGCGACATTGGCTCCCTCGCAATCTTCGGAACCGTCAACGACCTGGCCATGGTCGGCGCCCGGCCACTTGGCCTTTCCGCCGCCTTCATCCTGGAGGAAGGGCTTCCCACCGACACGCTCCGCCGGGTCGCCGAATCCATGCGCCGCGCGGCCGACGCCGCAGGGGTACGCATCGTCACTGGCGACACCAAAGTCGTCGGCAAGGGCCATGGCGACGGCCTTTATGTCACCACCAGCGCCGTCGGCGAGGTCCTCCAAGAACCCGCCCCAGGGCCATCCCGGATCCGGCCGGGCGACGCCGTTCTGCTGTCCGGCGACGTGGCCCGCCATGGCATGGCCGTGATGGCCTGTCGGGAGGGACTCGACTTCCGCCCGGTGCTGGAGAGCGACAGCACACCCCTCTGGCCCATCGTGCGTGACCTCCTCGACGCCGGAATCCCGCTCCACGCCATGAGGGATCTGACCCGTGGCGGGCTGGCCACCGCCCTCGTCGAACTTCTGGAATCCGCCTGTCTCTCCCTCGAAGTCGATGAAACCGCGATCCCGGTCCTCCCCATGGTCCGATCAGCCTGCGAGCTCCTGGGCCTCGACCCCCTCTACGTCGCAAATGAAGGCCGATTCGTACTCATTCTGCCCGCCACCCACGCGGAGGAAGCCCTCGCACGGCTCCACCGTCACGAAGCCTCCGCGCAGGCATGCCTCCTCGGACACGTCACCTCCTCCACGGGAATCCCCCTTCGCGCCCGCACCCTCCTCGGCACCCGCCGCGTTCTCCCCCTCCTCAGTGGAGAACAACTCCCCCGCATCTGTTGAGCCCGACCGAAACAGCCCTCTCCGGCGAATCCTCCCCCTCACACCCCCTCCAGGCTTCCCCCCACCTCGAACAACGTCCTCACCTCCGCCGCGCAGCGTCCGAACACCTCCTCGAAAGTCCCGCGGCCGTCGATCGTCCTCACCCCGTGCAACTGCTTGTACTTCTCGATCACCGGCACCGTCTTCTCCTCGTGGTCGCGCAGCCGCCGGACGATCTTCTCCGTGCTGTCGTCGTAGGGTTTGCAGTCTCCCGTACGGCTGCGCTTGTTCAGCCGTTCCACCAACTCCAGGGTTGGCACCTCGATGTCCATCACCTTCGAGATCCCCCCGCAGTGTTTCGTCAAAAGGCCGTCCAGAATGTAGGACTGCACCAGCGTGCGCGGTATGCCTTTGAAGATGAATCCCCGGGCCCCTCCCGCGCGAGACAACCGCTGCTCGATCAACGGAATGATAATCTCGTCGGGCACAAGCTTCCCGTTCTCGTAGAGTTCACGCACCTGCCGTCCCGTCTCCGTGCCCGCCGCCATCTCCTCCTCCAGCATCCGCCCCGTCGCCACCAGCTCCAACCCGAACGCCTCGGCCAGCGCCTTCCCCTGCGATCCACGACCCGACCCCGGATAACCGAACAACACAATGCTCACAGGTCGTTTGCTGTACTGCGCCCGCACGATACGCGTCACCTCCTCCCTCACCTCTCCGATGGGCCGGGTCCCGTCCACATCCACGCACTTCCCCCGCGCCGCATAGAAATCCAGCACCGGCAGGGTCTTCGCGTGGTACTCCCGCAACCGGTTCCGGATCACATCCTCCCGGTCGTCCGCGCGGCCCGAGGTCTTCGCACGCAGCAACAGGCGCTCCACACACATCTCATCCGGTATCTGCAGGTTGATCAAACAATCCAGCGAGCTGTGCAGCTTCGTCATCAACCCTTCCAGGATATACCCCTGGATCGCTGTACGCGGAAACCCATCGAACAAAAATCCGTTCGCTCGCGGATTCGAGACAATGGTTTTCTCCAGGATCTGCACGATGATCTCGTCCGACACCAGCCCCCCCGCCGCGATGATGTCCCTCGCCTTGCACCCCAGGGCGCTACCCGCTGCCAACTCCTTGCGAAGCAGATCCCCCGTCGAAATATAACAAAGGTTGAATTCCTTCACCAGGAACTCGGACTGGGTGCCTTTGCCGGCGCCCGGCGGACCAAACAGCGCGATGTTCAACATGACAGCTCCAGGGAAGGGGGTTGCACACAGTCAACCCCATCCAGCCCCCTTCCGTCAAGCCTCCAATCCCTCCAATCGGAATGTCCATGATCCGCCACGCTTGCATTTCCTCATCATCGCCCCCAACATGGAAAACGAATCCCTCCTCCCCTCCCTCCCCATGAAAAACACACTTGCCATCATCGACGACATCTACGAAGACCTCGAACTCTGGTATCCCAAACTCCGCCTCGAGGAGGCGGGCATCCGGGTTACCATCGCCGCCCCCGAGGCAGGACGCCCCTACAGCGGCAAACACGGTTACCCCTGTGTCGCCGATACCGCCATCGCCGACATAAAGGCCTCCGATTTCGACGCTCTCCTCGTCCCCGGCGGCTTCGCCCCCGACAAACTCCGCCGCGACCCCAAAGTCCTCCAGCTTGTCCGCGACTTTGAGGCCGCGGGAAAACCCATCGCCCACATCTGCCACGCCGGCTGGATTCTCATCTCCGCCGGCGTGCTCCGGGGACGCCGCACCACCAGCACCGTCGGTATCCGCGACGACATGGTCAACGCCGGAGGAATCTGGCTCGACGAACCCCTCGTCATCGATGGCAACCAAATTGCCTCCCGAACCCCCCGCGACCTCCCCGTCTTCGCCAAAGCCCTCGTGGACGCCGTCCTCGCTTCCCCCTGAATTCCTGTTTACAAACCGGGTTCCATCGCGTAGAAACCCTGCGACGGAGAGGTGGCAGAGTGGTCGATTGCGGCGGTCTTGAAAACCGCAGAGCCGCAAGGCTCCGGGGGTTCGAATCCCTCCCTCTCCGCCATTTTCAACACTGACCCAGGGAGCGCAGAAGAATTTCCCCTGCTCGTTCCCCATACAGGCTGCGGTTCCCCTTCACGCCATACAACATCAGCACCTGCGCCCGCCCGGCCGCCAGCAACTGGCGAAGCAGGTCCTCAGCCGACAACGCATAACGGCCGGCCCTCCGCAGAGGATCTAACCGGAAACCGTCCTGACCATCGAGTGCGCGCCAGACCACTTCCGTGCATACGAGCCTGTCCGCGCGCGTGAAATCGAAACTGAAATCGTACAATTTCCCTTCGTGAGCCATGGCCCGCTCCACAACGCGCCGCCTGACATCGTCAGACGAGTACAGCGGTCTCAGCAGCACAAACGCATCCACCCTCAGGGTCTCCCGCAACGCACGGAACCGCACACCATCCTTTTTCGCCTCCAAAACGCAGATCGGAGGGCGGCAACGTGCCGCCCGATCCCCGCCACCGTCCAGCCCCAGCTCTTCCCGCTGCGCCTCATGGCCGATCACGAACGCGGCATGAGGCCAGAACCCCGGCAAGAACAGGTTGCTCAGGGCATCGTCGTGGCGCGTCACCAGGAGGTCCCCCGGCTGCAGGAGGGCGGCGACCTCCCGGCGCACATGCCGAGTGACCCGCTTGCGGTGCAACGGATTTCTCATCTCCGCGATCGCCCTTCCCGAAGCCTCGAGGATCCCCCAAACGACCCGCCGGTATTCCCGGCCGGGTTTGCGGGCGATCCGATCGAGGCGGCAACGCGCCATGATTTGCGCATGGCGTCGCTTCTGCTGTTCGATGAATGGGGCCTCTGCCTCCAGCAAGGGGAGCAAGGGACCGACCAGCGGATCGTTCCGCAACTGAGCGATCTCGTCTCCTCTTTGCTCCGCATAGCGTGCCGCGCGCAGGAAGCGGATTACCGTCGGCATGCGTGTCGAGGACCGGAGGATCGCGTCGAACATTCCCTCAGGAACCCCCATTTCGGGCATCGCCTGGTTAAGCCGGGCGCGGACCAGGGGGGCGTCCTGGAAATGGGCCGCGAGATACCGGGCGCCGCGCATCAGCATGCAGCCGGCCAGCCAGGCGGTCACGAACACGGGCAACGAAGGGGGGCGGAAGGGTTGCCAGGCGTGAGGGGTGAGATGACGGAGGGAGGCGAGCACCTCGTGGAGCGCTGTGCGGGCACGCAAGTACCGGGAAAAGAGCCTCTGAACCTCCTCGTCCTCCTCCGGCCTGAGCCAGCCCCGAGCCTCCGCCTCCGCGAACCTCTCCCGGTGAGCCTCCACCTCGTGGGCGAGCGGAAGCGCCTCCGCCGCTGCCAACAGCGTGTCCCGGGCCCTTGCCACCCATCCCGTTCCAACTGACGCATCCATCCCCAGTGTTCTGGCAGGTCGCGCTTGATTCGTCAATCCTCCTCGATACCCTGCATCCATGAACGAAACAGAGCTTCTGTACGTACCCGTACCGGACCGCGACACCGGCATGCGTCTTGCGCGTGGCGCGGTGGCGGCGCGCCTGGCGGCCTGCGCCAACCTGCTTTCCCCCATGACCAGTGTGTATGAATGGGATGGGGTCCTGAAAGAGGAAGAGGAAATCCCCTTGATCCTCAAAACCAGCACCGGACAGGCGGAAGCCCTCGCGCGCTGGATCGAAGGCGAACATCCCTACGACTGCCCCTGCATCCTCCGGCTCTCCACCCACGCCAACCCCGCCTTCCTTTCCTGGCTCCACGGACAACTCCATCCACCTCCTCTGTAAGGCTTCCTCTCCTCAATCGATCCATAGACATGAAGCGTTTGTCCCTCGCGTTTGCACTCCTCATCCCCTTGCTCTCCATGTCCTGCCGCAGCCTGCCCCCCATCCGCACCGAAACCAGCGTCGACCTCGACCGCTTCATGGGAGATTGGCATGTGGCCGCCAATATCCCCACCCTCCTTGAACGCGACGCTTGGAACGCCCTCGAATCCTATGAGAAACGCGCGGACGGAGTGATCCTCACCACCTTCTCCTACAACAAGGGGGGGCCGGAAGGCCCCCTTAAAACCTACCACCCCAAGGGGTTCGTACGGGACACCGGCAGCAATGCGGTATGGGGAATGCGATTCATCTGGCCCTTCAAAGCTGAATACATCATCGTCTATGTCGACGATGACTACCAGGCAACCCTCATCGGACGCCGCAAACGGGACTACCTGTGGATCATGACCCGCTCCGCCCACCCCGACGAAGCCACTGTCGAGACTCTTATAGACCTCGCTGTCGAACAAGGCTACCCCCGCGAGCGCATCCAACGCGTTCCCCACTCCCCCGCCCAATAAATTCCCACACTACGGGATTGCATCCCGTCCGTGTTCGGTTATGTATCTTATCCCTTTCCTTGCCGGAGTGGCGGAATTGGCAGACGCACCGGACTCAAAATCCGGCGCCCTTTAAAGGCGTGTGGGTTCGACCCCCACCTCCGGTACCATTTTGGATTCTCCAGCCCCTTCCCGGGGCTTTTTTGTGCCCGAAAGCGGTCGGGCCCCACACCCCCCCCCAAAAAAAAACCGGCCACCCGTGGGACCCGGGACGCTTTCCTTTTGGATTCCCTTGACCTTGCGGCCCCGGCATGAAAAAGGAGACGGTTTCTCTTCTACTCCCACAAATCCATGTCCACTCCCGAAAACATTCTCGCCCTTCTCAAAGAAGTTGGGGCCCTCCGACAAGGCCACTTCCGGCTCGCCAGCGGCCGCCACAGCGCCCACTATGTGCAAGTCGCACAACTGAGCCAACACCCCGCCCGCCTCCATCCCCTCCTCCTAGAGGCCCGCCCCCGCCTTGAAGCCCTCGGGCCCATCGACAGCGTTTTCTTTCCCGCCATCGGCGCCCTCCCGGTTGGCCAACAACTGGGTCTCGCCCTCGAAAAGCGGGCCATCTTCGCGGAACGCAACGCGGACAACCAGATGGAACTCCGCCGCGGTTTTGAAATCCACCCCGGCGAACGCCTTCTCCTCGCCGAGGATGTCGTCACCACCGGCGGCACCCTAAAGGAAATCCGCGCCATCGCTGAAGGCCTTGGCGCCACCTGCGCCGCGGTCTTCTGCGTCATCAACCGCTCCGGTTCCCCCACTTGGGAGGGCCTCCCGATTGTCTCCGTCATCGACCTCCAATTCCCCACCTATGCCCCGGACGAACTCCCCCCCGAACTCGCAGCCCTCCCCGTCTACCGGCCCGGTACCAAAAAAGTTTGACCCCAGGACTCCCATGACATCTCCCACCATTCTCGAAGGTCTGAGCTACGACGACGTGCTGCTCATCCCCCAGCGCAGCGCCGTCCTTCCCTCGGAGGCCGACCTCCGCTCCCGCGTCACCCGCGACATCCCCCTCAACATCCCGGTGATCTCCTCTGCCATGGACACCGTCACCGAAGACCGTCTCGCCATCGCGCTGGCCCGCGAGGGGGGCATGGGGGTCATCCACCGCAACAACCGCATCGACGAACAGGCCGACATGGTCCGCAGGGTCAAGCGCAGCGAGAACATCGTCATCGACACCCCCCAGACCACCACTCCTGACGCCACCCTCGACCAGCTCCTGGACATCATGGCGCGCAAGGGAATCAGCGGATTTCCAGTCATCGACTCCAACGGCCTGCTCGTTGGCATCGTCACCCGCCGCGACATGGGTTACGCCGACGACCCGGCCACCACGCGCGTCCACGAAGTCATGACCCCCCGCGAACGTCTCGTCACCGGCAAACCCGGCTACAGCCTCGAGGACGCACGTGCCATTCTCTACAAACACCGCATTGAAAAGCTGCCGCTGATCGACGACCATGGGCGGCTTGCGGGCCTGATGACCGGTGCCGACATCGAGAAAAGCATGATGTATGACAATGCGGCGAAGGATGCCCAAGGGCATCTCCGCGTCGGTGGGGCCATCGGGGTGGGACCCGATGCGATTGACCGGGCCCGCGCACTGGTTGAGGCTGGCTGTGACGCCCTCTTCATCGACGCGGCCACCGGGCACACCGAAACCGCCCTTCGGGTCCTCGACCGCGTCGTTTCCGAAGTCCCCGGCGCCGTCGTCGTCGCCGGCAATGTCGTCACCCCCGAAGGCGCGCGCGACCTGATCTCCGCAGGTGCCGCCGCCGTCAAGGTCGGCGTTGGCCCTGGCTCCATCTGCACCACACGCGTCATCGCGGGCGTGGGTGTGCCCCAGTTCACCGCCGTCCAGAGGGTCGCACCGGTCTGCCGTGAGGCGGGCATCCCCTGCATCGCCGATGGAGGACTCCGTTATTCCGGCGACATCGTCAAGGCGCTGGCGGGCGGGGCCGACTTGGTCATGGTGGGCTCCCTTCTGGCCGGCACCGACGAAAGCCCCGGGGCCCTGGTGCGCATGCAGGGGCGAAACTACAAGGAATACCGGGGCATGGGCAGCACAGGCGCGATGCGCAAAGGCAGCGGCGACCGTTACGGGCAGAATTCCTCCGGCAAACTCGTCCCCGAGGGTGTCGAGGCCCGCGTTCCTTACAAGGGATCCCTCTCCTCGGTCGTCTTCCAACTCATGGGCGGCCTCCGTTCCGGCATGGGCTACGTCGGCGCCGCCACCCTCGACGATCTCCGCGCCCGCGCCCACTTTGTGCGCATTACCGCCGGCGGTCTGCGCGAAAGCCACCCCCACGACATTTTCATGACCGAGGAACCGGTCAACTACAGCGCCTCCTGACCTGAAAGCATTCCCATGGACGTACAAGTCGCCGTTCTCGATTACGGATCCCAGTATTCTCAGCTCATTGTGCGCCGCGTGCGTGAGCTGGGCTACTACGCCCGACTCTACCCCCCAGCCTCCCTCCCGGACCTCCCGAACGTCGCAGGGGTCATCCTCTCCGGAGGTCCCAGCAGCGTAACCGAGCCCGGCGCCCCCGACATCGACCTCAGCAACCTCCAGTCCCGGCGCGTGCCCGTCCTAGGGGTCTGCTACGGCATGCAATTGCTCAACCAGCGACTCGGGGGTACGCTCACCCCAGGCGCCACCAGCGAATACGGCCCCGCACGTCTCCAGGTGGAATCGGACGTTGACTTGTTCGCCGGCGTCCCCCATGGCTCCCAGGTCTGGATGAGCCACAGTGACACCTGCTCCGTGCTCCCCGAGGGCGCCAGCGTGCTGGCGCGCAATGAGGAAGGTCAACCTATCGCCCTCCGTTTCTGCGAAAACTGGTTCGGCATCCAGTTCCACCCCGAGGTCACCCACAGCCACGAGGGACGCGCCATTCTCCGCAACTACCTGAACCGCCTTGGCGTCCAACCCTACTTCGATGTCGAACTCTTCAAGCAGGAACTCATCCGCGAGATCATCGCGGAAGTGGACGGGCGCACCGTCGTCTGTGGCGTTTCGGGGGGGGTCGACAGCACCGTGCTCGCCGTCCTTCTCCACAAGGCTGGCGTCAAGGTCCACCCCATCTTCGTGGACACCGGCATGCTTCGCAAGGACGAAGCCGCCGAAGTACAGGCCCAATTCGCTGAACTGGGAATCGAGATCGACACCGTCTTCGCCGAGGACCGCTTCCTCGACGCCCTCCGCGGCGAGACCGACCCTGAGAAAAAACGAAAGATCATCGGTAACCTCTTTCTCGACGTCTTTTTTGACCACGCCGGAGAGATCGAACTCTTCGCGCAGGGCACCCTCTACCCCGACGTCATCGAAAGCGCCACGAGCGGTTCCATCGCCTCCCGCATCAAGACCCACCACAACCGGGTCGACCGCGTGCTCGAACTCAAGGAACAGGGGCGTGTCATCGAGCCCCTCGCCGAACTATTCAAGGACGAGGTCCGCGCTCTAGGGGCATCCATGGGAATCCCCGACCGAGCCCTCCACCGGCATCCCTTCCCTGGTCCTGGCCTTGCTGTCCGCTGCCCCGGCGAAATCACCAAGGAAAAGCTCGATATTCTTCGTGAGGCGGACGCCATCTACATTCAAACCCTCCGGAAGACCGGCTGGTACGAGAAGATTTGGCAGGCCTGCACCACTCTCCTCTCCTCCAAGTCTGTGGGCGTCAAAGGCGATGTCCGGGCCTACGAATACCCGATCGCACTCCGCGCCGTCGTAAGCGAGGACGCCATGACCGCCGATTGGGTTGAAATCCCCTACCCCATCCTCCGCGAAATCTCGAATAAAATCCTCAATACCGTCAAAGGGGTGAACCGCGTCCTCTATGACATCTCCACCAAGCCCCCCGCGAGCATCGAATGGGAGTGACCCCCCTGCGTCCATGAGCTTGGCCACCCGCTACCTCGGCCTCGACCTCGCCTCCCCCCTGGTCGCCTCCTGCTCGCCCCTCACCGGCCGCCTCGATTCCCTCCGTGCCCTCGAGGACGCCGGTGCCGCCGCCGTGGTTCTCCCTTCCGTTTTCGAGGAGCAACTCCGCCACGAAGCCGCCTTCCTCGAACATTTCCTTTCCGTCGGCGCAGACTCCTCGCCCGAGGCCGACGGCTTTTACCCGGACGCATCCCTCTTCACCCACAAGAGCGACCGGGCCCTCGACCTCCTTCGCGCCGCGAGAGCCGCACTTGGGATTCCGATCATCGCCAGCCTCAATGGTGTCAGCCGCACAGGCTGGGTGTCCTTCGCACGCGACCTCGAACAGGCAGGAGCCCAGGCCATCGAACTCAACCTCTACCAGGTCGCCGCCGACCCCACCCTCAGTGGTCCTGAACTTGAACTTGAACAACTCGACACCGTCCGTGCCGTCCGTGCTGCCGTCCACATCCCTCTGGCCGTCAAGATAGGCCCCTACTACAGCTCTCTCTCCCACATGGCACGCCGCTTCCGCGATGCGGGAGCCGACGCTCTCGTCCTCTTCAACCGTTTCTACCAGCCGGATTTCGACATCGATACCCGCGGGACGCTACGCCGTCTTGGTCTCAGCGACCCGCGCGAATCGCTCCTTCCCCTGAGTTGGACCGCCATTCTCCGGGACATCTTCGACGGATCCCTCGCGGCCTCCACTGGAGTCCATTCCCCTTCCGACATCGTCAAATATCTCATGGCCGGCGCCGATGCGGTGATGACCACCTCCGCCCTCCTCCAGCACGGCCCCTCCTACCTCCGGACCCTCGAATCGGGCCTCCGCGAATGGATGCACGCCCATCACTACGCCTCCGTCGACGAACTCCGGGGATGCCTTCGGCGCTCCCACAGCGATAACCCCGCTCTCTTCGAACGCGCCAATTACATACGGCTCATCGAGGGATTCAATCCCCACTCCCAGCACCCTGCATAGCCTTACTTCTCTCTCCCCCACCAAAAGTGTCCATCCTGTGCGGGGGAGGAAGTTTTCAGATAACAGGGCCGCTTCCCTGCCTCCCCTTTTCCGCTATGGCTTGACACCCACGGGTGGAGGCCTATTCCGAAAATACACTCCTCACCCCCCGAGCATTCCATGAGCAGCCCCTTCCATCATCCCGACGAACCCGTTCGCCACAGTTACCCCCTCGCCATCCACAACGCCTCACTCGGCACCGCTTTCGGACTTCTCTCCAAGACCTTCCCCTACGCCCTCGCACGCTTTGGCGTACTCTTCGCGTGCAGCCTGGGCACCCTCGCCTGGTTTGGGATCACCTTTGGTGGTGCCGCCCTGCTCGCCAAACTCAGCGACATTCTGGCCGGCGGATGGATGATCGGAGGCTTCGGCCTCTACGGTTGGTTTTTCTGGACCGTTGTCCGCTATTTCCTCTACATGCTCAAGGCCGGCCACATCGCCGTACTCACCGAACTTGTCACCAAAGGATCCATCGACAACGGAGACAAGGGCATGTTCCAGTACGGCAAGGATGTCGTCACCTCCCGCTTCAAGGAGATCAACGTTCTCTTCGCGCTCGACCTCCTCATCACGGGCGTTGTCAGGGCCTTCAACCGCACCCTCGAGGGCATCGCCAACTTCATCCCCCTTCCCGGACTCGAGCAGGTCGCGAAAATCGCAGGGGCGATTCTCCACGCGATGACCACGTTCATCGACGAGACCCTCTTTTCCTACAGCCTTGCCCGGGGGGACGAGAATCCTTGGCGCTCCGGAAGGGACGGCCTCGTCTACTACGCCCAGAACGCCAAGGAAATCCTCAAGACCTCCCTCTGGATCGTCGTCCTCGAAAAGGTCCTGGTTATCGCCTCCTGGATCCTCTGCATGGCTCCCGCCGCCCTCTTTGCCCGGCTAATGCCCGGCAACGGGACAGGCATCCTCTGGGTGATCGGCATTGCCGCCCTCTTCGCATGGAACATCAAGGAGGCCTTCCTCCATCCCCTCTTCCTCATCATGGTCATGATCAAGTTCCACCTCTCCGTCAAGGGTCAGGCCATCGACGAAACCTGGGACGGGCGCCTCACCTGCGCGAGCCGAAAGTTTGCCAAGATCAAAGAGAACATGCGCACGTGGGCCAGCGGGACGCTGCGGCCAGAGGACGAGCACTCCGAAAGCCACGCCGTCGGCGCGTGAGGCGCGGGAGGGTCCCCGGGGGGGCGCATTCCCCCCCGGGGTGGTTTAGCCTTGCCTATCACATGCGGAATACATGTTTGATGCAATCTTAGACGTCCAGTCCGTATTCGGAGGGGTTGAATTTGGTGGTGTCCACTTCGTCCATCATCTCGTCGATGAAGTCCGCCTCGTTGTCGGGAAGGTCTTCCAGCTCCTCCTCGATGCGGTCGAGCCAGGGGAGCTCCTTGGCGGGGATGGCCAGCTCCCCGGCGGCATGGCTGTCGCGGAGGATGCGGATGGCCTCGAGGCCGACGGCGATTCCCGCCGCATAATGGGAAGGGGCTGCCACGAGGGTTTCCGCCAAGCGGATGCTGCTCTGGGGGCTGATGATGAGCGCCTGAGGATCGAAGGAAGCGTCGGAGGCCACGAGCCAGTCGCGAAGCTGGAGAGACTTGGCGTGTCCCTCCCGGGCGGCCACGTTCATCAGACGGCAGTCGTAGATCAGCTGTTCCATGTAGCAGGTGGGGGCCATGCCGCCGAGCAGCTTGATGTTCTGTACCGATTCATTGGACCAGAGGTCGGCGGTAGCGGCAGCGAGGTTACCCATCGGGCTCATATGCGCGCAGGCGGCAGTCTTGCCCTCCATGCTCATCGGGCAACCCGTGATCGCCTTGAGAATGGGGTTCTCGTAGCCGCAATCCTTGCCGGGGCCGACAGCGCCGCACTCATAGGCGACCAAGGAGCGTACAGCGGTCACGGCGCGGACGACAGAGGCGAAGACCTTGGGGATCATCTTGCGTTCCGCCAGGACCATCGCGGTGTTCCCGAAGCCGCAAGCGGTGTCGCCGGCGGCGTGGACACCGTGTTTTCCTGCGATGGAGACAATGTGTTCCCAAAGGAAACGCATGTCCCTCACACCCAGGACACAAAGGGAGAACATGACCCCTCGGATGTCGCCGTTGACCAACGCATCGTCGTGAAGCTCCTTGCCCCCGACGCTCTCGATGCTCAGCATGTCTGAGCCAGCGGCCGCGGAACGCTCGAAAAGTTCGAGCATGGCGTCCCAATACCTCCCCTGCCGCATCAATGGCGGGCGGGTGAACTCGCGGTTGTCGTTCGGGGTGCAGCGCAACGCGGAAAGCAGCCCGCTTTTCTGCCGTTCCTTCTCCATGCCTTCGAGGAGAATCTCCACCACATCCATCCCAAAGTCGGGAAACTCGGTCATCGGGGGAAGGGTCTCGAATTCGAGAACCACGCCCGGGGCGCTCAGCTCCGCCGCGCGGGAAAGGGATTCCTCCACGATCTGGCGGTAATGCCGGCGGATTTCCGGCATCGTTTCCTTGCGGATGTCCAGGTCCGGCAGCGTGAAGTTGAGCTCGGGATAGACGGTTCCCCCGCCGATCACGATGCCGTGGCGGGTGGTCACCGGCGAGGGGCAGACCCCGTAGACCAGGTCTTTTTCGTTCGAAATGGCCAATTGGCTGTATTTCATGGGGTGCTCCTGGTTCAGGCAGTAAGAAGGGATTTGGCGGCATCGACGGCGCTGGCGGCGTCCTGCGCGTAACCATCGGCCCCGATTTCTTCCGCGAAACGGAGGGTAATCGGCGCACCCCCGACGAGGATCTTGAGGTCAGTGAAACCCGCCTCCCGGATGGTTTTGACCGTCTCGCGCATCGCCGGCATGGTGGTGGTCAACAGCGCAGAACAGCCGACCAGATCCGGTTTGTGCTGGCGGATGGCCTCGACAAACACGGAAGGCGCCACATTCACGCCCAGGTCCACGACCTCGAAGCCGGCGCCCTTCCACATCGTCGCCACCAGATTCTTGCCGATGTCGTGGAGGTCACCCTCGACCGTCCCGATCACGGCGGTGTACTTCGGCTTCACACCGGCGGCGAGCAGGGCCGGCTCGATCTCCTTCATGGCCTGCTTCATCGCGCGGGCCGAAACCAGCATCTCAGGCACGAAGATTTCGTTGTTTTTGAATTTTTCCCCCACGATGCCCATGGCGGGGATAAGCGCTTCCTCAAGCAACTGCACGGGGGTGAAGCCTTGTGCGAGCAGATCGGGCAGGCACTCGGCCACTTCCTTGCGTTTTCCATTGATCACGGCGTTCTTCAGGGTGTCCAGGTCACTCATGTCGGTCTCCGGTTGGGGTTGAACATACCGACATCCTAGCGGTTCCACGAGGAAAAGGACAGGTACGCAGGTGCGGAAACCCGGTATCTGCGTATCATTCAGGCGAGGAATCCGCGGAGCGGCGGGCCCGGAGGCGCGCCGGGGACCCCAGACCGGCCTTGCGGAAACATTTTCCCATGTGACTGGCATCCACAAACCCGCAGGACTCCGCAACCTCCTGCATGCCCATGTCCGTGCGCACCAGCCATTCACGGGCGCGGTCCACCCTCATCTGCGTGAGCAATTCACGGAAGGTTTTGCCCATCCGCTCCGACACCGTCCGACTGAAATGGCTGGGCGACAGACCCGCCACGCGAGCAACCTCTTCCCGCCTGAGCGGCTTCGCGAGGTTCTCACGCATGTATGCCGTGGCCCGCATCAGCAGCAGCGAGTGAGGGAATCGGTTGTTGCGGTGAATCCCCGAGATCAGGCTCTCCAACATCCGCCTTACCCAGGCGGCCAGATCCTCCTCGTCCTCGATCGCTGCCAATGCGGCCAAGGAACGATAATGCTCGCCCAGCATCGTTACGGACTCCGCTCCAGCCTCGACGGCCGCGCGGCTCATCATCACGACCAACTCCAGCACACAGCTTTTGAGAAGTTCCATGCGGTCGCCCGCACAGGCGTAAATGCCCACCAGCACGCGGTTGAGGATTTCGAAGGCCTCCCCCCGGTTTCCTTGTTTGATGGCGGAGAGAAGGCCGGGTTCCTCGCGCAGGTAGATACCACGGAGGTCGTCGCGGACATCGGACTGCTTGGAGGCCTCGATGGCAAGGAACCGATCCTGTTCGCGGCGCATGCGCTGGCGGGCGAGTTCGAGGACGGCAGGATGGAGGAGGTTGGCTTCCGTGGCGAATTCGACAAGACGGTTGGCGGCGTGTCGGACACGGGCGTGAAGTACCGCCCCCCCGCCCTCGAGGTCGACGCCCTCGACAAGGAGGCCACCAAGAAGCTCGCCGTTCCAGAGAACGGGGATTCCCCAGAGGGCGAAGCCGATGTTGCAGCACTCGTTGACAACCGCCTCGCCCCAGACGAGGCTTTGCTGAAGCGCCTTGATCCTTGCAGCGGCGCGGTTGGACCCGCATGCACAGGAACGTTTCGACGGCTTGCCCCACAGGCGTTCTCCCTGCGAGCCCACGACCACTACAGGAAAACCGGTTTCTCTTCCGTAGGCCTGGGCGGTCTTTCGGGCAATGGTAAGAATACGGGGGTCCATCATCCCCGGCCTTGCGGGCGTTGTATCCTTATAGGGCACAGGGCGACACGCACTGGAGGGCTCCATACCAGTCCCCACACGCCCCGGAAGGGTGACGCGGGGGGCAAGAAAGTATCAGGCAACCACGCCGAGGGAGAAGACAAGCACGAACAGCGCGACGGTCTCGATCATGCCGATCGTCATGAGGTAGAGACCGAAGCCTTTTCCGGTCTCCCCGAGAGCGTCGGCGCCCGCTGCGCCCGTCTTGCCTTGGAAGATGGCGGAAAGAGCCATGCCGATGCCGGCAAAAATGCCTCCGATGAGCAGAAGGGGCCAGGCCTGCGGTTTATCCGCAGCGATCTCCTTGATCTTGTTCATGAGGATCATCGCATAGATGATCTGGGAAAGAGGGGCGCCGACAAAGATCACCAGCAGGAAGCTCGCGGGTTTGTCCTGCAACAGGGCGCGTTTCCAGGCCCCGATCGCGGAAAGGCCCGCGGAGCCGGCCCCCAGCGCGGATCCAACCGCCGCCACACAGAGCGCCAGCGCGCCGCCAAGGGTTCCATATGCCGTCATCGTGATGGATTCCATCGTCATTCTCCAGGGTGAGTGTTTAGGGTTCAGTGTTCAGGGGTGATGCCACCAGAGGGGGCGGGGATTCCGCGCGGAAGGGTTTGTAGGGGATGCCACTCCAGGTGAGCCCGATGTGCGAGGCGAACTCGAGCGTGTTGAGGCGGATCCCGTGCACCATCACCCCAAGTCCCGCCAGTATGAAATTGAGACCGTGCATCAACACAAGGACCAGCATGCTCACGGCCGTCGCGAGAAGTCCGCGCGCCGGGCCGCCCTCCGTGCCCAGGATCATCGCGTTGAAACTTTGGGAAAGCGCAAGCCCAGCCATGCCGACGGCATACAGGCGGACATAGCTCACCACATCCACGAAATTATTCACGAAGGAGAGAGGGAGCATCATGTGCTGCACCCAGTCCTCCTTGAACTTCCGTGGCGGTGTCATGAAGACCACGATCAGCCCAGCGCTGGCGGCGAAAGCTCCAGGGACCCATACGGGCAGCGGCTCATTGAGGACCATCATGCCCGTGATGAAGTACATGCACCAAGTGCTTCCGATCCAGCCCAGTTCCGCCAGGCACTGCGGTGTGCGCACCTTCCGCACGAAATTCCAGGCGTGGGCCAGCGTGAGGTGCAAGGCGCCCAGCACGAAACAGACGCGCATCAACGGCTGGGTCTCGGTAAGTGCGGGTACCCGCAGCGCCACAAGACCGAAGGGAGGCTCCCCCATCCCGAAGACGTTGCCCGTGAGCAGGCCCCAGACCAGCGTTGCCCCACCCATCAACAGCAACAGGTTCGCGAAGCGTCCGCGGGTTCCGGGCTTGAGCAGGTTCAAGCCCGCCACCAGCGCGATGAGCAGGAACCCGTAGCCGGCATCGCCGATGATCATCCCCGAGAAGAGGCCCAGGAACAGCAGGAAACTCCAGCCCACATCCACCTCGGTGTAGCCAGGGGTCACGCCAAGGAAATCATAAACCGGGCGGATCCAGGACACCACCGCGTTCTGTTTCAGGAGCGTGGGGGTGGGATCGGATTCCCGGGGGGCGCGCAAGACAACGGCCGCGCCCGCCGCCTCCGCCACACGTCCCAGATCGTCGGCGCGCTCCTCCGGGATGAACCCCTCGATCCAACGGAGGGTCCCGTCGCCTTCCATGCCCTCCCTCGCCAGAAGGAACTCCAGTTCGTTGCCCAGACGCTCCTTTTCGGCGCGCAGTGAGGGCAACGCCGCCGCCATCCCGACCTGCTCGCGATGATACTTGTCCTCCAAGGCGTGCAGGTTCGCCAGATGCCCCCGGATTCGCCGGGGTCCGCGGACTGGTAGGGCCACACAATCCCCTCCGTGTGCCCCACAGTCCTGGTGCAGCCCCACCATGACCCCATAACCCGGACGCGTCGGCAACCAGACCGCATCCGCGTGCTTTTCCGCCCCCACCCCCCTGCAGAAACACACGCGCAGCCCGCCCGCGCGCAAGGCCCGCACCGTCTCCGGCTCGACCTCCCCGAAGGACTCCCATGCGCGCAGTTCACGAACCAATTTCGCCTCGAGATGCTTGACCTGCCGGTGGTGGTCCTCCAGCCTCGCACTCCGCGCCAGAAGACCATCCACATCGGCCGTCGCCTCACGCGGGGCCACCTCCATGGCTTCAAGGCGTTGGATCAACCTCGACACGTCCGCGAGTCGTTGACGCGAGTGTTCGACGGCCTCCCCGCCGGCGGGCCGCGGAGCCAAGTGGACCAGCCCGAGGGCGCCGAGTTCGGCGAGAAGCGCCTCGTTGTCCTGGGCGCGAACGATCAAGGTCACATGGCGCATGGGAGTGATCATGCGGCGGCCGCCTCCCCTTTCTTCTTCGCAAGCTTGCCACGCGCAACGCCCGCAACCTGCTCGTCTCCGAGGGCGATGCGGATCACGCGGATGTTGTCGCGGCACTGGGGAATCTTGATCTTCTCGAAAAGGTTTACGCGTTGGCTGGTGGTGCGAAGTTCGGCCTCCAGGCTGTTCAGTTGGAGATCGAACACGCGGAGGCGCACACGGAATTCGACCTCACGACGAAGAGCGCGCAGGCCATCATCGATCCACACCGGTCGCGCGAAACGGTCGGAAGGGGTCTCCTCGATTTCGAGGGACTTGAGAACGGGCACATCGACGCCGGCGATGTGTTGCTCGCCGAGCTCGAAGCGTCGGAGGGTGAGCCATTCGCCAAGGGGGAGACCCTCGGCGAAAAGGGCGGCCCAGTGGTCAACCTCCCGGCGAACCTTGTCGTGTTCCGCCTCCATCTCCGCACGTTGGGCCTCGATGGCGCGCACCTCGGCCTGAAGCTGCTGTTTCTTGAGTTGGAGGGTCGGCAGGTAGCGCTGATAACGCTTCAGCGACTCCCGCTGTACCTTCAGTTCCGACTTGGTTCGCTTCAATGGCATGTCAGTCTCTCTTCTTCCCGGATCGGAAACGAGCCTCAGCCCTTGGGCCAGAACTCACGGATCAAATCCTTGGGCATGCCGCATTCGTCCGGCGCGAAACATTCCGCGAGAATGGCCCAGCATGTGTCGAGGGCCTCCTCCAGGTGCAGGGTCACCCGAAGATCCATCAGGCGCTTCTCAAAGAGTTCGCCGTATTTCTCCAGTTTGCGGTCCCAGTCCGTCATCCGGAAACCCATCGCCCGCTTCTCTTCCGTCGATCGGTAGGAGGCGTAGAGCTGGATCATGCGATCCATGATCTTGCGGTGGTCCGCACGTGTCTTGCCGTTCACGAACTGCTTGAGGCGGCTGAGCGAGCCGAAGGGCTCGATACGGCCATTTCGCAGGTAGAACTGTCCCTCGGTGATGTAGCCGGTGTTGTCGGGCACGGGATGCGTCACGTCATCGCCAGGCATCGTGGTCACCGCCAGCACAGTGATGGAGCCGGCGTTGGCGAAATCGACCGCCTTTTCGTAGCGGGCGGCGAGCTGGGAGTAGAGGTCGCCGGGATAGCCGCGGTTGGAGGGGATCTTCTCCATGGTGATGGCGATCTCCTTCATGGCGTCCGCATAGTTGGTCATGTCCGTGAGCAGGACCAGGACCTCCTTGTTCTGGAGGGCGAACTGCTCGGCCACGGCCAGGCAAAGGTCCGGCACGAAAAGGCACTCGACCGTCGGGTCCGCGGCCGTGTGCACGTACATCACCGCCCGGCTCAGGGCCCCCGCCTCCTCGAGGGTGTCGCGGAAAAACAGGTAGTCATCGTATTTCAGTCCCATGCCGCCGAGGATGATCACATCCACCTCGGCCTGCAGGGCGATGCGGGCCAACAGGGGGTTGTAGGGTTCGCCCGCGACAGAGAAGATGGGGAGTTTCTGGGACTGCACCAGGGTGTTAAACACATCGATCATGGGGATGCCGGTGCGGACCATCTTCCGGGGAATGATGCGTTCGGCGGGATTGACAGAGGGGCCGGCCACCCGGACAGGTTCCGCGTCCGGGACGGGACGGGAGTCTCGGGGACGCCCCGATCCGTCGAAGATGCGCCCCAGGAGATCATCGGAGAAGGGAACGCGGAGGCCGTGACCGAGAAAACGGACAGAGGCGTCGGTGGGCACACCGCGTCCGCCGCTGAAGACTTGCAGGTGCACCTTCTCGTCGTCGAGCTGAATCACCTGCGCCAGGGAACTCTCGTCCTCCCAGGAAACCTCGGCAAGGTCGCCGTAGCCGACATCGCGGGCGCGCAGCATGAGGACGTTTCCTACGATGTTCTCGATGCCATGGTAACGGGTGTGCATGTCAGTTCTCCTCTCCATCGGCGCGGTGCGCATCGACCGCGGAGCACAAGGTGCGCTCGGCCTCGGCGAATTCGGGGCTTTCCATCGGGATACGGTTCCAGTCCTTGGCCATCTGCTGCCACCGCACGAACTCCTGGCGGGCCTGGCCGCGGGAGGAGAATTTCAGAGGGGTGGACATGATGCGGTGAATGACACCGAAGACGTGCTGCTGTCGTTCGGCGCTGGAGCTGCCGTCGACATCGTGGTAGGCATCCTGTTGCAGGTAGACTTCGTCGAGAAATTCCGCTTTCAGGAAGAGGACGAAATCGCCCAAAGCCGTGCCCTCCTCGCCCACCACTTTCATCATCTGCTCGACATCGCGGCCATCCCGAAGCATGCGGCGGGTCTCGTCGAGTTTCTTCGGGTCGACAAGGCTTGGGTATTTGCTCCAGGAGTCAAGAGGATCGATGGCAGGATAGCGGCGTTGGTCGGAGCGTTCCCGGCTCAATCCATGAAAAGCCCCCACCACCTTCAAGGTGCTCTGGGTCACCGGCTCCTCAAAGTTGCCGCCCGCAGGCGAGACACTTCCCCCGATCGTCACCGAACCGATCGAACCATCGCGCAGCCTGACCACGCCCGCGCGTTCGTAGAAATTGGCGATGACGGACTCGAGGTAAGCGGGGAAAGCCTCCTCCCCCGGGATCTCCTCCAGGCGGCCCGACAGCTCGCGCAGCGCCTGCGCCCACCGGGAAGTGGAATCGGCGAGCAGCAGGACGTTCAGGCCCATCTGACGGTAGTATTCCGCCATGGTGACCGCCGTGTAGACCGAGGCCTCGCGCGCGGCTACCGGCATGGAGCTGGTGTTGCAGATGATGAGCGTGCGCTCCATGAGGGACCGGCCGGTGCGGGGGTCCTCGAGTTCGGGGAACTCCCGAAGCGTCTCGACCACTTCACCCGCTCGTTCGCCGCAGGCGGCGATCACCACGATGTCCACGTCCGCCCGGCGGCTGGTGATCTGCTGAAGAACCGTTTTTCCCGCACCAAAGGGGCCGGGAATGCAGTAGGTCCCCCCCCGCGCCACCGGGAAAAATGTATCCACGATCCGCACCTGGGTGGTCATGTTCTCCGTCGGCCGCATGCGCTCCTCGAAACAGGTGATCGCCACCTTGACCGGCCACGTCTGGTGAAGCTTCACGTCACGAAGAACGCCCCGGGCATCCTCGACCTTCGCCACCACCTCGTCGACGCCGCACTCGCGGGCACTGGAAACCTCCCGCACCGTGAAGGTACCCCGCCAGCCAAAGGGGACCATGATCCGGTGCGTGAACATCCCTTCCGGCACGCTTCCAACGGAATCCCCCGCCCTCACGGTGTCTCCGGGCTCCACCGAGGGCGTGAAGGCCCAGCGTTTCGCACGGTCAAGTCCGTCAATGTAGTGCCCCCGCTCCAGAAAGTATCCGGTCTTCTCCGCCAGCTGCGGGAGGGGGTTCTGAAGGCCATCGTAGATCGAGGTGAGCAGCCCTGGGCCGAGTTCGACGGAGAGGAGTTCGGCGCTGAACTCCACGCGGTCGCCCACGCGGATGCCCGAGGTGTCCTCGAAGACCTGCATCCAGCACTGTCGGCCGCGCACACGTACAATCTCCGCCTTGAGGCCGAGGTCGCCGATAAATGCGTAGCCCACTTCGTTGAGGCGGACCACCTTCGCGAAGGTGACGCGGATGAGGTTACCGTTGACGCCGTCGATGACGCCGGTGGATGCGGGGGAGGTCGTGTCGCTCATGCGGGGATTCCGGGTTCGCGCAGCTCTTCGAGCAGCGGGGTCATGAATAGGGAGGTTTGCTCCTCGAAAACGCGGAGGCCCTCGGCCTCGACCCACACCTGCCTTCTCTCGAGCAGGCGCAGCTGGAGCCCGTAGGCCATGAGTTCGTCCGCGCTCTGAGGCCGGGTGCGCCTGACCCCTTCGAGCCAATTCCATTGGGCAAGCAGAAGGCCGTTTTCGCGCCGGAGGGGGTCGTGGCTTTCCCAGGCGGCCAGGGCGTCGTCGCGCAGGGACGGGTAACGGGGCGGCTGTTCGGCGGGTGTTCGGGTGCCGGATTCGGAGTGCAGGCGGCGGGTGCGTCGGCGGGTGTTCCATTCGTGAAGTTCAGCACACGCCGAGGCCCACTCGCGTGCGAAATGGGAATCGCCGCGGGGGGGATGGGAGCAGACAGCATCCAGTTCAGCCAAATCCCTCTCCGAAAGGTGGTCCGCGCAGCGGTCACGAAATTCCCCGAAGGAAACCGGAGGTTTGTCCGCGAGGTTCAGGGAAGGAAAACTGGACAGGAGAAACAGCCGCATTTCTCAGGACCCGGCTTCGGGCTTCAGCAAGGCGGCCAGATCGGCGCGGAGATGTGAGACCAGCCAGTCCGCCACCGCGGCCTCCCCGAGGTCCAGACACTCCCCCCCCTCCCCGAATCGCAGCTCGAATCCGGCGCCCGTCCGGGGATTCAAAACCAGCTCCCCACCGGAGGCTCCAGCGTCCCGAAGCAACGATGGCAACAATTCCTTCAGCTTGCCTGCCAGCTCCGGTCCGGCCTCAACCGTAACGCGACTCCCTTGGGCCCGTGCCGACACCAGCTCTTTGAGGAGGGCGGCTACCTGGTCGGCGGAGGACAAGGGACCCGCTGCGGCCGAACGCGCCGCCGCTTGGACTTGACGGGCAATCTCGTTGCGCAGGCGCAGGAGAACATCCCGCGCGGCCTGTTCCAGGGAAGCTTTGCCTCTGGAAAGAAGGGCATCTGCCTCTTTTGCGGCGCCTCTCTTCAGCTCCTCAGCATCGGCCCTCGCGGAGGCGAGCAGGCGCTCTGCGTCCTCACGGGCTTGCCTCAGGATGGCTTCGCGGTCCGATTCGGCCTTTTTGAGACCTTCGGCATGGATACGCTCCAAAAGGGGCTGGATCATTTCATTCATGGGGCGGGAATCCTAGCCACCCTTCCTGCAACTGCAATCCCGAATATGGAAATAATCCCAGCGCGGTTTTCTCCAACAGCCCGGGGGATGGATGGGTAAAGGGCGGGTGGGGCCTCCGGCTTGGGTCTTGCAAATTGGGATGGAGCACATAAAGGTAACGCCTTTTCACCCCAAGAAGGAAGCCCGCATGGAAGACGTCATCATCATCGGCACCGGAGCCGCCGGACTCACCGCGGCGATCTACACCGCACGCGCCAACCTCCATCCCCTCGTGATCGAGGGACGCGAACCCGGTGGACAGCTCACCACGACCACCGAGGTGGAGAATTTTCCCGGCTTTGAACACGGCATCCTCGGCCCGGAACTGATGGACACCATGCGCAAACAGGCCGCCCGCTTCGGCACCCGCTTCCAGTTCGGCTCCGTCGTCTCCTGTGAACTCGAAGGCCCCGTCAAGAAACTCCACCTCGATTCCGGCGAAATCCTCGTCTCCCGCTCGGTCCTCATCTGCACCGGCGCCTCCGCCAAGTACCTCGGCCTCCCCTCCGAACTCGCCCTCATCGGCTATGGCGTCACTTCCTGCGCCACCTGCGACGGCGCCTTCTACCGCGACGTTCCCGTCGCCGTCGTCGGCGGAGGGGACTCCGCCATGGAAGAGGCCACCTTCCTCACCCGCTTCGCCAGCAAGGTCTACCTCATCCACCGCCGTGGCGAGTTCAGGGCCTCCAAGGTCATGATCGACCGAATGCTCGCCACCCCGAAAATCGAGCCCCTTTACCATACGGTGGTCGAGGAGGTGCTCGGGGTCGACGAAAAACGCGTGCGCGCGCTGAGGATCCGGAACGTGGAAACGGGCGACACCCGCGAACTGCCCGTCGAAGGGCTCTTCCTCGCCATTGGACACAAGCCCAACACGGAACCTTTCCGCGGCCAGCTCGACATGGACGACACCGGCTACCTCGTCACCTCCTCCACCCGCACCAACCTCGAGGGCGTCTTCGCCGCGGGCGACGTGCAGGACAGCGTGTACCGGCAGGCCATCACTGCCGCCGGCTCCGGCTGCATGGCCGCCCTGGAATGCGAACGCTACCTGGAGCGCACGGCACACGCATGAACGGCCCCGTGCCCGAGTCTCGCCCCCTCCGGCGCCTCTACCGTTACGGCCTACGCCACAAGGGCCGCCTCGCCCTCGGTTTCCTCCTCGGACTTCTCGGCGGCGGCTCCATCTTCGGCATGCTCATGAGCCTGTCCAAGACAGCCAACCAGGCCTTCGGAACAACCGTCGACAGCAATGACCTCGTCGAGCGCGTCCTCAACATGCGCTCCGGCTTCGTCGTTGCCTCGGCCCTGCTGATCCTCTTTTTTCTGTTGCGCGGGGTGGGCCATTATTTCTCCATCTACTTCATCAACTGGGTCGGCTTCAAGGTGGTCGAGGACCTCCGGCGGGAATGTTTCGCCAAGCTCCAGCGCCTACAACTGCGTTTCTACGACCGGCACAGCAGCGGGAACCTGATTTCCCGTGTAACCAACGACACAATGCAGGTTCAGCACGCCGTGTCCGGCGTGGTGGCGGACATCGTCCAGCAGCCCATCACGCTGGTGGCCGCCCTCGCCTTCATGGTCAAGACCGACCTCGTACTGGCCCTGCTCAGCCTCGTCGTGTTCCCCGTTTGCGTCGCTCCCGTGGTCATCTTCGGCCGCAAGGTCCGCAAGTACTCCCGCCAAAGCCAGGAATACCTCGCCGACCTCGCGTCCGTCGTACAGGAAAACGTCAGTGGCGTGCGGGTCGTCAAGGCCTTCGGCATGGAGGCCTACGAGGAGCGCAAGTTCGACCGGGAGAACCGGGGGGTGTTCGGCCGCCTCATCAAGACCGTCCTCGCCCGCAACATCAACCAGCCTCTCATGGAATTCGTCGCCGGACTCGGCGTCGTCGCCATGATGTTCTACGTTCGGGTGCGTCACCTGGAGGTCGGGGATTTCTTCGCCTTTGCCGCCGCCCTGGGGATGATGTACCAGCCCGCCAAAATGCTCTCCAAGGTCCACATGGAGATCCAGAAGGCCATGGGTGCCGCTGAACGCATCTTCGCCCTCCTGGACGAACCGGTCGACGTCGTCGACAGCCTGACCCCCGTCCCCCTCGACCTCCCCCTCCGCACCCTTGCCTTCGAAAACGTTGCCTTCCGCTACGGGGACGCCCCAGTCCTCCGCGAGATTCGCCTCGAGATCCGTTCCGGCGAGAAAATCGCCCTGGTCGGGGCCTCTGGAAGCGGAAAATCCTCCCTCGTGAGCCTGGTGCCCCGTTTCTACGACCCCACCGAAGGACGCGTCACCCTCAATGGTACCGACCTCCGCGATCTCTCGCTGGCCGACCTCCGCTCCCTGATCGCCCTCGTCACACAGGACACCTTCCTCTTCGACGACACCATCGCCGCCAACATCGCCTATGGCGAACCTGATCCCGACCCCGCCCGCATCGAGAACGCCGCCCGCCGCGCCCATGCCCACGACTTCATCCGCGAACTTCCCCAAGGTTATCAAACCCGCGTCGGGGAACGCGGCGGCCGCCTCAGCGGTGGCCAGAAACAACGCCTCGCCATCGCCCGCGCCATCTACCGCGACGCCCCCATCCTCATCCTCGACGAGGCCACCAGCGCCCTCGACAACGAAAGCGAACGCCTCGTCCAGGCCGCCATCAACGAGGTCATGGAGGGACGTACCAGCATTGTCATCGCCCACCGCCTCAGCACCATCCAACACGCCGACCGCATTCTCGTCATGCAGGAAGGCCGCATCGTCGAGGAAGGCACCCACAGCGACCTCCTTGCACGCGGGGGCGTCTACCGCCACCTCTACAATCTCCAGTTCGAGAACCAGCCCATCGTCTGATCCGTCCGCCGTTTCCCGCGCCGCCACGCCCCCCAGAACTCCGCAGGGACCGTCTGTTGCAGGAGGTCATCACCCTCACCGACCAGACCCGGTGCGACACATGCACATCCAGCGCCCCCCCCTCCTCCGCAATGCCGACACCCATACCGATTCTGGCAGACAGGGCCTCCGAACAAGTCGGAGCGGGTCACAGGTAGGTCAAACCCTCTATGCCTAAAAACGGGGATGGGAGGGATGCAAATGTGGCAAGATCTTTGAGCGAAAGGGCTTGAGCGGAACCGAGGCATACCCGAAGGTATGGTAAGTGTTTCGCACAAGCACTTGCAGCCAAAGAAATTGCCGCAGATGCGCCCGAACCATTACCGTTTTTAGGCTACGAACCAAGCGAACCCACCGCCTGCCGGAGCGCCTCGACCCGCGAGCCGGCCTCCCGGACACCTTCCGTCGTCAGCAAACCGAGATTTGCCAGGCGTTCCTTTGTTCCCCCGCTGGCCCCTGCCACCCATACTTTCGCCTGTTGCGCCAGTGCGTCCAAGATCATGTTCTCGATCGACAGCGCCACCGTGACCCCCAGCAACGGCACATCAGTCAGATCAATCACCAGCACTTTCGCGTGGCGCATCGCGGCGTGTTCCCGGGCGATAGCCTTCGCCACTCCGAAGATCATCGGACCACTCAGGTGGAACAGCAGCAGCTTTTCCCCCGCCCGTTCCATCAGTTCGTTCTCCTCCGGAGGCAACACCAGACCTGCATCCGGAATCGAGATCGCCCGCACGCTGCGCGAATGCAGATCCGACAAGCGTTTGATGGTCAACAGGTTCGCGATGAAAACCCCGATGCCCACGGCGAGAATCAGGTCCACGAACACCGTCAGCAGCAGCACAATCCACATCATAAACGTGCTGGAGCGGGATACGCGGTGCACCCGCTTCAGGAAGGACCAATCCAGAATATCCATCCCCACCTTCAGCGCGATGGCTGACAGCGCCGCCATGGGCACCGACTTGAAGAGCGGCGCCGCCCCCAGCATCGGCAGCAGGAGCAACAACGAACGGATCACCCCCGACCGACGCGTTCTCGCACCCGTCTGGATGTTCACGACCGTCCCCATTGTCGCCCCAGCCCCCGGCAGCCCCCCACAAAGCCCCGAAATCAAATTCGCCAGCCCTTGCCCCATCAACTCCCGGTCGCTGTCATGATGCTCCCGCGTCAGGCTGTCCGCGATCATGGCCGTGAGCAACGTGTCTATACACCCCAACAATCCGAGTACCAAGCCATCCAGCACCATGCGGCTCAGCAGATCCGCCCGCAGTGTCGGCATCTGGAAATTCGGCAGGCCCATCGGGATCTCTCCCACCCGCCTCACGCCATCAAATCCAGACCAGAGGAGGGAAACCAAGGTCGTGACCACCAGCGCCAGCAGGGGGGGCGGACAATATTTGCGCCACTTCTGGGGCCACCCCCAGAGCAATGCCAGGGCCAGCAGAGCAATCGCGGCCTCCCCCGGAACCACTCCTTGGATCAGCTCCGGCACGCCCATCAGCACCCCCCAAGCCCCACCACCCGGAGACTTCTGGCCCAGCACCGAAGGAATCTGAAGGAAAATCAGCAACACACCGATCCCTGACATAAACCCCGAAATCACGCTGTAGGGCATGAGCGTGATGAAGCTCCCCAGCTTCATGGCTCCAATCGCCATTTGCACCAGCCCGGCGATCATGATGGCCGTGAAAGCCATCGCGGGGCCACGCTCCGGATCCTGCGCGCTGAGTGCGGTCAACACGGCCGTAAACATGACCGTCATCGGCCCTGTGGGCTCTGAGATCAAGCGGGTCGAACTTCCAAAAAGTGCAGCGAAAAGCCCCACACACACCGCCCCGTAAAGTCCGGCCTGGGGGCCAGCCCCTGAAGCGACTCCAAAGGCCAACGCCATGGGCAGGGAAACAATCGCGGTGGTCAGCCCTCCCGCCAAGTCAGGAACCATGCCATTTAACTTTGCACGAGCGAACATTACCCCCACCTATGCCAGACGCGCCAAAAGTCAACCCCCGCCTATCGGAAGGAAGACAGCTGGGGAAAATCGTTACGAGAATGGCTATGCGCGAAATCGAGGATTTCTCAGGACCTCTTTTGAACCATTTCCGCAAAGAATTAAAGCAAAAGAGATTGCCGCAGCCACCCCCGATCCCATCCTGTTTACAGGCGCAAAAGTACCCGGGGCGGGACTCGAACCCGCACGCCCTCGCGGGCTGGGGATTTTAAGTCCCCTGTGTCTGCCATTTCACCACCCGGGCATACAAAAAGCCCTTACACGTGGGAAGGGCTGTGAGCAAGCGGGAAAAGGGGCTCAAGGGGTGGGGTTGGCGAAGAGGGGGACCTTAAAACGGGCAGGAAGGCTCACATCGGGCTTCATCTGCATTTGGATAACCAACATCACGGAGAGAAAGAGGAAAAAGCCCCCGGCGAGGCTCAGCATGGCTCTGGGGTAGGAAATGTGCCAGAAACACTGAAGGAGCGGAACGGAGAAAATGACGAAGGAGACGAGCGAGCAGAAGAGGAGAAGACCCCAAGCGGTGAAGGAAGCCGCGAGGTCCGGGAGGTAGTATCGGCAGATGCCTGCCAGAAGAAAGGTCACCAAAAGGCCCATTCCCACCGCGAGAAGAGAGACATAAAGCGGGGTTTCCCTCACTTTGCAGAAGGCTCCCGCGAACGACACCAACCAACTCGCCCCCAGGTAAAGTAAAATCACAATCGACAAACTTCCGGAGCTGCTGAAAGACCAGTCCGCAAACAAGGCATCTGAAAAGGTTCTGATCTCGTTCATGATTTCCATTCTTCCATGCAGTCTACAAGCAATCGCCAGGCCAACTCCAGAAAAAAATCAAAAATAGGCCAGACCCACCCCAAGGGCATTACAAACAATTCATTCCACCCAAACCACCTCCACCGCATTTTCAGAAGTGATTTCAGGCCTCTCACATTTGACGTAGCGGACGGCACGCCAGGCGCGGAGGGTGTCCTCGAGGCGTCGCCTAGAGGTTGAAGTATCGTCACGGGAGAGGAGAGCGAGGCGAGCGAGGGGTTCGAAGAGGTCGATCAGCGCATGGACGTCGATCCAGGCGAGGCTCGAATCGGAATTCCATTCGCTGCGTGAGGCCTCGAAATCGGCGACAGAGGAGGCCAGGCGTTGCCGGAGGCGTTGTAAGGTTCGCTCGCCTCCGGAGAGTACCACCTGGTCCCCGATGCGGGCCCATGCGGGCCATTCTTCCTTGCGGAGGAGGGAGGCAGGCGGGGATTCCGAGGGTCGGAATCGACCGAAACCCGGGTTTCCGCGTTCCGGAATCCAGTTGAAACCGGAGAGGTCCCCGAAGAGGGCCAGAGTCTGCTGGGCCAGAGTGTCGGCCAGATCATCGCTGGGGGCAGGTGCAATCCAGACGGGGCTGGGAAGGGGGAGGAGTGTCCAGCGCCAGCTGTAGGGGTGGCCGAGGAGGAAAAGACGTCCTCCGGCGCAGGGGGAGGAAGCCAGAACCCCCGGCCCCAGCAGACGGGCAGGAAAGGGGCCGCAGGTGGCATCTGCATCGGCCAGGAAGCGTGAGACAGAGTCGCCGGAAACAAGAAGCCGGAACTGCGGTCCCTCGAGCCGATGGATCCAGAGGGAACCAGGAAATGCGCGGGAACCGGTCCAAACGCCCCGGTCCGCATGGGGCTGATGTCCATGCAAGGGGCGCAACAGCGCGGGACGCAGGGAAGACAGGGAGGGAAGCTGGCGGTCGAAACGGGCCAGCACCTCACGCAACGCGGTGGGATCCTCGTGGCGAACCGCGATCCACCAGCCCTCCACGAGGGTCGCACGCCATGGCGTGCGACCCGGTTTGTGTCGCACAAAGACGACCCGTCCCCCCGCGCGCGTTTCCAATTTCCAGCTGCGGAAGCCGACGAATTCCGACCAAAGGCGCAAGGGGAGCTGACGCCAGCCGACGCGGGAAACCAGGACCACTCCGCGGCCACCGAGGGCGCCCAGCCGCGGTTCGAGGGCCAACAGGGCGTCCCCAGGGAGGAGCTGCCCCCACCCGAACGCCGTGGCTGGATCGTCTCGCAACTTGTCCAATTCCCCGGTTTTCAGGCCAGCGGCCACAGCGAGGGCCCGGGGGCCGGGCGAGGCGGCGAGGCGGGGAAGACGAGGGCCGGGCGCATGGTGTCGACTGACCCAGAGGGCATTGGCCGAAGGGGCGAGGAAGAGGCGATGCTCGCCCGCTCCCGGATGCACGAACAGAAAAAAAAGGGTCAGCAGGCCGGTCAGTGCCGGGGGAAGCCGCCGGAGGTGGCGGCACTCAGGATTCACGTTCCGCCGCCTTCGCGCGGTTCCAATAGGCGTCCAACTCCTCCAGCGAATGGTCTTCCATGGGCGTTCCTGAGCTGTCCGCGGAGCGTTCAACCTCACGGAAGCGCTGCCGGAACTTGGTGCAGGCATCCTGCAAAGCCTGTTCCGCGCTGACGCCGAGGTGCCTTCCAAGATTCGCAACGACGAAAAGAAGGTCCCCGAGTTCCTCGTGCATGTTGTCCCGGTGGCCCGCCTCAACTTCCGCGCGAAGTTCCGTCAACTCCTCGTACAGCTTGTCCAGGACCCCGGCCACCCCCGGCCAGTCAAACCCCGTTTTCGCCGCGGTTTTCTGGAGCTCCTCCGCCTTCAGAAGGGCCGGAAGGTGCTTCGGCACCTTGTCGAGGCGGGAATCGGCCGGGTCGCGGCCAGCCTTTTCGCCCTCCTTGATCGCGTTCCAGTTGCGAACGACCTCCCGGGCATCGGCAACGACCACCTCCCCGAAGACATGCGGGTGGCGTCTCACCAGCTTGTCCGAGATCGCCTTGGCGACGTCCTCAAAGTTAAACTCCCCCGCCTCCTCCCGCAGCTGCGCCTGGAAAACCACTTGCAGCAACAAATCGCCCAATTCCTCGCAGTGGTCCGCAACATCCCCCCGGTCGATGGCGTCGATCACCTCGTACACCTCCTCCACGGCATAGGGACGCAGGGTGTCCAACGTCTGCTCCCGGTCCCAGGGGCAACCGTTCTCCGAGCGCAGGGTGCGCATGATCCCAAGAAGTCGCTGTATTTCCATGGCCTCAATCTGCGGGGAAACCGTGCGCTTTCAAGGAAAAAAAGAAAATGCCATTTCCGGCTTTCCAAGGGGCGGGAGGGCGCATAAGTGGATACTCCCGACGCACCCAAACCCGTTGGGATTTTTCATTTATGGCCAAATACATTTTCATCACCGGTGGCGTGGTCTCCTCGCTCGGAAAAGGCATCACAGCGGCGGCCATCGGCTCGTTGCTGACCAGCCGCGGACTGCGAATCCGCATCATGAAGCTGGATCCATACCTGAATGTGGATCCGGGCACGATGAGCCCCTACCAACATGGGGAGGTCTACGTCACCGACGATGGTGCCGAGACGGACCTGGACCTGGGCCACTACGAACGCTTCACCGGCGCCCCCACTTCGCGGAAATCGAACGTCACTGCGGGGCGCATTTATTGGGATGTTCTGGAGAAGGAGCGGCGGGGGGACTACCTTGGGGGGACGGTGCAGATGATCCCGCACATCTCGAACGAGATCAAGGCCCGGGTCCGCGCCAATGAGGAGAAGGACGTTGACGTGATCCTCGTCGAGATTGGAGGCACGGTGGGGGACATCGAGGGGTCGATCTTCCTGGAGGCGATCCGCGAAATTGGGTTGGAGGAGGGGCGCGAGAACGTGATGTACATCCATTTGACCTATGTGCCCTACATCGCCGCGGCCGGGGAGGTAAAGACCAAGCCCTCCCAGCAGTCGGTCGCCAAGCTGCGGGAAATTGGGATCATGTCCGACATCCTGATCTGCCGGGCCGAGGTTCCCCTGTCCCTCGAGGTCCGCCGCAAACTCTCCCTCTTCTGCAACGTCCCCCTCCATTGCGTCATCGAGGAAACCGACGTCAAGCATTCGATCTACGAAGTCCCCCTCGTGCTGAGCGATCAGGGGCTCGACGAGCTCATCCTGGTCCACTTCCGCATTGCGCGCCCCCAGGCGGACCTCACCCCCTGGCGCAAGGTCATCAACGCGATCCGCAACCCCCACGGCGAGGTCACGATCGGCGTCGTCGGGAAATACCAGGAGCTCCAGGACGCCTACAAATCCATCTTCGAGGCGCTGGGGCACGGATGCATCGCGCACAACGTGAAGTTGAACCTGAAGAAGATCGCCTCGGAGGACATCGAGGCGGGCAAGACGGAGCTGTTGGACGCGCTCGACGGGATCCTGATCCCTGGGGGATTCGGCAACCGTGGGATCGAAGGAAAAATCGCCTCCATCCGGCATGCGCGCGAGAATGGGATCCCGTTTTTCGGCATCTGCCTCGGGTTGCAGTGCGCCGTCATCGAGTTCTCCCGTAACGTGTGCGGGTTGGACCGGGCCAACAGCACGGAAATCGACCCCCAGACGCCGCACCCGGTGGTGTGCCTCATGGAGGAACAAAAGGATGTGAAGCAAATGGGGGCCTCGATGCGGCTGGGGTCCTGGGACTGCGAGCTCGCCCCCGGCACGCGCGCCCTCCAGGCTTATGGCAAAACCCGGATCTGCGAACGCCATCGCCACCGCTTCGAGGTGAACAACGCCTACCGTCAAACGCTTGTGGAAAAGGGCCTGACCCTTGCGGGAACGACGCCTGGCGGTGAGCTCGTGGAAATCGTCGAGATCCAGGGCCATCCATGGTTCCTGGCGGTGCAGTTCCACCCGGAATTCAAGTCACAGCCATTCAATCCCCACCCGCTCTTCGCCGGCTTCGTCGGTGCCGCCGACCGCCGCAGGAAGGAACTCGCCCGGGCATGACCCCACCCGTTTGGGCCGCCCTTTTCGACTGGGATGGGGTGGTGATCGACTCCGCCAGTGCCCATGAACGTTCTTGGGAACGGCTGGCCGAGGAGACGGGGCACCCCCTGCCCTCCGACCATTTCCTGAAGGGCTTCGGGATGCGGAACGAAGTGATCATCCCCGAGTTGCTTGGATGGTCCAGAGATCCCGCACAGGTGAAGGGGCTCTCCCGTCGCAAGGAGGAGCTCTACCGGGACATCGTCCGTGCGGAGGGTGTGACCCTTCTGCCCGGAGTGTTGCCATACCTGCGCGCGCTCCGCGAGGCGGGCATCCCCCGTGTGATCGGTTCATCGACCCAGCGCGAAAACATCGAGCTCATCCTGGAGGTGATGGGCTTGGAATCGTTCTTCCACCTCATGGTCACCTCCGAGGATGTCCGCCACGGAAAACCTGACCCCGAGGTTTTCCTGAAAGCCGCCGCCCTAGCGGGGGTGGAACCCGGGAACTGCGTTGTTTTCGAGGACGCCCACCACGGCATCGAGGCGGCGCTCGCCGCGGGCATGACCGCCATCGGCGTGCTCACGACCCATCCAGGGGCCACCCTCCAGGGAGCCCACCGCCTTGTCACCCGTCTCGACGAACTTCCGATGGACGGCTCCCACCCCCTCACCCAGTCCTGCCATGTCCCATAAGCACCCCCGCCGTCCCGCAGAACGTATCTATCTCTTCTTCACGGGCCTCTGCATGGGGGCGGCCGACGTAGTACCCGGCGTCTCCGGAGGCACCATGGCCTTCATCATGGGGGTCTATGGCGACCTGCTCGACGCGATCCAATCCTTCGACCTGCCTTTCCTCCGGGACCTGGCCGCCCGCCGTTTCCGGCGAGCCATGGGACGGGTCCCCTGGCAGTTTCTTGCCTTCCTGGTCTCGGGCATCGCGTTTGCCTTCCTCTCCCTGGTGAAGGTCGTCAAATCCCTGTACGAAAACCAGCAGCCGCTCCTTTTCGCATTTTTCTTTGGCCTGATCCTTGCCTCCATCGCGGTCCTGTCGCGTGGCGTTCCATGGAATGCCCGCCGCCTGCTCGCCCTTCTTCTCGGAACCGCCATCGGCTACCTCATTGTCACCCTGGCCCCCCACGACATGGGACAGAAGCCGCTGACCCTTTTCGGCTGCGGCGCCATCGCGATCATGGCGATGATCCTGCCCGGGATCTCGGGTTCCTTCCTGCTCCTCATCCTCGGGCAATACGGATGGATCCTTGGTCAGATCGACCTTGCGCTCGCCGCACTCAAGACACTCGACTTCCCCACGCTGTTTTCCATCTCCCTTCGCCTGCTTCCTCTGGCCCTGGGCGCAGGGGTGGGCCTCCTCTCCTTCGCACGCCTCCTCCGCTGGGTACTCGCCCGCTGGCACCACGCCACCGTCGCGCTCCTCATCGGCTTCATGGTGGGCTCCCTCCGCAAAATCTGGCCTTGGAAAAGCGTCACCCGGCACGAAACCGTGCACGGCAAACTGCGGGTCCTCTCCGACCGCGTGGATCTACCAGGGTCCGCATCCGAACTTGCGGGCGGCATCGCCCTTGCCCTCGTTGGGATCGCCCTCATCCTGTTAATTGAATCGATCCGGATCCGCCGTCAGAAAGTCTCCCCCTGATCCGTTCCCGGTACGACGGGACTCTCCCGGGAATGTCGGAATAGGGGTCAGAGCGGTGAGACGGGGGAGAGGCGTACGCCGTGGATACGGAGGCGGCCGCGGCCCGCGTAGCGGAATTCGAGGTTCCAAGGCTGATCGTCCAGATGTCGCCAGGAAAGTGTCGCGGTGGAACCGGCACGGACCAGAGTTTCCTCGGTTCCCCCACGTAAGCGGAGGAGTCCAAGCTCGGTCCCAGGAGTTTCGTCGCTCTCAACCTCAAATTCAATGCGGTATTTACCGCGTTCCAAGGGAAGATTCGGCCCGTAGAAGATGAAATCGGCGGGATCTCGGCCCGGTTCGAACACGACGTGGCCGGATTCGGGTTCAGCATGTCCGGCACGGAAGAAGGAAACCGCGGGCAGGAAACGGGGCGTTTCCAGGTGTGGGGACCAATCGTCGGCCGTGAGATGAAAGACATCCAGGTCGACGGTTCCCTCCAGGAGACGGGCCCTCAACTGGAAGGGCCTCAGGGGGCCCGGTCTTGCGGGAGGCTCAAGGGCGACCCAGGTCCACTCGGCACGCCCCAGTTCGAAATCGTGTGGAAAGGACTCCCCGCCGTGCAAGAGGTCGAATTCCACGACCCCAGGACCCCGGGCGCGGATCCACATGAGCTCGTGACCGGCCATGGCGTAGGCGTACGCGGGCGTGGTCAATTCCTGTCCTGGACTCTCCAGACGCGCGAAGGAACCCTTGTAGGTGAAAGACTCCGTGACGCGGGTGGCCTCCCCTTCCGCCAGCTCAAAATTCCAGGAACGCACCGAGCCCGTAGCGACGGATGGGGCAAGGCTCCGTGGTTCCAACGGCTCAGCGAGGATGGCAAAGGCCCATACCGGACCGTCGCGTTTCAGCAAGGCCAGGCGCGGATGTTCCAACATAGCCCGAAGGGTGCGCATGGCCACGAAGGGACTTACCTTCTCCGGGAAAGCATTCTCATGCAGGATCAAGTGCCCAACACCCCGCGCCAGAAGGTTGTCGAGGTTTTCGTCGGAGAAATCCCCCTGGTTGAAGGGTTGGAAGACATCAAAGACCTTCTGGAGGTAAGCCAGGTTAAGACTGGGACGGTAGCCATTGACCATGCGGAGGTGGTACGGCTTTGCGTAATGGAGATAGAGAGAGCTCCAGTGGGAATCCCCGGGCCAGAGAGGGAGGGCGAGTGCCCTCGGGGGATTCTGGTGCGACGCGATGGCGGCATAGGCCTGGTTGCCCTTGTCGAGGAGGCAGATGCGGGGATGAATGCGGTGGGTGAGGAGCGGTCCCAGGATCAGGAGGGCTGCCAATGCAGAAAGGCCCGAGGCGCGGCGGGGGAGGACAGCGAGGCCAAGGACGCAGCCCCAGGCCAGGAATGGAGGAAAGAGAAGGAAGACCTTTGCGGGTTGGCGCAGCATGGCCAGCGGGGGCAGCAGGGCCGTCAGCCGTTTCCACGCCCCAGGCCCCCAGGGGTTCGCGGGGCCGGTCGCCAGTAGGCTCCCCGCCACCAGCACAAATAGCCCCAGGCAAAACAGGGCGAGGCGCATCCAGGCATCCCGGTTCCTCCGCCGAACCGCGTGACAGAGCACAAGCGCCAGCAAGGCCAGACCAAAAAGCAAGAGGCCCGACCCCAAGTAGGTCTCACGGACCCCTCCGGCTCCCGCGCGGTCCAGCACATGTTCCCAGGGTGGGGAAAACAATGCCACCTCTCGCACCTCGCGACCCGTCGCGTTATTCGTACCCTGGAGAGAGCCTTTCACTGCCGCCACCTGCCAAAGACTCAGCCCGGCCCAGAGAGCCAACGGCCAGCCGGTGGCCGCCAGACGCCCCACCTCCCGCCACCCCAGCGCCCCAGGGCGGCGGACGGCGAGGAGGTTCGGCACCAACCAAAACACGCACAGCAACCCTCCAAAGAAAAAAACATGCGCGTCAGACCACCCACTGAGGAAAACGGCGGCCCCCGCGAGGAACGCGCCACGGGTCCGGTGGTCGCGAAGCCAAATATCCAACCCCAGGAGAAGGATAGGAACCCACATGAGGGAGAGTCCTGTCGGACTTCCATTGAGCAGCGTGTGCCAGCGGTAGGGCAGGCATTGCCCCAGCAGGGCAGCGCACCAGACCAGGCACGGACGCCCCGGCGCCCATCGGCGCAGCCAGAGCACGGTCGCCCCGATCGAGACGGCCAGCGACAGGACGGCCGCCAGGTTCCACCCGAGGGCGTCCCCACCCAGCACGTGGCCTATGCCATAAAACAGGTTGAAGGGGAAATAGTAGGTGCTGTAAAGGCGGCGGGCCGCGTCGTCGCCGATGTTAAATTCGTAGAGGTTGTGACCCCAGGGAGTGGGACCGAACCACGTGTCATGCGCGAGCCAAAGCTGGTAGAGGAGCTGGAGGTGGTCGCCCGGGATCATCCGCTGCGGAGCGTTTCGCTCCGGGTTGAGCGGGGAGGCGGGGATGCCATCGAGCGCGTGGCGTGCCAAAGGCCAAGCGACAAGAGCCCAGAGGAGAAGGGCCAGCAGGAAGCTGAGTCCGGCAAAGGCTGCGGACCGCTTCATTTCGCGGCGCTGCGCAGGGCCAGGTCCACCACCTTCCGGAATTCGGCGGCTTGGTTGGCCCAGGGCGTATCGGGGAATTCGGCCTGCACAAGGTCATAGACTACCTGGGCAGCTTCGAGCTCCCCACCCTTCTCGTGCACGCGTGCCCGTCCAAAAAGCGCTTGGGGATAGAGAGGGCTTTCTTTGGTGATCCCGAGGTAGCCCTGCAGCGCCTCTTCGGTTTTTCCCGCGGCTTCCAGGCAAAGCAGGCGCCCCCACGTCCCGGCTTCGGCCAGGGGATGCGCCGCGTGTTTGGAAAGGAACTCCTCGTAGCGGGCAAGGGCGTCACTATACTCTCCAGCCTTGTAGCGCAGCTCTCCCGCACGAAGCAGGGCGATAGCCGCTTCCGGGTGCCCGGGCCAGGAGAGGGCGATCGACTCGTAGTCCGCCGGTTCCCGGGCCATGCTGAAGGCCTCCATAAGGTCCATCCTCACACGGGTCCGCCTGGTGTCCCGCCACATCCACAGTGAGGCCACCAGAAGCACCACCAAGCTCGCCGGCATCAGCCAGGCCAAGTGCCCGCGCCATTCCGGAAGGGCGGTGTCGTTCTGGTCATCGGTCAGGTTCGTCGGGGCATCGGGCATGGCTGTGTCCAAGAAAGGGGTTGAGGGAACGCATTTAGTCAACGTGTTCCGTGACGGCAAGCCCCAAGTGAGTTCCGTGCAGCCGTCGAGCTGTCGCCCGCACTCCTCCCTTCGACGGCCTCTCCTTCGATTCCGATAAACAGGTTGCTCTTCCGGGGGTTTCTGCTATGGATATCCAAGCACCCATGAAAGACGTCCTTCTGGATCCCCTCACCGAATTCACCTGCCCAAACTGCGGAGAGGATCTTCTGACGCTTGCGCCCGAACCGTTCACAAGGACGACCTGTCCAAAATGCAAGGCGGAGGTCATGGTTCCCGGGCGGTTTGGGCAGTACATTCTCCGGCAGCGCCTGGGGGACAGCGTGATCAGCAGCGTATTCGAGGCGGTGGACCCGAAGCTGGACCGCTACGTCAGCCTTAAGATCCTGGCATACATCCTCAGCAAAAACCTGGAGCTGGCGGAGGCCTTCAAACGCGAAGCCCTTGCGGCCGCTTCCCTGAATTCGCCCTACGTTCTGAAGGTGTACGAGTTCGGGACCCACAATGGCCAACCCTACATGGTCATGGAGCACATCGAAGGCCGCTACCTCAACGACGTCCTGCGGGAGGGCCCCCTGGAGGACCTACGCATCTTGGAAATCCTGGAGGGAATCGTCCAGGGGCTCCGCGACACCCACGACCAGGGGATCGTACACGGGGATGTCATGCCCAGGAACATCCTCATCGACCGGGACGGAACCCCCAAGATCTGCGATTTCGGACTGGCCCGTTTCACAAATCAGGATGCCAGCTACCTCGACACCTGGTCGTCTCCCTACTACATGCCGCCCGAACGCATCCTCGGCCATCCCGAGGACCACCGCGGGGACTTCTACAGCCTGGGCACGACGCTCTACTACATGTTGACGGATCACCTGCCCTACTTCGACCTCGACGACGAGGTGGTCAAGCGCCGAAAATGCGAGCAGGATCCGCCCAATCCACGTGACTACCGCTACGAAGTCAACCCCCTTCTCGGGTCTCTCGCAATCAGCCTGCTGGAACGCGACCCGGCCAAGCGCCCCGCCGACCACACCGAGCTGCTGGGACTGCTAGCCACTGTCCGCCGCAAAATCCTTTCCTACCACGAGGACGCCCCGACCGCCTCGCAGACCCCGCGGGTGAGAAAAGTGCTCCCCACCCGGAAAGAACAGCCCTGGCTTCTGGTCTTGTTGCTTGTCTTTGGCCTCTTGGGAGCGCTGGCCATATCGCGGCTAGCGCGGAGGAACGCTCCCGAGCCCACGCCCGTGCCGGTGCCGACGGCCACGCCTGTATCGCTGGCCACCCCCACACCCCCACTCCCACCCCCCCCACCCCCCCCGCACACTCCCCCTCCCACCGCACTCCCTCTTCCTAGCCCCACCCCCCTTCCCGAACTCCCAACCCCCACCCTCTCCCTCGGCCCCTCCCTCTGGATCAAGGGCCCCCAGGGCCTCGTCTCCGGCTGGGGCCGCCCCGAGGGCGACCATCCTCCGGTTTTTGTTCAGGAGGATCCCACCCTGCAGCCCCGTGCCGAACCACACGTTTTCGGAGGGGACGAGGGACTTCGTTTCGCCAATTCCCTCCTCCTGTCTCCTCTCCTCCCTCCTCCCGGGGGCTTCACCCTGCTGCTCGTCGTCCGGGTTGCCCCAAGTGCCTCCGAAGCCCGGGAATTTATTGTCGGCACCGACCCGTCGGCCCCTGGCGCCTCCCACTTCCGTATCCAGTACGACCGCCAACTTCCCGGCACCCTCCGTTTTGAAACCGAATCCGGTCTGTGTATGTTGTCCATCAGCCGCGGCGAAAGAGGGGCTCCCTTCGTGATTGGCCTGGTGAGGGACAATGGGCTCGACCGGGCATATGTCGGCCCACATGCCAGCTCCCTTGCCCCCACCACACCCGCCCCAACCGAGACCCGTCCCGATGCCCTCCCCTCCTTGCACCTCGGGGGAATTCCCGGGGACGACGGCTTCCAGGGCTGGATTGGTACACTGCTTTACTTCGACCACCCCCTGCGCGACGATACGGTGCGCCGACTCCTCGCCGCCCTGGAACAGGAATGGGGCATCCTTCCGTGAGACGTCTTGACCGCATCGTCACGGCACACAATGACGTTGATGTCTGGGAAAACGCGGACGGCAGTATCGACTTCGAGGTCATTGGCGCCACCCACGCGACCTGGCACCCTCACAGACTCCTCACCGGACATGCCTGGGACGCCATCACAGCCGCCTGCCTTCTCCATCCTGGAAAACCCGCCTCCATCCTTATGCTCGGCCTCGGCGGCGGGACCGTCTTCCGGCAGCTCCGACACTTCCTTCCGGACGCCTCCCTCACCGCCGTGGAAATCGATGGGGACATGATCCGCTTGGCATACGAATACATGCGCCTCGATTCCCTCCGGGTCGAGGTCATCCACGACGACGCCTTCGGCTGGCTCCAAGCCCCCCGCGGCCCCTACGATATCGTCATCGACGACCTATACCGTTGTGGTGAAAACGACGTGGAACGGCCCGAAAGCGTCTCCCTCGCTTATGTCCAGGCACTCCTCCCGCACCTCGCCCCTTCCGGCAGCCTCATCATGAACCTCGTCATCGGCAAAGGCCACCGGAACACCCAACGGGCGGCACGCGCCGCCTTCCTCCACCATTTCCCCTCCCTCCGCGCCGTCCGCCCACCCCTGAGCATCAACGAAGTCCTCTGCGGCACCCGCGATCCCCTCGGCACACGGGACGGCCGCTCCCTCCGCAGGGTCGCATCCCTCCTCTCAGACGAACGCGATCACGAGGTCTGGAATCAGCTGCGAACACTGAAATTGCGTTGACGCCTCCCCACCCAGCGCGTAGGGAGATGTTTTCTAGGTCATCTGACGGAATGGATTCTGCATCCGGCCCCTTTCCTTCTTCTTCTTCACCACCCCACGGGAACCCCATGAGCGACACCGCCCTCTTTCTTCTGATCTCCACCGACGAACTTCGTGCCTCCGGCCTCCCCGGGGAGCTGCGCGCCCTCCGCGCCCTTGTGCCGGAAGGGGAGCGCCTCTCCCACTACGAAGCCATCGCGGACGCCCCCCTGCCGGACCGCCTGGTCCAACAACTCCAAGGCAGCGGAGCCCGAGTGACCATCCTTCCCGCCGGCCCTGACAGCGCCACCACGCTTGTCGGTGGACTCCACGCGCGTCTCCACGAGTTCATCTGCGCCTTTCCCCACACCTCCCTCTTCCACCTTGCTGGCACCAGCACCGAGCGCCTCCACAGCGCCGCCTCCTTCCTCCAGCGCGCCGGCTTCGGCGTCCGTATCTGCACCGCAGAACGCGGCCGGACCGATACCTTCCGGCAGGTTGCCGACGAAGTTCTGGCCTGGACGGGCCGTTCCCCACGCGAGGCACGCGAACCGCGCGAGGGACGCGAACCGCGCGAGGGACGCGAACCACGCGAGGGACGCGAACCACGCGAGGGACGGGAACCGCGCGTTGAGACGCAGGACGCCTACGAGGTTCTGGTCGACGAGGTCACCAAGAGCCGCGAGGGTGGCCACCGCGTCCTCCTCACCTCCCTCAAGCAGCGCATGCGCAAACGCATCCGCCGTTTTGACGAGACGCGCCTGCGGGACAAGGAGGGGCGTCCCATGCGCAAATTCAAGGACTTCATCGTCGATGCCGCCGCACGGGGTCTGATCCAGCTCATCGAACACGGCAACCGCAGCCAAGTGCTGCTGCCGGGCGAGGAGGTCCCCACCGATTTGGACGAGGACGCGGAAATTGGCGAAGGCGACGAAGGCCTCGACTTGGGCAACGACTCCGACGAGGCCCTTCCGGCCGACATCGAGGGAGTGGATCCCCTCTTGGATGCCGTGGACACGATCGACGACGATGACGACGATGGGGATGACATGGACGCCCCTGCCGACGAGGAGGAGGTCGTAGAGGAAAAGGAGCCCCCCGTACCGGCCGATGAGCCCGCGCCCACTGCGGAGGACTTCGATGTCGACGAAGTGGACGAGGACGCGAATCCCCCCCCTGTTGCGTTCATGGAGCTGCTGGAGTCCCTTCTGCCCCGCGAGGGCCTCCCCCTCCCCGAACTCCTCCAGCTCCTCGCTGCCCGACAGGCCTCAGGCGAACTCCCCCTCACGAACCGAGCCCTCCGCCAAGCCCTCCAGAACGCCTTCCACAATGAACTTGTCGAGGTCGTGGGCGACGAAAAACCTAGCCGATTCTGTGTCGTAGACGACTGGCGCGGAATCATTGACTTCCTCTGATCCGGGTCTTGTCATGATGCGTTTCCTCAGTTTGCTCCCCGCCATCGGCCTCACCGTCCTGCCGCTCTCCGCGCAGGACACGGGAATCCCACCTCCCTCCGACGAACCTCCCGCCAGGATCCGCATCCCGCTTGCTTCCGTCGAGAAAGCCGTCCAGCAGTCCGAGGACCGTGACGAGGCCGACGAGATCGCTGCCTTGGCCTTGGCCGCGCGCGCACCCGGCTATGTGCCTCCCACCATGGGCTCAATCCTGCGGACCGGCATGCCGTTGCGTGTCGTCCTCACCATCCAGGGCCGCGTGGAGTTCTCGTCCGACGCGCAGCGCATCAACGAATCCGGCCGCATCGGCCTCCCGCTGATCAACACCATCGAGGTGGTCAACAAAAGCCTCGCGCAGGTTGAACACGAGATCACGGCCGCCTACTTGGAGTTCTACCGGGATCCCCTCGTCAGAGTGGAATTCGTCGGAGAAGCCGGAAACCCTTATATGTCGCCCTGGGGTTTCGTGACCCTGACGGGCGCGGTGCGGGACACCGGCCCCATCGCCATTCCCCCGACACGAAATCTGACCGTGAGCGGTGCCATCAAACTCGCGGGCGGTGCGCCTGAAACTGCGAACAAGGGCCGGATCCGTGTATTCCGCCCGGATCCGGAAGACAAGTCCGTGGAGCGGATCAACGTGGACTTGAACGATCTGGGGAGCCGCGGACGCGCGAACGAGGACATCCTGCTCCAGCCGGGCGACGTGGTCTACGTCCCCGAACGCATCCTCTGATAGGCACTCTGGTCCGGCGCGCCGAGAATGTCGGCCGTCCACCCAGGCTGCGAGGCGACGTGCTGCAAAAGGCGCGCGGAACCAAGCGCATCAAATAACGCGTCATGGGCTCCACGCCCGGGAAGCTCCTCTTGGAGAGACTGTAACAGGCCGGTCGCCATCAATACGTCCTCCAACGCATGCGATCGCAAGGCCGGCCACGCGGCACGGGATACCTTCAAGGTGTCGATCCACGGTCCGAAACGCTCCATCGGGGCAGCCTCCCGCAGGCATTTCTGCTCCGTTGCCACATTGTGCCCCACCAGAGGGAGGCCGCCACAGAATTCGCGGAGCTCGTCCAGGCACTCGAGCAGGGAGGGCGCCCGGGCCAACTCCTCCCTCAAGGCGGCGTGTCTTCCGGGGGCACGGGGATGGAAGGGGCGGGGCCCGACCCGCAGCAAGCTCTCCCACTTCCTTTCCCCGGCGAGGTCTACGCGGACGACCGCAACCTGCCAAGGTTCCACCGGCCACCCCGGCACCGCCCCGGTGGTTTCAAAGTCAATCGCGGCGAAACAAAGTAGCGGTTGCATCCTGACATGTTTCTCTAACGCAAATCCCCTTGCCAATCAATGCCGCCGGGATTAGAAAACCGGAAACCCAACCCGGAATCCACATGTCTCCCCATCCCCTCGCCGGCAAACCCGTCCCCCCCGAAAGCCTCCCCAACCTCCCGCGTCTCCTCAGCGACTACTATGTCGGCCACCCCGACCTCTCCGTCCCTGAACAACGGGTCGTCTTTGGAACGTCCGGCCATCGCGGTTCCTCCTCCGACCTTCGCTTCAATGAGGACCACATCCTCGCAATCACACAAGCGGTCTGCGAATACCGTCAGTCCAAGGGCTACATGGGCCCTCTCCTGCTGGGCATGGACACCCATGCCCTTTCCGAGGCCGCGTGGGTAAGCGCCATCGAGGTTCTAGTGGCCAACCAGGTCACAGTACATGTCCAAACAGGGCGCCGCCCCACTCCCACCCCCGCCATCTCCCACGCCATCCTCGAATGGAACCGCCTCCACGCCGAAAAGGCCGATGGCATCCTGATCACCCCTTCCCACAATCCACCCGGCGACGGCGGCCTCAAGTATAACCCGCCAAATGGCGGACCCGCCGACACCGACGCCACCTCTTGGATCCAAAACCGCGCCAACGCCCTGCTCGAAACCGACCTCGAGGACGTCAAGCGCATCCCCTTCACCCGGGCCCGCCAAAACCGCCTGCTCATCGAAACCGACTTCATCACCCCTTATGTGAAGGGCCTCGCCGAAGTCCTGGACATGGATGCCCTGCGGGCCTCCGGGCTCAAGCTCGGCGTGGATCCCCTCGGTGGCGCCTCCCTCGACTTCTGGACCCCAATCGCCGAAACCTACGGGCTCGACCTCTCGATCGTCAACCCTGTCCTGGACGCCTCTTTCCAATTCATGCGTGTCGATCACGACGGCAAAATACGGATGGACTGCTCCAGCCCCTACGCCATGGCAGGGCTGATCGGGCTCAAGGACCGCTTCGATCTCGCCTTTGCCTGCGACCCCGACGCGGACCGCCACGGCATTGTCACCCGCTCAGCCGGCCTTCTCAACCCCAACCACTACCTGGCTGTCGCCATTGACTACCTCTTCACCCACCGTCCCGGTTGGCCTGCCGCCGCGAAGGTCGGCAAGACCCTGGTTTCCAGCTCGCTGATCGACCGCGTGGCCGCCGGACTGGGGCGTGAGCTCTCCGAAGTGCCTGTTGGCTTCAAATGGTTTGTGCCCGGTCTTTCCGACGGAAGCCTGGGCTTCGGCGGCGAGGAAAGCGCAGGAGCCTCCTTTTTGCGGCGCGATGGACGTTCCTGGAGCACCGACAAGGACGGGCTGCTCCTATGCCTGCTCGCCGCCGAAATCACGGCCGTCACCGGACAGGATCCTGGCGAGCACTACGCAAGACTCACGGCGAAATACGGCACACCCTCGTATGGGCGCATGGACGCACCGGCCTCCGCCCCCCAGCGCAAGAAACTGGCGTCGCTTTCGCCCTCGGACGTGCGTTCCACCATACTCGCCGGCGAGCCGATCACCGCGGCGCTCACCCATGCACCCGGAAATGGTGCAGCGATCGGCGGGCTCAAGGTGATGACCGCCAATGGTTGGTTTGCTGCACGACCCTCTGGCACCGAGGACATCTACAAAATCTACGCCGAAAGTTTCCTCGGCCCGGAACACCTCGCCCGCATCCAGAACGAGGCACGCGACTTGGTCACCTCCGTCGTGGGTGGGGCCTGACCCAATCCCGCTGTTCGGCGCGTCCATGACCGACAGCCCGGCCTCGCGTAAGAACCCTCCCCTGCCCCGGCGAAGAAGCGCCTTGCGGGTCCTCCCGGAATCAGGACCCTACTTTGTCGTCGTGACCAACCGGGTTAATTCCGGAGTCCGCACACTGGACGAGACGGAAAAAGATTGCCTCCTGGGGCTCTTCCGGAAGTGGGGCGCGTTTTCAGGCATTGCGATGCTGACCCATTGCATCCTGGACGACCACTTCCACCTGCTGCTCTGGGTGCCGAACCGCGCACCACTCACGCATGCCCAGATCGTGGAACGCCTCCGGCTCGTCTGGGAGGAGGATCGCCGTGAGAAATGGATGGAAAGCTACAAGCAGGCCTCCCCACCCCTCCGCGCCCGAATGGATGACGCCGTCGCGGGCAGGACCTGCAACCTCGCGGAATTCATGCGCGTCTGCCAACAGGAATTCTCACAGGCATACAATACCCGACACCAGAACCTGGGAACGGTATGGGCATCCCGTTTCCGGAGCGTCGTGCTGGAACCTTCCCCCATCGCCCTGCTGTCCGCCGCCGCCTACATCGACCTGAATCCCATCCGCTCCGGACTCTGCGAGGATCCCTGCGATTACCCGTGGTCCGGCTTCGGCGAGGCCTCCGCACAAAAGAGCGCGGCCAGGGAGGGGCTGATGGACCTGGTCGCCGCAGCCAAGGGGCGCATGCCCGGGTGTTCGGTTTCCGTTTCCGGGGAAAGGGCCAGAACGGAGGAATCCCCCCCGCTTCCACCCTCCTGGGAGGAGATCAAGGCCGCCTATCGCCTCTGGTTGTATCCGCCGGAGCCCCTCCCCGGGAAACAAAAGCTTCCGGAACGCTCCCGCCATCAATGGAAGACCCTGACGCCCGCGGAACAGCTCTGTGAATTCGAGGTCCATGGCGAAGTCCCCATGGCGGCCGCCCTCCGCAAACGCTGCAGGGCCTTCACCCGCGGCATCGCCATCGGAGGGGAGGATTTCCTTGGGGAACTCCTCCGCGCCAACCCGGATTCTTTCAGCCCCAACCGAAAGAAAGCGGCCAAGGACATGAAACGGGAGTGGGCTGGGCTCTGCTCGATGCGCCAGGTCGACTGATCCCCTGACCTCTCCTGGATTCCGCTCCTCCAAAAACCATCGGGCACTTCTTGCATGCGAGGAAGGGCAGAGTAAAAACCACCCCATGGCCACGCCCCAACCCTCCCAGCATGCCGGCCTCGCCGGCGTCCAGCGCATCCTCGCCGTCTCCAGCTGCAAGGGCGGCGTCGGAAAGTCCACCACCGCCGTCAACCTCGCGCTCGCCCTCTCCCGCTACGGCCTGCGCGTCGGCCTTCTCGACGCGGACATCCATGGGCCGAGCCTTCCCGTTCTGCTGCGCCCCGAAGACACCACCCTCTACCAAAAAGAGAACCTCATCCTTCCCCTCCCGGTACTCGGCCTCCAGACCATGTCTTTCGGCTGGGTGGACCCCTCGCAGCAACAGGGTGCCGCCATCCTGCGTGGCCCCATGGTTTCCCAGGTCGTCGCCCAGCTCGCCACTCGCGTCAACTGGGGCCCCCTCGACTACCTCGTGATTGACTTCCCCCCCGGCACCGGCGACATCCAGCTCACCCTGACCCAGCAGCTCCCCATTGACGCCGCCGTAATCGTCACCACGCCCCAGCACCTCAGCTTCGTCGACGTCGTCAAGGGCATTCAAATGTTCGATACCGTCAAGGTCCCCACCGTCGCCGTTGTCGAAAACATGAGTTTTTTTGAATGCCCCACCTGCGGAGAAACCACAAGGATCTTCGGGGAAGGAGCCCGGAGACGCTTGGTGGAACAGTTCGGGTTCCGCCACACCTTCGAGCTTCCGCTGGATCCCCGCCTGTCCGCCAGCGGGGATGCAGGCCTCCCCCTCGTCGCCGCACTCCCCGAAGACACCCTCACGCAACGCTTTTACAGCATCGCCGAGGCCGTACATGGGGAGATCAACCGCCTCCAGGCAGAGGACCGCGGCAGCCCGGAGCTTTCCTACAACGTCGGCCAGAACTGCGAACTCGTCCAACCCAACGGACGTATCGTGGAAATCCCTCCAGTGGCGCTGCGACTGTCGTGCCGCTGCGCGGCCTGCGTGAGCGAAACGACGGGGGAACGCCTGGTGAAGCCGGAAGATATCGACCCGGACATCTATCCGACGGAAATCCGGCCGGTGGGACGATACGCGGCGCATGTGGCGTGGAGCGACGGCCACCGATCCTCAATCTTCCCATACGAATACCTCGCGCAAACCTTCGATCCCGATGCCACCCCATGAATATCTGGATCCCGCGCGGATCCGTCGCGGCCTCCGAACCAACATTTTCGCGGGGATGCTGGGAACCGCCTGGATCGCGATGGCCCTCACCCTGCCGCTGACCCTGTTGCTTGAGGCGCTGGGCGCCAGCGGCAAACAGGTGGGGCTCGCCGCGACGGTCCAGCAACTTGCGATGGCGGTGCAGCTTCCCGCCGCACTGTGGGTCGACCGGCTGCCGCGCCGCAAACCTTTCTGGTGCGCCTTCGCCATCCCCCACCGCCTGCTGTGGTTTCTCCCGCCGATCCTCCTTCTCATCAACTCCTTCGACGATCCCGCCATCATTGCCGCAACTCTGGGAATGGTAGGGCTGAGCTCGATCTTGGCCCACATGACGGTCCCGGCATGGTTCGCGTGGATGGCTGACCTGGTACCGCCCGGCGAAAGCGGGCGTTTTTGGGGAGTTCGACAGTCTGTCACCACCGCGGCTTTCCTGGTTGCCATGCCGCTGACCGGCTGGCTGCTCGAAACCTGCGAGGGACGGAACGGCTTCATTCTCTGCTTTGGCATCGGGGCCCTGCTGGGAACCCTCGACATCCTCGTTCACCTTGGAGTTCCGGAATTCCGGCCCACCGCACATGCCTCTCTTCCCAAACTCGGCCCCCGCCTGCTGGCACCCTTCCACAACCCGGATTTCCTCTGGACCACTCTCGCCTTCGGAGCGTGGGCCTTCTCCCTCGGTCTCTTCGGCGGCTTCATTCCCGTACACCTCCGCCGGGACTTGGGGATCGACTACAAATATCTGGTGGCTCTTCCCATTGCCACCGCACTGGGCACCGTACTCACCGGACTCCCCTTGGGACGTCGCATCGACCGCATGGGCGCACGGGGACTCGCGATGCTCCTGTTTGTGGCCGCCCCTCTGGCGAGCCTTTTCTGGCTTTTCCTTTGCCCGGGACACGTGACCCTTTGGGGCGTCACCCTTCCCCAACCCATGGCAGTGCTCTTGATTAACCATGCGGTGGGCGGCGTCCTCTATGCGGGGATCGGCCTCTGCCAAATCCACCTCGTCAACACCCTCACCCAAAAGGAAGGACGCGCCGTCTCCATGGCGCTTCACTGGTCCTTGGTGGGTGCGATGGCCGCCTTGGGTCCGCTCATCGGAGGCGCCCTCCTCGACCTCTTTCAGGAAAGAGGCTGGTCCTGGATCACCCCGTGGGGCGCCCACTTCGGTGCCTTCCAGATCCTCATCCTCCTCCATCTCCTCCTCTCCGCCTCCGTCGCTCTCCCCCTCCTCTCCCGCGTCCACGTCCGCGCCGGCGAATTCCCCGCCTCCAAACTCCTCCTCCTCCTCCGTCCCGGAATCATCTTCCGCCCCCTCTTCCCTTTTACGTCAGGATGGATCAATACGCGCAGAGATGAGGACTGACCCCCTCCCCCCTCCCCCCTCCCCCTTGCTTCTCTCCCGACTTCCCCTTGACTTTCCTCGATCCATCGGTTATCGACGATTCACGATGAATAAGCCATCCCCCTTTACGGAAGCACAATGCGGACTGGCGCGTTTCGCGGCGGCGATGGGGCATCCGGCACGAATTGCGATCGTAGGGGTGCTTCTGAGGGAGGGGGAGAAAAGCTGCGGGGAGATCGTCAGGAAACTTCCGTTGGCTCAGGCCACAGTTTCGCAGCACCTCAAGGCACTGCTCGGGGCGGGGATCGTGAGCATGCGGGAGGAGGGACCGCGCCGACTCTACCAACTGGAACGCCGCCACATCCGCGGCTTCTGCGATGCCATGCAAACCACCCTGGGACGCAAGAGCGACCCGCAACCCCCTGAAAAACATGACCCCTGATTCCTCCGCCCACCTCTCCGTTGTCGTCGTTGGGGGGGTCGCTGGCGGCGCCTCCGCCGCCGCACGCCTTCGCCGCCGCAATGAATTCGCTTCCATAACCGTCGTTGAAAGAGGAGGAGACGTCTCGTTCGCCAACTGCGGACTTCCCTATTACATCGGAGGGGAGATCACCGACCGGGGACGGCTTGCGCTCCAGACACCGCGGAGTCTGGAAGCCATGCTGGGACTGCGTGTGCTCACGCGCACGGAAGCGCTATCCATCGACCGCGCGGCGAAAACCGTCCGGGTCCGTGACCTGGAAAGCGGAGAAGAAAAGGATCTGAGCTACGACAAGTTGGTGCTCGCACCCGGGGCCAGCCCTCTGCGCCCGCCCCTTCCAGGAATCGAAGACCCTCGCATCCACACACTCCGGACCCTGCAAGACATGGATGGACTCCGCGAAGCGGCCCTCACCGCCCGCAAATGTGTCGTGATCGGCGCCGGGTTCATCGGGCTGGAAATGGCCGAACAACTCCACCACCTCGGCAAACACGTCAGCCTCGTCGAACTACAGTCCCAAGTCCTCCCCCAACTCGACCCCGAAATGACAAGGCCCATCGAACGCGTGCTTCGCGGAAAAGGGGTCGACGTGCGCCTGAGCGACAGCGTGACGGGGTTTGAGAACGGGGATCAGCTGCGTGTGAAACTTTCCAGTGGTGCGGTCCTCGACGCGGATCTGGTGCTCCTTTCCATCGGGGTCCGTCCGGAGAGCGCCCTGGCACGGGAGGCGGGGCTCGCCCTTGGCTCCCGCGGCCATGTCCTTGTCGATGGCTTCCTCCGCACCAGCGACCCCGACATCTATGCCGTCGGCGACGTCGTCGAACACGTGGATCCTGTGCTCGGAAAACCGGCGGCGGTTCCGCTCGGAGGCCTGGCCAACCGACAGGGCCGCGTCGCCGCAGACCACATCGCCGATCCCGAACATGCCTTTCCCTATCCCGGGTCCCTGGGCACCGCGATCGTCCGGGTCTTCGATGCCGTCGCCGCCGTGACCGGATGGACCGAAAAGCGGTTGCGTGCCGAAAACGTCCCCTTCCTCTCGGTCCGTGTCAACGAACTTCACCATGCCGGCTATTACCCAGGCGCCCAGCCCATGACCGTGAAACTTCTCTGGTCCCCCGGGGATGGACGCGTGCTGGGAGCCCAGGCGGTCGGGACCGAGGGCGTGGATAAGCGCATGGACGTCCTCGCCACCGCAATCACGGGGCGACTGACGATCGATCAGCTCAGCCACCTGGAACTCTCCTACGCTCCTCCCTTCGGCAGCGCCAAGGACCCGGTCAACCTCGCCGGATTCGCCGCAACGAATGTGCGGGATGGCCTCGTGAACCTCCTGTGGGAACTCCCCTCCGAATCCTCCGGCATCCAGCTGGTGGATGTGAGGCCAGCGGCCCTTTTCGCGGCCCACCCCACGCCCGGTGCCCGCAACATTCCCCTCGCGGAATTCCGTGCCCGCTGCCACGAACTGGATCCAAACCGACCCGTGGCGACCCTCTGTGCTTTCGGAAAAACCAGTTACTTCGCCGCACGTATCCTCATGCAGCGCGGATTCCGTGAGGTCTACAGCGTCACCGGTGGCCTGCGCGTTCTCAACGCCTGATGGCGCGCACGCTCCCCCTCTCCCCTTCCAAGGAGAGGCGGAGGGGGGAGGTCAGGCCACGCTCAACCGTTGGTCGGCGGCAAGTTCCATCGCAGCAAGGCGGCTGGCCACCATGCTCTTGTTGATCCGGTACTCTTTCTTCGCCTCCGGATTCATGGGGATCTCGTACATGATGTCGAGCATCACACGCTCCAGGATCGCACGCAGGCCTCGGGCTCCGGTCCCGCGTTTCCAGGCGACCCGCGCAATCTCGCGCAGGGCGGTGTCTGAAAAACTCAGGTTAACGCCATCCATTGCCAGAAGCTTCGCGTACTGCTTCGTCATCGCGCTCTTGGGCTGGGTCAGGATATGCACCAGATCGTCCTCCGTGAGCTCTTCCAGCACGGCCACCACAGGTAGACGGCCAACGAACTCCGGAATCATGCCAAACTTCACCAAATCATGCGGCTCGATGACGGTCTCGCCGGTGAGACGCCCCGAGAGCTCCTCAGACTTGCTGTTAAAGCCGACAACTCCCTTGCCGCGGCGGCGTTTCACGACCTCGTCGAGTCCCACAAAGGCCCCCCCGCAGATGAACAGGATGTTCTCCGTGTTCATCTTGATGTACTCCTGCTGGGGGTGCTTGCGCCCGCCCTGCGGAGGCACATTCGCCACCGTTCCTTCCAGAATCTTCAACAACGCCTGCTGCACGCCCTCACCCGAGACATCCCGGGTGATCGAAACATTCTCGGTACGCCGCCCAATCTTGTCGATCTCGTCGATGTACACGATCCCACGTTCGGCCTTCTCGACATTATAGTCCGCCGACTGCAACAACCGCAGGAGGATATTTTCCACGTCCTCTCCCACATAGCCGGCCTCCGTGAGGTTCGTCGCGTCGGCGATGCTGAAGGGAACATCCAGGAACTTGGCCAGGGTCTTGGCCAGATAGGTCTTCCCGCTCCCGGTCGGCCCGATCATCAGAATGTTGCTCTTCTCGATGGTCACCTCCCGGTGCGGGTCATCCCCGCTGCCTGGCTTCTCGTTGTCGCGGATCCTCTTGTAGTGGTTGTGTACCGCCACCGCCAGAATCTTCTTTGCCTGTGCCTGACCAACGACATGCTCGTCAAGCATGCCCACAATCTCGTGAGGTTTGGGGACCTTCATCCGGAAGGGCTGCCGGGTGGCCTTCGCAGACTCCCTCTCGATCAACGAGCTGCACAGGTCCACGCACTGGTCGCAGATCTGCACACCAGGTCCGGCAATGAGGCGGTTCACCTCTCGCTGGGTCTTCCCACAAAACGAACAACGGGCCTCTTCGGCAGATTTGCTGGGCATGGGATCGGGGATCAGGGGGTTCGGGTGACGACGTGGTCGACCAGGCCGTAAGCCTTGGCCTGTTCGGAGGAAAGGAAGTTGTCGCGTTCAGTATCGCGGGTCACCTCCTCGACATTACGGCCGCAATGATCGGCCATGAGTTCGTTGAGACGTCGCTTGAGGCGCAGAATTTCCTGTGCGTGGATATCGATGTCGGTGGCCTGTCCCTGGAAGCCGCCCCAGGGTTGGTGGATCATGATCCGCGCATTCGGGAGAGCGTAGCGTTTGCCCTTGGCGCCAGCGGAAAGGAGAAAGGCCCCCATGCTGGCGGCTTGGCCGACGCAATACGTGGCGACATCGCACTTCAGGAACTTGATCGTGTCGTAGATGCCCAGACCGGCGGTCACCGAGCCTCCCGGGGAGTTAATGTAGAAGCTGATGTCCTTGACGGGGTCCTCGCTCTGCAGGAACAGCAGCTGGGCGATGATCAGGTTGGCCACCACATCGTTCACTTCCGTCCCCAGGAAAACAATGCGGTCCTTCAGGAGGCGGGAATAGATATCGTAGGATCTCTCCCCGCGTCCGGTCTGCTCAATCACATAGGGAATCGGAATGTAGGCTTGCTCGTTCATGTGCGCACTTTACTCCGCAAAGGAGGCTTCGTCCATCAGGAAGGTCAGGGTCTTTCTCACCTGCACGTCCCCCAGAAGGTCCGCCTTGAAATTCGGCTCCTCCTTGAGGCGCTTCTCAAGATCTCCGGATTTCATCCCCCACGAATAGGCCATCATCCGAACCTCCTGCAGCAACTCGCTGTCGCTCACGCGGATATTCTCCTCCTTCGCGATCTTCTGGAGGATCAGGCGCAACTTCACGCTGTGGCGGGCTGACTCGTCCGCGGAACGAAGGATTTCCTCCTTCTTTTCCAGAATGTCTTGTTCACCCATGCCTTGGCGCCCCATGCCGTCGGCAATCCGGCGGACATGGCGGGAGGAAGCCTCGCTGACCAGCGATTCCGGGAGTTCCACCTGGGTGTTGTCCATCAGGTACTTCTCGACTTCCCCGCGAAGCCGGTCCTGTTCAGCGCGGTTCTTCTCGGCATGGATGGAGTCCCGGACAGCCTCGCGAAGTTTGTCTTCGTTCTTCATGCCGAGAGACGTGAGGAATTCTTCGTCGAGTTCCGGCAGAATGCGGCCCCGGAGGGATTTCAGGGTGGCGGCGTAGACGACTCCCCGGCCTCTCAGGGCCTCCACGGCAAAATTCGCGTCGAAGGTGACCGGAATCTCGCGGGACTCACCGACCGACAGGCCTTCGAGTCCCGATCCCAGCTCGGGAATGAAAGCCTCTTCGCTGGCCTGCATCCAGAAATCCGTCATGGCCCCCAGGCCCTTGGCCTCGGGAACGGCCTCTTCCAGCGCAACCCCGTCCAAGGTCGCACGCAAGTCCACTTGCGCCATGTCGCCACGGCGCAGCGGGCGGTCGGCAATTTCCTCGAATTTCGCGCGGCTGTGGCGAAGATCATCAATGCGGGCGTCCACCTCGGCGTCGGTGACCTCCAGCGGGTTCCGCCGCAGGGAAATCCCCTTGTAGGAAGGAAGATCGATCGAGGGACGAAGGTCCACGGTGATGTGGTAGCGCAGGGGCTCACCTACATCCAGCACGATCTTTTCGTCCATGTCCACGATGTTGAGAACATCCAGACCCGTCTCCTGCAGCGCTTCCTGGTAGGACTTCGGCACCAGATGGTCGCGAAGACGCTGCACGATGTCCTTGTGGAACTTGGCTTTCACCAGATGGAGCGGGGCCTTGCCGGGGCGGAAACCGGGGAGGGGGGTGCGTTCCGCGTAGGCCTGAAGGGCATCCTGGTAGTCACTCTGGATGTTCTCGACCGGGACCTCGATCGTCAGTTTGCGGCGGCAGGGGGAAAGTTCTTCGACGTGAACGCTCATCTAGGGGTTCTCGGGGTTTGGGATTAAAAAGGGGGCGGGTTCTGTACGCCACGAAAAGACAAAGGTCAATCGGGAAAGCGGCAGAACCCTGCGTTAGTTCAGAAGGTGCGGACAAGCAGGTGGCGAGTGAGCTCCGCGAGGCGGTCCGCGGCCGGGCCAAAATCGGCGAGGATTTCCAGGGCGGCGCGGGTGTGGCGCTCGGCCTCGGCTTTCGCGCCCTCCAGCCCCCACAACGCCACCGCGGTCAGCTTCCTTTGCTCCGTGTCGCTCCCAGAGGGTTTGCCCAGGACTTCCGTGGTCTGCGTCACATCCAATAGGTCGTCCAACATCTGAAAGGCCAGGCCAAGGTGGAGGCCAAAAGCCCCCAGGCGTTCGACTGCGTCCTCGGAGGCTCCACCGACAACCCCCCCGCAGCGGCAGGCACATGCAATCAGGCGGGCGGTTTTTTCAGTGTGGATGTAGCGGAGGCGTTCCTCGTCCGGAGCCAGCCCCTCGGCGGCCAGGTCCTCGACCTGCCCTCCGATCACCCCCGTGGACCCCCCGGCGCGGGCGAGTTCATGAACCAAACGTACGGAGGTATGGGGAGGAGGCACGGGGGTCTGCGCCATCCAGTCATGCGCCAATGTCAGCAGGGCACAGCCCGCCAGCAGCGCGTTCGCCTCCCCGAATCGGATGTGGGTCGAGGGCTGTCCGCGCCGCAACGCATCGTCGTCCATGCACGGCAGGTCATCGTGCACCAGCGTCGACGCATGGAAAATCTCCAGCGCCAGGGCTGGGAGCATCGCCCGCTCGGGCGGCGTGCCGAAAAGGCGAGCGCATGCCAGGACCAGAATGCCCCTCAGGCGCTTGCCACCGGTGAGGCAGGCGTAACGCATCGCCTCGTGGAGGACGGCGGGCCGCGTGTCCGCCGGGGGCAAGGCCTCCGCGAGTTCCCTGTCCAGGAGGGCCCGGCCCTGTTCCAACCAGGCCTCCAACGACGGCGGGTCCACGAGGGGGGGTGGGGAGGAGTCATTGACATTCATGGATTCGTCATTATACATTTCAGTTGGTTTTGCAATCATCCATCCCCCACCCGGAGCCCCCATGCCCACCTACGACTACGCCTGCAACGATTGCGGACACGAGATGGAGGCCTTCCACTCGATGACCGCTCCCCCGCTCACCAACTGTCCCGCCTGCGGAAAAGCGGGGCTGAGGAAGAAAATCGGACCCGGTGCCGGCCTTCTTTTCAAAGGCAGCGGTTTCTACATCACCGACTACCGCAGCGAGAGCTACAAAAAAGGCGCGAGCCACGAGAGTCCGTCCAAAACCGAAGCGAAAACCGAGGCCAAGCCGGCGGCCAAAGCCGAGTCCAAACCCGCATCCCCTGCCCCAGCGGCCCCATGAGCCCGCGTCCGAGCCTTCCCGGCGGCCTGTCCTCCCCCTGCCCCTCGTGCGGGTCCCCCAACCGTCTGGGGGCCGTTTTCTGTGGCAAGTGCGGAGCCCGGCTCCTCCTGGGCTCCACCCTTCCCCCGAAGGTTCCCCTCCACGTGAGCGGCGGCCCCCGGGCGGCTTTCCGCAGCTTCCTCCTCTCGACCCTCGCCGTTCTCCTTGTCTTGTCCCTCCTTCTTCTCTTCTGGCCTTTCTTCCCGGTCGGCTCCACGGGAGCCAGCGCCCGCGTGGGCGAACCGCGGGCCGCCCTTGAGAACTGGGACCGCGAACGCCTCGCGGGGCATCCCCTCAGCCAGCAGGTCCTCCACGAGGCCCCCCTTAACACCTACCTGGACTCCCTCGTTCCCGCCGGACGGGACCTTCGGGTCGACATAGAACGCGACCGCCTCGTCCTCATCTCCAACGAACCCATCGGCCCCCTCACTCTCAGCACCCGTATCGTCCTCTCCTCCCCCACCCCTTCAGATCCCCCGCAGGTCCAAAGCCTCTGGCTCGGACATCTCCCCCTGCCTCCTTCCCGCGCCCCTCAGCTCCTTCGCGGTCTCAGCCGTCGCCTCGCTCTCCCCATCGACCCCTCCCTCTTCCAACTCCTGCGCGTGCTCCGCCTCAACTCCTCAGCGATCACCCTCGGGCCGCCCCCTCCCCCCTCTCCATGAGAATCGTCCTGCAACGGGTCTCCTCTGCCTCTGTACAAGTCGATGGCAGACTAACCGGGAGCATCGACAGTGGCGTCCTTCTCCTTGTTGGCGTGGGCCCCCGCGACACTCCGGGGGATATTTCCTGGCTTGCCCGCAAGATCGCAGGCCTCCGCATCTTCCCCGATGACATGGGCCGCATGAACATTGCGCTGCGCGACGCAGGTGCGGCCTGCCTCACCGTAAGCCAGTTCACACTCTATGGCGACTGCTCCCGCGGTTTCCGCCCCGGCTTCAGCAACGCCGCGCCCCCTGAAAAGGCCCGCGCCGACTTCGATGCGTTTGTCATGGCACTCCGCCAGGAAGGCCTCCGGGTGGAAACAGGTTGTTTCCAAGCCCACATGGAGGTCCGGCTCGTCAACGACGGCCCGGTGACTCTGTTGCTGGAACGGGAGGCAGGCGGGTGAGGGTGATTGCGTTGCTCCTCCTGCTCGGCCTCCCACCGGTCGCGCTCCGCGGGGAAGAACCCACCGGCTTCCAGACGCTCAGCTCCGACGGACGCTTCGTGATCGCCGCCCCGCGTCCGGAAACCGCGCAGGACCTCGCCGTGTGGGCCACCCGGGGACTGGAGGAAATCGAGCGGCTGACCGGCCTCCGTGTGCCTTTCGCCCCGAATGCCCGCATAGCCATTCACGTCTCCCCCACATTCAACCACGTCACGCTCGCCACCCATGCGGATGGCTACCAGGAGATCGGCGTCCCTTCCGACCTCCAGAGCCCCATCGAGCTGGCCAGAGTCTTTGTGCGGGCCTGCATGGAGAGGGTGTTCCGCAGCATGAACCCCGCCGCCCCCCCCGAGGTACCCACGCCCCTCCTCCGGGGTCTGGCCCCCTTCCTCGTACAAGGTGGGGTCCGCCGCCTCTATACCCTCTCCTTTGCCCCTGAAATCTGGCCGCAACTTCCCCCGCCCCACCTCGCATGGAGCCTGCCCGAGGGGATCGAAGCCGACATCGCCTGTCTCTGGGCCCTCCGCTGGCTCCTCCGCGACGGAGGCCCCGTGCAACAAGATCCCCAAGGATTCTGGCGGCTCCTCGCCTCCACCCCCACCCCCTCCGAAGCCACATGGCGCCTCTGGTTCGGGGAGAACACCCTCCGCGACGTGCACCTGCGCTGGGACCTCTGGAGAGCCTCCCAGGAACGCACCCTCATGACCGAACAAAGCATCGACCTCCTTTCCGAGCGGCGGATGAATGAACTCCTGCGCTTCCGACCCGCGGAATTTGGTATCGACGGTGTACTGCCGCGCCACCAGCCGGCCTCCCTCACCGATCTGGTTCCGCACATCGACGAAGCGTGGGTGCCCCCTTTCCTTCAACAATGGATGGTAAGGATGAACACCCTGGGGTTCCGTCAATCGGAGTACCGGCGTCGCCTCATCGAACAACACGTGAGCCATGCGGGGCTCCTGCTCGAAGCCGCACGCAAAGGAGGGCGCACACGTGAGAAGGCCCTGGAAGCCTTCCGGGCGAGTGCGCCATGACCCCGCAACGCCGCGGCTTCAGCCTCGTCGAAGTCCTGGTGGCCCTGGCACTCCTTGCGCTTGTGCTAACCCTCGCCTCCGCCCTCCTTCAGGCTGCGGCCCGCCACGGGGAGGCGATGCTGCCCCGCCCCCCATCCAGCACACGGCTTCTTGCCGATGCGCTGCAAGACGACTTAGACTGGCTCCACCGCGATCCACTCCCCCCGGGAACCCCCTCCCTGCTCCTCGAAACCAACACCCTCACCCTCGCCAGGACGCGCCCTCCCCCCAACGATCCCGCCCTCCTCGAACGGCAGTACCGCCTTTCCGACGATGGCACAACCCTGCTCCGTATTGACCGCCTCCCCCCCGCTCCCCTCGCTGAAACAAATGCTGTGCTCGACCGCATCACTCAGTTCCTTCTTGAGGCCCGGGAAGGTTCCACGTGGCAACCCTCCTGGCCTTCCGAAGCCGTCTCCCCCCCCACCCTGCTCCGCCTGCACATCACACGGGAAGGGGAACCGCCCCTCACCCGCATTCTCCTCTGTCCGGCTTCCTTCCACGCATCGCCTCCCACCCTATCCCCAAACGAAATCCCCTCCCCTTCTTCCTGACGGCACTTCCATCCGCCCCCCCCAAAAAAAAGGTCACCCCGCCGCGGGTGGGAGCTCCGCCGCCGCCGCCCGGTTCCTCTCCAGGGGACCGAGAATGACGACAAACTCGCCTTTGGAACTGTGCGTCTCCAGGAATGCCCCTACTTCCGCGGCACTTCCTTCCCGAAGCGTCTCGAATTTCTTCGTCAACTCCCGTGCCATAAACACCGGCCTGTCCCCCAGGATCTCCGAAATATCGGCCATGAGCTTTTCAATGCGGTGCGTGGATTCGTAAAGCACAACGGCCCGCGCCTCCTCACGCAATCCCTCCAGAAGGCGCCGACGCCCCGCGCTTTTGTTGGGTGGAAAACCCGCGAACACAAAACCATCCCCACCCCATCCCCCCAGCGCCAGCGCGGTCGTCAGGGCCGTGGGTCCCGGCACGGCCGTCACCGGAAGTCCCGCCTCCCTCACCGCACGCACCAGCCTCGCCCCCGGATCCGAGATCAACGGCATCCCCGCATCGCTTACCAGCCCCACCGCCCGGCCCGCACGCAGTTCGTCCAGCACCCTTTCCACACGCGACCGCTCATTGAACTCATGGCACGACAACATCGGAACCGAAATGCCATGCCGTTGCAGCAGGATCCCCGTCTGACGCGTGTCCTCCGCCAATAGAAGGTCCAACTCCTTGAGCACCCGCAGCGCACGCAGGGTGATGTCCTCCAGGTTGCCGATCGGCGTCCCTATCACATACAGTCCGGGATCCATTCCCTTGTCCTAGCGTCTCGCACGCCCACCCGCAATCTTTTTACGGCCTCAGTCCGCCACCTCGTACAGCCGATCCGGATTCCAAAACCCGTTCCCGTCCTCGGGACCGAACCATCCAATGCCCTTGAGTTCGTTGTTGCCGCCATAGTAGTTCGGCCCTGTGGCCTTGTTGGGCTTCTCACGGGTCACATGGCCGTCGCACCAAGCGACAAGCGCCTTGCCGCCAGCGCGGAAATGGGTGCTGGGCTGGAGGCGTCCGGAGGGTTTCCCCTGAGAGTCGACCCAGACATAAGGCTCCGTGAAGGGGTATTCCTGGTAGCCGCTTTTCTTGGCGAAGGCGGTGGTGGTGAACATGACCGTGGCGGTGGGATCCGGAACCGAGGTCGTGTTGCGTGGCCGGAAAGAATTTGCCTGGGTTCCTCCGAGATAGGCCGCGTTATACCCATACCCACCCGAACCCTCCTCCCAGCTTTTGGGATCCTTGGCGAGCTTCTCGAACAGCGGACAGAGCCCCACCTGGCGGCTCTCCCCCAGGTACGGGGAAAGGAACCCCCCGTCCGCCTCGAAGGGTGCTTTCATGGAAACGCGGGATCCGTGCCAACGCGTGAGATTGTCGCGGGTCTGCGCCGGCGCGTAACTTCCACCATGGTCGGAGGCATAAGCGAGATTCGCAAGGGCCAGCTGGCGCAAGTTGGACGTGGAGACAGTGGCACGGCCGGAATCAAGGGCATGAACGGCACCGCGGAACACCAGGGTGCTCAGCAGCCCCAGGATCGCCATGACTACCAGCATCTCCATGAGGGTGAAACCTCCTCGAACGGACGCGGTTTTTCGCCTGGAGGCGAGGATTCCACCGAGAGAAAGGAGCAACAACGCAAGAACTCCGGGCTCGGGCACGGCATGAATCACCCCCACCGCATCCAGGTCGAATCCACTGGTATTCACAGTGGGATAGGGATCATAAATCGGATGATCGAGGGAATCCGTCGTGCTGCCATTCCCCACCACATCGGTGATCCGCACGTGGGTGACGGCACCCACATCTAGTCCGCTTTGCCCCGCCAACTCGTTCAAGTCAAAGGGGGTTCCGTACCCCAAAAGGAACTTTCCGGCGAGGTTGTGTACCTCTGTCGTGTCAATCGGGTCGAACGCCCCGACCGGTCCGCTGGTGAGGGAGACAGAGGGGAACGTATAAAAATTCGAGCCATCGGAGCTCACAGCCACATAGGCCAGCTCCAGGAAGCTGTCGGTGACAGCATTCTCGAAGACGACGAAGTCGTACCCGGGGCCGTTGGTGATCGGTTGGGCGAATGTGAGGGTGATCGCGCCCCCATCCCCCAGAGGAAGCACATTGTGGGTGCTGTCGTGCGCATCCGAAACGCCCAGAACATTGGTCGCGGGATAGGTGTCCCCCGTGTCGGGATTGGAAGGTTCCACACCCGGCCCCTGGGAGAGAGCGGTGTAGCCCGTGGCCCATGCGGTGATCGAAGGGGCGTCCCACGCCACCGCGATGCTTCCGGGCTCCCCCGCCGCCGGGGAGTACGGCCCCGCACGCAGAAGGACGCCCAGGGAGAGCAACGCCCAAAGGAAGATGCCTCGTTTCATGGCTACCTCAGCTCCGCTTCCTTTTCACCCAGAACCAGACCAGCCCCAGGCCCAACAACACCAGGGTAGCGGGCTCGGGCACGGCTCCAAAAGAGTCCAGCGCAAAATAGGAGGGGGTGTTCATGCCAAAGGCTCCCGTGTCGCTCGATGTCAACGTGAACTCAACCTGATCCACTGTTCCCAGAGAGGTCATGTCGACTTCAGCCCACTGTTGCACGATGTAATCCTGGGAATTGTCGGCGAAACGGTAATCCGCCAGATAAAAATCCACCGTTCCGGTCGTTGCGGAATCAAGCTTTCCGGTCAGGGTCAGCTTGAACCAATCCGGATCATCCCCGCTTGCGCCGCCAAATTTCTTGGAAAAGGCGGACCCGTTAAGCATGTCCATCGCGGCATACGTGGTGTTGGTGAGGTACACCCACTTACCCGCGAGGGATGTGGGGCCATCCAGTTGCAGGGTCGGAGTGGTGGGCGTGTAGGCATCTTGGTAGGCGACCGCATAGACCGAACTACCTTGAGCACCGCCTCCCGCATAGGCACTGTATTGGTTGCCCCAACTGCCATCACCGGTGTCCGTCGTGTTCGAATAGGCGAACCCCGACCAGGACCCCCAAACCGTGTCGTAAACATTCACAAAGGTCGCGCCGCCCTCTGTGAAGGACCCGGCCCCATTCGATCCGTTCCAGTAGTGCCCCCCACCTGTCCCGCTGTAGGCCGTGCTTCCATCCCCGGGATTCCCAAGCGACAGGCTCTCCAACTCCAAGGGGATCGCCCACGACACGGAAGCCCCAAGACTAAGCCCTACAGCCATCCACACAACAATACGTTTCATTCTGGTCCTTTCGTCCTCTTCTCGCGGAGGCACGGGGTGGGGTGGTGTCCTCAAGGGACTCCTGGGGCGTTCCGTCTCGTCTTCTGGCTCCCGGCCTCTCCTTCTTTCCGCCTTCCGCTCCCTGGGGAGCGTGGGTTTCGGGAAAGTCGTATCCGGTTACAGCGGCGCGACCGCGGCCGATTCTCACGGCTCTTCCGTTAGACGCAACGCCTTGCAGCGAATGTCGCACACCCTTCTTATCTCACCGATGTCCGCATGGCAACCTTTATCTTGCATAAATCGTACTAGAAACATCCTATTTACAGTCCGGCTCACAGGAGCCAGCGCCCGGATCACTCCTCCACGACGAACAATTCACGTCCCTTGAAGGTAATGCCCTGGAGTTTGGTGAGGACAGTGCGTACGTGGGGGCGGGAAATAGCGACACGGCTTTCTGTGGGGCCTAGTTCGATATAACCCACGGCCTCGCGGGGGATCTTGGACGCCCCCAGGATCACCCCCAGGATGTCACCCGCCTTGATGCGGTGCCTTTTCCCCACATTCAGCAACAGACCCGCCTCATCCTCCAGGGGGATATGCCCAGGCCCTTTCTCCACCTTGGTTTTGCCCTTGGGGTGCGGCTTGCCCGCCGGGGTGGGCTCCGAAATCGGCTCGGGCGACGGCTTGCCCGACTCCTTTTCCCTCAAGTCGATCAGCGCCGAAATGATGTCGGTCGGGGAATGTCCATGTTCAAGGAGGCGATCCACCAGCGTGTCATGCCGCCGGAACTCTCCGGACTCCAGCACTCCCCGCAACGTGTCCAGAAAGAGATTGGTCCGGCGCTCTTCCAGCTCCTCCGGCGTCGGCACACGCGCGCGCCGGATCCTCGCCTTCGTGAAACGCATGATGTTCTGCAACTTGTAGAGCTCGCGACCGGCGACCAGGGTGACGGCCTTTCCGCGGCTTCCGGCCCGCCCCGTGCGCCCGATCCGGTGCACATAATCCTCTCCGTCGTTCGGCAGGTCGTAGTTGAACACCACTTCGATGTCCTTCACATCCAACCCGCGGGCGGCGACATCCGTGGCGACCAGAAACTCCAGCGAACGTTTGCGGAACCGGTTCATCACGCGTTCGCGCATCATCTGGGACATGTCGCCGTGCAATTTGTCCGCCGTATAGCCACGAGCCAGCAGGTGCTCCACCAGCTCGTCGACCCCCATCTTCGTCGCACAGAACACAATGCCGTAGCGCACATCCTCCATGTCGATCAGGCGGCAGAGCACCTCCAGCTTGCTGCGGCGGTCCACCTCGTACCAGACCTGTTCGATCTCGGGCGCCGTCAGTTCCGTGGCTTCGATGCGGACATTGACGGGATCGCGGGTGAACGTCTTGATGAGGCGCGCGATTGGCGGGGGAACCGTAGCGGAGAACAAAACCGTCTGTCGCTCGGCGGGGGCGCGGGCCAGGATGGCCTGAATGTCGTCCATGAATCCCATGTCGAGCATCCGGTCGGCCTCGTCAAGAATGACACTCCGCAGGCAATCCAGCCGAAGGCTGCCCCGCTCCAGATGGTCCAGGACACGCCCCGGCGTCCCAATCACAATGTGGGCCCCCTGCTTCAGGCCTCGAAACTGGCGGTCGTACGACTGCCCTCCATAGATGGGCAATTCCCGCACGCCTTTCCTGCCTACGGCCAGCTTGGCCGTTTGTTCGGCGACCTGAAGCGCGAGCTCCCGGGTCGGGCAGAGGATCAGGACCTGAGTCTCGCGGCTCTCCACATCGATCCGCTCGATCGCGGGAATCGCAAAAGCCGCAGTTTTACCGGAACCCGTCTGCGACTGACCCACCAGGTCCCGGCCCTCCAGCAGGGGGGGGATCGTCTCGGATTGGATGGGCGTCGCTTCCTCGTACCCCATCGCCGCGACCGCCTTAAGCATGCCCGCCGAAAGGTTCAATTCATCAAATCTTTTCTTTTGCATGGGCATTCCCTTACCCGAACGGGAAGGGAATACGATCACCGATTCCGGGTTCGGACGGAAAACTCAGGGGAGCTGGCCAGGGTGGAGCACCTGATACAGGGTTTGGGCGAAGACGGGACCGATTCCCGGAACCTCGGCGATCTGCTCCTCGCTGGCCTGCCTCAGGCGGTACACGGAGCCAAAATGGCGCAGCAACTCCTGTTTTCTCTTCTCCCCGATCCCGGGAATGTCATCGAGCACCGACTCGCGAATGCGACGGTCCCTCAGCTTCCGATGGTAGGTCAACGCAAAACGGTGGGCCTCGTCCCGGATCGCCCGAAGCACCCTCAATCCGGCGGAATCCAAGGGCAGTCGCAGGGGCGGCTCACGGTTTGTCACATCCCAGACAATCTCCTCGTTGCGCTTCGCAAGTCCCACCGCGGGCAATCCCATCAACCCCAGAGCGTCCAAGGCCCGCCGGCCGGCCCTCAACTGCGTGATGCCCCCATCAAACACCACCAGGTCCGGCAGGGGTCTCCCTTCCTTCAGGAGCCGCGAGTACCTCCGCGTCGCCGCTTCCGCGATCATCGCCGGATCGTCCGGCCCCTCCTCCATCCGGATCTTGAACCGCTTGTACCTCGACCGGTTCGGCTGGCCATCCACCGAGCAGACCATCGAAGCCACGGCCTCATGGCCGTGCAGATTGGAGATATCGAAGGTCTCGATGACCCTGGGGGGGGCCGGAAGCCGAAGGGCCTCCCGAAGCTGTTCCAGTCCCCGCATCGACTCCTCCCTGCGCTGCTCCAGGTCCCCCGTACCGCTCGCCCGCTGCCGCACCACCCGCAGCAGCTGCCCGTGCAGATCCCTCAGGCGGGCCGCCTCCTCAAAGCGCAGCGACTCCGCCGCCTTCTCCATGCTGGCACGCATCGACCGCAGGATCTCCGGTCTTTCCCCGCGCAGGAAGGCCACCGCCTCCGCCGCGCGCTCCCGATAGGCCTCCGCGGAAAGCGTGCCCATGCAGGGTGCGGAACAGAAACCAATCACATCCGCCAGGCAGTGGCGATGCTGCTCCGGCCCGGGCAGCCGCGGCCGACAACGCCGCAGGCCGAAATGGCGCTCCGTGAAATCCTTCGCCACACGGGCGGCCGTGGACGAGGCGAAGGGCCCCAGATACGTGGCGCCATCCGCTTTGCGGATCCGCACTAAGGTCAGCGCCGGCAAGGGCTCCTCCATCGGGATGCGCAACAACAGAAACCGCTTGTCGTCCTTGAACAGTGAATTGTAGTGGGGTTGGTACTCCTTGATCAGCCTTCCCTCCGTGAGGATCGCCTCCGCATCGTTGTGGACCACGATCCAGTCCAGGTCGGCCACGCTGTGGAGCAGACCGCGGATTTTGGGATCGACCCTCCGCGAAGTGCCCTTCTGGAAATAACTTCGCACCCGCGAGCGCAGGGACTTCGCCTTGCCGACATAAATGACGCGACCATGTCGATCCCGCATGAAATAGACGCCTGGACGTGCGGGCAGCTCCCTTAATTTGTCGCGGAGGTTCTGGGGGATGGCCATAGATGTGTCGGGATACGGCGTCAGTCTACCCCGTCCACGTCCCGTTGCAAGCCCCGCCCCCCCCCTCAGCCCGGGAAACCAGAGGGGAGATCCGAATGGAAGTCTTCGAATCGCAGGGCCTGCAAGAGGAACTCGATGCGGCTGCGCTCGGCCTCGCTCCGAGGAGGGTCACCATCCCTCATGCGCGCCGCGATCAGCTCCAGCTCGGCCATAGCATAAGGAACCTCCCGCCGGGGCATCCGGTCTTTCCACACGCGACGGTGATGCGCCGCGGCCCAGGCCGCAATCGCCCAGCCACACCCCCCCCCCATGAGGTGGACGTCATACGCCACGTTGCCCCCGTAGGGCGTCAATAAGAAAAAAAGGTGCGAGGTCACAAGAACCACCGCAAGCACCGTCGCCTTCATCGGCAGCATGATCGGCAGGATCACATAGACACGACGGGGATAGAGCGCCACCGTGGCCCCCAGCAGCCCCATAATCGCCCCCGAGGCCCCGACGCAGGGCATGATCTTTCCGAGGAGCAGGTGGGATATCCCGTAGTAGCCCCAGCCCCCCGCGAGGCCCGAGCCCAGGTACAGCACCAAATACCCCCTCACCCCGAAGGCCCTTTCCAGGTCCGGCCCCAACAACAACAGCCCGAACATGTTCATCGCCAGGTGCCCAAGGCCTCCATGAAGGAACATGTGGGTGAACGGCGTCCAGAACATCCCTTCCTCCCCCACCAGCGTCGGAAACAAACCAAACCCCAGACGCAGCCCCTCCGTCGACATCCACCCAACCCCCAGCGCGTCCCCCGCGAGTCCCAACACCCATACCGCCACATTCAGGATCACCAACCCCCTTGTCACGGGGGATCGCAGCAGTTTCGGATCGGAACCTAGGGTCAGTCTCATGGATTTTCGCCTTTCCCTCCCTTCAAGCGTTGAAATCGACAATGTCAATCTGTTACAAGAGACACATGCAGATACAGGACCTTCCGGAATACCGGGTTATCCGAAAGATCCCCAAAGGGGGATTGACGGATTTGTACGTGTGCGGGACCGCAGACGGGGGACGCGTCGTCGTCCGCTTCATTCGCGACCAGTACAAAAATGACCGCGCCTTGAGGAAGGCGTTCAAAAAAGGGGTAAAAATCCTGGGGGGGCTTCAGCACCCGAACGTGGTGAGACTGGTGGCCGCAGGCGAAGTCAAAGGAATGCCCTACATGGTGATCGATTACCATGAATCCGAAAACCTCCGGGAGTGCATCCTGCACCAGAACCCCATCCTGCGAAACCATTCCCTGACCCTCGTCCGGCAGCTCGCATCGGCCCTGACCTACATCCACGCCCAGGGCTACCTCCACATGGACTTCAAGCCGGAGAACATCCTCATCAAACCCTCCGTCGAACTGCTACTGATCGACTTCGACCTGAGCCTGGAGCATAAGGGAAGCCGACACGTCAAGATGAAGACGCTTCCGGGCACCCCCACCTACCTCGCCCCCGAAACCCTCCTCCACCACTTGGTCGATGAATGTTCCGAGGTCTTCGCCTTCGGGGTCGTCGCCTACGAAATGCTCACCGCACACAAACCTTTCGAAGCAAACAGCGTCACGGAATACAAACGGGCCGTCGTCGACCTCCGCGTCAAACCCTACCCCCTGCACGAACGCCGATCGGACATCTCGCGCCGCCTGGAGGAAGTCGTCATGAAGTGCCTCAACAAACTCCCGGCCGAACGCTATCCGAGCATGGCCCTGGTCCGCAGGGACCTGGACGCCCTCCTATGACGGACCTCTATATTTCCCGTGGCGGCAAACCGCCCCGACGGAGCCTCCCGCTTCTCCTCCTCCTCCTCCTTTGCGCCCTCGCTGCGGCATTCCTCCTCCATCGCCACCGCCCCACCCAGCCCCCCAGCTTTCCGCCACCTCCACCCGAAAACCTCCCTCCCCCTCCCCCCACACCCCCGTCCTCACCCCTCCCACCGGACACCACCCCCTCCCCCTTCGATTTCTCCCCCCTCCGGGCTCGCCTCGACGACCCCGCCTCACTCCTCCATCTCCGCGGCCAGCTCCGATCCCTTCTCCACACTCTCCCGGACCCCCTCGACCGCCTACAGGCCGAACGCCTCCTCGGCGAAGTTCACACCCGCCTCGTATTTTCCGACGCCGACATGCCCGAAAAGGTCGAACACATCGTTCGTCCCGGAGAAACCCTCGGGGCAATCGCCCGCAAATACGGCGCAAACCTCGAACTCATCGCCGCCTCCCACCCCATCCGCAACAACATCATCCTCCCCGGACAACGCCTCCGCATTTTCCGGGGTTCCTTCGATGTATGGGTCAGCAAGGGCCGCAACGAACTCCTCCTCCGCCTCGACGGCCACTTTTTCAAACGATATGTCGTCGGAACCGGCGCGGAGGGAGGCACCCCTGCCGGAGACTACGTTATTACATTGCGCATGCCCCAGCCGGTTTGGTATAGGCCGGACGGCGTTGCCATTCCCTACGGCCATCCCGACAACCTACTGGGAACACACTACCTCAAGCTGAATGTTCCCGGGATCGGCCTTCACGGAACCTGGGAACCCGAAAGCATCGGATCCCAGTCCAGCGCGGGCTGTGTCCGAATGCTCAACCCTGAGATCGAAGAACTCTTCCTCCTCCTCCCCGAAGGCACACCCGTAAAAATCGTCGATTGACCCTCCCCCGGAGCCCCGCATGTCCACCTACGTCCTCCCCTTCGAAAAACCCATCCTCGAACTCGAGAAGAAACTCGCCGAACTCCGCAGCTTTGGCGAGGAACAGAAAATCGACATGGCCGCGGAAATGGAGAAACTCGAGGCCAAGATCGCCGAAACCAAACAGAAGGTGTACTCGGGCATGACCCCCTGGCAGAAGGTGCAGATGGCACGCCATCCCCTCCGCCCCTACACGCGGGACTACATCGGACACCTCTGCACCGACTTCCATGAACTCCACGGGGACCGCCTCTACCGCGACGACCGCGCCATCATCGGCGGCACGGCCACCTTCCGCGGGCGCCCCGTCATGATCCTCGGCACGCAGAAGGGACGCGACACCAAGAGCAACCTCGAATGCAACTTCGGATGCCCCTACCCAGAAGGCTACCGCAAAGCCCTGCGCCTCATGAAGCTCGCCAACAAGTTCGGCCTTCCCATCTTGAGCCTCATCGACACACCCGGAGCCTACCCGGGCCTCGAATCCGAGGAACGCCATGTCGCCGAAGCCATCGCCGTCAACCTCCGCGAATCCTTCACCTTCCGCGTCCCCTTCCTCTCCGTCGTCATCGGCGAGGGCGGCAGCGGCGGCGCCCTCGGCATCGGTGTTAGCAACCGCATCCTCATGCTCGAACACGCCTACTACTCCGTCATCTCGCCAGAAGGGTGCGCCGCCATTCTCTGGAAAGACCGCGCCTATGCCGACAAGGCCGCCGAAAACCTCCGTATGACCGCCTCCGACCTTACCAAGCTCGGCATCTGCGACGAGGTCGTACCCGAACCCCTTGGCGGAGCCCACCAGGACCCCGCCCGGACCGCCGCGAACCTCGGCGACGCCCTCGAACGTCATCTCGCCGAATTGGAGGCCATGACCATCCCGGAACGACTCCAGGACCGCTACGACAAGTTCCGCGGCATCGGCGTCTTCGCCGCCTAATCCCCCCTGAGGCGCTTCGCCCCCTGCCACACATTCCTTGTGTGAGGCTCTCACCTGCACGGATACGGGCCCGACTCCTCCACAGCTGGCTGCCCGAAAACCTCGTCGCACATTCCCCATCCGAACAAAAGCCCCCCCCCATTCTTTCGCAGTACAGGATTGACGATAGTGCCCAAAAGGTGCAGGATGCGCGTCCTTTTTTCAACCGTGTACCCTGTTTAGGACCTTCCAAATGACCCCTTTCCACGCCCTGACCGCCATGGCCCCACCTCCCGGCGCCCAACAGACCCAGTCCCCCGTTGGCATGGTGGGCATGATGGTTCTCTTTTTCGTCATCATGTATGTGATGATGATCCGCCCACAGCAACGCCGTGAAAAGGAACGCCGCGCCATGCTCGATGCCATGAAAAAGGGCGACCGCGTTATCTTCGGCGGCGGCATCATCGGTCACGTGGCCCAGATCGACGGGAAGATCGTGAAAATTAAGGTCGCCGAGAACCTGCGCCTGGATGTCGCACGCGGCGGAATCACGGCCATCCTTCAGGAGGACGAGGATCCCGGCGCCGCCCTGGGTCCCCAGGCCTGACCCTTTCAAACACAAACAAAGGCAACCCAAGAGTTCCTCATGAAGAAACCTAACCTGCTGTGGCGCTGGATCCTCCTCGCCGTACTTGCCTGTGCCTCCATCTGGCTGGTGCTCGACCTCAAACTCCCCCTTGGCATCGATCTCAGCGGCGGCTTCCGGTTTGTACTCGGTGTCGATTATGCCGCTCTCGCCACAGAAGAAGGCCGGGAAATCAGCGCCCAGGACCGCGAACGCGCCCAGGGACAGGCCCTTGAGGTCCTGCGGAACCGCATCGACAGCGCCGGGACCCGTGAGGCGGTCATCTACAAAGAGGACAGCGGACGCATCGTCTTCGAAATACCCGGCGTCGGCGAAGACCAACGCAAAGAACTCGAGGACCTCATCAAGCGCCCCGCCTACCTCGAATTCCGCCTGGTCCACGAGGACAATGCCCGCCTCTCCCAGCAACTCCTTCTCTCCAACACCGAACTCCCCGGATACAAGCGCGTCACCGTCGACGGCTCCACGTACTTCCAGAAAGATCCTGCTTTCCCCGGTGCCTACGACGCGGAAAACCGCGCCGTCATCGCAAGGGCCGCCCCCGTCTCCCCTCTCTACGAGGTCCTCCTCGAAGAACTCTCCGTCCAAAACTACGGCTCCCTTTTCCGGCCGGTGTATGTCCAGATCACCCCGGAACTCGACGGCACCGCCATTCGCTTCGCACGGCCCGACTACGACCAGTACAACCGCGTCCAAGTCGCCCTCGAATTCAACGACGAGGGTTCGAAACGCTTCTACCGCATCACCCGCGACTATGTCGCGGGCGGCCTGAAGAACCCAGGGGAAAACGGCCGACGTCTCGCGATCGTCATGGACGACACCCTCTACAGCGCACCCACCCTCAACGCTGTCATCAGCGGGTCCGCCGTCATCGAAGGCAGCTTCACCTATGAAGAGGCCTCCAAAATCTCCAACGCCCTCAATTCCGGCTCCTTGCCCGTGCCCATCGTGGTCGAAACCGTCCAGCAGGTCGAACCCACCCTCGGCAGGGCCGCCATCCATCAGGGCGTCACCGCCGCTGTCGTCGGCCTCGCCGTCGTTCTCGTCTTCATGCTCGCCTACTACCGTCTCGCTGGCCTGATCGCCAACCTGGGTCTTCTCCTTGACGCGGTCCTTATGCCCCTCGGCATGTATGTCGCCGCAGGTTTCCTCGGCATTTTCGGTGATGGCGGCGGCGCTGGCGCCCAGAACATCAACCAACTCCCCACCCTCACCCTTCCCGGCATCGCCGGCTTGGTCCTTACCATCGGCATGGCGGTCGACGCCAACGTGCTCATCTATGAGCGCATCCGTGAGGAACAGCTCGCGGGCAAACGCCTCCTCAGCGCCATTCAGGCTGGCTTCGCCAAGGCTTTCAGCACCATTTTCGACGCGAACATCACCACCCTCCTCGTGGCCGTCATCCTCTTCATGCAGGGCTCAGGACCCATCCGCGGCTTTGCTGTCATGCTCACCGCCGGCATCCTGGTCTCCATGTACAGCGCTCTTGTCTTCACTCGCATGGGGTTTGATTCCCTCGTCCGCCTTGGCATCGACCGCGTCAAGATGTTGTCCCTCGTCCCCGACACCCTCCGCATCGACTTCCTCGGCAAACAAAAGGCCGCCTTCCTTTTCAGCGCCCTCGTGATCCTCGGCTCCATGGGCTTTGTCGGCTACAAGGGCCGCGAGGTCCTGGGCATCGACTTCACTGGCGGATCCGCTCTCCTCTACCACTACAACGCCGACAAGGCCTCTCGTCCCAGCGACAGCGAAATCCGCGATCTGCTCGCCCCTCTGGGCGTCAAAGAGGCTATTATTCAGTACCAGGATCTGGTGACCGGCGAGGATGGTGCCACCCAGAACATGCTCCAGCTCCGCCTCGATGCCCAGTATGCCGAACCCGCCAAAATCGAACTCGAAAAGGCCTACGGCGAAAAATTCGGCTTCTCCCTCCGCTCCGAGGAGACGATCGGCGCACAAGTCAGTAAGGAACTCAAAACCCGCGGACTCACCGCCATCCTCTTCGCCCTCGTCGGCATCGTCATCTACATCACCGCCCGCTTCGAGTTCGGTTTCGCCATCGGAACCATTGTCGCACTCGCACACGACGTGCTCTTCACGGTGGGACTCTACTGTCTCTTCGGACGACAGCTCAGCCTCCCTATCGTCGCGGCCCTCCTGACCATTGTCGGTTATTCCGCCAACGACACGATCGTCGTGTTCGACCGAATTCGCGAGGATCTCCAGCTCGTCAAGGGCAAATCCTACCGTGACATCGCCAACCTGAGCATCAACCAGACCCTCTCCCGGACGGTCCTGACCTCCCTCACCACCCTGTTCACCGTAGTCGCCCTCCTCATCTTCGGCGGCGGCGCGATCTTGGACTTCGCCCTCGCGCTGTGCATCGGCATCGTCGTCGGCACCTACTCCACCGTCTTCATCGCCACACCCGTCGCCCTTCTCTGGCACCGGGACGAAAAAACCGCCAAGGCCTGAGCACCTCCCCTTCCTCCTCCCCGCAACTCCCCCGGATGTGCGCGGGAGGGGAAGGGTTGATGCAGCAGACATCTCATGCAGCGCGTCGCACGCACCTGGATGGAGGCCGATCCTCCCGGGCCCGAGGCCCTCCTCTTGTCCGATGCCCTCGGCCTCCCTCATCCCATCGCAAACCTCATGGTGCGTCGGGGTATTACCGACAGCGCCGAGGCCGAACTCTTCCTGGACCCCAAACTCGAACGCCTCAGCGACCCCCTGCTCCTGCCCGGTATGGAGGATGCCGTCAGGCGCCTCTGGAAAGCCCTTCTCCAACACGAGAAAATCCTCATCTTCGGCGATTACGATGTGGACGGCGTGACCAGCACAACCTTTCTCTCCCAGGTGCTCACCCGCCTGGGAGGCCGGGTTTGCCGCTTTATCCCCCACCGAATGGAGGATGGATACGGACTCGGCGGCGATGTCCTCCTGACCTGCCTCGCCCTTCACCAGCCCTCCCTCGTCATCACGGTCGACTGCGGCACGGGAAGTGTGGATGCCGTCGAAATCGCCCGTTCCCGGGGCGTGGACGTCATCGTCACCGACCACCACGAGGCCAGTGGCTCGATCGCCCGCCCCCTCGCACTTGTGAACCCCAAACTGGGACAAGACCCCGGGCTGCGCAATCTCGCCGGGGTGGGTGTCACCTTCAAACTTTGTCATGCTCTCCTCAAAGTCGGAAGACAAGAAGGCTACGAATCGGCCTTTCAGGCGGACATGCGTCCACTCATGTTCCTGGTCGCCCTCGGTACGGTGGCCGACATGGTCCCCCTCATGGGCGAAAACCGAATTCTCGCCCGCTTCGGCATCAGCGTCCTGAACAAATTGGTCTCCCGCCAGGCGGGAACTCCTCCCCCACCCCCAGGACTCGCGGCCCTTGTCCGCAGCGCCGGCATCGATGGCCAACCCCTCACCAGCTACCATATCGGCTTCGTCATCGGTCCAAGGATCAACGCCGCAGGCCGCATGGAGACCCCTGAACTCGCCCTCCGCCTGCTGCTCACTGAATCCTCAGAGGAGGCCGAAGAACTCGCCGCCATCCTGGAATCCGCCAATAAACGACGCCAGGAAATCGAGGAAAAAATCCTCCTCCAGGCAGTCGAAGACATCGATCCCTCCTACGACCCCGAAATCCCGGGCGTCCTCGTCGTCGCACGACGCGGCTGGCACTCCGGCGTCGTGGGGATCGTCGCCTCCCGCCTCGTCCGCCGCTACCAGAGGCCGGCCATCGTGATTTCCATCGGCGAGGATGGCGTTGGCAGGGGCAGTTGCCGCAGCATCGAGGGCTTCGACCTGATCACGCAGTTGACCGCCACCGGGCGTTTCCTCGAACAATACGGCGGCCACCGCATGGCGGCGGGTTTGGACATCCTCGAGAAAAACATCCCGGCATTCCGCGAGGCCATCAACGCCATCGCCCGCGACGTCATGGCCAGCGAGGACCTCCGCCCACGGCAGCACATCGACGGATGGCTCCGCATCGAGGACCTCAATGAAGCCTTCATGGCCGCACAAGACCGCCTCATGCCCTTCGGTCATGAAAATCCAACCCCCGTCTGGGGCCTCCGCCGCGTCCATGTTGACGCTTTCCAGGTCGTTGGCAATGGCCGCCACCTCCGCATCCTTTTCCGCACTCGGAACGGCATGCAGGACGCCATCGGCTTCGGCCTCGGACGCCGCGAAATCCCCAACGGCCCTGTAGACCTCGCCTTCCAGCTGCGTCGCAACGTCTTCCGCGGCGAGGAACGCCTCCAACTCATGCTCCAGGACTTCCGTCCCGCCGAATAGGATCCATCCTTCGGCGCCGCCTTTTTCCACATGGGTACTTCTTCACTCCCACAAGGCTGGGGGGTGGCCCCGGCAGCACGTTCGGAAAAGAGGGACAAGAGGGTGACGCGCCTGGTCAGGACCGAAAGGAGGTCGATGAGCTCCAATCTGCTTATCCCCCCCCATCCCCTTTCGTGTGGATGCGGAGTTCGGGATGCACGGCGAAGACGCGGCTTCCGGGGGGCACGGACTCATTCAGAAAAACGTTGGCGCCGATGACGCTTCCGGCACCGATATGGGTGTCGCCTCCGAGGATGGTGGCGTTGGCATAGATGATCACGTCGTCTCCGACCGAAGGATGACGGCGAATATGTTTGATGGGATGGCCGTTGGCGTCCAAGGGGAAACTCTTGGCACCCAGGGTCACTCCCTGGTAGATTTTGACGCGGTCGCCGATGACACACGTTTCGCCAACGACCACGCCAGTGGCGTGGTCGATGAAAAAGCTGCGACCAATGCGTGCGCCGGGATGGAGGTCGACGCCGGTCTGGGCGTGGGTCCATTCGCTCATGATGCGGGGGACCACGGGAACCTGAAGAGCGTAGAGTTCATGTGCGAGGCGGTGGGCGGCAATCGCGAGCAGGCCGGGATAGGCGAGTTGGACCTCGGCGTAGGTGAGCGCAGCGGGATCTCCATCGTATGCGGCTGCAATGTCGTCGATCACGTAGGCACGGATGTCGGGAAACCTGTCGAAGAAGGCCTTGAGGACACGCTGGGACTCGTTGTGCAGATCGAGGTCCGGAGGCAGGGCTCCCTCGGTGACCGCCGCCCTTCCGAACCAACGGAATGGCAGGGATCGCTCGATCTGGGGACGGAGGTGTCTCCAGGCATGGCTCAGGCGACGCAGCAGAAAAACATTAAAGTCGTCCCCGGCGACGGAACCCGGCTGCATACGTCCAGGAAGGAGGAGGTCAATGAGCATCTGCAAGGCGGACACCACCTCCGCCGGATCGGGGTACTCCGAGAGGACATTCTCAGGGATGTCCTCGGCGGAATCCCCGTACAATGGCGCGAGGCGCTTGACGGTGTCGTAGAGGAACTGGCAGGAGCTGTCGGGATCGTTGTACGCATTCACAGGGGCAAACTACCGTGGCTCCGGGAGACTGTCCAACGAATTTCTACTACATCCCGGATTGCGGCGGCGCGGGAGATGGGGCAGAGTGAACCCATGACCGCGGACCCCACCCACGTGCGAGTGATCCTCAACCCCCGTTCGGGCCTGGGCGTGTCCGTGCGGGCACTGATGGAAACCTTTTCGCGCCAGTGGGAGGTGGACGGCCGAAGGGTGACGTACCAGATCAGCCTGTCGAAAGGGGACGGCCACCTCAAAGCGCGGCAGGCGGTGGAGGACGGCGTGGGGATTGTCGTTGCCGTGGGGGGAGACGGGTTGGTCAACACGATTGCCTCGGAGTTGCTGGGGAAGGAGGTGGCTCTTGGGGTGGTGCCCACCGGAAGCGGCAATGGCCTCGCGCGGCACTTCGGCATCCCCCTTTCCCCCGACGATGCGGTGAAAGCCCTCCTCCATGCCACCGCCAGACCCGTGGATGTGGGCCTGGCCAATGGCCGTCCATTTGTCGTGACCTGCAGCCTTGCCTGGGAGGCCGCGCTGGTGAAAACGTTCGAGAAATCGCCCGTTCGTGGAATCCTGCCGTACATTTTCGCGGCAGCCTACGAACTTTTCGAATACAAGCCGGAGAACTTCCGGATGGAAGTGGATGGTCGGGAGGCCGAGACGATCAAGGAGCCCATGCTCTTCACCATCGCCAATCTGACGCAGTTTGGGGGAGGGGCGCGCATTGCCCCGCGGGCGCGTGCGGACGACGGGCGGCTCTGGCTCGCCTACGCCCTGCGCGCGGATCTCCCCCGCCTTATCCCCTCGCTGCCGAAATTATTCGACGGCACAATAGATCAGGTGCCCGAAATTCGTGTGGCCCCCTTTCGACACCTGGTGGTAGAACGGGAAACGTCCCAACCCATCCAATTGGACGGGGAGCTTGTGGAGTCCCCACGTCGTGTGGAAATCACGGTCCGTCCCCGGGCGCTTCGCCTTCTGGTCCCTGAGCCTTACGACAACACCTGAGCCAGGTCAGAAAGGAATCGTCAGAGGGAATCGGTTTCCGGCGGAGAGGGGAGCGCTCCCTCCCCGGGAAGGCTCCGGAGGTCCAGCACCAGGAATTCAGCATCCTGATAGAACACCGGCCATTCGCTGGCGATGCGCCGCTCGGTGGGATCCGGTACCCAGTCGCGCAAAAGGCAGATCCAGTCGGCACCCGCATCCCGTGCGGCCAACACCTGCTCCTCCGATCCGCGGCCGTGGTGATTTTCCGCATGGATCACGGCCTCAAATGCGGGGGTGTTCCGACCGCTGTAGCCGTTGAGGAGGCGGAGGCCGCGGCAGGGCTGCCAGCGAAGCATGTGGACGGGATTCCGGTGGAAAGGAGCGGAAGGGACAACCAGCAGGCCGCCCTCCATGGCCCCGAACACGCGTAAGGGCGCGGGGGCCAGGGAAATCTCAGTCGGAACGATCTGCCGTCGGGTTGCGCCAGGGCGTGTTTCAGCGAGGGCCAAGGCAAGCAGGATCGCGGTGATGCCCCCTCCCACGCGCGGGAATCGGCACAGGGCAGGAAGGGAGATCGCGAACAGGAGGGCAGCTGCGAGGACCCAGACGACTGGCGCGAAGCGGACGAGTTCGCGCATCCCGTGCAGGGGGGGGACGAGGAACGCCAAGCCCCGGCCGAGTGCGTAGCGTGGCCCCAGTGCGACACCGGCCACGAGAACAAGGGTGGTTACGAGGAGGAGGATCGGCGGCGAGACACGGAAGCGGGGAGGAGTTGCGCAGGCCGCCGCGAGTGCGCAGGGAACCGTGGCCAGGATCCAGAGCCCGGGATACCCCCCCACGCGCAGTTCGCGCGTTCGCCACCCGGGGGGAAGCAGGTGACCAAACCGCAGCGCAGTGCGCCGCAGTTCCTCCACGGGGTAGGCAGGGGCCCCCACACGGGCGTGTTGCCAGGCCAGCAACGCGACCCCCAGCACAAAAGGAACCGCCCAGGGCAGTTGGCGGAGAATCCATCGGGCATCATGCGGGAGGCGAAGGGCGGAGGCAAACGCCCAGGCGGCCAGAGGGAAGAGCCCCAAAATGGCATAGTAGGGAGCCGAGGCCATGAGCGCACACTCGCAGGCTGCCATCCCGACGAGGTCCGGGGTCCGGCGCAGACGCAAATGCCGGAGCGTGAAGGCCAGCAGGAGCATCCATCCTGTCCAGGCGTGGTTCTGGAAGTGTTGCAGTCCGTGAAGGCGGGCAGGGGTGTACAAAAGGGCCAGGGCAAGAAAAGGGGGAACCCAATCGGCCGCGTTTCCGACCTCCGGAATGCGGGCCGCCACGGATTTCCGAACCTCGGAAAAGAGGAGCCACAGGGCGGCGAAGGCCGCAGCCCACCAGAATAGATTCGCGTAATATGCGGCGGCTAGCCGGGAGGCACCAGCGGCCCGCGCGAGGAGATACGGCGGGGAGAGTGCGAAGAGATTGTCTGAAAACCAAAACGTGTCCGTGGCGGGATACAGGATGCGGCCATCGGAAAGAGTGTCGCCCGCACCCGAGAGGAATAGGCGGAGATGTTCGAGGATCCAGAGGTTGAAAAACCCGTCTCCGGTATCGCCGAAAAGGGTGGTGGCGGGGGATTCGAAGCCCAGACCCATCCAGCGGGATGCCAGAAGGAATAGAAGGGAGGTGGCGAGGAGGGGGGAGACAATGGCGGAAAGGCGGGGCATGGGCAGGTCAAACCCGCGGGAGGGTCACTTCCTGCTTTTGCCCTTGGTATTTGCCACGGCGGTGGGCGTAGGAAGTATCGCAGGGTTCCCCCTCGAAAAAGAGCAGCTGGACGATGCCCTCGTTGGCGTAAATGCGGCAGTCGGCATGGGAGGCGTTGCTGATCTCCAGGGTGAGGTGCCCCTCCCAACCGGCCTCAGCGGGCGTGAGATTCGCAATGCAGCCGATGCGGGCGTAGGTGCTTTTCCCGATACAGAGAACGCTGATGTTGGGGGGAATCTTCAGGTATTCGAGGGCCACGCCCAGACCATAGGAGTGGGCGGGCAGGATAAAGTAGGTGCCGTATTCGTCCTGCTGGAGCGCGGCCGCCTCCAGATTGGCCGGATTAAAGGCCTTGGGGTTGATCACAGTGCCGGGGATGTGGCGGAAGATGCGGAAATCGCGTGGGGAAAGCCGGATGTCGTATCCATAGCTGCTCAGACCGAAGGAAAGTACACGGCGGTCCTCCGCCTGGGAGACAAGCCGGGATTCGAAGGGGGTGATCATGCCAGCCTCGGCGGCTTGGCGGATCCAAATGTCATTCTTGATCATGCATCCTCCGGGAGTTCTTGCAGGGATCGGGCCATCGCTGGCGCGAAATAGGTCAGAATCATGTCCGCCCCCGCGCGCTTGATGCACAGCAGACTCTCGCGCATCGCCGCCTCAATGGAAATCCACCCCTTTTCCGCCGCCGCGTGGATCATCGCGTATTCACCAGAGACCTGATAAGCCGCCACAGGAAGGCGCACCTCGTTCTTGATTTCCCTCAGCACGTCCAAGTAATAGGCGGCGGGCTTGACCATGAGAGCGTCGGCCCCCTCTGCGGCGTCCAGCGCGGCCTCGCGCAACGCCTCCAGACGGTTCGCGGGATCCATCTGGTAGGTCCGTTTGTCCAGGAGTCCTCCCCCCAGAGGTGCGGTGTCCAGTGCCCCACGGAAGGGCCCATAAAAACAAGAGGCGTACTTCGCGGTGTAGGAGAGGATGCAGACACGCGAATGCCCATTGAGGTCGAGGTAGTGGCGGATGGCGCCCACCCGCCCGTCCATCATGTCGGAGGGGGCCACCCAGTCAGCACCGGCCTGAGCGTGTACCAAGGCCATCCGCTGGAGCGCAGCCAGGGTGGCATCGTTGTCGATCTCCCCATCGATCATGACCCCGTCATGGCCGTGAGTGGTGTAGGGATCGAGGGCGACATCGGTCTGCACGCAGAGGTCGGGAAGGGCGGCCTTGAGGGCGCGCACCGCGCGGGGAATGAGACCATCGGGGTCGGCGGAGGACTCGCCCATGGGGGATTTGGCCGCGCCGGAGCCAAAAAGGTTCACCGTGCCAATGCCCAGGTCGCGCAGGCGCCCACACTCCTCAACCAGCCGATCCACGCTGAACCGATCGCATCCCGGGAGACTCGGAATCGCCTCCACCCGTCCCTCCCCCTCTATGACGAACATCGGATAGACCAGATCGGATACATGGACACGCGTCTCGCGCAGCAGGCCCCGGTTGGCGGCACTGCGGCGAAGTCGGCGGGGACGTTGTGTCAACGAGAAGGTCATGAGCACGGTTTTACCGTTTTCCCCCCAAGAGACAAGGGAGAACCCACCGCGAAATTTCCACTGTTTTTTGGGTGGACAAACGCGCCAAAAGTGGCATGGGCTCATCGAACATACGCGAGCCTTCCCCCAACCATCCCCACCGCCAAACGGAGACCTGAAATGCACGCTTTCTTTGCCGGACGAGACGACGAAGACTACTACGACGACGACTACGAGGACGACGACGATTTCTACGATGAGGAAGAGGAAGAGGAGGAAGAGGACGAGGACGGAACGTTCGCGCCCTTCATCGACGATGAGTTCGAGGAAGAGGACATCGACCCCCTAGACCTTCTCAACGACGACGAGTTCGATCCGGACGACGAGGATGACCGGGAGGAAGCTGACTTCGAGGACATCGACGACATCGACGAGCTCCTGGACTTCGACGAGGAGGCCGAACGCATCCTCGAAGAAGACGACGAGATCCCGCCGGAGGACTTCACCGAGGAGGAATTCGCCGACGAAGAGGAGAGCGAGGACGAGGACTCCGACGAAGAAGGCTTCGATGAGGAAGAGGAAGAAGACTACGACTACGACGACGACTACGACGACGACGACGACTACGACGACGAGGACGACTAAGCCCTCAAGCCCCCCCCCTTCGCCCAGGAATCGTGAGAGCTCGAGTGCCATCGTGTAGTGCAAAGGAGCAGGCGTTCCTGCGGGTCATTGCACCTTTGCCGAACGCGAGGGCTCCCGAAGCCCAAGGGCTGAAGGGGGAATCGTTGAGAACTGGCATGGGAATCCCTGTTGGAACCAACACGTTCCCATGACCTTGTTCACCTTTGTCGATGGAAAAGAAAGAAGGGGGCCCTCGCACTCCTCCAACTCCCACATGCGCTTTCCCCCAGCCCCCGCTTTCACAACACCCCGTTTCCATGTGAAGACAGAAACTTTACTGGATACCAAACGCCGATGAGCGGGCTCGCCCACCCAGTGCTCCCCCTTCTCAAGGGCATGGGAAGAGCCGCGCGCGAGGGGGTCCTCGACCAGCTCACCCGCCGCCCTCTCGAGGAACGCATCCGCGAGGGGGCCCACAGCGGTTCCGACGTCATCTACGCAATTGACCACGCCGTGGAGACCGGCTTGGTGGAGCTGCTGGAGCAACACGCCGCCGACCTCGGCGGCATCCTTCTGCTCGCCGAGGGCATCGGCGAGGAGGAACGCCTCGCCTTTCCACGCGGCTTCCACGCCACCGACTGCGCCTGGCGCCTCCTGGTCGACCCCATCGATGGTACCCGGCCGATCATGATGGACAAGCGCAGCGCCTGGTTTCTCGCCGGTGCCGCGCCCAACCTCGGGGAAAATACCCGCCTTTCCGACATCGCGTGCGCCGTCATCTGCGAACTCCCCACCACCCGCGCCGCTGTGGCCGATGATTTCGCGGCCGTGCGCGGCAAAGGAGTCGAGGCAACCCGCAGCTTCCTCACCGCCAGCATCCCCCCCGTCACCTGGACCCCAACCCCTTGGGCAGGCCCCAGCCTCCGAGGGGGCTTTGTCCAGCTGGTCCGTTTTGCCCCTCCCGGACGCGACGAACTCGCCCGCATCGAGGAAGACCTCCTCTCGGCCCTCTTCCCCGATGCCGCCCCAGGAGAAATCATCTGCTTCGAGGACCAATACGCCTCCACGGGCGGCCAACTCGTCGAACTTCTCTGTGGTCGCGACCGCTTCACCGCCGACCTTCGCGCCGCCCTTTTCGCTTCGCCACACTTCGCCGGGCGAAGGAAAGGTCACGCCTGCCATCCCTACGACCTCGCTGGCGCGCTGGTCGCCCAGGAGGCCGGCGTGCTGCTCACCCGAGCCGACGGCTCCCCCTTCGACGGCCCGCTCGACACGCGATCGGACATGGACTGGATCGGATACCCGAACGCCTCCATCCGGGGCGAGGTCGAAACCACTCTCCTGCGCCTGTTGCGCGAGCGGCAGTGGATCCGATGAAAATCCTGCTCTGCTCCGATTCCTGGAAAGGCTCACTGGATGCGGATCAGGCCTGTGAGGCCATAGCCGATGGTCTGCGCCAGATTCTTCCCAACTCCACCCTCTGGCTGCACCCGCTCGCCGACGGGGGAGAAGGCACCTTGGAACGCGTCCACTCCGCACGTCCGGGAACCTGGGTCCACCGGGAGGTCAGCGGCCCCCTCCCCCATCTCCGCGTCCGCGCCCCTTGGCTGTGGTGGCCCGACACCCGCTCCGCCTTGGTCGAAATGGCCCGCTGCGCCGGTCTGCCCCTCCTCTCTACTGCCGCCCGCTCCCCTCTCCAGGCCACCACAAGGGGAGTGGGGGAACTTCTCGACGATGCCCGCGAACACGGAGCCGAAACCATCACGCTGGCCGTTGGCGGCTCGGCGACGGTCGATGGCGGAGTGGGGGCGGCCCGGGCCCTTGGCTGGCGTTTTCTGGACGCCCGGGGGGGCGAACTCCCGGAAGGAGGAGGGGCGCTTGCCACGCTCGACCGAATCCTCGCGCCCTCCGCCCCCTTCCCCGTGCCGATCGAGGTCCTCTGCGACGTCACGAACCCCCTCCTGGGCCCACGGGGGGCCGCCCGCGTATTCGCCCCGCAGAAGGGAGCCTCACCCAGCGACGTCGACCGCTTGGAAGAGGGGTTGTCCCGTCTCGCCGATCTCTTCCGTAACCAACACGGACTGGACCCCTCCCGGATACCCGGCGCTGGTGCGGCCGGTGGACTCGCCTTTGGCGCTATGGCCTTCCTCGGTGCCCGGCTTTCCAGCGGCGTACAGGCGGTCCTGCGCCTCACCCACTTCCAGCAGAAAGCGAAAGAAGCCGACTGGATTGTGACCGGGGAAGGACGTTTCGACGCCCAAAGCCTGGACGGCAAGGTCGTGGCGGGGGTCCTGGATGGCGCCCGAGCCGGACACGCCCGTGTCGCTGTTGTATCCGGCTCGGCCGCGGTTGGGAGAGAGGAAGCCCAACGGGCGGGGATTTCGCTTGTGATCGGCGCCAATGACAACGCCGGACTTCGTTTGGAAGAAGCCATGCTTCGCGCGCGTGAACTGGCGATGGACGCCGGGCGCCACTTGGCAGCCCGGATTCGTGACTGGCCGGAAAACACCCCATGACCCCTCCCCGCACCTCCCTGCCCCTGCGCGCCAACGTCCCCCTCGCCGAGCTGGGCACTTTCCGCCTCGGCGGGCCCACCCGCTGGCTTGCAGAACCTCACGATGCAGAAGAACTGGCCCGTCTGCGCCGCGAAACCGCCTCATGGAACATCCCCTCCGTCCTCCTCGGGGAGGGCAGCAACCTCCTTTTCGCCGATGAGGGATGGCCTGGCCTGGCCGTTCGTTTCGTGAACCCCCTGGCACTCCCCCGCCGCGAGGACACCTCCTTCCTGCGGGTCTCCGCAGCACTCCCGCTCGACTCCCTCGCCGCTTGGTCTGTCCAACAGGGCCTCGATGGCTTGGTCGCCTTCAGTGGAATCCCCGGCACCGTCGGAGGCGCCACCGTCGGCAACGCCGGCGCCTGGGGCCTTCAAATGGAGGACGTGATCGACTCCCTCTGGGCCATCGACCCCCACGGGGAAATCCTCCACCTCTTCGCCGCTGACTGCGGGTTCTCCTACCGGGACTCCCGCCTGAAGGATGGAAACCTCTGGGTCACGGAAGTCCGGGTGCGCGTCACGGAGGGCGATCCCACCCTGCTCCGACGCGAGCGCGAGAGGATCCTCGCCCTGCGCGCTGGCAAACACCCCGACTGGCGGGTCACCCCCTGCATCGGCAGTTTTTTCCGCAACGTGGAACCCAGCTCGGCCGCGGAACGGCGGCGGGCGGCGGGCTGGTTCCTCGAAACCGCCGGGGTAAAGTCCCTCCGGGTGGGCGGCGCGGGAATCTTTCCCCACCACGCCAACATCCCCGTGAAGCTGGACGAAAGCTGCCTGGCCCAACACGTCGCGGAACTCGCCCGCAGGATGCGGGAATGCGTTCAACGCGCACATGGGCTGGACCTTGTCCGGGAAGTGCGCTATCTTGGCAAGATTCCCGGTGAGGCCGGCGGCCCCACCTTCCACTGAACCCGGAGCCTCCCGCACATGCGTTCGCGTCAAGGAAGCCAAGAATTCACCTTCCAGCTTCTCTCTCTGGTCGTCATCACCCTCCTGGTTCATGCGGTCTACAGCCTGCTGGTCCGTCCACATGCCGCAGCTTGGATGCAAGAGGCGGCACGGATCCGCGCCGAGGAGACGGCGCCCGACCTTCCATCTCCCCTCTCCGTGATCCTGCGCGACTACGAGCAGGAAGCCTGTTTCATCCTCTGCCTCTGGGCGATCGCCATCATGGGCCAGAAGGCCCGGCGGCTTCGCGCCGACATCTCCCTGCTGGACCGGGAATTCGTGAAAGGTGAGGCAGAACGGCGGATCCTGCCCGAGGACGCCCGCGACCTCTCCCGCCAGCTCCAGGCCCTCCCGGAAAACCAGCGTCGAGCCCTTCTCCCCCGCGCCCTTCTCGCCGCCCTGCACCGTTTCGAAGCCACCCGCGGCGTCCAGGATGTCGCCGCCACCGTGCAGGCCCTCTGCGCCGCCGAGGCCGAACGCCAGGAATCCGAACTGGGCATGATCCGCTACATCGCCTGGGCCATCCCCAGCGTTGGCTTTATCGGCACGGTCCGGGGCATCGGCCTCGCCCTCTCCAAAGCCCAGTCCGCCGTCGAGGGCGACATCGGCCCCGTGACCGAAAACCTGGGCACGGCCTTCAATTCGACCCTCATCGCCCTTTGCCTGAGCATCCTGTTGATGTTCGTGGTCCACCAGCTCCAGCTACAGCAGGAGCGCCATGTTCTCGACGTACAGGATTACGCGGAGGACCATCTGGTGAGACGGCTGCACGTCCTCCGGGAGGAACCCGCATGAGATTGATCGACCTCAACCCGCTCCGCGTCGGAGAAGCGGCTTCGGCCCAGCCCGGACTCTCCGTCCTCCGCGAGGAGGATGGAGATTGGGTCCATGGCCACGAGGCTCTGGCCTGTTGCCGCCTCGATCCCCAGGCCACCTGTCCCGATGTCTGGATCAAGCTCAACCGGGATCCCGTGCTCAACGCCGAAAACCGCGCATGGCTCGCCGTCCGCCAACTGCGGGACCGTATCCCATCGCCAGAGGGGGTCTGGGCGGCCCTCACTCCCGACACGTGGGCCAAACCCGCCCTCCAGGTCTTCCTCGGCGTCGCCAAGGAGTGCGGACTCGATGTTCGGGTCCTCATGTCACGGGCCGCCGCCGTGGCCTCCCTCGTAGCGGAAGGCACCTCCTGCATCCTCCTCGAATGGGCCTGGGAAAGCCTCCGCGCCGTCACCGTGATCAAGGACGCCGAGGGATGGCGTTTCGAGGACACCCGCCTGCTTCCCGAGGGCGGAATCTTCGACTTCTACCGTCGGGACGCCCGGGTCGCCTCCGAAATTGCCCTCGCCCGAACCCGGATCGACCCGCTGGATTCCGGCGTCCGCGACCAAGCCCTTTTCGATGCCTGGTGGGCCTGGCGGATGCGAGGCCTCCCCTTCCGCCTGGAGCTCGGGGGAACCGAACTGGACTTCACCGGCGAACTCGCGCGTTTCCAGACTCCCCACCGCGAATGGCTCGCCCGCAACCAACTCGAGGACACCCGCGGGCTCGTCGTCCCCGCCGGACTCCATAGAGTGCTCGGCCTGAAAAACGCACTCCACGAACCCGAAACCCTTGCCCCCCTGCTGGACCGCCTGGAGGAACCCACCCAGCCTGGCGCCCGCTGGAAGGCGGTGATCCCCGCCACCACGGCAAAACCGGTCCTGAGCGGAAAACACATGCCCGTCACCCACTGGGTGGTCGACGGCATCGCCTCCCCCTGCCCTCCCGGGGAGGCGGAGGGCCTGATTCCCGGAACGAAAAAACTCCTGCCCTTCGGACGGATCGCGATGGCCATTCACGTACCGGAGCGCTGAGGTGGCACGCCGCCCCTTCAGCGTTTTCAGCCTGAGTTTCCTCGACTGCATCTGCTGCGGTTTCGGCGCCGTGATCCTCATGTTTGTCCTGCTCAATGCCCGCTCCGCCTCGAACCGCGACAAACTCGTCCAAGACCTCCGCGGTGAAGTCAGCCGAGTCGAAGTCGAACTCCTCCGCCTTGAAAAGGAGAAAGTCCTGGCCCGCAACGCGAGAGAGGAATTGTCCGAGGACCTCGCCAAAACCGAGGGGCTCAGCCGCGAGGTGCTGCGCCAGACCGAAATGGCCCGCGAGGAACTGGCCCGGATGGAAAAGTCGACCCTCGCCACCCGCGAGCACGCCAACCAACTCAAGGCGGACCTGCTGAGTCTGGAGGAGGGGATGAAGCGCCTCCGGGCGGGGGCCGCCTCCCAAACCCCCGGGGATTCACCCCGCGCCTTTGCGGGCGATGGACAACGCCAGTACCTCACCGGCCTCCGCCTCCGCGGCGAACGCACCCTCGTGCTGGTCGACACCAGCTCCAGCATGCTCGCCGAAAAGGTGGTCGACATCCTCCGCATCCGCAACCTGCCCGAGCCCGAACGGCGTATGGCCCCAAAATGGCTGCAAACCCGCCGCACCCTCGACTGGATACTCGCCACCCTCCCCACGGAGGGGCGATTCCAGGTCGCGGCTTTCGCCGAAACCACCGTCCCCCTCCTGCCCGACAACGGCTGGTGGGACGCCTCCGACCCCGCGCTGCGCGAATCCGCCTCCCGGGCCCTTGCGGAAACAACTCCCTCTGGCGGCACCAGCCTGCACAATGCTTTCGCCCACGCAGCAGCCTTGACCCCTCCCCCTGACAACATCCTGCTTCTCACCGACGGCCTTCCCACTCTGGAACGTTCCCCACCCACCCTCCGCCGCACCGTCAGCGGTTCCCGACGACTCACCCTTTTTAACCAGTCGCTGCCTCTCCTTCCCCCCGGCGTGCCCGTCAACACCCTTCTTTTCCCGATGGAGGGCGACCCGATGGCGGCCGTCTCCTTCTGGCGTCTCGCCATCCGCAGCGGCGGAAGTTTCCTGACCGTGGCCGAGGGGTGGCCATGAACCGCCGCCCCAAAAAGACGTTCGAGGTGTTCAGCCTCAGTTTTCTCGACTGCATCTGCTGTGGATTTGGGGCGATCATCCTGATGTTTGTCCTGGGCAAGGCGGGAGAACCACGGGTGATCGAAGCCGTCCGGGAGGACCTCTCCGGCCTCCTCCGCGACTTGCAGGAACAACGATTCGAACTTCGCGGCGAGGTGGATCTGCTGAACCGTGACCTCCCCGGGAAACGACGCCAGCTCAGCGAGGAGAAAGAACGGCTCGCCCGACTGGAGGGCGACCTCTCCGACCTGCGCGGGGAGTTCGCCGCCACCCAGGACCTCGCCCAGGTCCAAAACCGCGTCGCCGGCCAGCTCGCGGAGGCCCGCCAGAAACTCACCGAGGAAATGAAACGCCTCATCGCGCAAGCCAGCCGCCCCGCCCAACAGGACCAACCCATCGGCGGCATCCCCGTCGACAGCGAATATGTGGTGTTCATCATCGACACCTCCGGCAGCATGGTCAACGGAGCATGGCCCCGGATGCTCACCCGCATGGAGGAGATCCTGGACATGTCTCCACGCCTCAAAGGCATGCAGGTCATGAACGACATGGGCCAGTACCTCTTCCCCCAGTACGCCGGACAGTGGATCCCCGACACCCCCTCCCGACGCCGGGGCGTCCTGACCGTCCTGCGCACCTGGTGGCCCTTCAGCAACAGCTCCCCCGTCGAAGGCATCGAAGCCGCCCTCGCCCGCCACGCCTCCGACCTTCACCCCATGAGCCTCTTCGTGCTGGGCGACGAATTCAGCGGCGCAGATTTCCAGCAAGTGCTCGACCGCGTCGAACGCGCCAACCGCAAACCCGACGGCTCCCTCCGCGCACGCATCCACGCCGTCGGTTTTCCCACCGTGGTGGGTGACGGCATCGGCATGGAGAACACCGGAGTCCGCTTCGCCCTCCTGCTCCGCGAACTCTGCATGCGCAACGGCGGCACATTCGTCGGCACCACCCCATGAAACCCTCGCCCACCTTCTGGCTCCTCCTCGCCCTCGGCATGGCCCTCATCGTCCTGGCCGGCGCCCTCTGGCTCTGAACCTCTGGTGTGATGCAGGCACGCCCGCATGTCTCACACAAGGGTTAGCCTAAAAACGGTGATGGGAGGGATGCAGATGTGGCAAGATCTTTGAGCGAAAGGGCTTGTGCGAAACCGAGGCCTACCCGAAGGTATGGTGAGTGTTTCGCACAAGCGCTTGCAGCCAAAGAAATGGCCGCAGATGCGCCCGAACCATTACCGTTTTTAGGGTTAGGTTGAAACGCCCTCTCACTTGCCCCGCAGCAGCGTCAGGTGCGGATAGGGGATCACGATGCCCTCCTGGTCGAATCGACGTTTGATCTCAACCAGAAGGTTGTTGCGCAACGAAAGAAAATCCGGCTTGGATACCCAGACCCCGAAATTGAAGTCCATCGAACTCTCGCCAAACCCCAGGAAGACAACGGCGGGTTCCGGCTCGTCGAGGCACAGCGGATTCGCGTCGGCCACCTCCCGCAACACCGACATGACCCGTGACGCATCGGCTTCGTAGGACACCCCGATCTTGATGTCGAGCCGCCGGATCTCAAAGCGCGTGAGGTTCGTCACCTGGGACTTCAGGAGGTTCTCGTTGGGAAGGCGGACCAGGGTGTTGTCGAAGGTCCTCAGTTTTGTTGAGAGAAGGTCGATGGCAAGCACAACCCCCGTGGTGTCGCCAATCTTGATCACGTCGTCCACCCCAAAGGGCTTCTCCCAGATCAGGAAAATGCCGCTGATGAGATTTGAAAGTGTGGTCTGCGAAGCGAAACCGACCGCGACCCCCGCGATGCCCGCAGCCCCCAGCAGGGTGGAAAGCTGGAAGCCCAGCTCCGACAAGGCGCTCAGCGCGAGCACCAAGCCTCCGCCATACAGGACAAAGCGGTATCCAAGCATCGTCGCCTGTGGCGTGGAGTGGCGGCGCAACTGTCGCCGCAACAGCCCCGCGCAGAGGCGGACTGCGGGCCAGCCCACCAGCAGGAGAACGAGCGCGCGCAAATGTCCGGGCGAGATCCAGTCGGGAATCGTCATGTGAACCACCCTCCAGCGCGGCCCAGGGAACGGAGCGAGAACCCCCCGCGGCTCTCGACACGTGGGGAAGCCAGGAGCCTGCCGCCCTCGAGTCCAGCAGGTGCGCCGCGGGCATAAGCGACTCGGCTCCACTCCTTCTCCTCCTCGCGGATCGTCACGCCTGTCTCGTTCGCCCACACTCCCAGGTCCTCCTCCTCGTAGAGGCTGAGGTGCGGCGCGCGGATGCACAGACGCTCAAAGGGAATCGTTTCCTTCGTGAGGTTCCGCACCCGCACCGGACAGACCGCCCGCCAAGGAGGAAAGCCCTCCCATTCCCGTTCCCGCCGCATTCGTGTCCGCATCGCATAACACAGCTCCCCCTCCATCGGCGTGCCAAACCAGGTATTCGACAGCCGGATCACCGGCTCCTCCCACAACAGCCCGCCCCCCGCCGTCCTTAGCGACAGGCCGAGGGGAACCCCCGCATAGAACTGAACCCTTTCGCCAGGCAAGACCTGAAAAGGTTTCTCGGGCCGCACCACGACCGGGCGTGCGGGCAACACCGGGGCGAGGCGAAGGCCTGCAAGCTCCTTCCTGCCCCCGAGACGCCGCCAGCCCACCCCCTCCGGCGCGGGACCCTTGTAGAACCCGTCAGGGGGGGAAATCATCTCCTCCGGCATCTCCGTCCTGTCCCACGCCACGAGCCAGTCCTCCCCCTCCCTGCGCAGGAACACGCGCAACGGACCCAGGCGGACCTCTTCGGTCTCCGGCCCCTCGGAGGCGAATTCCCGCCAGAATCCCAGGGGTAACCCCCGCCCCGCCCCGCTCATCGCCCGCCTCCCAACCATCCCCTTCGCCGGAACATCCAGAGCATTCCCAGCACACTGGACACCATGAGCGCCCACACGAAAAGGTATCCATACCGCCAGGTGAGCTCCGGCATGTTCAGGGGCCCGGCCTCGGGCCGGAAATTCATTCCATACACCCCCACAATGAAGGTCAACGGAATGAAGAGGGTGGAAATGACCGTTAACACCTTCATGATCTCGTTGAGTTGGGTGGTGGCCACAGAGGCGTGGAGTTCGTAAAGTGCCGCACAGGCCTCCCGTTGCTGCTCCGCCAACCCTAGCGCGCGGCATGCGTGGTCCTGCACATCCCTCAGGTACGGACGGGTATCCTCCTGCAAAAGGTCAGATTCTATCGCGGCCACCTGCTCCGCCATGAGCGTCTGGTTCCAGAGGACCCGACGCAGAAGGTTCACCTCCCCGCGCAATGCGTGGATCTGCGCGACCATGCCGTCCCGCCGCCGGGTCAACAGCGTCTCCTCCAGCATCTCGATCCGGTCGTCCATCGCCTCCAACACAGGAAAGACCCCATCCACCAGGACGTCCAGCGCGGCGTACGCCATATAATCCGCACGGCTGTTCATGAGTCGAGGCGCGCCGCGCTCCAGCCGTTCCCGCAGAGGAAGCAACTGGCTGTCCCGGTAGGCCTGCAAGGTCACCACCGTGTCCCGCCCCCAGAAAAGCGACACCTGCTCGAAATCAAGCTCGCCATCGAGGAGGTAGGGTTGCTGGAGCACCAGGTATTGATACGAGTCGTACCGTTCCGTCTTGGGGCGTTGGTGCAGGTTGAGCGCGTCCTCAAGGCTGAGCTTGTGAAAGCCGAACATCTCCCCGATGTCCGCGATCACTCCCGCCGCCCCCAAACCATTCACATCCAACCACAACCAGGTACCGGGAGGACGGTCCTCGTGCAAGGTCCTGAGCGCTGCCACCGTCACATCCTCGTGCAGACTCCACCCACCTGTTCCGGAGACCACCACATCAATGACCGGATGGGGGGAACCCTCTGGTGCCACAAGCAGTCCGGGTGCCGCGCCAGGAAGCCTGTCCCCCGCAGCTCCCGGAAGGCCTTTCGTGTCCAACGGATTGCGCATGCCGGAATCCTAGCCGGGGGCGAGCCGCACCGCAACCGAATTCGCGCCCCGATTCAACCGGCGGGAGCCGCCACCAGGTCCCGCAACGCGTGTGGAAGGTCGCGAAGATCGTCGATCGTTTCCACCATCCGCGCCTGGGACGAAAACGGAAGGCCAGCCCCGCGTTTCCAAACCGCGTGCATTCCCAGAAAAAGCGCCGGCTGGATGTCCTCTTCCTCGGAATCCCCCACCATCACCGCCTCGCCCGCGGGCACGCGGAGCTCATGCAGGGCCCTCGCAAACAGATCCGTCGCCGGCTTCGCACGACCACAGGTCTCCGAGAACATCAGAACCTGGAAATATGGCAACAACCCGGTTTTCGCAAGGATCCGCATTTGCTCCCCTTCCCGTCCATTGCTGACCAGCCCCAGGCTTGCGTGCCGAGAAAGGTCGCGGACCACATTCAAGGTTTCCGGAAACAGGCGCGGCGTCCCGTCCCCGTGTTCCTGACGGTCCACCTCTAACTGGTCCCCCAGTCCCTCTGGCAGTTTCAGCTCCCTCATCGCGCGCCGATAAGCTTGCTGCCCAGACCCCTCTCCTTCCCGGAATGCCCGTTGCACCGCTTCCACATAGACCCCCGCGGGCACATGCAGGAGGTCATCCAGAAATCCCTGCCATTGCACCACGAGAAAAGCCCGTCGGCTCGCCTCCGCATCCAACAGGGTGCCTTCCAGGTCAAACAGGATCGCGCGAATGTGAGGACTCATGTCGCCATTATCCATGACTTCCATTGGCTTGGCCATCGAATTTGCCGCGAATTTTCCCACCCTCGCCCCTTTTTGTCAAAATTTTCTTTACATGCCATATTTCGCATATAATTTAACCGACAAGCAACATGAGCTTCGATTTCTCCATTGTTCGTGAATTGCGAAAGCGGTCAGGACTGACCCTGGCGGAGGTTTCCGATCGGACGGGTTTGTCGCCCTCCGTGATCTCCAAGCTGGAACGGAACCAAACCTCGGCCGAGTTGGACACGCTATTCCGGCTGAGCCGGGTGTTCGACCTGAACACGACCGATCTGATCGCCCTGGCAGAATCCCGCACGGCCGAGCGGTCCCGGGAGAAGTCGTACGATTCCGGAAGCTTTCATTTCGAGAGCATCCGCTACAACAATTGCAGGGTATTTCGGGGGCGGGCTCCCAAGGGTGCCGCGGTGGCCCGCCCCGACATCCATGCGGACAACTTTGAACTCTGCTGGGTCCAGCGGGGCACCCTGCTCGTCCAGCTCCCCAAGGAACGCCACGAACTCCATGCGGGCGATTCCCTCCAGTTCGACGGGGCGCTCGACCACACCTACGAGGCGCTCGACGACTGCGATTTCCTCATCATCCACCTCAAAAAAGGCAAGCGTTTCTAGCCCTGTGCAAACGCCCCCGGCCCCCTCCACCCCAACCCCCGCCCCCCCCATGATCGCCAACGACACCCTCAGCCCCTCCGCTCTCCTCCCCAAAATCGAACATCTCTGGGAGGCCTCCGCCGCGAAAATCCACACCCTCCAAAAGGAATACAACCACGCCAAGGGGTCCCCCGTCTTCACCGTCGAGGGCAAATACACCACCCGCGGTTGGACCGAATGGACCCAGGGCTTCGAGTTCGGCTCCGAAATCCTTCAGTTCGACGCCACCGGCGACCAATCCTTCCTGAAGGCCGGTCGCGACAACACCGTCAAATTCATGGCACCCCACGTGTCCCATTTCGGCGTCCATGACCACGGCTTCAACAACGTCAGCACCTACGGCAACCTCCTCCGCCTCATGAACGAGGGGCGCCTGCCCGAAAACGAGTGGGAACGCAACTTCTACGAGCTCGCCCTCAAACTCTCCGGCGCCGCACAGGCACGGCGCTGGACCAAAATCGCGAACGGTCAAGGCTACATCTACTCCTTCAACGGCCCCCACAGCCTCTTCGCTGACACCATCCGCTCCCTCCGCGCCCTTGCCATTGGCTACCAGCTCGGACACCCCCTCATGGAGGAAAACGACAAGGCCATCTCCCTCCTCGACCGCCTCGTCCAGCACGCCCGCACCACCGCCGATTACACGCTGTACTACGGCGAGGGGCGCGACGCCTTCGACGTGCGCGGCCGCACCGCCCACGAATCCCTCTTCAACCTCAACGACGGCAACTTCCGCGCCCCCAACTCCCAGCAGGGCTACTCCCCCTTCAGCACCTGGACCCGCGGCCTCGCCTGGTGCATCTGCGGCTACGCCGAGGAACTCGAGTTCATCGCCACCCTCTCCGACGACGAACTCGCCCCCTTTGGCGGTCGCGCCGAGATCGAAGGCTTCATGCGCAAGGCCGCCCTCGCCACCTGCGACTTCTACCTCGCCCACACCAGCCGCGACGGCATCCCCTACTGGGACACCGGCGCCCCCAACCTCCACAAACTCGGCGACTACACCCAGTTCGATGCCGACCCCTTCAACGACATCGAACCCGTCGACTCCTCCGCCGCCGCCATCGCCGCTCAGGGCCTCATCCGCCTCGGCCTCTACCTCAAGGACGACGGAAAAACCTACTTCCAGGCCGGTCTCACCGTCCTCAACACCCTCCTCCAGGAACCCTACCTCAGCCGCGACCCCAACCACCACGGCCTCATCCTCCACTGCAACTACCACCTCCCCCGCGGCTGGGACCATATCCCCGCCGGCCGCAAAATCTCCTGCGGCGAATCCTGCATGTGGGGCGACTACCACGCCCGCGAGGCCGCACTCCTCGTCCAGCGCCTCGCCAAAAACGAACCCTACCTCAAATTCTTCATCTGACATCCAACCCATACGGCTGATCCGACCCATCCGGCCGATCCGCCCCATACCGTAACCTTACCCTCATCCCCAAGGACCACCACCACCATGGAAACCCGCAAAATCCGCATCATCATGAACGGCGTCACCGGACGCATGGGCACCAACCAGCACCTCGACCGCTCCATCTCCGCCATCATCAAACAGGGCGGCGTCAAAGTCAACGACGGGCTCGTCCTCCTGCCCGAAATCCTCCTCACCGGACGCAGCGAGTCCAAACTCAAGGCCCTCGCCGAAAAACACGGCAACGCCGCACAGGGCAAACCCTACGCCTACACCACCGACCTCCAGGGCGCCCTCGACGGCAAGTTCGGCAAGTTCGACATCTTTTTCGACGCCTCCGGCACCCTCCAGCGCGCCGGCTTCATCGAACGCGCCGTCAAGGCGGGCCTCGCCATCTACTGCGAAAAACCCACCGCCGTCGAAACCGCCGAGGCCGTCCGCCTCGCCAAACTCGTCGACGCCGCCGGCCTCAAAAACGGCGTCGTCCAAGACAAACTCTGGCTCCCCGGCTTCCGCAAAATCCAAATGCTCAAGGAACTCGGCTTCTTCGGCAAAATCCTCTCCGTCCGCGGCGAGTTCGGCTACTGGGTCTTCACCGGCCTCGACTACGACCAGCCCGCCCAGCGCCCCTCCTGGAACTACCGCTCCGAGGACGGCGGCGGCATGATGATCGACATGTTCTGCCACTGGCGCTACGTCATCGACAACGTCTTCGGCCCCGTCAAGAGCCTCGTCGCCTGGGGCGCCACCGACCTCCCCGAACGCCGCGCCGAGGACGGCAGCGTCTTCCCCTGCACCGCCGACGACTCCGCCTACGCCATGTTCCTCCTCGAGGACGGCACCATGGTCCAGTTCAACTCCTCCTGGTGTACCCGCGTCCGCCGCGACGACCTCCTCACCATCCAGGTCGACGGCGTCAAGGGCTCCGCCGTCGCCGGCCTCCGCGAGGTCGTCGTCCAGGGTGCCGCCGAAACCCCCAAACCCGTCTGGAACCCCGACATCCCCCAGCCCATCGACTTCTACAAAGGCTGGACCGACGTCCCCAACAACATCGCCTACGACAACGCCTTCAAGATCCAGTGGGAAATGTTCCTCCGCCACGTCGCCCTCGACGAACCCTGGCGCTTCTCCCTCATGGAAGGCGCCAAGGGCGTCCAGCTCGCCGAACTCGGCATGCAGTCCTGGAAGGAAAAACGCTGGGTCGACGTTCCTGAACTGGCCTAACCCCCTCCGGCCGATCCGGCAAATCCGCCGGATCGGCCTTACACTTTAGGAGTACATCCATGAATCAACGTGTAGCCATTGTAACCGGCGGATCCAGGGGAATAGGATTGGGAATCGTCAAACGTCTCATCGCCGACGGCTTCGCCGTCATGCTCAACGGCGTCCGCCCCGAGGAGTCCGTCGCCGACGTGCTCGCCGAACTCCGCGCCTCCGGCGCCACCGTCGCCTACTGCGCTGGCGACGTCTCCGATCCCGCCGCGCGCGAGGCCCTCATCGCCGCCACCCGCGCCACCTTCGGCGCCCTGCATGTGCTCGTCAACAACGCCGGCGTCGCCCCCAAGGTCCGCGCCGACATCCTCGACGCGACCGCCGAAAGCTACGACTGGGTCATGGACGTCAACCTCAAGGGCCCCTACTTCCTCACCCAGCTCGCCGCCCGCTGGATGGTCGAACAAAAACAGGCCGATCCCCAATGGTCCGGCGCCATCATCAACGTCAACTCCATCAGCGCCACCATCGTCTCCGTCAACCGCGGCGAATACTGCGTCTCCAAGGCCGGCCTCGCCATGGCCACCGCCCTCTGGGCCGCCCGCCTCGGCGAATTCGACATCCCCGTCTACGAGGTCCGTCCCGGCGTCACCGCCACCGACATGACCGCCGGCGTCCAGGAGAAATACAACAAACTCATCGCCGACGGTCTCACCGTCACCAAACGCTGGGGCTACCCCGAGGATGTCGGCAAGGCCGTCGCCTCCCTCGCCCGCGGCGACTTCCCCTACTCCACCGGACAGGTCATCATGGTCGACGGCGGCCTCTCCCTGCCTCGCCTTTGATTTCCGCCCCTCTTCGCTTGAATTCACGTATCCGCTCGGCATGATCCCCCCATGAAAGAATGCATCCAGGCACTGAACCAGATGGTGAAAGAGGGGGGGATCCTCCGCTATGCCATCTTTGGCGCGGTCGCTCAGATGCGGTACACCGTTCCTGTTGCCACGATGGGTGCGGACATTCTCGTTGCTTTGCCCGATGAAAGCAGCCTCGATTTGCAGGGGCCCATCTACAAATTCTGTGCGAACAGGGGGTACAAGCCCGAGGGTGATGCCATACGCATCGGCGAATGGCCTGTACAATTCATCCCCTGTTTTGACGTGATTTCCCGGGAAGCCCTTGAGACGGCTGAGACGGCTGAAATCGCGGGGGTTCCCACCCGGGTCGTTAGCGCTCTCGCCCTGGCATTGATGGCTCTGAAAACCGGTCGCAACAAAGACCTGCTGCGTATCGTATCTCTACTCGATTCCAGTGCGGTGACCCGATCAGAACTTTCTGGCGCGGCAAATAAACGGGACCTTGGCATGAAATGGCAGGATTTCGAAAGGAAATTCCCATGAACGTCGAGGAGCTGTTCAAAAGGCAGGCTGAATGGCAAGCCCTGCAAAAAGACAAAACGTGGGAGGAGAAACTCGAACAAAGCCTCCTTCTTCGTAATACGGCTCTGTTGCTTCAAGCGTCCAACCCGAACTTTCGGACACCCTCCAACCCTCTCCCCCCAACGCAAAACAAAACAACCAACTACTCCTGATATGCTCCTCCTGATCCCCAAAGAAACCAAACCCGGTGAGACCAGGGTTCCGGCCCTTCCCGAGGCCGTGAAGAAACTCGTCGGTCTCGGCGCCACCGTTCGGGTGGAGTCCGGCCTCGGCGCGTCCCTCCACATCCCCGACGACGCCTACCAGGCCGCCGGCGCCGAAGTGGTGTCCGACCTCCCCGCCGCCCTCGCCGCCGCCGAGATCGTCCTGCGCCTCAACAAGCCCTCCAGCCCCGCCGGTCTCAAGTCCGGCGCCATCCACGTCAGCTATCTCGACCCCTTCTTCGACCTGGACAACATCAAGGCCTTCGCCGCCGCTGGCGTCAGCGCCGTCTGCATGGAGATGATCCCCCGCACCACCATCGCCCAGAAGATGGACGCCCTCAGCTCCCAGGCCAGCCTCGCCGGCTACAGCGCCGTCGTCCAGGCCGCCGCCCGCCTCCAGCGCAGCCTCCCCATGATGATGACCCCCGCCGGCACCCTCTCCCCCTGCAAGGTCTTCATCATCGGCGCCGGCGTCGCCGGCCTCCAGGCCATCGCCACCGCCAAACGCATGGGCGCGCGCGTCGAAGCCTTCGACACCCGCCCCGTCGTCGAGGAACAGGTCCAGTCCCTCGGAGCCAAATTCCTCAAGATCGACCTTGGCGAGACCGGCCAGACCGCCGGCGGCTACGCCAAGGAGCTCACCCCCGAGCAGATCGCCAAGCAGCAGGAGGCCATGGGCAAGGCCATCGCCAAATCCGACATCGTCATCACCACCGCCAAGCTCTTCGGCCGCCCCGCCCCCCGCCTCATCACCGACGCCCAGCTCGCCGCCATGCAGCCCGGCTCCGTGGTGGTTGACATGGCCGCCGCCTCCGGCGGCAACGTCGAGGGCTCCGCACCCGACCAGGACGTCGTCAAACACGGCGTGCTTATCATCGGCGACACCAACCTCGAGGGACGCGTCCCCTACGACGCCTCCCAGATGTACGGCAGCAACCTCGTCAATTTCATCCAGCACTTCTGGAACAAAGAGACCAAATCCCTCGACCTCCGCATGGAGGACGAGATCATGGCCGGCGCTTTGCTCACCCACGGCGGCGCAGTCGTCAACAAGATGATCAAAGAAAGGATCGGTTAATCATGATGGGTCTCACCCTGTTTGTCTTCGCGCTGGCGATCTTCCTCGGCGTCGAGCTGATCACCAAAGTCCCCTCCCAGCTGCACACGCCGCTGATGTCGGGCTCCAACGCCATCTCCGGCATCACCGTCGTCGGGGCTCTCATCGCCCTCCAGGCAACGGAGGGCGCGCCGATCACCTTACCCGTGGCCATCCTCGGATTCCTCGCCGTTGTCACCGCCACCATCAACGTGGTCGGCGGCTACCTCGTCACCGACCGCATGCTCGGCATGTTCAAATCCAAAAAGGGGGAGAAATAACATGCGTGATCTCGCCTACATTGTCGCCTCCATTCTCTTCATCATCGGCCTCAAACGCCTTGGCTCCGCCGCCACCGCCCGCCAGGGCAACCTGCTCTCCGCCGTCGGCATGGGCCTCGCCGTGCTCGCCACCCTCGTGGGTTCCGGCTTCGCCTGGATCTGGATCGTCGCGGGCGTCGCCATCGGCTCCGTCATCGGCGCCGTCGCCGCCAAGAAGGTCCCCATGACCGGCATGCCGGAAATGGTCGCGCTCTTCAACGGCTCCGGCGGCCTCGCCTCGGTGCTCGTGGGCTGGGCCTCCATCAAACCAGGCCTCCTCCTCTCCGCCTCGATCCCCCTCTACCTCGCGGTGTTCATCGGCGGCGTCACCTTCACCGGCTCCGTGGTCGCCTACCTGAAGCTCTCCGAGAAAATCGACGGCAAACCCGTGCTCTTCAAGGGACAGCAGCCCGTCAACATCGCCCTGCTCGTGTTGATCCTTGTCTGCGGCGCCCTCTTCTGCATGAACCCGGGCACCCTGGCCAACCCCTGGATCCTGCTCGCCATCGTCCTGAGCTTCGCCTTTGGCGTCATGGCGGTCATCCCCATCGGCGGCGCCGACATGCCCGTCGTGATCGCCCTCCTGAACTCCTACTCCGGCCTCGCCGCCGCCGCCGCCGGCTTCATCATCAACAACACCGTGCTGATCGTGTCCGGCTCCCTTGTCGGCGCCTCCGGCATCATCCTCACCGGCATCATGTGCAAGGCGATGAACCGCAGCCTCTCCAACGTCCTCTTCAGCGGCTTCGGCAGCGGAGCCGCCGCCAAGTCCGGCAAGGACGTCCAGGGTGAAGCGAAACCCATCTCCTCCGAGGACACCTACTACCTCCTCGAGGCCGCCTCCAGCGTCGTCTTCGTCCCCGGCTACGGCATGGCCGTCGCCCAGGCCCAGCACGCCGTCAAGGAACTCGGCGCCCTCCTCGAGGCCAACGGAGCCGAGGTGCAGTTCGCCATCCATCCCGTCGCCGGCCGCATGCCCGGGCACATGAACGTCCTGCTCGCCGAGGCCGATGTGCCCTACGAACAGCTCGTCGAACCCGACGACGTCAACCCCAACATCGGCGCCGTCGATGTCGCCATCGTCATCGGCGCCAACGACGTGGTCAACCCCGCCGCCCGCACGGATGAGACCAGCCCCCTTTGGGGAATGCCCATCATCAACGTCGATCAGGCCAAAACCTGCATCGTCCTCAAACGCAGCCTCCGCCCCGGTTATGCCGGTGTCGAAAACCCCCTGTTCTTCTGCGAGAACACCCGCATGCTCCTGGGCGACGCCAAAGCGAGCGTCCAGGGCCTCGTCTCGCAGTTCAAAGAAGGCTGAGTCCTTGTTGCGGGGGACAGGGCTGCCGAGGGTGCGGAGGAGGGTGTCCTCCTCCTGTCCTCAGCAGTCCTGCCGTCCGCGCAGGGCGCGGCTGAGCGTCTCCGGATCGGAATAGGCAAGTCCACTTCCGGCGGGCATACCAAAAGCCAATCGGCTGACCTTGACGCCGAGAGGGTGAAGAAATTCCGCCAGAAGCGCCGCCGTCGCATCGCTTTCGACATCCGTGTCCAAGGCGAGGAGGACCTCGTGGACATTCTCCTCCTTCACGCGCGTCCTCAACGACTCGAGCGTCGCCGCGGACACCGTTTCGCCCCTCATAGGAGAGACTTTGCCCTTCAGGCAGAAATAGCGGCCATGGAAGGCCCGCGCCTGTTCCAAGATCTGGATATCCGCCCCTCCTTCCACCACGGCAAGGAAGCCCCCATCCCGCATCGGATCGGTGCAAATGCGGCAAGGATCCTGCTCCACGGTCGTTAATCCACCACAGCGCGAGCACTGCGCCATCTCACGATCCGCGCGTTCGCAACCCTCCTTCAGCTCCCGGATCAAGGCCCGGTCCCCCGCCAGCAGCCGGTAGGCCATGCGCTCCGCGCTGCGTCGCCCCACACCGGGAAGGCGGGCCAAGGTTCTCACCAGGTTCTGGAAAGGTTCCTGCATGCGCGCCTCAAAACTCCATGCCCGGAATATTCATCCCTTTGGTGATCTTCCCCATCTCCTCCGACATCGTCTCCGTCCCCAGCTTCAAGGCTCCCTTGACGGCACTCAACACCAAATCCTCCAACATCTCCGGCATATCCTTCATCTCCCGCTCCACCCCTTTGAGCTTTGCCGTCACCACCTCGGCCACCCCCTCCTCCCCCTTTCCCCCCCCCAAAAGCGTCATCGTTTCCTTCATCAACCCCTCCATCCGCGCAAAAATCCCGGGATCGATGCGAATCGCCGAAACGCGTCCATCACAGGTCGCCCGACAGGTCACCATCCCCCCTCCCGAAGAGAACTCCACCTCGCGCTCCGCCATGTCCTCCTGCATCTTCTTCATCTTGAGCTGCATCGATTGCGCCTGCTTGAGCATCTTCATCATGTTGGCCATCGTCGTTTCTCCTGGAATCGGGTTTACACTGCCACACCTTTACGGTCCCACACGCCCGGTTCAAGCCCAACCCTCCTCCCTTCGCAGCCCTCTCTTGCTCTCATCTCCCGGAGGCCACTGCGGAGGTTCACGGTGCTTGCCCATCCCCCCGGTCCGGCAGGGCGTGAAGCAAACAGAAAAAGAGGCAGGGAAGACTGCGCAGCCACGGGGATGGCCACGCACACCCCGCCCTATCCAGGTTCGCCGCAACTGTGGATCCAGGAAGATTGAGGCTGGACGCCTCTCCCGCCGCACTTTAACATCCAAGGAACAATGAGGGTACCGAAAAACGAGTGGGGTGACGGGGAGGGATCGATCCGGGCAGTGGCTGTAGCCGCCACGTGTCGGCATGGAGGCTTCCCGCCCCCCGAAAGCCCTTGGGTTGCAGGGGCTGCCTGTGATAGGATGCGAACATGAAGCGCGTCGCCGTCCTCGCCAACCTCGACAAACCCGGAACCCGCGACCTGCTCGCCGAACTCCCCCGCATCGCCGCCCGCGAAGGGCTCGAGGTCCTCCTCGACCCCGGCGAAGGCCCCCTTCCCGAGGGCGTGGAGGCACTCCTCACCCTCGGGGGCGACGGAACCCTGCTTTCAGCCGTCCGCCGCATGGGCGTCCACCCCATCCCCCTGCTCGGCGTCAATTTCGGCAAACTCGGCTTCCTGACCGCCGTCACGGAGGCCGAAGTCGCGCGCGCCCTCCGCGCCCTTGCCCGTGATGAAGTCTTGGCCTCAAGACGCCCCCTACTGGAATGCCTCCACCGCAACCCCGGCGCTCGTGAAGGCCGCACCCTTGCCCTCAATGACATCGTCCTCAGCTGGGGGGTCAGCTCCCACATCGCCCATCTCGAGGTCGCCGTCGACGGACATGGCGTAACCACCTACACCTGCGACGGACTCATTCTGGCCACCCCCACGGGCAGCACCGGCCATTCCCTCTCCGCAGGCGGCCCCATCCTCCACCCCGGCACCGACGCCCTGGTTCTCTCCCCCATTTGCCCCCACGCCATGGCCGTACGCCCGGTCGTGCTTCCCGGGGACAGTCACGTAGCCATCCGCCTCTGCGACCATTCCAAGCCCCTCGTGCTCGCCTGCGACGGCCAGCCCACGGATGAGATCCACCCCGGGGGCCTGCTGCATGTACGCCCCTCCGGCTCCAGCGTCGAACTCCTCCACCTTGACGACTGGAGTTATTGGGGCGTCCTCCGCGGCAAACTCCGATGGAGCGGAAGTTCCTTGCACGATTAAACCTAAGAAGGGAGAGGGAAAGGATGCACATGTGGCAAGGCCTTTTGCTCAAAGCGATTACCGCAGATGCGCGCACTCCATTCCCCTGTGGAGGCAAACGCCCCCCCCTTTGCACTTCCCCCGCGTTTTATCTCGCAGGTTTCCCCCCTCCTGGGGCATAATCGAACAATAGGACCATGAAACGCAAACCCAGACCCCTGCGCATCCTCGTCGTGGACGACGATGAAAAAATCCAGCGGTTGCTCCAGCTGATCCTCCGACAACAGGGACACGTGGCCGAAACAGCATCCAGTGGCCAGGAAGCGCTTCGCCTCCTCAACGCCGCCCCCTTCGATCTGCTCATCCTCGACATCCAACTTCCGGGCATGGATGGGCTCCAACTCACCCGCGAAATTCTTGCCCTGCACCCCTGGCAGGAAATTATCTTCTGCACTGGATTCCTCAACGAGGTGATCCAACAAAAGGCCCGCGAGTTCGGCGTCAAGATCCTCCTCGAAAAACCGCTCAGCCTCAACCTCATCCGCCATGCGCTCCGGCAGACCCGCTGCCTGCGCGACCTGCAAGCCAACGCCCCCCCCTCCAACCCCGACTCCCTCCTCGCCTCCGAACTCGGCGCCCTCCGCCATCTCTCCCGCTCCTACTTTCCAGGCCTCGACATCGAAGCCCTCCTCCGCGATGCCGTCGCCCTCGCTTTCCACCAGCTGGACTGCCGCTCTGCCGCCCTGCTCGTCGTCCGCGAGGAAGAAGCCCATCTCCGCGCGCACTCTTCAGGACGACTGCCCGCACCAGAGCGCCAACAGCTGACCGACAGCCTCCGTGCCCGCTACACAAGCCTTTCGGGACTCCCCGTTCCGGAAACCTGCCACCCACTCTTCCATTCCGACGAACCCTCCCCCCTCCCTCCCACCGCACCACCACACCTCTGCTTTATCCCAATCCCGGGCGAAAACCGCCTCCTCGGTCTGCTCGCCATCGCCGACCTCTCAGCTCATCCCTCCCCCCCTTTCCTCCAGCTCCTCTCCCACCACCTCGCTTCCCTCCTCCTCGGCCACGAACACTGCCGCAACGCCCTGCTCAACGACCCCGTCACCGGCCTCTACGGGCCCCGCTTTCTCGACGAATCTCTGGAACGTCACTGGCTCCTCGCCCAGCGCCACCGGGAAGGAATCGCCATCCTCCTGGCCCAAATCGACGGGTTCCGGTCCCTGCAGCACGACGAAGGCCCTGACCGCGCCAACGCCCTGCTGCGCGGTGCCGCCAGCCTGCTGGCCGACTCCGTCCGCCGTTCGGACATCCTGGCGCGCACAGGCACCGGCGAGTTCCTCCTCCTCCTGCCACGCGCCTCGGCCGACAGCGTCCGGACGTTGGCCGACCGCCTGCGCACGACCTTCCGCAACACTCCGCTGGACGAATCCGGCCGAAGCCCGCCGGCGACCCTCAGCATTGGTTTTGCCCTATCCACACCCGAGGCCCCGATGGATTCGGCCGGACTTCTGCTCGAATGCGCCGGTCAGGCGTTGCAGATCGCCCAAAGCCGCGGCGGGAACCTCGCGCTGGACTGGGCGCACACCGGACCCGACAGCCCCCCACCGCCCTCCGCCCACAATCTTCTCGTGGTGGACGACGACCCCCAGGTCCTCCACCTGGTTCGTCGCATCCTCCACCCCTCCCTTTTCGAGGTCACTGCGATGCACAGCGTCGCCTCCGGCATCGCGATGCTGGAAAGCGGAAACCGATTCGACCTGCTGCTAGCGGACCTCACGCTGCCCGATGGCGAGGGAGGAGAGCTGATCCAGCGTGCAGCCGCCATCGACCCCACCCTGGTCGCCATGGTGATCAGCGGGAACATCTCGCGCTCGAAAGAGGAAAGCCTTCTAGCCAGCGGGGCCTGGAGGGTCATCCGGAAACCTTTTGTCCCCCGTGAATTCCGAGAAACCCTTGGGCAGGCCGTCGAACATCGCACCCTTCTGCTCCGACAGTCCGCCGATTCTCTCCCTACCCCATCGCCTCAGGGGGCGTCGGGAAAAAAAACCAAGGTGACGGAATTGATGCAGTAGCGACGACCCGTGGGATCGGGTCCATCCTCGAAGACATGCCCCAGATGCCCCTTGCATTTGGCGCACACCACCTCGGTCCTGACCCACCCGTGGGATCGATCTTCCTTTTTCTCCACCGCGGCCTTCACCGCCTCGAAAAACGAGGGCCATCCCGTCCCGCTGTCATACTTCGCCTCTGAACGGAAGAGGAGGCTGCCGCAGCCAACACAACGGTAATCGCCCTTCCGTTTCTCCCGCAACAACACTCCCGTGAAGGGGGGCTCCGTCCCTTGACTTCTCAGGATGCGGAACGCCTCCGGGGACAGTTTTGCACGCCACTCCTCCTCGGTGACGGGGATGTTCGCACAACGTCCAGACTCCTCATTCCCATCCGCTTTCGCGGGTAGGGATCGAATCGATACAAGTAGGACAAAAACGCGAACAAGGGTCTTCATTCGATACTCTCGTCGATTTGGCGGATTCCGCAAGGGTACGGATCCAATGCCCCCCGGAGTCCCGTGCAGTCGATGTGGGGGGGGGGAACGCTTTTCCGGGTTGCAATCCCGCGGTGGTCCACATAACACGAAAAAAGAAAGTCGGCCACCAAGCCCTGGGGCGGCCTTGCCCGGCTGCAGGGATGTTCAGTACACCTGAAGCCACCGGAACCCCACTTCCCGGCCCCGGGCCGCCCTCCCACAGAATGTCCCCGCCACCCAACGCCTTGGCAATCCCCTTCCCCCACCACGCCCCGTGACCGCTCGCCCCTCCCTCCTCCCCCGTATACCCGCTCCCCTCCTCCTGCTGGTTCTCGGCCTGCTCCTGCTCGCCGCCGGCATTGGCGCCGAAACCGGCGTCACCGGCAAAGACGAATACTGGGTGACCTTCCGCACCCCCATGGAAATGCGCGCACGTGGATCGTATTGGACCCTCTGGCTCAACGACGAGGTCCGCCTCGAAAAACCCCCGCTTGTCTACTGGATCCTCACAGGGTTCTACAGCCTCCTGGGCACCCACCCCGCCGCCGCCCGGCTGGTCGGGGTCCTCAGCGGCGCGGGACTGGCGGCCCTGACCGCCGCGCTGCACCGCCGTCTCTTCGCTCGATCTGGGCTTTTGGCCGGCTTGGTCGTTTTGGGCTGTGCCGGAGTGGCGGTCGAGGGACGTCGTGCCATGCTGGACCTACCGCTTGGTTTCTTCTGCCTGGCCTCCGTGTATGCGGCCGTCGCCGCCTGGCAGGATCGGCGTGCCTGGAAATGGGCGGCTTCGGGACTTTGGCTGGCGGCCGCAACCTTGGCCAAAGGGCCTCAATCCCTGCTCTTCGTGTTCTCCGCTTTCGCCTCTGCCGCCATCCTGTCGCCCCGACGTCCCCGCTCACGGGAACTCCTCCATGCGGCGACACCTTTCCTCGGGGTCTTCCTCCTGGTCGCCCTCCCCTGGCCTCTGTCAATGGCTCACCTCCACGGAGGCTACAGCCAGGAAATCAACCACCAGTTGGTCGACAGCCGTTTCGGCAACGTCAGCCTGCGCTCCCCCCTCACCGCCCTCTCCGGGGCTCTCCTCCTCGTGTTCCCCTGGACCTTCGCCCTGCTCGCCGCCCTTCCCACCGCCTTCCGACGCGATACCTCCGCCGACACGCGCCGTCTTCGCTGGCTCTGCCTCTGGTACTTCCTCAGCGTCACCCCCTTCTTTTTCCTCAAAAGCTTCGAACGCTACATGATCCCCATCCTCCCCTGCGTGTCGATCCTCGTCGCCGAAACCCTCGAAAACCGCCTCCACTCCCGCATCCGCCGCCTCCTCCTCCTTTCAGCTCCGCTCCTCCTGGGCCTTCTCGTCGGTGCCTTCTCCCTGTTTGCCATCCACTTCCGCCTCGCACCCGGATGGGGCTTCCTCTGCCTTCTTCTCCTGGCCGCTTCCTTCACGACCCTCCGCCATCCACGGCGCTGCGCCCTGGCCATCGCCCTGCTGTTTGCCGCCACCCTTGGAGGACTTTATCCCGCGCTGGGCGTGAACGCCCTGCCGGACCACCTGCCCTGGGAACAACTCCAACGCCACCGCGTAGGCGTCTACAGCCGCTTTTCTCAGCCAGCCATGATCTCGATGCGCCTGGGACGGAGCGTCGAATTCACCCGAGAGGACCGTCTCCGTCGCGACGGCTTCGACGGCTACATTTTCACCACAGCCGAGGAACTGGAAGACGGCAATCGGGCCGGAACCCTGGGACGGGCCCTCCGCGACGCAGGCCTGGCATACGAGGAGGTCCTCCGCTACCGCAGCTTCTACAGTCGCCGCGCCTGGATACGCTTCACCCGACCGGGCGCCACGGGGGAAGACTGGGCCGCGGCCCTGCGAAGCCGTGATCTGGAGCCCCTCAAACCGGAGATTGTGTTGGTGCGCGTGTCATCCAGGCAGGAGAGCGCCGATCCAGACAATCGGCCGTAATTCGGCGAGTCCATCCGCCAAGACGGCGATGTCGGCGTTCGCGAGGCGGATACAGCCATGCGAGGCCACGCGCCCCAGCTTCTCCTCCTCCGCGGTCCCATGCAGGTAGATATACCGGGCACGGCTGTTGCCGTTCAAGGCGGGTTCCAACCCCTCCAGGACCAGGACCCGTGTGAGGATCCAGTCCCCTCCCCCCCCCCGGAACTCCCGCAACGCCGTGCCCACCGGACGTCGCGACACAAAAGGTTGCCCCAAAACCGCTCCCACCCCCACCACCTCCACCACACGGTGCGCCCCCAGCGGGGTCCGCCCCGAACCCTCTTCGTTCCCCACCCCTGCGAGCGCGGTCGAAACCGCCAAAGGCCCAAACGCCCTCCCCCTCGTCCACCCCCGCAGAGTTTGCGTAGGCACATCGACCACCCATAACGCTTCCTCCCCCGCAAATCGACTCCGCAACGCCCCCTCTGTTGTCATCCCTTCAGGCCGCATCCCGTCTTCCCCCATGGAAGTCCCCGCCCCCACTCCGGTTTGCGCATTTCTTTGTAGGCTCATCGCAGGAAAATCCTAACGCCATGACGCCACCTCGACAACACATTTCCTCGCTTTCCGGTTGACAAATCCAGCGACCCGTGGAGAATACGCCCCTTTTCCTCCAGGAGTCCCCCCATGAATTTCCAGTACCTCGAAGCCGCCAACGCCCGGATCAAAAACAAACCCCTGCTGATCAACCTGGTTTCCCGCAGGGTGCGGCAGCTGAACCGGGGAATGCGCCCCTTGGTGAAACCTGACCATCCGCACCAGGAAAATCTGGATATTGCCTTGAAAGAAGTCGCCCAGGGGCTGCTGGACGCGGAGATGCGGACGACCACTGCTGCCACCGCCGGGAGCGGCGACGACTTCCTCTCGCTCCCGTGACCCACCGTCCTGCCGAGGATCCTGTGCTGGCCAGCAACCGCAAGGCCCGGCACAACTATCACATCCTCGAAACCCTCGAGGCGGGAATTGTCTTGGGCGGAACGGAGGTCAAATCCATCCGCAACCGCGAACTCAGCATCGAAGAAGCCTTCGCTCAGGTGAGGGGTGGCGAGGTGTTCCTCCACAACATGCATGTGCGCGCCTACAGCCACGGCAACCTCTTTAACCACGAGCCCATCCGCATCCGCAAGCTCCTGCTGCACCGCCGCGAAATCCGCAGGCTCGCCGCCTCCGCCGCAAAGGATGGCCTTACCCTCGTCCCGCTCGACCTCCACCTGCGCCACGGCAAGATCAAGGTCCTTCTGGGTTTGGCCAAAGGCAAGAACGTCTCCGACAAACGCGAGACCCTCAAAAAGAAAGAATCGGACCGCGAGGCGCGACGGGCCATGGCGCGCGGCTAAGGACCCGTCGCCCACACCCCACCAAACAACTTCGAGGAGGTGACGGAGCCACGCACGCGCCCATCACCGATCCTCCGCACCCTCGCTGCGAGTCCATATACCCAACAGGGGTTGCGCCCGCCGCCCAAAGGAAACGCCTGGGGCAGAGGTGTGGGTGAATGAGCCTAAAGTGTGGTAAAAACACCAAAACGCACGTGCGCGGAACGCTCCTGGTCGCTATCCGCTTCGTCTAACGGAGTGGCGCTCTATCCAAGCGGACGGGTGGATCCTTCCGCGCGGCGGATTCAGCCGTCGCGAGACCGGCGACATACCTGTTTCATGAAGGCTATTTCATTCCCGCACGCGAGGAGAGCGCGGAGAACCGGGCCCCGAAGGGTCGGCCGCGAAAAAAAAACAGAATTCCCCCTTTCGCACACAGATTCTGACGACATTGCCTTTTTATGGCGGGTGAAACGGGAAGAGGGACCTCTCCATGGACCTTGTTTAAAAGGGCCAAAGGAGTGGAAGCAGGCAGAGGCAAACTCCACTGACCACCAGTCCCGTGGGAACCCCTACCCTCGGATAATCCCGGAACCGGTATCCGCCCGCCCCGTACACCATGAGGTTCGTCTGGTAGCCGATAGGGGTCGCGAAGCTCGCCGAACCGGCGATCATCACCGCATACACAAAGGGCATCGGACTGACCCCGAGACGCAGCGCGGTGTCCATCGCGATCGGAAACACCAGAGCCACCGCCGCGTTGTTCGTGATCACCTCCGTGAACAGAACCGTCGTAAAATACACCAGAACCAAAGCAAACATGGGATCTCCCCCCGAGAATCCCATCAACATCCCCGCCACCCCCTCCGCCGCACCTGACTCCTGCAGCGCCGTCCCCATCCCCAGCGCTGCCCCGATCACCATCAACACATTCCACTCGATCCGTTTCCGTGCCTTCACCGCACTGCAACAGCCGGTCGCCAACATCAGCCCCGCCGCCAACATCGCCGCCTTCAGCATGCTCAACCATCCCAACGTCACCACCACCACCATCAGCGCCAGAAGCCCGAATGCCAACGGCGCCCTCGCCGTCGGCTTGGGCTGCAGATCCTCCTCCAACGCATGCAGCAGGAAAAAATCCCCACTGTCGTGCTGACGGGGAACGAATCCTGCATGCGATTCGATGAGCAACACATCACCAGTCCGCAGGGCGATATCCATCACCCCCCCCCGCAGACGCTCCCCGTTGCGTGAAATCGCAATGACCACGGCATTGTAGACCTGCCGGAATTTCCCTTCCCGAAGCGTGCGGCCCACAAGGGGGCAGGAATCCGACACCACGGCCTCCACCAGCCTGCGGTCCCCGGCCGTACCGGCCGGACTGAACTGCGGGTCCGCGGCCAACCGCAGACCGCGCATCTGCACCAGCCCCTGGATCGATTCCAGCTTGCCCGCATAGACCAAGCGGTCCCCCTCCTGCAAAGGCTCGTCCACCGGTGCGGGGCTGCAGACCGCTTCTCCCCGGATCCTCTCGACCAGGAAAGCCCCGGGAACATCCAGAAGCCCCGACTCCCGCGGTGTCCGCCCGACCACCCCCGTCTCGCCCGCGACCACCAACTCCAACGAGAACTCCCGGGGATTGCGGAAGGTTTCCCTCGGCTCCTCTCGGTCTGGCAGCAGGCGGCCGCCGGCCAACACCAGAAAGAGGACAGCGGCCAGCGCACAAGGGAGCCCCACCCGTGTGATCTCGAACATGCCCAGAGACCCACCCTGGGGATGGGCGGCGAAAAGTCCGTAAACGACCAGGTTGGTACTGGTGCCGATCAGCGTGCACATTCCACCGAGGATGGAGGCGTAGCTGAGAGGAATCAGGAAACGCGAGGGCTTCAGCCCATGTTTCCGACACCAGTCAAGCACGACAGGGATCAACAGGGCCACCACCGGGGTGTTGTTGAGGAACGCGCTCAGCGTCCCCACCGGCATCATCAGGCGGAACAAGGCCCGCCGGGGGCCGGCGGGCCGGCCCAACAAATGCCGCGAAAACCAGCGCAACGCCCCCGTCTCCTGCAGTCCCGCCACCACCACGTACAACGCCCCCACCGTCACCAACCCCTGCGAACCAAAACCCGCCAACCCCTGCTCCGGACTCACCACCCCCAGCAACATCAACGCCCCCAGACCACTGATGAACACCATGTCCGCCGGAACCGACGTGCAAACGAGCGACCCCAGCACCAACCCCAAGACCCCCAGCGTGGCCCAGGCCTCCGGCGACAGTTCCAACAACAATTTCTGCATTGCGCCCATCTAGCCGATTTTTAACGAAATGAAAACCACGAACCTTGTCTGCGGGATTGAACTTTCCGCGGGGATGCGAGATACTGTAAAGATGCTTTCCTTCCGGCACGCCCCGCAGACCCCCCTGCAGGAATTCCGTCGCATTGTGCGATGGACCCTGCGCATCTGCCTGGTGCTCCTCGCCGCCGCCTCCGTGCAGCTTGCCCTCTGGAACCGCGCATACGACCCCCGTTTCTACCACTTCCTCAGCACCCCCCCCGGCCGCGCCCTCTCGCGGCTCATGAAGTGGCCCAACCTCCACAACCTTCCCCCGGGCGACAAACCAGAGGCGGAACTCACCGACGAGGAGCTGGTCTGCAAACGCCGCCTCGAGAAAAGGCTCGCCGACTCCTGGCCCCGCTTCCGCCTGCGCCTCGCCTCCGGAGCACAACACCTGGGCGACGTCCTCTACGAAACCGATCACTCCATTGTGTTCCGGGAAAGTTTCGGGGGGCAAGGGCAGCTGGAAAAGGAATTCGCCCGGAAGGACATCGAGGGCATCGAACCCTTCACCGATCCCATCCCATCCGTGACCTGGCGCGACGTGCGGTTCCAGATGGAATACCCCACTTTCCACCTCACTTGGTTCGGCCATTACACGGTCCTCACCGACGCCCCCTACTTCCAAGTCTCCGCTTCAGTCCGCGAACTCGAACGCCTTCACGGCCATTTCACCGAAACCTTCGCCCCCCTGATCCGCTTCCCGAAATCCGACCAGCGTTTGCAGGTGCTCTTCTTCTCCCGCGAGGACCAATACCTCCAACACCAGCGCACCTTTGCCCCCTCCCTCGGCGGAAGCTCCGGCTACTACTCCCCCCTCGAGGACCGCATGGTCGTCTTTAACCACCTCCACTCCCGCCGCACCGCCCAGGTCCGCGATGAGGTCCGCGGCGAAATCCAACAGATGTTCGACCAATCCGACTCCCCCGAACATCGGCGGTACCTCCTGCGCGTCGAAGACTCCGTCGAGGAGCAGCTCCGACTCCAAAGCGAACAGGAAACCATCGCCACCCTCCGCCACGAAGCCGCCCACCACCTGAGCTACACCTACGGCATCCACTCCTGGCACCACTCGGAAAACGCATGGCTCATCGAGGGCCTCGCCGTCTACTTCGAACCCTCCTCCCCCGGCACCCCCCTCCTCCCCCACCTCTCCACTCTCCTCCGCCTCTCCGAGGAGGGGCGAATCCCCCCCCTGGCCTCCCTCGTAAACATCCGCCAACCCGAGAACTTCGAAGCCGAACTCCCCGGCATCCAGGCCTATGAGGCCTACGCTCTCTCCTGGAGCCTCTTCCATTTCTGCATGTCCCCCCCCCACCGCGAACGCTTCTTCGCTTTCCTCCGCATGCTTCAGTCCGACCAACAGCTCCGCGAGGTCGCCCAAACCCCCCAACATCTCCTCCTGGCTCGCGCCCTCGGCTTCAGCCCCGACGAACTCGACCACGCCTGGCGCCTGCACCTCTCCTCCCTCTGAGCCCCACGCTGAATCGGAACGCTTTTGCATTGCCTCCCCCGCCCTTTTACCGCTAGGGAGAAGCCATGACCTCGTTCACCCCCCGCTACCGCCGCATCCTCCTCAAACTCAGCGGCGAAACCCTCCAGAATGCCCAGAACGGACACAGCCTCGACTCCCACGTCATCCAGGATGTCGCCCGCCAAATCCAGGCCATCCAGCAGGCCGGTGTCGAAGTCGCCATGGTCGTCGGGGGCGGCAACATCTACCGGGGGCTCGCCGGCGCCCGCGAAGGAATCAACCGCTCCCAGGGCGACTACATGGGGATGCTCGCCACCGTCATCAATTGCCTCGCCCTCCAGGCAATCATGGAGGAAATGGGCATGGAAACCCGCGTCATGTCCGCGATCACCATGCCCCGTATCGCCGAACCCTTCATCGTGCGGCGCGCCACACGCCACCTAGCCAAAGGCCGCATCGTCCTCTTCGCCGCCGGAACGGGAAACCCCTTTTTCACGACCGACAGCGCCGCGGCGCTGCGGGCCTCCGAAATCCAGGCCGACTGCCTCCTGAAGGGGACCAAGGTCGATGGAATCTACGACAAGGACCCGAAAAAATTCCCCGACGCCGTCCGCTACGAAACCCTCACCTACCAGGAAGCCATTTCGAAACGCCTTCAGGTGATGGACACCGCGGCCTTCTCCCTCTGCCAGGAGAACCACATCCCGATCGTCGTATTCAACTTTTTTAACCCCAATGAATTGCAACGGGTGGTCGCTGGCGGGTCCGTCGGCACCACCATCACGGAATAATCCCAGCCCCACCGGAGACCCGCCATGGACGATCTCGACATGATCCTTCTCGAATCCGAGGAGAAAATGCAGAAAGCCGTCGAATTCCTGCTCGAGGAATTCACCGGCCTGAACACGGGCAAGGCCAATCCCCAGATGGTCGAAAAAATCACCGTCGAATACTATGGTGTCCCCACCCGCCTCAAACAGGTCGGAAACATTTCCATTCCCGAACCTCGCCTCCTCGTGATCTCCCCCTTCGACCCCTCCCTGCTTTCCGAGATCAACAAGGCGATCCTCGCTGCCAACATTGGGGTCACCCCCATCAACGACGGACGCGTCATCCGCATCCCCGTGCCCGAACCCAGCGAACAACGCCGCAAGGACATGATCAAGATCGCCGGACGCAACGCGGAGGAACAACGCGTCGCCATCCGCAACGTCCGCCGCGAGGCCAACGACCAGATCAAGGCCCTTGAAAAAGCCGGCGGGATCACCGAGGACCAGCGCGACGCCTCCCTGGACCAGATCCAGAAGCTCACGGACACGTTTGTCAACAAGATCGACAAGGCCCTGGCTGCCAAGGAAAAGGACATTCTCGAAGGCTGAGTCCCGCCTTCAGCCCAATTCCGTTTCGTGGACATCCCACAACTCCCGCCCCAGGACCGTCTCGGCCTGACGGCGGATTTCTTCTCCGGCCTCGATCATCCCGGGGCAGGAAGCCCCCAGCACCCGCTCCAACGAGGCCACGGGCTCCCCGACCAGCCCACATCCCACGATCAGGTCGAACGCCCTTAAGTCGGGCCGCACATTCAGACCCAGTCCGTGCATCGTCACCCACCGGACAAATTTGAAACCGGTCGCCGCGAATTTCCCCTGTGCGCACCAGGCACCGGCCTTCCCCTCCCTTCGGAAAGCTTCGACACCAAAGGCCTGTGCAGTCCGGATCGCGATTTCTTCAAGGGCATGGAGATACCCGTGGGCGCCCATCTCCCGGGGACCCAACTTCAGGATAGGGTACAGCACCCACTGTCCCGGACCATGCCACGTGACATCCCCCCCCCGGCTGGACACAACAAGATCCATGCCCGCCTCGGCCAGGGCCTGTTCATCGACCAACAAATGTTCCCGCCTTCCCCTCCGTCCCAGCGTGATGACCGGCCGGTGTTCCAGCAGCAACAAAGTATCCGGAATGCGATCCTCCAGCCGATCCTTGACCAGACGCTCCTGCAACAAAACCGCCTCGGTGTAGGGCACCGGGCGGTCAAACCGGACAAATCGGCTCCTGCCCATCAGGCGGGAAGCGTGGCGCGGTAGGCCTCCGCTCCCAGCAGGGCCTCCAGCTCCGAAACCTTCGAGGGCTCCACCACAAACATCCAACCCTCACCAAACGGGTCGGAATTGATCGCACCTGGATTTTCCAACAAGGCCTCGTTCACCTCCACCACCTTGCCCGAAACAGGGCTGTACACGTCCGAGGCCGCCTTCACGGACTCCACCACCGCCACCTCCGCGCCCGCACTCACTTCCGACCCCACCGCAGGCAAATCCACAAAAGTCAAATCCGCCAGCTGGCTCTGCGCAAACTCCGTGATCCCCACTCGTACTCGCCCCCCCTCCTCTCGCACCCACTCATGACTCTCGGTATACTTCAATTCCTCGGGAACTTTCATGCGCGCGACTCCATACGAAGCTGGGTTCGGAAAAATTGGAGGCGTGGGTCGGATTCGAACCGACGGTAAAACGGGATTTGCAATCCCGCGCATTAGACCACTCTGCCACCACGCCTTTCGATAAATTGGAGCTGCTTTCTTATCCTTCACCCCTCCCATCTGTCAACTCAGGATCACCCTTTTTTTGCAACTCCTCCCCTATCCACCCACCCCCAAAACCTGCACAACCCAGCATATCCGACATTTTTATTCGCACTTGCTGTTTGACATATCGAACGGTTTATTTACAAACTGTTCTTGTCGCATTTAAACAAAAGGAAAGAAATGAAAGTCCACACACACCCGCTGCTTCTGATTCCGCTCCTGATGGGGGCGCACACCGCCAAGGCGCAAGAGACTACCGCCAGCAGCCTGCCCCCGATGCAGGTGCTGGGAAGCCAGGATGCAATATTGCAACAGGTGGGCTCCTCCGCATTCTTGTCGCGAGAGGACATCCAGATACAAAACGACTTCAATGTAAACCGCCTTCTGCAACGAGTTCCCGGCGTCTATGTCCGGGAAGAAGACGGCTTTGGGAACTTCCCCAACATCTCCCTGCGGGGCTCCGACGGTACCCGCATGGAAAAAACCACGGTCATGGAGGACGGCATCCTCACCGCACCCGCCCCCTACTCCGCTCCAGGCGCCTACTATTCCCCTGCCGCCGGCCGCATGAGCGGACTGGAAGTCCTCAAAGGCTCCAGCCAGGTTCGTTTCGGTCCCCACACCACTGGCGGCGCTCTCAACTATCTCTCCACTCCCGTGCCGGACACCTCCACATCCACCCTCCGCATGACCTATGGCGAATGGAACACCTGGAGCGGCCACTTCACGACGGGCGGCAGTTCCATCACCGAAAAGGGGCGACTCGGCGCCCTCTTCGAGCTCTACACCCACCATTCAGAAGGTTTCCGCGAGCTGAACCACGCCACCGGCGACACCGGGTTCTCCCGCTACGAACCCATGGTCAAGCTCTTCTGGGAACCCGTCTCCGCCGTTCCCCAGCGCTTTGAATTCAAGATCGGCCACACCGACTTCAGCGCCAACGAAACCTACCTCGGCCTGAGCGAAGCCGACCTGCGCGACCATCCCCACCGCCGCTATCCCGCCACCCGCTTCGACAACATTGACACCGAGCAGATCCGGACCTACCTCCGCTACGTAGCCGGCACACTCGACGGTCTTCAGCTGGAGTCCACCGCCTACTACAACCTCTTCGAACGCAATTGGTTCAAGAGTGACCACGTCTCTACCGAACGGAACCCGGTCCTCTCCTCCTCCGGCAGCATCGTCTCCCGAACCTCCCTCCACCAGGCCCTCCTCAACCGCAACAACACCCTCGGCGTCCTCCGTGACGACGCCCCGGGATCCATCGGCGTCAAATCCAACAACCGCGAGTACGCCGGCTACGGCTGGCAAAACGAACTCCGCAAACGCCTCCACGCCGACGACACCGAACACACCCTCCGCGCGGGTCTCCGCATTCACCACGACTACGAGGACCGCTTCCAGCATACTGACGTCTTCAGCGGACCCGGCGACGGCTCGTACTCCCTCTTCCGCAAGGGCCTCCCGGGCGAGGACGCCGACCGCCGCCAGGAAACCACCGCCACCGCCCTCTTCGTCGAAGACGAAATACGCCGCGGCCCCCTCACCCTCAAACCAGGACTCCGTTGGGAACACCTCGAACAACGCGCCGAAAACCGGGGCAAAGCCGTCGAAGGCGACCTCGACACCTGGGCCGCCGGCCTGGGCCTCGCCCTGGACCTCGCCCCCGGCGATGTCCTCTTCGGCGGCGTCTATCGCGGCGTCGCCCTCCCGGGACCCGACTCCCACCTCAACAGCGGCATCCGCGAGGAAGAAAGCCTCAGCACAGAACTCGGCCTCCGCCACCGCCGCGACACCCACACCCTGGAATTCGCCGGCTTCTTCACCGACTACTCCAACCTCATCGGCACCGACAACGGATTCGGCCTCGACCTCGGCGGAGGCTCCAACCTCAACGCAGGCGAGGCGGAAGTCTATGGACTCGAGGGCCAACTCTCCTCCGAACTCCTCCGCCATGACCAGTTCCGTTTGCCCGCCTACCTCAGTGTCACCTGGACCCGGGCGGAACTGAAAAACGCCCTCGCCACCAGCGGTGGCAACAACATCTTCGCCGGCGGCGAGGCTGGCGCCGACCTCCCCTACGTCCCCGAATGGAAACTCGCCTTCGGCCTCGCCGTCGAGCATGGCCCCTATTCCCTCCGCCTCGACGGCACCTGGGTCGACGAAACCTTCGGCACCGCCAGAAACCTCGACGCCCCCCAATCCAGCAGCCGGGAAGGCCGGATCGACGATGCCCTCGTCCTCGACCTGGGCGCCGGCTGGCAGGTCTCCGAAACCCTCCGCCTCTTCGCTGGGGTACGCAACCTGCTCGATGAAACCTACCTCGCCAGCCGCCTCCCCGAAGGCCCCCGTTCCGGCGCACCCCGTCAGGCCTATGCTGGATTCGATATCGCCTGGTAACTTGCAAAACCCATCCACCCGTGGAAACTCCCCCCATGAAGCACCTGTCCCTCTCCCTCCTCTTCCTGTGCCTCGGCCTCTCCTCCCTTCCCGCACAAGAAGCCCTCACCCTCTACAGCCACCGCCACTACGCCGCCGACGACGCCCTTCTCGCAAAATTCACCGCGGAAACCGGCATCCGGGTCAACGTGGTCAAGGCCGGCGCCGATGAACTCATCGAGCGGCTGAAGGCCGAGGGCCCCGACAGCCCGGCCGACATCCTCATCACCGCCGACGCCGGCCGTCTCGTCGCCGCCAAAAATCAGGGCCTGCTCCGGCCTGTCGACTCCCCCCTCCTCCGCGAACGCATCCCCGCCGCCTACCGCGACCCTGGGCACCACTGGTTCGGCTTCACCCTCCGCGCGCGCGTTCTGGTCTATGCACCCGACAGAGTTTCCCCCCAGGAACTCTCCACCTACGCCGACCTCGCCCACCCCAAATGGCGCGGCCGCCTGCTCTGCCGCTCCTCCGCCAACATCTACAACCAGTCTCTCCTCGCCGCCCTCATCGCCCACGAAGGCGAAGACAAAGCCCGCGAATGGGCCCGCCGCGTCCGCGAAAATTTTGCGCGGCCTCCCCAGGGCGGCGACCGCGACCAGATCACCGCCGTCGCACGCGGCCTCGGCGACGTCGCCATCGTCAACACCTACTACCTCGGTCTCATGCTTGAATCCAGCGACCCCGCCGAACGGGCGGATGCGGCCAAGGTCGCCGTGTTTCACCCGGACCAAGACGGACGGGGTGTCCACGTCAACATCAGCGGCGCCGCCGTCCTCAAGAGCTGCGATTCCCCTGACGCCGCCCGCAGACTCCTCGAATTCCTCGCCTCGGAAGAGGCCCAGGCCTCTTTTCCCCTCGCCACCCAGGAATATCCCGTCGTCAAGGACATCCCCCTCTCCGACATCCAGAAAAGCTGGGGCGCCTTCACACCCGACCCCCTCAACCTCTCCCAACTCGGAGAACTCAACCCTCGCGCCGTCAGGCTCTTCAACCTGGCTGGCTGGGAATAATCCCTTCAAAAAGCTTAAATCCCCCCACCCCCCCGCGCTTGACGCGGGGACTTTTTTTTCCAACAGTCGTCACATGCCATCCCTTCTCGTCGCGATCCTCTCCGCCGTTGCCCTCCTCATCGCCTACCGCACCTATGGCCGGTGGCTCGGCCGTGAAATCTTCCGCCTCTCCGCCGAAACCCTCTGCCCCTCCGAAAAATTCCGGGACGACTCCGACTACTGTCCCACCAGCCCGGCCGTGGTCTTCGGTCACCACTTCACCAGCATAGCCGGCACCGGCCCCATCGTCGGCCCCGCCATCGCCATCCTCTGGGGATGGGTCCCCGCACTTGTCTGGGTCCTCCTCGGCAGCATTTTTATTGGCGCCGTGCACGACTTCGGCGCCCTCGTCGTCAGCCTCCGCAACAACGGCCAGACCGTTGGCGACATCGCCGGCCGCGTCCTCAACCCACGCGTCCGCCTCGTCTTCCTCCTCGTGCTTTTCCTCGCCCTCACCATCGTGTTGGCCATCTTCGGCCTCGTCATCGCCGCCGTCTTCCGGATGTACCCCTCCTCCATCGTCCCCTGCATCCTCCAAATCCCCATCGCCGTCGCCATCGGTTGCCTCATCCACCAGAAAGGCGGACGACTCCTTTTCCCTTCCCTCCTCGCCCTCGCCGCCATGTACCTCACCGTCATCTTCGGCAACGACGGTTTCCTCTCCGGCATCAACGCGTTCCTCGCCTCCCTCCCCATCGCCACCTGGGTGCTGATCCTGCTCCTCTATTCCTACGTCGCCTCCGTCCTCCCCGTCTGGATCCTCCTCCAACCCCGCGACTACATCAACTCTCTCCAACTCCTCTCCGCCCTCGGCCTCGTCCTCGTCGGCCTTCTCGCCGCCGCCCTCCTCGGCGGCGCCCCGACCCCCGACGGCCTACGCCCCTCCCTCGAACTCGTCGCCCCCGCCCTCAACCTCTCCCCCACCGGCGCCCCGCCCCTCTTCCCCTTCCTCTTCATCACCGTCGCCTGCGGCGCGGTCAGCGGCTTCCACTGCCTCGTCAGCAGCGGCACCAGCAGCAAACAACTCTCCCGCGAAACCGACGCGCGTTTCATCGGGTACGGTTCCATGCTCACCGAGGGCTTCCTCGCTGTGCTCGTCATCCTCGCCTGTGCCGCCGGCTTAGGCCTCGGCGTCACCAACAGCGCCGGAGACCTGCTGACGGGCGAGGCGGCCTGGCTCCACCGCTACGCCTCCTGGGCCTCCGCCGACGGACTGGGGGCCAAGGTCGGCGCCTTTGTCGACGGCGCCGCCAATTTTCTTGCCGCGCTTGGCATCGCCCGCGCCACCGGGCTGGCCCTCATGGGGGTGCTGGTTGCCTCCTTCGCCGCCACCACCCTGGACACGGCCTGCCGTCTGCAGCGTTACGTCATCGAGGAACTCGCCGGGCTCGCCCCGCGGGCTCCCCTGCTTGCCCCCCTTCGCAACAAACACGGAGCCACCCTCTTCGCCGTCGTCACCGCCCTCCTCATCGCCATGATCCCCGCCCCCGGACAGCCCCTCACCTGGGTCGGCGCCGGTCGCGGCGGACAAATTCTCTGGCCGCTCTTCGGCGCCACCAACCAGCTGCTCGGGGGCATGGCCTTCCTTGTGATCGCCTTCCACCTCCGCCGTCGCCGCCGCCCCCTCGCCTTCCTTCTCCTCCCCATGCTCTTCATGCTCCTCATGCCCCTCTGGGCTCTGTTCCTCCAGATGTTCATCGGCGACGGGGCCAACCCAGGCTGGTTGCAACAGAAAAACCACCTCCTGCTCGCCTTCGGCCTTGCCACCGTCCTCCTCGAATGCTGGATGATCCTAGAGGCGCTCCGGCTCTGGCCCTCCGTCGCCGGCGTCACCGAACCACCCGCACCTCCCCCCTCCCACGCACGCCACCTCCTCGACGTCGAGGGCATCTGACTCCCAGGAAAAACCATGAAAAAACGGCTCGTCTGCCTTCTTCTCCTCCCCCTCCTCCCCCTCCTCGCCCCCGCAGAGGAATTCCTCGAAACCGGTGGTGTCCACTTCCAGCTTACCGATGGACACTACGAGTGGGCCGCGCAGAAACCCTTTGTTGATCTCTTCCTCCTCGGCATGGGCCCCGCGCTTGCCCAGGATCCCACCATCCCCCCCGGCATCTCCGAATTCCTCCGCGACATTCCCTCCGTCATCGGCCTCGACCAGATCCAGCGCCACGGCAGCAGCACCGTCCCTCTTCCCGAAGGCGGCTTCCGCAGCCGGTGGATGCTCCAACACGCCCCCAACGCCCCGGGCCTCCTCTGGAAAGGGGCCGGCGACCGTTTCGACCCCGTCCAGGAACTCCGCCGCCTGCCGCCGACCGCCTCCATGGTCCTCCGCTACAGCCTGAATGCCACCGAACTCCGCACCCACCTCGGCATCCTCTGCACCCGTTACGGATTGCCCGACGAAATCCGTGCCGAAATACGCAACGGCATCGAATCCTCCGGCTTCCCCCTCGAACCCCTCCTCCAAGGCATCCAACAAGGCATCACCCTCGCCATCTGTCTGAATCCCGACATCACCTGGACTCTCCCTGTCCCCGTGCCTGGCGGCCTCCAAACCCCCGAAATGGGCATCGCCCTGATGATCGGTGACCCCTCCGGGGCACTCCACGCCCATTTGCTCGAAACCCTGAAAGCCACCAGAACTCTCCCCGTCCTTACCCTCGAGACCGAGGGGTTCACCGTCCATAGCCTTCCCATTCCCGCTCCCCTTCCCTCCCCCATCGCCCTCCAGTTCGCGCGGCTTAACGGACGCCTCCTGCTCACCACCTCCCCCCTGCTCATGACCCAGATGCTCCAGCGACGCGAAGGAATCGCCGACTCCCCCCTCGCCGACCGCCTGGCCCAGAGCAGCCTCCGCTCCGCCCAGATCCTCTGGGCCTGCGACGAGCGCTTCCCCGCGATGCTCCTCACCCTCCTGCGCAAAGGCGCCACTCTTGCCCCGCCCGACACCTCCGGCGAACTCCTCCGCGGTGCCATCGAGACCTGGTCCGGCCTACTGCCCCTTATGACCTCGAGTTTGGTCACCCTCCACGAGGACAATCTCCTCCGGATGGAACACCTCCACTCCCTCCCCCTTCCTCCTCAGAAGGCAGGAACCACCACCCTCACCGCACCCGTCACCATCGGCCTCCTCGCCGGCATCGCAATCCCTGGCTTCGTCAAGGCCCGCGAAACCGCCCAGAGCAAGGCCTGCATCAACAACCTCCGCATGATCGAAGCCTCGAAGGACCAATGGGCCATAGAAAACCTCAAAAACAATGGTGACAAAGTCACCCCGGACGACCTGCGGGAATATCTTCACCGATGGCCCGCCTGCCCCGCCGACGGCGACTACACGATCAACCCCATCGGGACACGCCCCACCTGTTCCCACGAAGGCCACGTATCCCCCTAACGCGGGCTCCGCCCGCATCCGCGCAGAAGAGCCGGGGTGTTGGGGGGGATGCTGTGCGGTGAGGGCACCGTCCGCCACGCGGCGGCTTCAGCCGCTGCGCAGAAGGATCCCTGCGGTTCATCGCATACCGCTTTTGTGTGACATCTTCTTTCAGAAGATTCTACCGTGGAGCCATTCAGCCCGCCGCGGCTTCCTCAACAAGGTTGGCGAGGCGCTCCGCGGCATCCGGTCGCGACCAGGAACGCATGTTCTGACTGAGCCGTTGCAAACGCTCCGGGCTGCGCATGCACCCTTCGAAATAGTCGGTCAGCCACCCAACCTCGAGGTCCTGCTCGGGGATGAGGTCGGCGGCCTTCAGACGGAAAAACTCGTCCGCATTGGCCATTTGGTGGTTCCGGGCCGCGTGGGGATAGGGGACAAATAGAGCGGGAATACCGAAGGCGCTGAGTTCGGCGCAGGTGGAGGCTCCTGCACGGCAAACGGCCAGATCGGTCTCCAGGTACACCTTGGCCATGTCGCGGTCGAAGGCCGCCACGCGGTGGGGGACCCCCGCCTTCTCGTAGGTGCCGCGAACCAAGGCCTCGTCGTCCCGTCCCGTCAGGTGGGTGATGAAAAAGTCCAGCTGGCGGGAATGGAGATCGCGCACGGCGCGGCGGACGATCTGGTTGAGGGCTCGTGCGCCGCGGCTTCCGCCCATGCAGAGGATGCGGAAGGGAGCGTTCTCGTCGCGGGGAGGGCGGAGGGAGTGGGAGGCCTCGGCGAGGTCGGCACGGAGGGGGAGCCCGGTCATGTGGAGCCGGGCCTTGTTCTTGAGTTCGTGCCGGGTGGCCTCAAAAGTGGCGGCGACGCGGGAGGCGCGGGAGGCGAAAAAGGAGACCATGCGTCCGGGAACGGAGTTGGCCTCGTGGAGCACAACGGGAACCCCCAGATGCAGGGCGGCCGCGACCGGGCCCGCGCCGGCGTAACTTCCCATCGCGAGGATGACATCGGGCACGTCGTCCGCCATGATGGGAATGGCGTTCGCGCGGGCGCGGAGCAACGCCCACAGGAAGGAGGGGATCTGTCGCACCCCACCCTCCCAGCCCTTGGCCGGGATGGTGATTTTACGCCAAGGGGTGTTTTCAACAGCCTTGGCCTCGATATCTTTTCCGGCGAGCCAGAGGGTGACGGTGTGGCCACGGTCGTGGAGGACTCCGGCGGTGGCCAGGCCGGGAAAAATGTGTCCGCCTGTTCCCCCGCAGGCGAGGGCGACATGCAGGTGGTTGTCGAGGTTGCCCATGGTGTCCTCAGTCGGCGGGGGTGAGTTCGTAACCGCCCGGGGTGTCCTTCACGTTCCAGCCGGCGGCCTGGATGGCGCCGCGGAGGCGGTCGGATTCGGGCCAGTTCTTGGCGGTCCGCGCGGCGAGGCGTTCCTCGGCGAGGCGGCGGAGTGGCTCGGGGACCTGGGTGCGGGCGGGGGAAAGCAGGCGGAGGCCGAGGGCCTCGACGACGACGGAGAGCCCAAGGCGATCGGCGTGGGTGGAGGAGGAGGGATTGCGCTCGAGGGAGGCGGCGGCGTGGAAGAGTTCGCCAAGGGCCTTGGGGGTGTTGAGGTTGTCGAGAAGGGCAGCGAAGGCGGGACCGAAGACGCCGAGGTCCGCAGGGTGGCGGGGGAGAGAGACGAGATCCTCGTAGGCGGGGGCCGGCCCCAGGGCCTCGCGGAGGCGGGCGAGACGGAGTAGGTTGGGGCGTGCGGCCTCGAGGGAGGCGAAGGTGAAGTTAAGGTGTTTGCGGTAGTGGCCGGCAATCAGGGCGTAGCGGAGTTCCTCGGGGCGAAATCCACGGGCGGCGAGGTCATCGAGGGTGTACATGTTGCCGAGGCTCTTGCTCATCTTGTGCCCATCGACCATGAGATGGACCACATGGAACCAGAGGCGGGCGAAGGTTTGGCCGGTGCAGGCCTCGCTTTGCGCGATTTCGTTCTCATGGTGGGGAAAGGTGAGATCGATGCCACCGGAGTGCACATCGAAGGAAGGCCCGAGGTACTTCATGCTCATGGCGGAGCATTCAAGATGCCAGCCGGGACGGCCAGGACCCCAGGGGCTTTCCCACACGTTGGGGCCGTCCTCGGGCTTGGCGGCCTTCCAGAGGGCAAAGTCCGCGAGAGAATCTCGGTCGTACTCGTCGTCAGCCTGGGCCGTGGTCGTGGTCAACTCGCGTTCGCGGACACGGGAAAGGCGCCCGTAGGAGGGGAAACTTTCGACACGGAAATAAACGGAGCCGTCGGGAGCCTGGTAGGCGTGCCCCTTGTCGAGCAGGGCCTGAGTGAGGGCGACCTGTTCAGCAATGTGTTCGACGGCGCCAGGCTCGACCGCGGGACGCAGGAGGTTCAGGGCATCGCAGTCATCATGGAATTTACGGGTCCAATGGGCCGTGAAATCGGCGAGGGTGGACCCCTTGGCTTGGGACTCGCGGATCGTTTTGTCATCAACATTCGTGATGTTGCGCACGTGTTTCACGCGGAGTCCGGACAATTCGGCAACGCGGCGGAAGACATCCTGTACCACGAAGGTCCTGAAATTGCCGATGTGCGCGGCGGCATAAACCGTGGGTCCGCAGCAGTAGAAGCCAAGGGTTTTCCCATCGGCGGGTTCGACGGGAGCCAGGGCGTCGCCGAGGGTGTCGTGGATCAGGAATGGGGCGGGTTCGGACATGATGGGTGGCCTTACCGCATCGGGGAGGCAGTGGCAATCCCGGGTTTCAATGGGAAATGCTTTTGCTTGCAGCGCGTTGGCCATGCGCTAACAGGAGTGAGATGTCCTGCCCGCCCTACCAAGACCGAGCCCTCGCGCCCGAACACCGGGCCAGAGACCTGCTCTCGCGGATGACCCTGCCCGAGAAAATCGGGCAGATGATGATGCTTGACGGCCGTGGGGACCTGAGGGAACTCGTCCAGGAGCGTCTCGCCGGCTCCCTCCTTCACCTCAACGGAGAGCGGGCTGGCTCCGCCATCTCCTTGGCGTTGCGCACCCGCCTTGCAATCCCCCTGCTGATGGCGGACGACTGCATCCACGGGCACTCCTTCTGGCCGGGAGCCACCATTTTCGGCTCTCAGCTGGCGCAGGCCTGCTCCTGGAACGAAGAGCTGGTCGGCAAGGCCGCGCGGGCCACAGCCCGCGAGGTGGCGGCCACCGGCATCCGCTGGACCTTCTCCCCCGTGCTCTGCCTTGCCAGGGACCTGCGCTGGGGTAGAATCGGCGAAACCTTCGGCGAGGATCCCCTGCTCGCCGCCCGTCTTGGCGCCGCCATGGCAAGGGGCTACCAAGGGCATGGCCTCGACGACCCGAATGCGATCCTGGCCACCGCCAAACACTTCGCCGGCTATTCCGAAACCCAGGGAGGCCGCGACGCCACAGAGGCCGACCTCTCCCCCCGCAAACTGCGCACCCACTTCCTGCCTCCCTTCGAGGCGGCTCTCCAAGCCGGCTGCTGGACGGTCATGACCTCACACGCCTCCCTCGACGGCCTCCCCTGCGCGGTCAACCCCTGGCTGTTGCGGAAGGTCCTGAGAGAGGAGCTGGGCTTTCAAGGCCTGCTCGTCACGGACTGGGACAGCCTGGGCAGGCTCGTGCACAAGCAATGCGTCGCGGCCGACCTCGCCGAGGCCGCCGCGCTGGCGGTCCGCGGGGGCATCGACCTGGTGATGGCCACCCCCGGCTTCCTCGAAGGCTGCCAAGAAGCCCTGGAACGCGGCCTGCTCGAAGAATCCGCCATCGACTCCATCGTGGAGCGCATCCTCCTCCTCAAGTTCCGCATGGGCCTGTTCGAAAACCCGGGCAACACCGAGTCCGCAGGCCAGCAGTGCATTGGCTGCGAGGCGCACCGGGAGCTGAACCTGGAACTCGCGCGGGAAAGCATCGTCCTCCTCCAAAACCGCGACCACTTCCTCCCCCTTCCCACCCACAAACCCCTCCGAATCGCCCTGATCGGCCCGAATGCCGACAACGACCAGATGCACCTTGGCGACTGGGCGGGGGGCAGCGGACAGATGCCGATCGAGGAATCGCGCCAGCCGCGGGAACTCACGGTCACCCTCCGCGACGGGCTCGAACAGTTCGCCCCGCCAGCGTGGATTCTGGAATACGCCCGGGGCTGTGGCATCCGCGAAGAAAAATCCAAGCTCCTGGACCCCGCCCTTCAAATCGCACGGGAGGCCGATGTCATCGTGGCTGTCGTCGGCGACGACCTCTCCCTGGCGGGGGAAGGCAAGCCGACCGCAACGCTGGAACTGCGGGGAGGACAGGTGCGGCTTCTGGAGAAACTCTCGGAACTGGGCAAACCCCTGGTGCTCGCCCTGGTGCACAGCAAACCCTGCGTGCTCCCCGCTTGTGTGCACAACGCCGCGGCGATCCTCGAATGCTTCTCCCCCGGAATGATGGGCGGACGGGCCTTCGCCGAAATCCTCTCGGGGGCCGTAAACCCCTCCGGTCGCCTCCCCCTCTCCGTCCCCTACCACGTCGGACAGCTACCGGTCCACTACGCGCAGGCGCGCGGCCAGCTGGGCGACCGCTATGCGGACCACACGCAATCCCCCCACTTCGCCTTTGGGGAGGGACTCTCCTTCAGCGACTTCCGCCTCTCGGAACTCACCCTTTCCCCTGCTTCCGTCGCACGCGAGGAGACCGTGACCGTGGAGGCCACCCTGCACAACGACGGGGAAAGGACCGGCCGGTGCGTCGTGCAACTCTACGTCTCCGACCTCGTGACCTCGGCCACCTGGGTCCAGAAAGAACTCAAGGATTTCCACAAGCCCCTCCTGCAGCCCGGGGAATCCACCCGGGTGCGCTTCGAATTGCCCGCTTCGGCCTGCTCGATCGTCGACGCCCAGGGCCACCGCCGGGTCGAACCCGGGGAATTCGAGGTCGAGGTCGCCCTTTCCTCCCGCGACCCCCACGCTCTCAAGGCGCGGTTTTCGGTGGTTTCCTGACGGCGGGGCGGCAACGTGGGGCTATGCGGACAGCGAAGCGAGGGCCTCGAGGGCGAGGTCCCGGGCCACGGCGTGGTCGACGATCGGAGGTGGATAGTCTGAAGGGGGACGGGAAGCGAGCCAGGGAGCATGGATCAAGGCGTCGTCGAGGCCTTGGAGTTCCGGGATCCACCGCCGGATATAGGCCCCCGCGGGATCGAATTTCCGGCTTTGGAGTACGGGATTGAAGATGCGGAAATAGGGGGCGGCGTCGGCTCCGCAGCCGGCGGTCCATTGCCACCCGAAGCTGTTGTTGGCGAGGTCGGCATCGACAAGGGTCTCCCAGAACCAGCTTGCGCCCTGCTGCCAGGGGAGGAGTAGATCTTTTACGAGGAAGGAGGCGGTGACCATCCGCACCCGGTTGTGCATCCAACCGGTGGCCCAAAGTTCGCGCATGCCGGCGTCGACGATCGGATACCCCGTGAGCCCCCGCCGCCATGCGCGGAACCTGCCGGGGTTCTCCTGCCACGGAAAATGAGCGAATTTTGGCTGCATCGGCTCCCGGTCCAGCGTCGGAAGGTGGAACAGCAGGTGGGCGGCGAAATCGCGCCAAGCCAGCTGGCGCAGCCAGGCCTCCGCACCGGGCGCCCCTTCCATCTCATGCCAAAGGGCACGTGGGCTGACTTGACCGAAATGAAGATAAGGGCTCAGCCGGGACGTCCCCCTTTCCGCCGGGATATCGCGGTCCTGCTTGTAACGGCCCACGGCTTCGTCGAAAAAACGGGAGGAGGCTTCGCGTGCGCCTTCGCGGGTGGGCCTGGCGTTTTCGTGGAAACGGCGGTCCCACGGGATGCTGGGGAGGAGGTTCCAGTCCGTGAGCGTTTCCGAGGCGGGCCATCGGGCGGGCGGAAGGAGGACGCGGGGGGGCGGGAGGGGCGCCGAGGGAGGCCCTAGCGCAAGCAGGGCCTTGTGGAAGGGGGTGAAAACCTTATAGAAGTCTCCCGAACCCGTCTTGACCTCGTGGGGTTCTCGCAAAAGCCCCCCCGGAAAACTCCGGGAAGGGATGCCCGCCTCTAGGCGGGTGTCCACTTCCACCCCTGCCGGTTCATAACGGCGGTTCCAGTACACGGCCGTGGCCCCCGTTTCCCTCAACAGCGCGTCCAGCAGGGGGCCGGGATGGCTGCCCGAACGCAGGACCAGACGCGACCCTTTTCCGCGGAGGGCTTCGTCCAGGTCGGCGAGAGCGTGGTGGAGCCACCAGCGGGAAGCGCCACCCCTCCTCCATCGCCCCTCCGCCTCGGGCGTGTGGAGATACACGGGAACCACAGGGACGCCCGCCGCGGCGGCGGCATGCAAAGCGGGATGGTCGGAGATCCGAAGGTCGTTCCGGAACCAGACGAGCAAGGGGGCGGAGGGGGTGGACATGGCTATCCATCGTTGCGGGACCCGGACGGCTTACGAAAAAAGCAACAGAGAGGGGATGAGGCGGGAGGCGCGCCGGGAAACCGCCGGGGGGTCAATGGAGATCGAACTCGTTCAGTTTCCGGTGGAGGGTCCTCCGGGAAATGCCCAGCTGTTTGGCGGCAAGCGTTCGGTTGCCCTTCTGGTCCTCGAGGGCCTGCTGGAGCATCCGCTTCTCCGCCTCGCGCATCGACACCACGCCGGCCAGCGGGCCGTTGGCCTTCCGCTCGCTGTTACCTTCCCGCAGCTCCACCGGTATGTCTCGCGCGCCGATCCACTCGCCGCGGGCGAGCACCACCATCCGCTCCACCACGTTGCGCAACTCCCGGATGTTTCCCGGCCATCGATAATTCAACAGAGCCTCCAAGGCCTCCGGGGTGAACCCTTCGATCTCCCGACCGTTCTCCTGCCGGAACTGGCGCAGGAAGTGGTCCAACAGCAACGGTATGTCCTCGCGCCTCTCCCTCAGCGGGGGCAGGCGGATCTGAACGACATTCAGACGAAAAAAAAGATCCTCGCGGAACTCGCCTCGATCGACCATCCCGCGAAGGTCGCGGTTGGTCGCGGCCAGCAGGCGGGTATCCACATCGAGGCTTTCCATGCCGCCCACGCGTTCGAAACGCCGCTCCTCCAGCACCCGGAGGAGCTTCACCTGGGTGGCCGGCTCGATCTCGCCAATCTCGTCCAGAAACAGGGTCCCGCCATCAGCGAGCTCAAAACGCCCTTTCCGGGTTTCGGTGGCGCCGGTGAAGGCCCCCCGCTCGTGGCCGAAGAGCTCGCTCTCCAGAAGGGTGTCGGAGAGCGCGGCGCAATGGACGGCGATAAAGGGGTTGGCGGCACGGGGGCTGAGACGGTGGAGGGCGTGGGCGACGAGTTCCTTGCCCGTGCCGCTCTCTCCCTGGATCAGCACCGTCGCCCGCGTCGGCGCCACCTGCCTCACTGTGTCGAACACAGCGGCCATGGCGCCGGAATGCCCAATGATGTTCTCCAGACCGTATTTCGCGTCGAGCTGCTGCCGGAGGTTGCGGTTGCTCTCCTCCAGCCGTCGGGTCTCCAGGGCGCGGCGGAGGACCAGCTCCAACCGGTCGAGGTTCACGGGCTTGGTCAGGAAATCGTGGGCACCGTTCTTGATGGCCTCAACGGCCGTCTCGACGTTACCGTAGGCGGTGAGAAGAATGCAGACGGGCTGTGGTTCACGGGCGAGCACACGGCGGACGAGGGTGAGGCCGTCCATGCCAGGCATGCGGAGGTCGGTGAGCACGGCGTCGACGGGTTCGCGGCCGAGGAGTTCGAGGGCGGCCATCGCACTGTCGGCGAGATGGATGCGGTAGTGTCGGCGCAGGGCGCGGGCGAGGCCCTCGCGGGTGTTGCGCTCGTCGTCCACGATCAACAGGCTGGCCTTCATGTCCGTGTCTCCTCGCGGGCGCCCCCGAGGAGGCGGATGCGTTGGTCATGGCGCGGAAGCAGGATCGTGACGGTCGTGCCCTGCCCCGGCCGGGTTTCGATCTCGATCAGGCCCCCGTGGTCGCGCACGATCCGCTGCACAATCATGAGCCCCAGGCCGGTTCCCTCCTCCTTGGTGCTGTGATAGGGCTCGAAAACCGAGCCCAGATCCTCGGGCCGGATGCCCGCCCCGCTGTCGCGGAACGAAACCGCAACCAGGGTGTCGCCCACCCTCAGGGTCAGAGAAAGGAGCCCGCCTCCGGTCATCGCCTGAACGGCATTCCGGATCAGATTGTAAAACGCCTGGCCCATCTGGAGTTTGTCGAGGGAAAGAAGGGGGACGGATTCGGGGTAGTGTTTCTCGACCCAGACCCCGCGGTCGTCGATCTCGTGCTCCATCCCCCGAAGGGTTTCGTCAAGGAGCCGATCGATGTGGACGTCCTCACGTTGCGGCTCGCTGGGGCGGAGGGCGCGCAGGAAGGAATGGAGGATCTGGTCCAGCCGGGTGATCTCGGCGGAGGAAACATCGACCAGTTCGCGGAGGGTTTCGCGGGTCTGCGAGTCTGCGATGCCCTCGAGTTCCCTCTGCATGAGTTGCAGGTGGATGTGGAGGGAGTTGAGGGGGTTGCCGATTTCGTGCGCGACGCCCGCGGCGAGGAGAGTGATCGCCTCCAGTCGTTTGGATTCGACGGTGCTTTCCTGCCGTTCGCGGTCACCGGTAATGTCCCGGAGGAGGATGAGGGCGCCGTCCGCATCGGCCCCCGCGTCCTTCATGACCCCGAGGGGCACCACATAAAACTCGAGAAAGCGGTGCTCGGGGTAGCTCACTTCGATTTCCCGATTCACCATCTGCGTCCAGGCCGCCGGATCCAACGAGATCAACCCCTCCCAGTCCAGCGTCGGCAACGCCACCTCCACCTTCCTCCCCACCATCGCCTCCGCATCCCCGCCCAACAACCGCGCCACTGCCCCGTTCGCATACGAAACACGGCCCGACCCGTCCACCACCACCAGGCCCTCGCGGATCGACTGCAACACCGTCTCCAACAATCCCTTCTCGCGGGCAAGGCGCAAGAACTGGGTCTGGAGGCTCCCCGGATCGATCTTGTCGATCCGCCTTAACAATTGTTCAATGAACCCCGCCTTCACGGGCCCCTCCTGCGGCGCACCCCACCCACAGCCGCATAGGGGGGACCCATCCGGAAACAGCCAGCACGCGCGGAGGGACACGGGACGTACCGGTGGGCCCCCGACGCCTTTTGCCGCGCGGCGGACGCCTCCACCGGGACCAACGCCCCGTCCGTAGCACCCTGCTCGTATCTGTGTGTTCTCATCTTACCCCACCCCTTAACACCCTTCCCGCAAAAATCGAGTCGGAATGGCACGAAGGGAGCCGGGTTCCCCCAAAAAGGCCGCCCCGCGACAATCCGGCACACGGCCGGGTGCGGAACGCCATGAAAAAGGATCAATACGGACTTGACGGGGCGCGTGCCGCGCATAGTGTGACCGCCTCATTCCCAACCCTTTTCCGACAGAGGTACCCCGTGACAATTCTTGAGAAAATCGACCAGGAAAACCGCAAGGCGGAGATTCCGGAGTTTGAAGTGGGCGACGCCGTGAAGGTGCATGTGCGCATCCAGGAAGGCAACAACGTCCGCATCCAGATGTACGCGGGCACCGTGATCGCCCGCGACGGGCATGGCAGCACCGAAACCTTCACCGTGCGCCGCATCTCCTATGGCGAAGGCGTCGAGCGCGTCTTCCCCATCCACGCCCCCGTCGTAGAGAAAATCGAGGTCGAGCGCAAAGGCGATGTACGCCGCGCGAAACTCTATTATGCGCGCAAGCTCAAGGGCAAAAAAGCGAAGCTCACCTGAGGCCACCGCCCCGGCTGACCTGCTGGCCCACGAGAACGCCGCTTGGAAAAGCGGCGTTTTTCGTGTCGCAGGCGTGGATGAGGCGGGTCGGGGCCCCCTCGCCGGCCCGGTCGTCGCCGCCGCGGTCGCGTTCCCCCCTCTGTTCCTCCAGCACGGAATCCCCCCGGAACTCGCCACCGTCAATGACTCCAAAAAACTGAGCGCCCCGGCACGGGAGCGTTTGTTTGAAAAGATGAGGGCCCTTCCGCAACTCTCGATTGGCGTGTGCGTGCTGGAGGCCGCGGAGATCGACCGCCTGGACATTCTCCGGGCCACGCACCGCGCCATGGCGGGCGCGCTGGAGCAGATAGACCCTTTGCCCGAGTTGGCTCTCGTCGACGGCCTTCCCGTCCCGGGGCTTCCCTGCCCCTCCCACAACCTCGTCAAAGGCGACGCCCGCTGCTTCTCCATCGCGGCGGCCAGCATCATCGCCAAAGTCACCCGCGACCGCATCATGCTCGCCCTGGACGCGGAATACCCGGCCTACGGTTTCGCGCGCCACAAAGGCTATGGTACGGCCGTCCATCTCGCCGCCCTGCGGAAATACGGTCCCTGCCCCGCACACCGTCAAAGTTTCGCACCCGTCGCCACCCTGGCGCAGGAGGATCTGTTTCCTCTCCCTAAATCCACATTCCGAATTTGAATTCCGGATCGGGAGCCTGCAAGCTAGACCCACCCCGCCCCTCCTCACCTCCCCACTCCCTATTTCCCACGATGGCCTCCAAATCCGCTTCCCCCTCCGGCTACCAGTTTGGCACCTTCCAGGGTGTCTTCACCCCGAGCATCCTCACGATCCTCGGCGTGATCATGTTCCTGCGCTTCGGTTGGGTGCTGGGCAACGTCGGATTGCCGGCGACGTTGCTGATCGTGACCATGGCCTCGTCCATCACCTTCCTCACCGGGCTCTCCCTCTCCGCCACCGCCACCAACATGAAGGTCGGGGGCGGCGGGGCCTACTACCTGATCTCGCGCGCGCTGGGCATCGAAGTCGGGGCGGCGATTGGCCTGCCCCTCTTCCTCGCGCAGGCCCTCGGCATCGCCTTCTACATCACCGGCTTCGCCGAGGCGCTGCTCGAAGTCGTCGATGTCACCCCCTGGGTCGAGGCCCTCCCCTTCTCCCTCACCCCCATCCGCCTCGTCTCCATCGCCACCCTCCTCGTGCTTTCCCTCCTCGCCATCCTCTCCGCCGACCTCGCCCTCAAGACCCAGCTCCTCATCCTCGCCGCCATCGCCGCCTCCCTCGTCTCCTTCTTCCTCGGCACCCCCCCCGCCAAAACCTACATCACCCCCGACACCGTCCTCCCCGCCCGCCTCGGCTTCTGGGCGGTCTTCGCCGTCTTCTTCCCCGCCGTCACCGGCATCGAAGCTGGCATCGCCATGTCCGGCGACCTCAAGAACCCCTCCAAATCCCTCCCCATCGGCACCATCGCCGCCGTCCTCGTCGGCTACGCCGTCTACATGGCCATCCCCGTCGCCCTCGACTTCTTCATCCCGGACACACGGGCCCTCCTCGTCCGACCGCTGATCATGGCCGACATCGCCCGCTGGTCCAAGCTCATCCTCGTCGGTGTCTGGGCCGCCACCCTCTCCAGCGCCCTGGGCGCCATCCTCGGCGCACCCCGCACCCTCCAGGCCCTCGCGCGCGACCGCGTTCTCCCCCGCCTCATCGGACGCGGCTCCGGCCCCAACAACAACCCCGTCCTCGCCACCCTCGTCTCCTTCGCCTTCGCCCTCGCCGCCATCCTCCTCGGCGACCTCAACCTCATCGCGCCCGTCCTCTCCATGTTCTTCCTCACCTCCTACGGGCTTATCAACCTCTCCGCCGGCCTCGAGGGCCTCATCGAAAGCCCCACCTGGCGCCCCCAATTCAAGTTCCCCTGGTGGGGCTCCCTCCTCGGCGCCGCCGGCTGCTTCGCCACCATGCTCATGATCGACACCGGCGCCACCTTCGTCGCTCTCTTCGTCGCCGCCGGCATCTACGCCCTCATGAAACGCCGCCAGATACGCGCCCACTGGGGCGACGTCCGCCAGGGCCTCCTCATGCTCCTCGTCCGCGTCGCCATCCGCCGCCTCCTCCGCAAACCCGCCGACGAACGCACCTGGCGCCCCAACGTCCTCGTCTTCAGCGGCTCCCCACAGTCCCGCTGGCATCTCATCGAACTCGCCCACGCCCTCGCCCGTGGCCCCGCACACTTGACCCTCGCCACGCTCCTGCCAACGGACTCCTGGGATGCCGACCGTCTCCGCTCGCTGCGCGCGTCGATCGCCGAATACCTTCAAAAGCGTGATGTGGAGGCCATGATCAAAATCCACCCGGTGCCCGACCTGCTCAGCGGAGCCGAATCCCTGATGATGGCGTACGGGTTTGGACCTCTGGAGCCCAACACCTTTGTGTTCGGCGAAAGCCAGCGCGAGGAACATCTCACCGGCTTTGTGCGGCTCATCCACCTCGCCCACCGCCTCAACCGCAACCTCGTCCTCGTCCGAGAGGGAGGCGAACGCGGCGACCTTCCCGAGGCGCCCCGGATCGACATCTGGTGGCGGGGAGGAGCCGCCAACATCGGCCTCATGCTCACCCTGGCCCACATGCTGCAACAGTCCCCCCGCTGGTCCCGCGCCACCCTCACCCTCAAACGACTCATTCACGACGAATCCGAGCGCCCCGAGATCGAGAAATTCATCGCGGGCTACATCGCCGAACAGCGCCTTTCCATGGGAGGGGAGGTCATCAACACCCAGGGACACAACCCCTTCGACCTGATCCGCGCCTCCTCCGCAGGCGCATCGATGGCCCTCATGGGGCTCAAACACCCCGACAAGGAGGAGAGCCACGAGGACTACCTCGCCTACTACCGCCGCATCACCGCCTCCACCGAGGGCATACCCGTCGTCTGGGTCCTCGCCGCCGAACGCGTCGACTTCAGCCAGATCATCGGCATTGGCTGACCCACCCCGGAGCCCCCCCATGTTCGTCCCCCAATGGATCATTGAACAAAAACGCGACGGCGCCGAACTCGCCCCCGCCGACATCCGCGAATTCATCCACCGCTACCACCGCGGCGAGATCCCCGACTACCAGATGGCCGCCCTCGCCATGGCCATCTATCTGCGGGGCATGAGCCACGCCGAGACCGCCGCCCTCACCCTCGCCATGATGTCCACCGGCGCCCCCCTCGACACCTCCCGCCTCACCCGCCCCGTCTGCGACAAACACTCCACCGGCGGCATCGGCGACATGACCTCCCTCCTCCTCGGCCCCCTCGCCGCCGCCTGCGGCCTCGCCGTCCCCATGATCTCCGGCCGCGGCCTCGGCATCACCGGCGGCACCCTCGACAAACTCGAATCCATCCCCGGCTACCGCGCCAACCTCCCCGAATCCGAACTCCTCCACATCGTCGACACCGTCGGCGTCTGCATCGTCGGCCAGACCGACCGCCTCGCCCCCGCCGACAAAAAACTCTACGCCCTCCGCGACGTCACCGCCACCGTCCCCTCCATCCCTCTCATCACCGCCAGCATCATGTGCAAAAAGATGTCCGAGGGCCTCGGCTCCCTCGTCCTCGACGTCAAACACGGCCGCGGCGCCTTCATGAAATCCCTCGAAGACTCACGCACCCTCGCCGAATCCATGGTCCGCGTCGGCACCGAAATGGGCACCCCCGTCACCGCCATCCTCACCAACATGGACCGCCCCCTCGCCCGCACCGCCGGCAACGCCCTCGAAGTCCGCGAATCCATCCACACCCTCTCCGGCCACCCCGAGGGCCCCCTCTGGGAGCTCACCCGCGCCCTCACCGTCGCTATGCTCCAGGTCTCCCGCCTCGAGCCCGACGAATCCGCCGCCGGACAACGCGTCGATAACGCCCTCCACTCCGGCGCCGCCCTCGAAACCTTCCAGCGCATGGTCCGCGCCCAGGGCGGAGATCCCACCCATCTCCCCGAAGCCAGCATCACCGAGGACCTCCCCGCTCCCGAAACCGCCTGGATCGCCGATGTCGACGCCGACGCCGTCGGCCGCGCCGTCCTCCTCCTCGGCGGTGGGCGCACCCGCGCCGAAGACCCCATCGACCCTGCCGTCGGCCTCTCCCACATCGCACGCGCCGGCGAGCGCCTCGACAGAGGCCAGCCCCTCTGCCGCCTCCACGCCAACGACCCCGCCCGCCTTTCCGAAGCTCGGAAACTCCTCGCCAACGCTTTCCGACTCTCGGAAACCCCTGTCACCCCGCCCCCGCTCCTCCACGGCCGGATCTGACCCCCACCCCCACTCCCTTTCGCGCCCTCCGCATCTTTCGTAGTTCCCCCGTCTTCTCTTCCCATCCCCCCATCCCCCCCCTCTTCCTCTTCCTCTTCCCGCATCACCCCAACGCGAACCAGTTCTCCACCACCAAATCAGGAATTCCCATAAAGTGCGGGGGATTTCCCGTTGCCAGTGTAAGTCCATGCGTCAATGCCGTAGCCGCAATCAGAAGATCAAAGTCAGCCCTCGGTTCACCACGGGTTTCCTGAAAAACTTTCAAACGCGCATACCTCTTTGCCACGACCGCATCCACCGGTAGCTGTACCAATATATTCTCCAGCCCCGCACGATACTCCTGCCAGAGGCGCTCACTTCCCCTCTTTTCCAGACCATACAAAAGCTCCGCTTCGCAGATCGTGGAGATCGCAAGCCGATGATCCCCCAGTTCCCGCCACCGCGCCACAACCCCAGCATCAGGACGCGGCCGCAAACGCTGCGAATACACAGAAGTGTCTAATAAATGCGTCACACCCTTCATGCCAAGGGATCCGGTCGGTTTTCGTTGACCTCCCGCGTCGGAAGCTCAAATTCATCCAGCAAAGGCCCATACTTCGCCTGGCACTCCGCCACGGAACCCCAGACAACCGAATCCCCATCCGGTTCCTTGTAGGGCACAATTCGCACCAATGGCTTTCCATGCCTCGTCACCACAAGCGAATCCCCATGCGCGGCCACTTCCTCGCACAATTCCGATAACCGGTTTTTTGTCTCAAAAATTCCAAGCGTCTTCATAATTTTAATCTAGCTGTCTGGATGTTTTATGTCAAAATCTCTTTTCCGTAATTCCAAATTCTCCTCTACTCCCCACCCACACTTCCTTTCGCGCCTTCCGCGTCTTTCGTAGTTCCACCGTCTTCTCTTCCCATCTCCCCATCCCCCCCCCTCTTCCCCCCTCCCCAGACTTGCTTTGACGCCAAAATACGACAAGGATACCCCCCATGTCCTCTCCTCTCAAGACCATCCTCGTCACCGGCGGTGCCGGTTTTATCGGCTCCAACCTCGTTCGCCTCCTCGTCAAGGACAAGAACCTCCGCGTCATCAACGTCGACAAGCTCACCTACGCCGGCAACCTCGCGTCCCTCGACGACCTCCGCGACGATCCCCGCCACATCTTCGAACAGGCCGACATCTGCGATCCCCTCGCCCTCCGTCGCCTCTTCGCCGAACACCAGCCCGACGCCGTGATGCACCTCGCCGCCGAAAGCCATGTAGACCGCTCGATCGACGGCCCCGGCGAGTTCATCCACACCAACGTCACCGGCACCTTCCAGCTTCTTCAGGCCGCCCTCGGCTACTGGCGCGCCCTCCCCGCCAACCGCAAGGAAGCCTTCCGTTTCCTTCACGTCTCCACCGACGAAGTCTACGGGTCCCTCCACCCCGGCGACCCCGCCTTCTCGGAGACCACCCCCTACGACCCGCATTCCCCCTACTCCGCCAGCAAGGCCGCCTCCGACCACCTCGCACGCGCCTGGTACGACACCTACGGCCTCCCCGTCCTCGTCACCAACTGCTCCAACAATTACGGCCCCTACCAGTTCCCCGAAAAACTCATCCCGGTCGTCATCCTCAAATGCCTCCGCCGCGAACCCATTCCCGTCTACGGCAAAGGCGAGAACATCCGCGACTGGCTCTACGTGGTCGACCACGCCGAGGCCCTCCACACCGTCCTCACCCGCGGCGCGCCCGGCCAGACCTACAACATCGGCGGCAACAACGAACGGCAGAACATCGAACTCGTCCGCACCCTCTGCGGCCTCCTCGACGAACTCCGCCCAGGCCCTTCCCCCTGCGCCGACCTTATCACCTTCGTCACCGACCGCCCCGGACACGACCTCCGCTACGCCATCGACGCCTCCAAGATCCGCCGCGAACTCGGCTGGTCCCCCCGCGAGGACTTCCACTCCGGCTTCCGCAAAACCGTCGCCTGGTACCTCGACAACCCCGACTGGTGGGGAAAAATCCTCAGCGGCGACTACCGCCTCGAACGCATTGGCACCCAGGCCTAACCCCATCCCCACGGAAACACCCCCATGATCGCAGTCCTCGGAGGCAACGGCTATGTAGGTTCCGCCATCTGCCGCGAACTCAACCGCCGCCACATCCCCTTCCACTCCCTCTCCCGCGCGGACACCGACTACGCCGACACCCGCGTGCTCACCGCCTGGCTCCGCGTCCACAAACCCGAATTCCTCATCAACGCCGCCGGCTACACCGGCAAACCCAATGTCGACGCCTGCGAAACCGACAAGGCCAACTGCCTTTTCGGCAACGCCGTCCTCCCCGGCCGCATCGCAGAGGCCTGCCGCGCGACCGATACCCCCTGGGGACACGTCTCCAGCGGCTGCATCTACTCCGGCCGCCGCGCCGACGGCGCCGGCTTCACCGAGGAGGATCCCCCCAACTTCTCCTTCCGTTCACCCCCCTGCTCCTTCTACTCCGGCACCAAGGCCCTCGGCGAAGAAGTCCTCGCCAACGAACCCAACTGCTACCTCTGGCGCCTCCGCATCCCCTTCAACCACCAGGACGGCCCACGCAACTTCCTCTCCAAAATCCTCCGCTACGCCCGCCTCCTCGACGCCGAAAACTCCATCTCCCACCTCGACGAATTCGCCGCCGTCACCATCGACTCCTGGCTCAAACGCATCCCCTTCGGCACCTACAACGTCACAAACCCCGGCCACATCACCACCCGACAGGTGGCCGCTCTCCTCACCGAAATGGGCATGGCCCCCCACCCCTTCCAGTTCTTCTCCGACGAGGCCGACTTCATGCGCGCCGCCGCGCACACCCCACGCTCCAACTGCGTCCTCGACGGCTCGAAACTGGCCAACACCGGCATCCATCTCTCCCCCATCGAGGACGCCCTCCGCGACGCCCTCCGCTCCTGGATTCCCGAGCGCATCCCCTGATCATGCTCATCTCCCGCACCCTCCGCCTCTTCCTCGACAGCATCGGCCGCCGCGACGAGTACGAGTTCTACCTCCGAAAATTCCAGGCCGAACGCTCCGTCTGCTTCGCCCTCGTCGCCCCCGACACCCCCAGCGTCGAGCAGTCCGGCGACCTCATGACCTTCGACCTCCAGTTCCTCCTCCGCCTCGACCTCAGCCCCCTCGTCCTCCTCTCCGGACCCGACGCCCTCCAAAACGCCGCCTCCCTCAGCGCCTACGGCGACTTCGCCGTCCTCCGCGGACTCAGCCTCGACGCCGACGACTCCGTCTGGCGCCACCGCCTCCGGGATTGCTACCAGCGACAACAAATTCCTATCTGGCTCCGCCCCGACCTCGACCTCGGCGCCGCCATCGCCGAACTCAGCCCCCGCATCGCCAGACGCGTCCACCTCCTCCGCGCCGAAGGCATGCTCCACACCCCCCAGGGCGAAAGCGTCTTCTACCACTACACCCGCCGCGATAACCCCCACTGTCTCGCAGATCAGGACGCCTCCCTCGTCCGCCTCGCCGAAACCTGGCTGGACAACGACCCTCAGCTCCACGTCAGCGTCGCCTCCCCCCTTCACCTCCTCCAGGAGATGTTCACCGTCCGCGGCATGGGCACCATCATCCGCCCCGGCAGCCTGATCGAACACCACACTCGCCTCGAACACCTCGACATCGGCCGCCTCCTCCTCCTCGTCGAGGAAGCCTTCGGCCGCCCCCTCCGCGACCCCGCCTCCCTCTCCGCCGCCTCCGACTTCTTCCTCGAAACACGCTACCGCGGCGCCGCCATCCTCGAACCACACCCCGCCGGAAAATACCTCTCCAAATTCGCCGTCGGCGTCCAGGCCCGCGGCGAAGGCCTCGCACAGGAACTCTGGGAAGTCGCCTGCGCACATCAACCCGCCCTCTTCTGGCGCTCCCGCGCCAACAATCCCATCAACCAGTGGTACGAACGCCACGCCTCCGGACGCCATACCCAGGGCCCATGGACCGTCTTCTGGAAGGGCGTCCACCCCGACCGCCTTCCCAGCATCATTCACGAAGCCCTCACCCGCCCCAGCGACTTCAAGGAACCGGAGCACGGTCTTTCCAGACCGTGACGCCCTCTCCCTTACTTCACCTCCCTGCAAACCATACCCACCCGCGTCTCGCTGCACGCCCTCACGGACACGAATGTCCGTGCTCCCTCTCCCCCGCGTCTCGCTGCACGCCCTCACGGACACGAATGTCCGTGCTCCCTCCTCCCCCTCAATCCTCCATCGACTTCCGCGAGCGTTTGCGCTCGTTCGGATCCAGAATCTTCTTGCGGATGCGCAGGCTGGTCGGCGTCGCCTCCACGAACTCATCGTCCGCAATGAACTCAATCGCCTTTTCCAGCGACAGCTTCACCGGCGGTTCCAGCACAATCGCGTCATCCGAGCCCGACGCGCGCACGTTGGTCAGCTTCTTCGTCCGGCACGGATTCACCGGCAGGTCGCCCGGACGGCTGCTCTCGCCCAGCACCATACCCGTGTAGACCTCCTCGCCCGGGCCGATAAACAGACGGCCCCGCTCCTGAATCGTGTCCAACGCGTATGCCGTTGCCACCCCCTGGTCGGCCGACACCAGAGCCCCCGTATTGCGCGACGGGATACTTCCCGCCAGCGGGCCGTAGTGCTTGAACATATGGCTCATCACCCCCTGGCCGCTTGTCAGGTTCGTCAGATAACTCTCCAGCCCGATCAGACCCCGCGTCGGTGCCACCGCCTGCAACAGCACACGCGTCCCCTGGTGCTCCATGTGCGTGATCATCGCCCGCCGCGCCGCCAGCGACTGCATCATGTCCCCCAGCCGCTCCTCAGGCAGGTCCACCCACACATCCTCGTACGGCTCCTCGCGCGCACCGCTTTCCCCCACACGCAAAATCACCTCCGGACGCGACACCAGCATCTCATACCCCTCCCGCCTCATCGTCTCCATCAAAATCGCAATCTGCAACTCCCCGCGAGCCTGCACGATGAACGAAGAACCCGTCTCCGTCTCCGACACCCTCATCGACACGTTCGTGTACGTCTCCCGGATCAGACGCTCCCGCAGGTGACGCGACGTCAGGTACTTCCCCTCCTTGCCCGCGAAAGGCCCATCGTTCACGCAGAACTGCATCTGCAACGTCGGCGGATCGATCGCGATGAAGGGCAACGCCTCCTGCTCCTCGTTCTCGCACACCGTCTCACCAATGTACACATTCTCAAAACCAGCCAGCCCCACGATCTCCCCCGCTGACGCCGACTCAATCTCCACCATCCCCATCCCACTGAACCCGTACAGCTTCATCACCTTCGCCATCACCGGCGGCCCCTCATGCGGCAACAGCCGCACCGCCTGTCCCAGCCGGATCGACCCCTCCCGCACGCAGCCGACCGCAATCCGCCCCACATACGAGTTCCAGTCCAGGTTCGTCACCACCATCCGGAACGGCTTCGATGCGTCCGCCTGCGGCGGCGGTATCGTCTCCAAAACCGCGTCAAACAACGGCGCCAGCGACTCCCGCTTGTCCTCCAACTCCCTCACCACATACCCGTCACGACCGCTCCCATACACAAACGGCGCGTGAAACTGCTCCTCGTTCGCTTCCAGCTCCAGCAACAGGTCCAACACCTGATCGTGCACCTTCAGCGGGTCCGCCGTATCCCGGTCGATCTTGTTGATGCACACAATCAAATGCAGATGCTGCTCCAACGCCTTCCTCAGCACAAAACGCGTCTGCGCCTGCGGACCATCCTTCGCGTCCACCAGCAGAATCACCCCGTCCACCATCTTCAGAATCCGCTCCACCTCCCCACCAAAATCCGCGTGCCCAGGCGTGTCCACAATGTTGATCTTCACTCCCTTCCACATCACCGACGCATTCTTCGACTTGATCGTGATCCCCTTCTCCTTCTCCAAGTCCATCGAGTCCATCGCCCGCTCCGACACCGCCTGGTTCGCACGAAAAGCCCCACCCTGACGCAACAAGCCGTCCACCAGCGTCGTCTTTCCGTGGTCGACGTGGGCGATGATTCCTATGTTCCGAATGGCGGGCGTGCTCACTAAAGGGTCCTGGGGTATGCGGTGTCTCGGGCGGCGCTCCATACCCCCACCCCACCCAAAAGGCAAGCCTATTCACCTCCCGCAACTTTTCTCAATTTTTTTCTACCCTGACCCCGTATTTGGGACACCCCCTGTGCTATACTCCCCTCAAAAAACACTCCCCAACCCCTCCAAAACCCCTTGCCACTCCCTCCCAACCTGACACCCTCCCACCCGATCATGAACGCATCGATAACTCCTCCGTCAGGCAATCATGGCGCATCCTTCCACGCCCACACCCGCATTCTCCCCAACGGAGCAACCGCCCCGGAGGCTTGGCAAGTAAAACGGGAACGCCTTATCGGAATTTATGCCCCCTGAACGCAAAATTTACTATTGCAGGTTTGCCCAAACGCATTGTAAGCAACATAACACGCACTGGGACATCAAAACAAAGGACATGGAATGAAAACACTTGGATTGGATTTGGGAACAAACAGTATTGGCTGGGCGGTGGTGGATACGACCTTGCCTGAACCTCTCATTGCCAAAGGAGTTCAGGTATTTGAAAAAGGCGTGGGGGAGGAAAAGAACAACGAGTTCTCGCTTGCCTCAAAAAGAACCATCTACCGATCGGCACGGCGCCGCAAACGCCGCAGGAAGCTCCGCAAGATGGACACCCTCAAGGCTTTGATTGATGCGGGCATGTGTCCAGGACTCAGCCATGCGGCCCTTGACGACTGGAAAAACCGAAAAATCTATCCCAATGGCCCTGAATTCATGGCATGGCTCAATACCCGGGCTGCAACCTCGGAACAGCCCCCCCTGGATCCCTACACCTTCCGGGCGATCGTGGCCGAACATAAGCTCGACCTGTCATTGCCGGAAAACCGCCATCTGCTGGGTCGGGCGCTCTACCACATCGCACAAAGGCGCGGATACCAAAGCAACCGCGTTTCTGGTGAGGAAAAGGATGGGCTCGTAAACGGGGCGATCAAAGAACTGGACGCGCAAAAGGGTGATCGCACGCTTGGACAACTTTTCAAAGAGGAGTACTTCGGCAAGAAACGGATTCGTTCCCGCTACACATCCCGCAAGCAATACCGACAGGAATTCCACCGGATTTGCGATGTCCAGCAACTGCCCGACGATCTCCGGTCCCGGCTGGAAAAGGCCATCTTCTGGCAAAGACCCCTGAAGTCCCAAAAAGGTGGAGTTGGCCCATGCCTGCTTGAGAAAAATAAATCCCGTGTCCCCATTTCCCATCCAGAATTCGAACGGTTCCGAGCACTGCAGCTGATCAACAACATCCGACTGGCCGAACCTGGGCAACCCTCGTTTCGTCCACTCACCCAAGACGAAAGAAACAAGGTACTGGCATGGAACCTCACCCGCCTCAAAAACGAGAGCTTCGAGGCTCTCGCTAAACAAATCACACCCAAAAGAGCCACTCGCGTATTCGGCCTCAAGACTCCTGCTCCTGATCCTTATGCCTGGAGCTTCAACTTCCGAGCCGACGCGATTGTCTCGGAGTGCCCTGTGAACGCCCGTCTGACCAAACTATTCGGCGAGAATTGGGAGAATGACCTCCCTCTGCGCTACAAGAGGACAGGAAACAAATCAAAACAACGGGTCGTGGAGGACGTCTGGCACGCTATGTTCAGTTTCGACGACCCCGACCGTCTCCGCGTGTTCGGCGAGAGGAACCTTGGTTTGGAGGGGGATGCCTCCGAACTTTTTATCCGCAACCTACGCCAGGGCTACGGTTCCCTCAGTCTCGCCGCCATACGCAAAATCCTCCCCTGGATGGAAAAGGGGCTTATATATTCTCACTCCGTCTTTCTCGCCAACATCCCCAGCCTTTTCCGGAAAGCAAAACTCGATTGGGAAGCCGTTGCTGATTCCGTTTGTCACAGAATCGGTGAAGTGATTCAGCAAACACCCCAGGCGGCCGCACGTTCCACCGCTATCCGTGAGGCATTGCGTCACTTGGTACGCCAAGAGCCCCCCGTAGATCCCGATACCCTGGCCATGCCCCACCTCAAACGGGAGTTGACCGCCATCTTGGAGAAATCCTACCGGCTCCGGTCCACTTCCGAGGATCAACGTTTTTGCGAAACCTTGAAGAGCGAGCTTCTGGAATCGGTACGCTCCACCTACCACCGCGAGCTGAAGGAAGAGGATATTCCCCGCCCACCAACGATTGAACAACAGATCAAAGACCTTCTGATCAATGAATTTGGTCTGCCAGCACATCTTTCAGAATTTCTCTACCATCCAGCTGCCATCGAAACCTACCCGGAAGCACGCGAAAAACTAGGCTCACCTCGCATTCCCTCTATCAAAAATCCAGTCTTCATGCGGACCATGCATCGCCTTCGGGCCATCGTAAACGAACTCATCTCCAAAGGGATTGTGGACAAGGATACGCGAATCCGCGTTGAAATGGCCCGCGATCTCACCACCGCGAACGATCGAAAAGCAATCTATCGCTACCAGAAAGAACGGGAAAAGGAAAATGCGCTCTACCGATCCGAGATTGAAGCCCTCGGATTCTCTTTGACCTCCGAACAGGATCCACGCATCCTCAAATATCGGCTTTGGAGAGAACAAGGTGAACATTGCCTGTACACGGGAAGTCAGATCAGCGCCTCTGCCTTCCTGTGCAACAACCCTTTGTTCGATTTCGAACATACAATACCCCAAAGCCGACGTTTCGATGATTCCCAGGCCAACCTCACCCTGTGTGAGCTGAACTACAACCGCAATGTCAAAAAGAACTCGCTCCCGTCCGAAATGGCCGACCACTCGGAAATCCTCCAACGAGCGCGTACCCTTTGGGAGCCGCGCATCCAGGAACACGAGGCCGCATGCGCCAAGGCTCGCTCCGCCAGCCAATCCGCCCCGGACAAGGACTCCAAGGACAGGGCCCGCCAAAACCTCCATTACCATCAAATACACCTGCGTTACTGGCGGGAGAAGCTCGGAAATTTCGAGGTCGGGGAAGTCCCCGAGGGTTTCACCAACCGACAACTGGTCGATACCCGCATCATCACCAAATACGCAGTCCTCTATCTGAAAAGCTACTTCAACCAGGTTTATTCCCTCAAGGCATCCGCCCTTACCACCCTGAAGGAAATCTGGGGCTTGCGCGAAAAGCACCGCGACAACCACATCCACCATTGCATCGACGCTATTCTTGCCGCCGTAGTGGAGCCCCGTTTTTACGACGAACTGGCCGCCTACTACCACCAGCATGAGCGTTGGCTGAAATCGGAGGCCGCCCGACCCAGCGCCCCGGAACCTTGGCCCAACTTTGCCCGCCATCTCAACGAACAGGTCGGCAAAGAGGTTCTCGTCGTCCACAACCACCGCGATCTCCTCTTGAAACAAACCCACAAACTCCTACGAAAACGCGGTAAAATCCAGCACAGCCCGGAGGGTTTTCCCATGCGTGTCCGTGGCGACAGCGCCCGCGGGGCACTTCATCAGGAGACCAACTACGCCAAGGTCAGGGAGGTCCCCTCCAAAGAAAATCCAGAACCGGGAGAACTCTTCACCGTAGTTCGCAAAACCTTGAACGCAACCTTTGCCGACAAGGACATCGAGAATATCGTCGACCCCATCGTCCGAGAGAAAGTCCGCGAACAAAAACACCTCCTCGGCAAGGAAACCCTCTGGTTCAACCGCGACAAGGGCATCCCCATCCGCCATGTCCGCGTCAGATGCAAGAACGACCCCGATTCCTTGATCACCCTCCGACCCCACAGAGACAGCTCCTCTCAGGACCACAAAAAGGCACTTTTCGTGGCGAATGACAGCAACCACATGCTGGCTCTCTATCGGGGGGAAATCAATGGGAAGCCAAAAGGAGACTGGAAACTGATCTCTAACATCCAAGCCGTTCGCGCCATGAAAGAAGGCGTCATTTCTGAACTCCTGCCTCAAGTGGATGATAAGGGCCTTCACCTCACTCATGTCCTGAAAACCGGTACTCAGGTGCTCTTTTTCAAGAACTTCAAGGATGAACTCAAATCCCTTCCCTTCGATCAACTCTCCAGACGACTCTACCATGTTACCGTTATGGAGGGACCTCGGTGCAAATTTAATTATCACCAGACAGCAAAAACTTCCGGCGAACTGGGATCAGGACTGACAGCAATTCTCTGGAATGAGTCAGAAGCCTGTCTGCGTTATAATCTAGCCTCAAATATGACAAATGTGGCAGTTGAAGGGGCTGATTTCGTCTTGCATAACACCGGAGAGATCGAATGGAGGTTCTGAACGAATGCTTAAGAGGACCCTGTTTTTTACAACGCCCTGCCACCTTTCCGTACGCCTGAGCCAGCTTCTGGTCCGGCGCCAGGACCAGGAGGACCGCACGGTCCCCCTGGAGGACATTGGTGTGATTGTACTGGAGAATCAAGCCATCACCCTCGGAGTGGCATTGTTGCAACGATTGCAGGCCCTCAACGTCGCCGTGGTGGTCTGCGATGAGAAACACATGCCCGGTTCCATGCTGCTTCCCTTCTCCGCCAATCACGTGCATGGGGAAGTTTTGCGTTTCCAGATCGAGGCCTCCCTCCCCTTGACCAAACGCCTCTGGCAACAAACCGTACAAGCCAAAATACGCAATCAGGCTGGACTCCTTCGACTCCTGGGACGGTCCACCGCACCCAAACTGTTCGAAATGGCAAAAGAAGTCCGGAGCAACGACGTCGACAACCGCGAGGGCGTGGCCGCCAAAATCTATTGGCCGACACTGTTCGAGGACCAGGATTTTGTTCGGGACCGCGAGGGTTCCGCCCCGAATTCCTTCCTCAACTACGCCTACGCTATCCTTCGTGCCGCCACCGCCCGAGCCCTTGTATCCTCTGGACTTCTCTGCGCCATCGGCATCCACCACCGCAACCGTTACAATCCTTACGGTCTTGCAGATGACATCATGGAACCCTACCGCCCTTTCGCAGATCATCTGGTCCTGGGTCTTCCTGAATCCAACCACACCGAAACAACACTGACACCCCAAACCAAAATGAGGCTCCTCGAAGTCCTCAGTTGGGATACCTACATCAAGGGAGATCGGAGTCCTCTCATGGTCGCCCTCAGCTCCACCACCGCATCCCTGGTCCGTTGTCTTCGAGGCGAGGCCTCCGATCTCCTCTTCCCTTCTTTCCCATGAGCCCTCCACATCTCGCTGCCGAAAGCTACCGGATCATGTGGCTCTTCTGCTTCTTCGATCTGCCTGTCGAAACCAAACATCAACGAAAGCTGGCTACCGGGTTTCGCAAAGATCTCCTCAAGGACGGGTTCGACATGATGCAGTTCTCCGTCTATGTCCGCCATTGTGCCTCCCGCGAAAATCTCGACGTCCACATCAACCGCATCCGCAAAAGCACACCCGATACGGGTGCGGTCAGTCTCCTTGCCATCACCGATAAACAGTTCGGTAACATGGTCAACCTTCTAGGCTGCAAAGCCAAACCCTCTCCCGCAACCCCCAAACAACTCGAAATGTTTTAAAAATTCAGTTGACTACCGACATCCAATTCAACTATAGTGCATAAGGAATCTATTCACAGTAAGGCCATGTGCCGAAGGATCTATTCCTACCGCCCCGCTTTGTTGGTCTACCAGCCAGGTGGGGCTCATTTTTTTGTTCTTTGAAAATTTAAAACCGTATCTTACACGGATTTTCACTGCCTTATCTCACGTAAACGACTTTTTTATAGCGCTTTGCGTGACATAGGCTGTGAACTGATTCCAATTTCCCCCTCCACACACCAATCGTCCTGGGTGATCGCCACATCATTAAGCTGTGAACTGATTCCAATTTCCCCCTCCACACACCATAGGTCTCCGTTATTGTCCGGGTCAGGGAGCTGTGAACTGATTCCAATTTCCCCCTCCACACACCCTGGAACCGCAACAACTGCGCCGCCGTATGGCTGTGAACTGATTCCAATTTCCCCCTCCACACACCAGGCCGTGAGGCGTGTGAGATCAGCGGAAGCTGTGAACTGATTCCAATTTCCCCCTCCACACACCCAAGCAAATCAAGGACGCTTTGGAGCATTAGCTGTGAACTGATTCCAATTTCCCCCTCCACACACCACAATGAACTACGACATGACGACGTCCATGGCTGTGAACTGATTCCAATTTCCCCCTCCACACACCTGCTAGCCTTTCGGCCTCTTCCTGCGCGGAGCTGTGAACTGATTCCAATTTCCCCCTCCACACACCACCGTCCACAAAATGGATTTAGCCCAAACCGCTGTGAACTGATTCCAATTTCCCCCTCCACACACCAGTCTGGCGTGCCGTCGAGTTTGATGGTGAGCTGTGAACTGATTCCAATTTCCCCCTCCACACACCCCTGCCGCCCTGTGCATAGGGCGATTCCAAGCTGTGAACTGATTCCAATTTCCCCCTCCACACACCCGCGCAGATCGGCTTTGATGACGGAGAAGAGCTGTGAACTGATTCCAATTTCCCCCTCCACACACCGCATGGGGTGTGGAGAAGGGGCTCACGGGGGCTGTGAACTGATTCCAATTTCCCCCTCCACACACCCGGCGAATCATTCGCCCGCCCTCTGACCAAGCTGTGAACTGATTCCAATTTCCCCCTCCACACACCGTACGCCGTAAGGGGTAGAGTCCCCTACACGCTGTGAACTGATTCCAATTTCCCCCTCCACACACCGGTCATTTATTACGCCGTTAAAGAAATCTAGCTGTGAACTGATTCCAATTTCCCCCTCCACACACCCGCTCGACGTTATGAGACAGAGACCCCCCGGCTGTGAACTGATTCCAATTTCCCCCTCCACACACCCGTTTTGAATAAGTATGTTTATGAGTTCTGGCTGTGAACTGATTCCAATTTCCCCCTCCACACACCAACAGCACGATGACGCTAAAACGGTGGATAGCTGTGAACTGATTCCAATTTCCCCCTCCACACACCTATCGATCCATCAAAGCCTCTGACACCAAAGCTGTGAACTGATTCCAATTTCCCCCTCCACACACCTCAGGCCAAGGCGATCACCTACGACTCCAAGCTGTGAACTGATTCCAATTTCCCCCTCCACACACCGTCCTACATGCCTGCAATGCATCGCATCCAGCTGTGAACTGATTCCAATTTCCCCCTCCACACACCTCAAGCAGCAAATCGAACAAGTGATCGAGGGCTGTGAACTGATTCCAATTTCCCCCTCCACACACCAAGAGCCGCTGGAGGCCTTGCATGACATAGGCTGTGAACTGATTCCAATTTCCCCCTCCACACACCATGATGGGACGCCTCTATTGCGACGAGGACGCTGTGAACTGATTCCAATTTCCCCCTCCACACACCTCTGGTGCCGCGCGAGGCTGTCGAAGCATAGCTGTGAACTGATTCCAATTCCCCCCTCCACACACCCGCCGCCAACCCCACCAATACGGAGAATGAGCTGTGAACTGATTCCAATTTCCCCCTCCACACACCGGATGCAATGGCATATGTCGCCACCGCCAGGCTGTGAACTGATTCCAATTTCCCCCTCCACACACCACGGGGTCACCGTTGCCAATGGAGGTGTCGGCTGTGAACTGATTCCAATTTCCCCCTCCACACACCTTACGATGCTTTCCGGCCAACTTCTTGCGGGCTGTGAACTGATTCCAATTTCCCCCTCCACACACCTGGTAGTGCTCCGCATCGTCTCCCAAACTAGCTGTGAACTGATTCCAATTTCCCCCTCCACACACCGGTATCCACCATAGTCCCCACCTCCGCGTGGCTGTGAACTGATTCCAATTTCCCCCTCCACACACCCCATTTTCTTGTGGTTGATGCTGGCTGTCAGCTGTGAACTGATTCCAATTTCCCCCTCCACACACCCAACACGATCAACGTGCAACGCGGCGATGGGCTGTGAACTGATTCCAATTTCCCCCTCCACACACCAGTATCAAAAGCAAGTCACTAGCACGAAGAGCTGTGAACTGATTCCAATTTCCCCCTCCACACACCGAAACCATCCTATCGCCATCGTGCTACGCTGCTGTGAACTGATTCCAATTTCCCCCTCCACACACCCGAGCCACGCGAGGCCCATGATCGAGTTTAGCTGTGAACTGATTCCAATTTCCCCCTCCACACACCCATCCGGCAATCTCGGCGTGCTGGGCCTGCGCTGTGAACTGATTCCAATTTCCCCCTCCACACACCATCGACGGCTTCGGATGCAATCGGGCGAGGGCTGTGAACTGATTCCAATTTCCCCCTCCACACACCAGCAGACGATGGAGGGTCAATTGTTGATCGGCTGTGAACTGATTCCAATTTCCCCCTCCACACACCGAAGGTCGGCACGTCGCCCACGCCGCCAGTGCTGTGAACTGATTCCAATTTCCCCCTCCACACACCATCTTCGACCGAATCCGCGCATGGGGCGTGGCTGTGAACTGATTCCAATTTCCCCCTCCACACACCAGCCTCCATCAACGCTCTGCTGAATATCCAGCTGTGAACTGATTCCAATTTCCCCCTCCACACACCTGCTCCGTCACGCTAATGGTGAAGGGCTTGGCTGTGAACTGATTCCAATTTCCCCCTCCACACACCACCCGTTCCGAACCTCGGAACACAAGGAGAGCTGTGAACTGATTCCAATTTCCCCCTCCACACACCGGTTGCCTTCATGGAGAACCTCCTTCTCCCGCTGTGAACTGATTCCAATTTCCCCCTCCACACACCCCTTGCCGCCAAGCTTGTCAATGCGCATAGGCTGTGAACTGATTCCAATTTCCCCCTCCACACACCAAAACCTTCTCAAGCATGATTGGCATATGAGCTGTGAACTGATTCCAATTTCCCCCTCCACACACCAGTTTACCCGGAAGCATGCAAGCAAGAGCAGCTGTGAACTGATTCCAATTTCCCCCTCCACACACCTCACGGTGCCGGGGTTCGCAGGCTCACCCGGCTGTGAACTGATTCCAATTCCCCCCCACACAGACAAACGTGTCAGCCCATGATTTTTGGTGATTTTTTGGAGATGCAAAACCACAAAAGAAGAACCTCGGGTATCCTTCCGCGCATGAGCGGAAGGCGGTGCGCGGCAGACGATGTGTTTGTTTTCAGGTTGCTGTGGGTGCGACGATTTTTCCGAAAGAGGATTCGAGATGAAGGCGGATCGCGGCGAGATGTTCGGCCGTTTCGCGGACCTGACCGGGAGTAAGGGGGGACCCCAAGCGGGTGAGGAGGGAGGCCTCGCGGGCGAGGATACGCTCGGTGACCCCTAGACCCTTGCGGGTCAGGGCCAACTTCTGGGATCGTTTGTGGCGGGGATTTGTGCGGGCGGAAACAAGGCCCTCCTGCATGAGAAGATTGATCTGGGTCTGGATGATCTGGCGGGAAACCAGGCGCTCGCGGGCCATCTCGGGAACGGTCTGGGGCCCCTCGCGGTGAAGGCTGAGCAGAAGGCTCCTCTTGGCGCTGGTCAACCCGTTCTCCTCGTGGACCTGGTCGCCCAACCAGCGGAGGCGGTTGTGCAGCTTGCGGATTTCTTCGAACAGCTCCTGGCAGGGTTCTATCAGATCGCTCATGGGCACACCCTGCCCGGTTTGGGAGGGCGCGACAATCTTTTTCGGGCATGCAATCCACTTGCCAGCCCCCGGGCGGTCCACTAGGCTCCGGCCATGAACATCGCGATCTTCACGGACAGCTTTCTGCCGCACGTCTCCGGAGTGTGCACCGCAGTGATCAACCAAGCCAACGAACTGGTGAGGCAGGGACACACGGTAATGATTTTCCGGCCGAAGGCGAAGGGGGAGGCCTCGAAGAAGCGTCTGGAGAGGTCGGGGGAGCTTTCGGCGAAGATCCGGGACACGGCGATCAGCCTGCCGAGCCTTCGGCAGCCCGGGCTGCGGATCGCGATACCGACGGCGGCGTTGAGCCTGCCTGCCCTGAGGCGTTTCAAGCCGGACGTGATCCATGTGCACACAGAGTGGGGGTGCGGATGGGAGGGGGTGATGCTGGCGAAAATGCTCAGGAAGCCCCTGGTGGGGACGTTCCACACGTTCTTCGCGGAGCCGGAATACCTCCGGCAGTTCCACCTGCCGAATCATCGCCTCACGCAGAAGATGATGTGGCAATACTCGGTGTTTTTCTACAACCACTGCGACCGGATTCTCTCCCCGAGCCGAAGCGTGGCGGAACAGCTTGTCGCCCGGGGGGCCCTTCGGGTGCCCCACCTGCTTTCGAACGGGATACCGGCCTATGAGTGGATCGGGGACGAGGCGATCGCGGGCGAACGGGAGACCCTCGGCCTTCAGGGCCCCACCCTGATCTACGTGGGGAGAATCTCGGAGGAAAAATCCCTGCCGGTGCTGGTGGAGGCCTTCGCCCTTGTCCTGGGGGAAGTGCCGGAAGCGCGGCTGGTGGTCGTGGGGAACGGCCCGGCCAAGGAGGAACTCGTACAGCGTGTGCGCGAGCTGGGGATCGAGGCCTCGGTGTGCTTCACGGGTGCGATCCCCCACGCGGAATTGATCCGCCGCAACTTCCACCGGGTTGGCGAACTGTTTGTGACGGCGAGCAAGACCGAGAACCAGCCGGTGAGCCTGCTGGAGGCAATGGCTTTCGGACTGCCCATCGTGGGGCCGGACGCCAAGGGCATCCCCGAACTGGTGCAGGATGGGGTGACCGGTCTCCTGTTCCGCCCGGACGACCGCGAAGACATGGCCCGCGCGATCCTCCGTCTGCTCCGGGACCCGGACCTGAAAAGGCGCTGCGCGGAGAACGCCCGCACCTCCGCGTTGGAAAACAGGATCGACCACGTTGTGGGTTCCTTGACCGCCCACTACGAGGCGGCCATCCGGGAACGGCAGCTGCGCCGCAGCCGACGCCGTCGCCGACTGAGGCACCTGTCTGCCACGAGGAAACGTCAGGAGCCGAAATCCTGATCTTTGACAGAAGAAGGAAGAACGTGTAGGAAAAGGGGATGATCAGACGGTTGACAACACCCCTGGCCGTGTTGACGGCCCTGGGGGTGAATGCCATGACGCTCCCCTCGCACAGTTCCACGGTGAACGATGCCTACCTTTCGGGATACCCCGCCACTCCAGTGCGCAACACCGACCCGTCCTTCGTGGGGGCGGCAAGGGACTGGCACGGTGTAGCCTGGTCGGCCTCGCTCGCCACCAAAAGCTTCGGCCTCCTGAGCCCCCGGCATTACCTCGTGGCCCGACACTATGGAGGGGCCTCCACCCTGGTTCTCCTCGGAGCCGACCACCAGCTCCACAGCCGCACCCATCTCCAAACAGAGGACACCGGGCTCGGCATTATCTTCCAGAACGAGACCCTCGGCGACATTTCGATCGGCACCCTGACCAGCCCCTTCCCCGCGGCGGCCCTGCCCACACGACTTCCCCTTCTCGACCTCCATTCGTCCAGCTCCCTCAACTCCACCGCCGCCTACACCGCCCTTCCCCTGCTCGTCTTCGGCCGTGGGCCCAACGCCACCACCAGCACCCGCCTCGCCCCCGACAGCGTCAGCTCCGTCTCGATCAGCGGCACCACCCACCAACTGCTCTTCTCCCGGGACACCACCCAACTGGAAGCCGGCGATTCAGGCAGCCCCCTTTTCGCCGCATGGACCAATCCCGACGGTCAACCTGAAGCCGCCCTCCTCGGCATGCACGCCGCGATCGACGAGGCGAACGGCTGGAACATCGACAATTTCGCCGCCTCGCGCGAAGTCATCAACGCCCTCCACCTCCGCATGAACGACGAGGGGTACGCGCTGCGTGTGGCGGGGGATCCCGCCCACACCTGGTCGGGCTCCTCCAGCCAAAACCTCTCCACCAACAAGGCGTGGAATGCCAGCGGCCCGCCCGGGGCCGTCGCGGACAAGTACGTCCTCTTCGCCCCTTCCAGCGCGGCCTCCTTCACCCCCACCGTCGATTCGCCCCTCACCCTCCGGGGCCTCTTCTTCCAGTCCAGCCCCGCAGAAGACCCCTTCACCTTGGGTGGAAGCGCCACCCTCACGATCGGCCGGGGGGGCATCACCAACTACGACCATTCCCGGCAGGTCCTCCAGGCCCCGCTCGCCCTGGCGCACCCCCAATATTGGATCGGCGGGCCCGGCGGGCTTTCCATCGGCTCCCTCCATCTGGGAGCCCACCTGCTCGAGATCCACACCACAGGAAACAGCACGATCAGCGGGGCCATCAGCGGCACCGGATCGCTCGCGCTCTCCGGGGGCCTGCTCCAGCTGCCCGGCACCTCGGGCTACAGCGGCCCCACCTGGGTCCACCACGGCACCCTCCGGGTGAACGGTTCGATCGCCTCCTCCTCCTCACTCACCGTGTCCGACAGCGGCCGGGTGGAAGGGCATGGATTCCTTCCCTCGCTCTCCGGAGCCGGAACCCTCGCCCCCGGCGAAGCCGACGGCATTCTGCGGGCGGCCGCTCTGGACCCCACGGGTGGGCTGGACCTTGAACTCGAATTCACCCGCACAGGCGCGCCCACCTTCTCGCAGCCCTCCGCCAGCGGCAACGACCTGCTCCGGCTCCCCTCCATCCCCACCCTCTCCGCGGCCAACACCCTCACGATCCATCTTCCCGCCCCGCCAAACCACGGCGACCGCTTCCTCGGCGGGCTCTTCCAGGAAACGGACAGCGACTTCGCGGACGCCATTGCCTCCGCCACACGCCTTGTCTACGTGGCGGACCCCGATGGAACCCACCTACACAACGGCATCACCTACTCCCTCTGGTCCGGCACTGGCGAATGGGAATGGTCCACCCTCCCCCAGACCGCGGACTTCCCCGACGGCACCCACCCGGGACGCATCCTCAGCCTCCGCTGGCTCCCCCCCTCCGGCGACTTCACCTATTGGGCCTACACCGGTTTCCCGGACGACACCCCCGCCGCCGACCGCCTCCCCGACGCCACGCCCAACTCAGCCGGCCTCCCCAACCGCCTCGCCTATGCTTTCGGCCTCAATCCCCTCGCCCCCGACCTTTCCGCCCTGCCCTATGCCCTCCCCGCCCCCGGCGAACTCGTTCTCCGCTTCCGCCGACGCAAAATCGCGACGGACCTCACCTACCTGCCTCAGACCGCCACCTCCTTGCCTGCGGGAGACTGGTCGACCGAATCCATCACCCCCTCCGTCGTCAACCCCGCTCTCGGCGACGTGGAGGAAGTCGAAATTCGCAGGCAGATCGCACCTTTGGAAACCCAGCTTTTTCTGCGTGTAGGCCTCCAGTGGCTTCCCTGACCCACACTCCCCTTTACGCTGCAAACGTGAAGAGAAAGGGGGGGGGAGGGAGAGTACGGTCAGGTGAAAGGATCCTCCACCGCGCGGCGGGAGAGGGGCCGGAGATCCACCCATCACACCAACACCGCATCGCCCCATCCTTCACTTCCTCCTTTGGGGAGGAGTCTTCGGCCCGCATCAGGAGCGGGCGAGGTCCGTTGGTTCGGTCAGGATTCTCGCCACGGTGGCCGCCGCGGCGAAACCAAAGGCACCCGTGACCATGGGAGAAGTGCCATAACCGCTTGCACAGTCGAGCCGGAGGTTGCTGTCCGGCTCCCTCACGCCGCACACAGAGCCATCCCGCTGGGGATAACGCACTGGCTCCGCCGAAAACACGGCGGGAATTCCCCATGCCTCGCGGGTGTTCCGGGGGAAATCAAACTTTTGACGGAGCTTCTTGCGGACCCGCTGCAACAGGGCGTCGTACTCCGTCCGTGTCAGGTCAACCACCCGAACCGCCGTTGGATCGGTACGCCCACCCGCTCCCCCCATCGTCACGACCCGATGCCCCCGCCGCACGCATTCCGAAAGGAGGAGACACTTGTGGGGAATACTGTCGATGCAATCCACAACGACATCCAAACCCTCTCCCAGCAGGCGCTCGCAGGTGCCTTCGCCAAAAAAGCAGAACTCGCGGTGCACTTCGGTCTCCGGCGAAATGAGGGTGACGCGCTCCGCCATCGCGTCCACCTTCGCCCGACCGACCGTCGCCCCGGTCGCATGGACCTGGCGGTTGATGTTGGTGACACATACCTCGTCCATGTCCACCAAGGTCAGATGGCCCACCCCACATCGGGCAAGGGCCTCCACCACCCATCCTCCAACGCCGCCGACGCCGACCACCATGACCCGGGCCCGCCGCAGTCCCGCAAGGCCCGAACGGCCATACAGCCGCTCGATCCCACTCAACGGCGGCGGGGCCGCTATGTCCGGATGGTCCGCATTCATGCGCGCCCTATGCCCCACCCAACCTGAAAATGCAAGACTCCAGACCGCGACGTGGTTGCAAGGCGCGCCCCGCCGCGTGCGGGGGGTTCGGCAGGCCAATCGGTGTGGGGGCGCTGCGGACGAAAAGGCAATCCTCCCTGATTTTTTGGCTGAAGGAGACAGATTTCCGTTAGCTTTCCTGTGAGCGGTATTGCCCATGAGGCCCAAAATTGGCAGAGTCAGGATGTTGCCATGTCCGCCCTGTCCCGTCCGACCCAACGCAGCTTCTGGCTGAGACATCGTCCTCACCTCGCACTGGGGTACCTCGTGCTGCTGGTGGGGTCCTGGATCCACAACGCCCTGACGCCCCTTCCCTCTCCCCCTCCGACGCCACGTTCATCCCCGTATCCCTACCCCATCGTCCTGCTCGAAGACCCGCTTCATGCCTCGGCGGCCTGCCTCCCGTCAGAGGCCCCCTTTTTCCGCCCCGTTCTTCCCGGCCTCAACGCGCCCCGGCAAAAAACAGACCCCAGCTTCGAACGGCTCGCCAACTCCCTTCCGCCTGTCCTCCCCACCTCCCCCTTTGTCCTCATCGCCAACGGCCACGCGGGGGCCGTCGCCCTCCACTACACCGCCGCACATCCTGAAAACGTCGCGGGCCTTGTGCTGCTGGACGCCTCCGGCGTGCAGGAGCTCAGCCTGCTTGGGGAATACCACCTCAACTACGCCCTTTACGCAATCAGCGACATCACACTCCGGATCTTCGACTGGACCCTCCCCCACTTTGGCCTCTGGAAAAACCTGGCCGTGCGCCGCGGACAAACCGGACTGCTGCTGCACTCGGACCGTCGCCTTCTCCGCCCCTTGTTCCAACAAATCCTCCCCCCCACTCTCATCCTCCGCCACCGCGACAACCTCCTGGCGGACTCCGCGGCCGATGAACACCAGCGGCTCCTCCCCCAGAGCCTCAGCGAACACATCGACAGTCCCCGCGAACTGCCCCCCCTGCTCCACAACTTTCTGGCATCCCTCGGATCCCCCGAAACCCCGCACCGCGACCTCGCCGCTCCCCAAAGGCTTGCCGACGCCCGCCGCGACTTCAATCCGCGCGACCGCCCCCGTCCCCACGGGTGGCCCTTGGTGGGCGTTCTGCTGGCCTTGGCGCTGGCCACGGTCTTCACCGAGGATCTCACCTGCGCCATCACCGGCCTGATGATCGCCAACGGGAACCTCACGTGGGCCCAGGGCATCGGGGCCTGCCTGGGGGGGATTCTACTGTACGACTACCAGATCTACGTTGCGGGCCGCCTGTGGGGGCGTCCCGCGCTTGGAAAAATCCCGCTGCGATGGATGATCGACCCGGCGGACCTGCGGGAAACCGAGGAATGGTTCAGCCACCGGACCGGCGGGGCGATGTTGATCACCCGCTTCATTCCGGGGACCCGCGGCCCGGCGTATCTCGCGGCGGGCATCCTGGGCGTTCCCTGGAAATCTTTCACCTTCTGGTTTGTGTTGGCCTCGGTCGTCTGGACCCCCTTGGTCATCGGCCTTTCCGCACTCCTCGCGGGCAGGGCGCTCGCCTGGATGGACCGCTTCGCGCATACAGCCCCCGCCCTCTTGCTCGCCGCCGCCGCCCTGTATTTCCTCCTCACCCACATCCTGCTCCCCGCCTGCAACCGACGCGGCCGCCGCAAACTCTACGGCCGTTGGAAACGCCTCACCTCCTCCGAATTCTGGCCCTCCTCCCTGCTCTACTTCCCGGTTTTCCTCTTCCTTCTCCTCCGAACGTTCCGACGCGGGAACCGCTTCCTGGACTTCACCGCCTGCAATCCGTCCATTCCGGCCTCCGGTTTCATCGATGAATCCAAGTCCGGGATCCTCGACCAGATCGCCGACCGCTCCGCAGTCGCCCCCTACCTCCTTCTCCCCGCCACCCTCGCTCCCGAGGAACGCCTATCCCGCGCCCTCGCCTTCGTCTCCGGCTACCCCGTGGTCCTCAAACCCGATGCGGGCCAGCGCGGAGAACGCGTGGTCATCGCGCGCGACGAGGCCCGGCTCCGACGCGCACTTGCCAACGCAGTAGGCGACCATCTCATCCAGGCCTACGTGCCCGGACTCGAATTCGGGGTGTTTTTCGTCCGTCCTCCGGGGCGGGAGGAAGGGTTCCTTCTATCCATCACCCGCAAAACATTCCCGGGCATCGTGGGGGACGGGCTCCAGAATGTCGAGGACCTCCTCCTGGCCCATCCGCGGGCCGTCTGTCAGGCCCGGGTCCTCTTCCACCAACACCGGGAGCGCCTGTATGACATTCCGGCCGCGGGCGAGCGGATCCCCCTCACCGACGTAGGCAACCACGCGCGCGGGGCCCTCTTCGAGGACGCCACCCCGCTTGCCACCCCCGCGCTCACCCACCGCATCAACGCTGTCTGCCGCTCCTTTCCGGGGTTCCACTTCGGGCGCTTCGACATCCGCGTGCCCACCCTCGAGGATTTCCAGGCGGGCCGCGCGCTCTCGATCCTCGAACTCAACGGCCTCACCAGTGAGTCCACCAGCCTGTACGATCCGGGTTATTCGTACATCCGGCGCGTCGCCGTCCTGGTCCGGCAGTGGGGATGGGCCTGCCGGATCGGACGACACAACCGGGAAAACGGCACTCCCCTCACCCCCTTCCGCCGTCTTCTGGCGGACTACGACCGCCACCACAAACTCCGCACTGCCGCCAAGCTGAAGGCTCTGGAGGGTTGAGGGGGTATGCGGCAATAGATCAGTAGGGGCCGCGGATGTGGGAACGGACCTGGAGATCGTGAAAGCGGGCGAGGCGTTCGTGGAGGGAACGGGGAAGGGGAGGCAGGGCGGAGGCCTCGGCGTTGGCTTGTGCTTGGCGTGGCGAGCTCGCGCCGGGGATGACAACGGTGACCGCAGGGTGGTCGAGAATCCAGCGCAAGCTCATCTGGGCGAGGCTGAGCCCCGACGGGACGCTGGGACGAAGAGCCTCCACCAGATCGAGGGCCGTTTCATATGGAAGGCCCGCGAAGGTTTCGCCCACATTAAACGCGGCGCCCTCCCGGTTGAAATGTCGGTGGTCTCCGGAAACAAACACCGTGTCGCGCCGTAGTTTTCCGGTCAGCAGCCCGCTGGCGAAGGGAAGACGTGCGATCACCGCCAACCCCTTGGCCTGGGCCCGAGAAAGCAGCTCTTCGGCCGGCTTCTGGCGGAAGATGTTGAAAATGACCTGGAGCGAGGCGACCCCCTCCTGTTCAAGGCAGAGCAGCCCCTCCTCGACACTCTCGACACTTGCCCCGAAGCGGTCGATCAGGCCTTCGGCCTGCTGCTCGCGAAGCCAGTCGAAGACTTGGCCGAGCCGAAGGATCGAAGTGGGCAGGCAATGGAGCTGGGTGAGAGGAAGGCGGGAGAGGCCGAGGCGCTGCAGGGAGGCCTCCGTCGCCCTCCGCAGGCTGTCCCGGGTATAACCATCGGGATAAATCCCGTTGCGCCCCAGTTTGGTTGCGACGTAGACTTCCGGATGTTCGGCCAGAAAGGGGGCGATTGATCGTTCGCTTCGGCCGTCGCCATACACATCCGCGGTGTCCAAAAAGCGAACCCCCGAGGCGTGGGCGGCCTCAAGAATGGCGGCGGCGCTTTCCTCGTTCCATTCGTGCCCCCATCCGCCCCCAAGCTGCCAACAGCCGAGTCCGATTTCCGTCCAAGGGGTTCCAATGCGGGGGGCGAGGCGCGTGGGCAACGGATTCATGGCATCACAGTAGGGAGGAGGGGCGGGGGGTGTCAAACCCCAACGTGCCCGGGAGAGTCTTTTGGCGGGTGCGATCCGGGCGGGAGAAAGCGGGCCGGGGGGTCATCCGTCGACGAAAGCGCGAACCTCAGCGATGTCGCGGGCGCCGACGAGCCACATGAGAAGCCGGTCCATGCCGAGGGCGATGCCTGCGCAGGGAGGCATACCCGCGGAAAGGGCCGAGAGAAACGGTTCGTCGAGGGGGTAGACCTCTTGCCCCCTCGCGCGCCTTGCCTCCGCGCAGGCCACGAAACGCGCGCGCTGCTCGACAGGATCCGCCAGTTCCGTGTACGCGTTTGCCAGCTCCATGCCGCCAAGGTAGAGCTCCCACCGCTGGGCCGTCCCCTCCACGATCCTGGAGAGCGCCGCACGCTCCGGCGGAAAACCGCGCAGGATGACCGGCACCTGCTGCTCGGCAAGCATCGGCTCGATGTGCCCGACCAGGTCCAGGTCGAACCGCTCCGCGTCGAAAGCCTCCCAGGGATCCCAGCCCGCCCAAAGCCAGAAAACCTCCCGAACGTCGAAAACGGCGGGCTCGGCCGTCAGGTCAATGCCTCCAAACTCCGTGCGTCCCTCTGCCGCGGCAATGGCGCGCAAAAGCGCGCTGGTCTCGCCGATCAACTCTTCGCAGTCCGCACCCGTCCGATACCATTCCAGCATCGTGTATTCAGGGCAATGCCGGGAGCCGCGTTCCCCGCGCCGGAAACAGGCGCCGATCTGGTAAATCCGCTCCATGCCAGCGCAGACCAGGCGCTTCATATGGAGCTCGGGCGACGTGCGCAACCACGCGTCGCCGCTGGGTTCCGCGTCTATATGGTCCTCCAGAGCCGGAGTGGCCACCCGCAGGGGAGTCTCCACCTCGACATATCCCCTGCCCCCAAAAAAGGAACGCGTGGCCGCAAAAACACGGCCACGCATCTCCAGGGCCCTCCTTTTGGCCCGGAGGTCGGCGACACGCCCGGTCATTTCTTGGCGACACGGTCGGCGTATTCGCCCGTCCGGGTGTCAATGCGGACAACGTCCCCTTCCTTGATGAACAACGGAACCTGGATTTCGTAGCCGTTGTCGATCTTCGCGGGCTTGGTCACGTTGGTGGCCGTGTCGCCGCGGGCGCCGGGCTCGGTTTCGACGATGACCTTCTCGACGAAGGTGGGAAGTTCGAGGTCGATGGCCACGTTGTTGTAGAAGAGGACCTTGCACTCCATTTCCTCGATGAGGAAATACTTCAGATCGCCCACGACATCCTTGTCAACGGTGAGCTGCTCGAAGGAATCGTTATCCATGAACACGAAATGATCGCCCTCGGGATAGGAGTACCGCATTTCGCGCTGCATCAGGTCGGGCTTGCCGATCTTGTCGTTGGGACGGTAGGTGCGGTCCATGGAGGCACCCGTCATGATGTTCTTGATCTTGCAGCGGTACAGCGCGGTGCCCTTGCCGGGTTTGACGAACTGGAATTCGGTGATGACATAGGGCTGGCCGTCGATTTCGATCTTGAGGCCCTTTTTGAGGTCACTGGCGTTGTACATGGGTTCCTGAGGATGGGGGTTGATAAAAGGAGGGGAACGTGCATAGCAGAAACCATGGGTTTGTCAAAAAAACATCCTGAGGTGCTGTGCAGCCCCCTCTGGCTGCTGGCGGCGCCGTTGCTGCACGCGTTTCCCGGAGTCATTCCGCCGGGAGCGGCACGCGAGGCGGCGCAGGCGGCGCCGTTAACGGTACTGGGCTCCCTCCTGTTCCTGGGCATCCATCACCTGCTGGGGCCATGGCCGCGACCCTTCCGTTTTCTTTTCCTGGTTCCCCTCGCCCTTCCCGTGCCCGAACTGCTGCGTTTCTGGCCCTCGCCCTGGACGCCCATGCTCCCCCTGTTCTCGTGGGCCCTGTTGCTGCACGGGAGTCTCGGCAACCGCCCGCGCGCCCTCCTGGCCGTCCCCGCATTGCTGGGGGCCGCCTGGCTCCACCTCCTCCCACTCACCACCCTGCCCGCCCCCCCCGAACTCGACCCCCTCCGCGGTGGCGTCCGCATGCTCCTGGGCGCCCTCCTGCTGCTCCCGGGCCTCTTCTGCTTCCACCCGATCCTCCGCCCCACCGGCCGCCTTTCCGGTCGCATCCTCTTCTGCACGCCCTTCGCCACCGCCATCGTCCTGCCCCTCCTCTGGCTCGCGGTTTCCACCGCCAAAACGCCCTCCGAACTTGCCCGCCACCCCTACTCCCTCCATCCACTCCCCCGCTATCAGGCCTTCGCAAACGAACCCGCTTCCGAACTCCCCCCCTCCGCCATCGTTTCCCTCGGTCACCTCCTCTCCCCCATCTCCCCCACGTCCCTGCTCTCCTTCTTCGATGAGGCACCCCTGCCTCCCTCCGAAATGATCCGCGCCTTCCAGGTCTACGGGCTGCTCCAGCGCGACCGCCACGGCTACCACGTCCCCGAAACCACTTTCAGCGGCCCCCTTCCACCTGAAATCTCCCCGGAATACCAGGCATGGATCCTGCGATTCCGCTCCTATGCTTCCTTCACAGCCGAGGAGGTGGGCCCTGATTTCGCCTTGCTCCGCGACCGCGGATTGCTGGCGCCGGTCCCCGCGATGCCCGGCCGGTTCCGCCTCACGGTCCAGGCCCGCCACCCTCTGGCCGATGGCTGGCTTCCCCGGCAGATCCTCGCGGCCCGTGGCGACACCCGCCACAACGTGGACGAGTATGCCGCCCGCCATGGGCTCACCCCCGCGCGGGCCCACCAGGAACTCCAGGCCCTCGCCGACGCGGGACACCTGAAGGCAAGACCCTTCGTACCCGCCATCCCCCCCCTGTCTCATTGGGGGCTTGCGCTCGCCGCCCTCCTCCTCTCCGCCCCTGGCGCGCGGGCCGCGGCTATCCCCTCCCTGCTCCTGCTCCCCCGCCTTCCTTCCCTCCTGTCCCCCCACCTCGACACCCCGACGTCCGCCGCGGGGGCCCTGATCCTGGCCCTCTTTCTCCTCCCCCTCCTCTGGCGTCTCACAGACCGGTAAGCACCCGGCACACCTCCTCCGCGCTTTTCGCAGCCCCCAAACGCTCCGAAATCCCCTCCTGCCGAAAGCGTTTCGCAACGGCGGCGAGGCTGCGTAGATGGAGTTCCGGGGCGTCATCCCGGGGACTGACCAGCCCCAACAGAATTCTGGGCCCGGGCTCGATGCCAAAGAAAGCCCCCTGGATTTCGCCGAAGCCGACCAACAGCACGGGCTCCGCCCTCTCCCCGCTGTGGGCGTGCAAGAGGATCACGCCGGGCACGAGTTCGACCGGGTTGAAGCGGGCGGACTCGATCAGCGGCTCCGCGGCGGCCACCGCCAGGTCCGGGTCGTCGTCGAACCCAAGTCCCAACAACAGGCGCACACGGGCTTCCCCGGCCACATCCCGGGGGAGATTGACCCCCCGGAGGGCGGGAAAACCGCCGCCGGCCGGTAACGCCACGGGCGCGGTGTCCTCGGTCCTCCGCGTCGCCAGCGGGGGATAGGCGACAATGAAGTTCACACCAGGGAAACGCTGGGCGATGATATCCGGCAAACGGTCGAGGGTCGGCGTCCACAGAGCCGTGTTGCGGCGGATCTGCGGCAACAACAGCAGGGCATCCTCGTCGAGGTCCTCGAGGAGGCGCTGGCGTGCGGATGCCCAGGTCTCCTCCGTTGAAAACACCGTGCGGCCCACGGGCTGGGTTCGTTCGATCTCAGCGCGGAGGGCGGGCGCCGCCTTTCCGGCGAGGTAGACATGGAGGTCCACGCCCATCTGCCGGGCGAGGATGCGGATTTCCCGCAGCAACAACGACAAATCCTCCCGGTGCTCCGAAAGCGGCGGAAAGGGCACCCGCAACACCCGGTTCGTCGCCGGCGGACGCAGGATGCGGCACACCATCAACCGAGCCGGACAGGTCTCCGTCAGGTGCTGGTTGACCGAACCAAAGAGGCGGGAGCCACGGCTGGCCAACTCCCCCCAGCCCGTCAAGACCGTGCTGATGCGCAATTCCCGCGCGGCCCGTAGAATCCCGTCCGCCGGATTCAGGTCAACCCGCACGTGGGGCTCCACTCCCACCTCCGCGGCCGATGCGTGGGTCATGCACTGGGCCAAAAGCTTTTCACCACGGGCCACCGCCTCCTCCCCCCCCTCGTCGTCCATCACGATCGTCAGCGGATACAGGGTCCCGGCCACCGCCTTGTCCCTCATGAGGAACGCCAGCTCCATCATGCGCGAGGCCGTCTCCGGCTTTGACACCGGCAACAACAGCCGCTGTTCCGTCGCTTTCGCCCCGCGCCGCGGCACCTGGGCCGAAAGGGCCATCTTCCGCCCCGCCTTGTCGACCACCCACGAGCCAAGCGGGACCGTCACCAAAATCATCGCGATGGCCCCGTTCAACGCCGCGGCGTCCAGCAGCCCCGCATTGTAGCCCACCAGGACCGCCGCAAGCGTGGCGGCCGCCTGGACGACCGACAGGCCGAACATCACCTGCCGCTCCGCCCGGCCGTACCCGAAGAGTTTCCCGGCGAAGGAAGCGGCCAGCCCCTTGGTCACCAGCACCATTCCCACCATCACGCCCATGACCCGCCAGGCATCCGGGTCCGCGGCGATCGCGCGGGGATCCACCAGCATGCCCACGGAGATCAGGAAGATCGGAATGAAGAGGGTCTCCCCGGCGAAAACGAGGCGGTTCATGAGGGGGCTCTGCTCCGGCACCTGGCGGTTAAACGCCGCCCCCGCGAGGAAGGCCCCGATGATCGGCTCCATGCGCGCGTAGTGGGAGACATACGCGCATCCGCAGACCACCGCGAGCACGAAAAGGAACTGGGCGGGCCCCGACTCCGTCACCCGCCTGAAAAACCAGCGTGCGATGCGGGGGATCAGTTGCCCGATCGCAAGGACAAGGGTCAGCATTCCCGCGCCAAGACCCAACCAGAAACGCGCGTCCATCGGAATCCCTTTCGCGGCATCAACGACCACCGCGAGCACCAGAAGGGCCAGCGTGTCGGTGATGATCGTCGCCCCGACGCTCACCGTGACCGGCTCCGTCCGGTGGATGCCAAGTCGGCTGGCGACGGGGTAGGCGAGAAGGGTGTGGGACGCGAAAAGGCTGGCCATGAGCAGGGCGCCGGGCCAGTCCAGGCCCAGCCACGTCCTCGCGGCCAGAGTGCCGAGGACCTGCGGCACCAGGAAGGTGGTCAACCCGAAGCCAATGCTCCGCCGCCGCGTACGCGCGAACTGGTACAGGTCGATCTCCAGCCCCGCAAGAAACATGATGTACACCAGCCCCACGTCCCCGAACAAGCGGATCGCCCCATCCCGCTCCAACAACCCGAGGCCATGCCTCCCCAGCAACGCGCCCGCACCCAACAGCAACACCATATCCGGCACACGAACCTTCGGGGCCAACAGCCGTGCGGCCAGCACCACTCCGATCAGGACCGCGAAAATTAATACCGGATCATGCAGCGCTTCCATTCCCGAAACCTATTCCCCACCCGCCCCTTCGCAACCGAAAACGAAACCAAATTCGCGCCCCTCCCGAAAGAGGGCGCCGCCCCTGCTTGCCCTGCCTGCGGAGTGCGCGAGTTCCTACCGCTGGATGTCGAGGATGTCCCCATTAAAGGTTTCGAGCACTAGCCGCACAGCCGCATTCCTCATCCAGGCACGGGGATTCACCCCCGCCGATTCCGGTGAAAACGGCTGCTCGTCCGGCACGCTCTCCCCATCGTCCCGGGGGGCCTGATGCGACCAGCGCACCGGCTCCTTCAACAAGACGAACTCCACATGCACCGCACGCCCCAACTCCCGCCCTAACAAATGCCGCAATATCGCGTGGTCACCCCCTCGCGCCTGCTCCAATTCCCCATGAAACTCCGGATCAAACCCAATCACCAGCGTCGTTTCGTTGAGCGACACCGGCCACGAGTCCATCAACAGATGCCGCAACAACGGCTGGGCTATGCGGCACTTCTCCGCCAATGCGGGCCAGTCCGCCCGCAATTCCTCCAAGGTCGCCGCCACTGGCTCCAGCATCGGCTCAGGCTCCCGCCCCGATTCCCTCTCCTCCGACTCCACCCCCTTCTCGGGACCCTCAGCCTTCACCCCTTTTTTTTTTCGTCGGCCTCGGGGGGCAGGCCGGCCTCGAGCCGCTCGATCTGCTGAAGCACCTCGTCGATCGTCGCAAAATGCGCCGTGCGGGAGGCCGCGATCAGGCTGGTCTCGAGCATCGTCCGTTTGGACAAGGAGAAACGCATGCGTTCGGCGGACTCGATCAGCTTGTCGAGCAGGGAGGACACCCGCGAAGGATCGACGAGCCCCGCCTGCTCGCGGATCACCGCCGTCTGGCTTTCCGGCAGCTCGTCCAGCAGCTGGGCCTCGGGACTGTAGGCGTACACCAGCACATGCCTCAGATGCTCCACCAAGTCCACAAGGACACGCTCCAGATCCTTGCCCGTCTCGTCGAAACTCGCGATGGCCGACAGCAGAGAGGGGACGTCATGCCCCAGAATGGCACCCGCCAACTGCTCGAGATGGCGTTGCGATACCAAGCCGAAGACCGACAGTACATCCGCCTCCCGCAGCGTTTTCCCACGGAAGGCGATGAGCTGGTCCAGAGCCGACTGCGCGTCCCGCATGCCGCCCCGCGACCCTCGGGCGATGGCCTGCAACGCCTCCGGCTCCGCCTCCACCCCTTCCCTCACACAGATCTCCTGCAAACGTCCCGCGATATCCTTCACCCGGATCCGGCGCAGGTCGAAGCGCTGGCAGCGCGAGAGGATCGTGTCCGGAATCTTCTGCGGCTCCGTGGTCGCAAACAGAAATTTCACGTGCGCGGGAGGCTCCTCGAGCGTCTTCAGCAGGGCGTTGAAGGCACCCGTGCTGAGCATGTGGACCTCGTCGATCAGGTAAATCTTGAAGCGGGACTGGGTCGCACCGAACTTCGCGTTCTCGCGCAGCTCGCGGATGTTCTCCACTTTATTGTTGCTCGCACCGTCGATCTCCAACACGTCCATCGAATTGCCCGCCGTGATCTCCCGGCAACGGTCACACTGGTTGCAGGGCGTGATCGTGGGCCCCTCCACGCAGTTCAGACACTTCGCGAAAATCCGCGCCGTCGTCGTCTTGCCCGTCCCCCTGGGACCCACGAACAGATACGCATGCCCCACTCGACCCTGCTCGATCGCCCGCCGAAGCGTCTCCGTGATATGCGACTGCCCCACGACCTCCTCGAAGGCCTGGGGACGATATTTGCGGGCGATAACTTCGTAAGCCATGACGGAAATGAGGGAAAGAAGTCCACGGGGGGCGAGTTCCGGCGGCACGGCTCCGGCCAGGCGGTCTACGGCGCCCGGGCGGCTGGTCTGAGTGCTGCTGCCTTCCGGCCCTGACACGGTTCGTCCGCGCCCGTCGCATAGGGCCCGGCCATCAACACCGCACCACCGGAAGTCGCCCCCCGTGGGTTCTTAACCGTTACCCCATCCTCCCCGGCTTGGCAATGGAAAAAAGGAATAGGCCAAACCCTTCACCTCTCTCCTTCTTTCTCTCCCTGCTCCGCCACAATGTTCTTCCCTTCCGCTCCTGGCTCCGCTACTCCTTGTCGTCATGAAGCTCCTGCTCTCCGGAGACCTGCACCTGGGCCGAGCCTCCTCTCGCCTCCCCCCCGAGTGGGCCGAGGACGCCCGCACCCTCCGCGCCTGGGAAAGACTCGTCGACTTCGCCCTCCGCGAACCCGTCGACGCCCTCCTGCTTTCCGGAGACCTGATCGACGAATCAAACCGCTTCTGGGAAGCCATCGGCCCACTGGAGGCCGGGCTCCACCGTCTCGCCACCGCCGGCATCCCCACCCTCGCCGTCGCCGGCAACCACGACGCCGAAATCCTCCCCCTCCTCGCACGGCGTATGCCCCCAGACACCTTCCGCCTCCTCGGACAGGGCGGCCGCTGGGAAACCCACCTCCTCTCCCACCAGGGCCGCCCCGCCCTCCGAGTCCTCGGCTGGTCCTTCCCGGCACCCGTCGTCCGACAGGACCCCACCCACGATTTCCCCACCCTTCCCCACGACGGTCTCCCCTCCATCGCCCTCCTCCACGGCGATCCAGACAACCCCTCCTCCCCCTACGCACCCCTCCAGTCCACACGCCTCCGCTCCCTCCCCCTCACCGGCTGCCTCCTCGGCCACATCCACACCCCTTCCCTCGCCGAGGGCACGCCCTGGATCCTCATGCCCGGCTCCCCTCAACCCCTCGACCCGGGCGAACCCGGCCCACACCACGCCTGGCTCTGGGACACCTCCCTGCCCTCCCCACGCCCCGTCGCCCCTTCCCCCTTCGCCTACCTCTCCCACGACATTACCCTCTCCCCCGACACCCCCCCCTCACGCTCCCTCCTCCTCGATGCCCTCCAACGCATCGCACCCTCCTCACGCTCCCTCCTCCGCCTCCGCCTCCTCGGCGAAACCCAACACCCGGAGGCCCTCCGCGAAGCCCTCGACGGCCTGACCGAATGGCGCTCCCCCTCCCTCGCCATCGAACGCGTCCTCAACCTCGTCCGTCCCGCCATCAACCTCGAAGCCGCCCGTCAGGCCGGCCCTGTACCACGTCTCCTCGCCGACGCCCTCCTCTCCCCCCCTCCCGACCTCCTCCGCCGTCTCCACGACGCCCGCCAGCGCGTTCTCGCACAACGCGAGTTCAAGGACCTCCCTCCTCCCACCTCCCCCGACGACCCCACACCCCTCCTCCGCTCCCTCCTCGCCACCCTCCTCCGCGACGACGCCCCATGAACTCCACCCGCGTCACCTCCCTCCGCGTCTCCCACTTCGCCGGCGTCCACCCCAACACCCCCCTCCTCCTCGAAAACCTTTCCCCGGGCCTCAACCTCATCCACGGCCCCAACGGCTCCGGAAAAACCACCACCGCACGCGCCCTCCAGCGCCTCCTCTGGCCCGACCCCTCCGACAAAGAACCCGCCTTCCTCGAGGCCGACCTCCTCCTCGACGGCGTCCCCTGGACTCTTCTCTCCCGCGGCAACACCCTCGCCGCACGCCGCAACGGCCTCGACCATCCCCCGCCCGAACCCCCACACCCCCTCCAGCGGCGCCGTCACGCCTGGCACCTCCGGGATCTCCTCGAACACGATGACGACGACCTCGCTCGACGCATCGCCGAAGCCCTCGCCGGCGGCGTCGACTTCGACGCTCTCGCCCGGGCCATGGCCTGCGACCGCCCACCCGCCGCCCCTGTCCAGCTCCACCGCGAACACACTCAGGCTCTCCACGCCCTCCGCCTCCTTCAACAGGAACAAAACGCCCTCCTCCAAGAGGCCGCCCACCTCCACACCCTCCGCGCACAACTCACCTCCCTCCGCGCCTCCGCCTCCCGGCAACCCCTCCTCCAAGCCGCCCTCGACCTCCACTCCCTCTCCGCACGCCTCGACTCCCTCCGCGCACGCCTCGCCCAAGCCCCCCCCCACATCGACCACCTCCGCGCCGACGACCCCGACTCCCTCCGCGCCCTCCTCCTCTCCCTCGAATCCCTCCAGACCCAACGCAAGGCCCTTGAACTCCAACGCCGCGACCTCGGCCCCGGCGAAACCTCCTGGATCCCTTTCGCCCTCTCCGACTTCGATCGCGCCCGGGACTCCATCGACCCTCTCCTCCATGACGCCGAACGCGCCCACGAATCCCGCCTCGCGGCTCAGGCCTCCCTCGAGGACCTCGAGGCTCGCCTCGACTCCCTCCGCTCCCGCCTCGGACTCCGCTCCCCCGCCCTCCTCGACGCCCCCTCCGACCTCCCCGAATTCCGCACCTTCGCCGAAGCCCAACAAATCGCCCTCGCCACTCGCGCCCTCGCCGACGCCTCACGCGACGCCCTCGAATCCACCCCCCTCAACCCCGCACCCTCCTCCCTCGATCCCGACGACATCCGCATTGCCCGGCGTGACCTCGACGCCTGGCTCAAAACCACCGCCCCCCCCCTCCTCCCCCCCGCCCCCCCTTTCTTCGCCGCTCTCCTCCTCCTCCTCCTCCTCCCCCCCCTCCTCGCACACCTCCACGACCTCCGCTGGTACGCCCTCCTCTCCGCACCCGTTCTCCTCGCCACCGCTCACCTCCTCCTCTCCCGCGCACACAGGGACCACCGCCTCCACCTCCTCCGCGACCACTACCCCCCCTCCCTGCCTGCTCCCGACTCCTGGACCCCCGACGCCCTCCGCCGCACCCGCGCCCCCCTCGACTCCCTCCTCGACTCCCTCCACCGCGAACGCCTCGCCGCCGCCGACCGCCAACGCGCCCACGACGCCTCCCAACGCGCACAACTCGCCCAAAACGCCCTCGACCACGCCCTCGCCGCCCTCCACCGCACCGGCATCCAACCCGACTCCGGCGACCTCCTCCTCCCCCACTTCCTCCAAGACCTCCGCGACGCTCGCTCCCTCCGAATCGATTGCGCCGCCGCAGAAGCCTCCCTCCTCGCCGCCCTCTCCCGCGAAAACAATACCCTCCTCTCCCTCCACTCCCTCCTCCAACCCGGGTTCCCCACCCCGACCCCCACCTGCCGCCACCACGCACGCGCCCGCGCACGCGCAGCACGCCGCCGCCTCGATGCCGAACGCTCCCGCCGCCTCGCCCTCCACGACATCGACCAACACCAACGCCACCTCGACCAAACCCTCGACTCCCAACGCACCGCCCTCCAGGAACTCCTCCACCGCACCTCACTCCCCTCCCCGGACCCCGACGAACTCGCACGCCGCTGCTCCCAGCTCCCCCAATGGCGCGAAGACTTCCGAAACGCGGAACTCCTCCACCACCAGATTTCCGAACTCCGGAATCGCCTCTCCCCCGATCCAGACCTCGCCTCCCTCTCCCCCGACCACCTCCGCACCCTCCTCGACGAAGCCTCCCTCGCCCATCAACACGCCTCCGACCTCCACGACCACATCACCCGGATCAACGACCGCATCCAACAGGCCTCCCTCCGCCACAACCTCCACGACGCCCTCGAACACGCCGAATCCCTCCGCCAACGCCTCCTCGACAAACGCGACGAAACCCTCGCCATCGAACAGGCCCGCGCCACCCTCGACTGGCTCCGCGACACCTGCCGATCCCACGAACAGCCCCCCCTCCTCCGCGACGCCAACCAACTCCTCGCTCACTTCTCTCACGGCTCCCTCCAACTCTCCGTCTCCCGCGAAAACGACCGCGACAGGTTCGTCGCCTCCCTCTCCGGTCTACCCCCACGCCCTCTCGCCACCCTCTCCTCCGGCGAACGAGCCCAACTCCTCATCGCGGTCCGCATCGCCTTCCTCCAACGCCAAGACCCCCACAACCTCCCCCTCTTCGTCGACGAAGCCCTCGGAACCAGCGACGAATCCCGCTCCTCCGCCATCCTCGACGCCCTCGCCTCCCTCGTCCGCGACGGACGCCAACTCTTCTACTTCACCGCCCAACGCGACGAGGCCGCCCGCTGCCTCCATCACTTCCGCCGCCTCGCACTCCCCCTCCAATCCATCAACCTCGCCTCTCTCCGCCACCTCCAACACGGCCAACACCACCCTCCCCTCCCTCCCCCCTCCCCCCCCGAAGACCCCTCTCGCCTCCCCGACGAATCCATCCAGCAATGGCTCACCCGTCACGCTCAGCACCCTCCCGATCCCTGGGCCCCCGCCGACGACATCCCCCTCTGGAACCTCCTCCCAGACGAAACCCTCCTGACACCCCTCTTCCGTCACCATCTCCACAACTGGGGCCAGCTCCGCACCCTCCACCTTGCCTCCCCAGACTCCCCCCTGCTCCCCTCCTCCGCCTACCTATCCGCCCTCTCCCGCGCCGCGGCTTTCCACGCCTTCGCTTTGGCCTGGCGCATCGGTCGCGCCCCCCCCCTCTCCCCTCACGACCTCCTCAAAACCGGCTGCGTCTCCCAACCCTTCCACTCCGCCGCCATCGAACTCCTCCTCTCCCTCCAGGGCGACCCCGATGCCTTCCTCCTCGCTCTCGAACAAGGCCGCCTTCCCAATTGGCGCAAAGCCACCACTCTGAAACTCCGCGAAGCCCTCGCCGACCAAGGCCTTCTCCCCACGGGCTCCCCCCTCTCCCCTGAGGCCCTCCGCGCCCGCGCCTACGCTCTCCTCCTCGAACAAAACCTTTTTAACCCCCTCGACTCCTACGACTGGGCCCTCCCCCCCTTTCTTCCCTTCTCCCCCTCTCCATAAAACAAACCTGCCTCCCCCCATCGCAGGATGGCATCCCTCTTTCTTACTCGTCTACATTTTTGTGGATTTACAGAAACCGGCAAGCAATTCTGTCGAAATTCCATTTCAGCCTCCCCTCCATCCGCGTTAGGATTCAGGCATGTCCATTCACGTCGCGATCCTCCACCACACCCGATACACCTACGAACACCCGGTGGCCCTCTCACCCCAAGTCGTCCGCCTGCGCCCGGCCGCACATTGCCGCACCCCCATCCTCTCCTATTCCCTGAAAATCGAACCCTCGGCCCACTTCCTCAACTGGCAACAGGATCCCTTCGGCAACTACCTGGCCCGCATCGTCTTCCCCGAACGCGTCTCCCACTTCGATGTCCGGGTCGAGGTCATCGCGGACCTCACCACCATCAACCCCTTCGACTTCTTCCTCGAAAAAGACGCCGAAACCGTCCCCTTCTCCTACAACGACCATACCCTCCGCGACCTCGCCCCCTATCTGGTTCGCAGCGACGACTCCCCCCTCCTCCGCGACTTCCTCACCTCCCTGCCCCCTCCCTCCAACTGCGGTTCCGTCAACTGGCTCGTCGCCCTCAACCTCGCCGTCCACCGTGCCATCTCCTACACAATCCGCATGGAACCCGGGGTCCAATCCTGCAACGAAACCCTCACCAAACGAAGCGGCTCCTGCCGCGACAGCGCCTGGCTCCTTGTCCAGTGCCTCCGCGCCTTCGGTTATGCAGCCCGCTTCGTCTCCGGCTACCTCGTCCAACTCGCCCCCGACCAAAAACCCATCGAGGGCCCTGCCGGCCCCTCCACCGACTTCACCGACCTCCACGCCTGGACCGAAATCTACATCCCCGGTGCCGGTTGGGTCGGCCTCGACCCCACCTCCGGACTCTTCGCCGGAGAAGGCCACATCCCCCTCGCCTGCACCCCGGACCCACGCGGCGCCGCCCCCATTGAGGGCGCCTCTGAAATCTGCAAAACCACCTTCCTCTTCGAAAACAAGGTCTCCCGCATCCACGAGGACCCTCGCGTCTCCAAACCCTACTCCGAATCCGACTGGGCCTGCATCCTCGCTCTCGGCAATATCGTCGACGACCACCTCCGAGATGGCGATGTCCGCCTCACCATCGGCGGAGAACCCACGTTCGTCTCCATCGACGACATGGAGGCCCCCGAATGGAACACCACCGCCGACTCCCCCTCAAAACGTTCCCTCGGCCACGCCCTCCTCCGCCGCCTCCACCACCGCTTCGGCGACGGCGGCATCCTCCACATCGGCGAGGGCAAGTGGTACCCCGGCGAACCCCTCCCTCGCTGGGCATACACCTGCCTCTGGCGCAAGGACCGCCTCCCCATCTGGCGCAACCCCAGCCTCTTCGCTGACCCCACCTCCCCAGGCCTCTTCTCCTCGGTCGACGCCCAACGCTTCCTCGCTGCTCTCGCACGACGCCTCGAAGTCTTCCCCGAACACCTCCTCCCCGCTCACGAGGACATCGCTTACTACCTCTGGCGCGAATCCACCCTCCCCCTCCACCTCGACCCCTCCGACAAACGCCTCCTCTCCAGCCTCGAACGCAAACACCTCGCCTCCCTCCTCGACCAAGGCCTCGGCACCCCCACGGCCTTCGTCCTCCCCATCCACTGGCACCCCCTCCATAACCGATGGGTCAGCTGCTCCTGGGAACTCCGCCGCCATCACCTCTTCCTCGTACCCGGCAACTCCCCCGCTGGCCTCCGCCTCCCCCTCGACTCCATCCCCTGGACCCCTCCCGTTGAACGCGCCTTCACCCCGGAACCTTCCCCCCTCGAACCCCTCTCCCCATTCCCCTCTCCCTCCTCACACCTCCCCCCTCGCCCCCCAATCCTCTCCCGCGACATCACCCACACCGCACTCGCCACCGAAATCCGCGACGGACGCCTCCACGTCTTCCTCCCTCCCCTCCCTCGCCCTGAGGAACTCCTCGACCTTCTCGCCGCCATCGAAGACACGGCCTCCTCCCTCAACTTCCCCATCATCCTCGAAGGCTACCTCGCCACCCACGACCCCCGCTTCGACCACATCAAGGTCACCCCTGACCCCGGCGTCATCGAAGTCAATCTCCACCCGAGTGCCTCCTGGGCCGACCTCGTCTCCAAAACAGAAACCCTCTACCACGAAGCCCGCCAAGCCCGCCTCGGCACCGAAAAATTCATGATCGACGGCCGCCACACCGGCACAGGTGGCGGCAACCACGTCACCCTCGGCGGATTCACCCCCTCCGACAGCCCCTTCCTCCGCCGCCCAGGCCTCCTCCGCAGCCTCCTCACCTACTGGCAACACCACCCCTCCCTCAGCTACCTCTTCTCCGGCATGTTCATCGGCCCCACCTCCCAGGCCCCACGCCTCGACGAGGCCCGCAACGACCGCCTCTACGAACTCGAAATCGCCTTCAGCCAGCTCCCAACCTCCGACAACCCTCCCCCCTGGCTCGTCGACCGCATCCTCCGAAACCACCTCACCGACCTTACCGGCAACACCCACAGATCCGAGTTCTCCATCGATAAACTCTATTCCCCTGACGGCCCCGCGGGGCGACTCGGCCTCCTCGAACTACGCGCCTTCGAAATGCCCCCCCATCCCCGCATGAGCCTCCTCCAACAGCTCCTTGTCCGCGCCCTCGTCGCCGCTTTCTGGCACACCCCCTACCACAAACCCCTCATCCCCTGGGGCACCTCCCTCCACGACAAATTCATGCTCCCCCACTTCAACCGCCGCGACATCGAACAGGTTGTCTCCGACCTACAAGGCTGGGGATTCCCCTTCCAGTCCCGATGGTTCGACCCCTTCTGGGAATTCCGCTTCCCTCGCCTCGGCTCCACCTCCCTCGGCGACATCCACCTCGAACTCCGCTTCGCCATCGAACCTTGGCACGTCCTCGGCGAAGAATCCTCTTCCAGTGGCACCTCCCGCTACGTCGACTCCTCCGCCGAACGCCTCCAAGTCCGCCTCCGCGGCATCACCCCAGAGCGCCACGGCCTCACCGTCAACGGCCGGCGCATCCCCCTCGTCGCCACCGGCACCCACGGCGAATTCGTCGCCGGTGTCCGCTACCAGGCCTGGCAACCCTGGTCTGCCCTCCACCCCACGCTCCCCCCACAAACCCCTCTCGTTTTCGACGTACTGGACCTCTTCAATGGCCGCAGCATCGGCGGCTGCATCTACCACGTCTCCCACCCCGGCGGCCGCTCATACGACATCCCTCCCGTCAACGCCCTCGAGGCCGAGGCCCGCCGCGTCACCCGCTTCTGGCAGGAAGGCCACACCCCCGACAGCATCCAGCCCCACCCCGTTTACCCCACCTCCCGCACCGACTCCTTCCTCCCTACCCCCGGCGGACTTCCCGCCTCCCTCCATGAAGAGGACCCCGACCCCGAGTTCCCCTGCACCTTCGATCTACGCCGCCCCAAACCGCCACTCTCCCCCTCCTTCGGCTACTCCCTCTGACCCCCCCCCCTTACCTCTTCTCCCCGTAGGTTGAATAATCCGTGTAGCCCTCCGCCCCCGGCGTATACCACCGCGTCATGTCCGTGTAAGGCTCCAACGGCAGCCCCCGCGCAAAACGCTCCACCAAATCCGGATTCGTGATGTACGGCCTCCCTATCGCTATCATGTCCGCACTCCCCCGCGCCAACGCCTTTTGCACCGTCTCCCGCGTATAACCGCAACACCCCACCAATGCCCCCCCAAACACGGCCCGAAACTCCTCCAACCTCATCGCCTCCCCCTGCTGGTGGAATCCAAACCCCAACCCATCCACCACATGCAAATAGGCAAGCCCTTTCCCATTCAATTCCCCAGCCACATACAGAAATTGTTCGCGGAAATCAGGGGAACCCATGTCATTAAACACCCCATTCGGTGAAATCCTCACCCCAACTCGGTCCGCACCCATCTCCCCGGAAACAACCTCCACGACTTCCCTCAACAAACGGTACCGCTTCTCCACGCTCCCCCCATAACCATCCTCCCTCCGGTTGGTTCGCGACTGCAAAAACTGGTCCAACAAATATCCATTCGCGGCATGCACCTCCACCGCATCAAATCCGGCACCCCTCGCTCGTTCTGCACCTCGCCGAAAATCCTCCACCACTCCCGGTATCTCCGATAGTTCCAGCTCTCGTGGCGTCTCATACGCTTTTTTTCCCTTCGGCGTATACACGTGGTCGCCATTCAACCGCACCGCCGAAGCCGATACCGGTAGCTCACCCCCATGAAAGTCACTGTGCGAGGCCCTCCCGCAGTGCCAAAGCTGCAAGGCAATACGCCCTCCTACCCCATGCACTCGTTCCACCACCCTCTTCCACCCCTCCGCCATTTCTTCCGTGTAGATCCCGGGAGTATTGATGTATCCTATCCCCTGCTCACTCACCACCGTCGCCTCCGTGATCAACAATCCGGCGCTCGCCCTCTGACAATAATACTCCGCCATCATCTCATTCGCCACTCTCTCCACCCCTGCTCGGCATCGCGTCATCGGCGCCAGTGCGATTCGGTTCGCACACTCCACCGCTCCCAGCTTCACAGGCTGAAGAAAACACCCTTCTTCTCTCATCATCTCTTTATTTATTTTCATCCCCCATTTTCACCCATCTTTATCCCTTGTCAAATTTAAGATAACAACAGGTGATTTATTAGAAAAACGAGTTGACAGAGGAGGGGGAAATGGGGTGAAGTGGGGGCATGAGCACGCAG
>CAYLNG010000002.1:0-251394 GCA_964385155.1 uncultured Verrucomicrobiota bacterium
TCCGGTGTAGTTGGGGTGATGGGGGGTGGAGGTCGCGGGGGCGGGGACGCCCCCGGTCCGGTGTAGTTGGGGTGATGGGGGGTGGAGGTCGCGGGGGCGGGGACGCCCCCGGTCCGGTGTAGTTGGGGTGATGGGGGGTGGAGGTCGCGGGGGCGGGGACGCCCCCGGTCCGGTGTAGTTGGGGTGATGGGGGGTGGAGGTCGCGGGGGCGGGGACGCCCCCGATCGGTGTAGTTGGGGTGGGTGGTTTTGCCCCATCCCCCCATCCCCCTCTTCCCTCCGCCCCCTCTTTCCCATCTTCCCGCTTGCCACGTGGGCTTGGTGAGATTAGGGTGCGGCGCATGCCCACCTTGGAAGAATGCCGCCAACAGATCGATGCTCTGGATTCGGACATTGTCCGCCTCCTCAATGCGCGGATCCGTACCGCCATGGAGATCGGCCGTCTTAAGCAGGAGGCGGACGCGCCGGTGTACGTGCCTGCGCGCGAGATGCAGGTGTTCGAGAAGGTGATGCGGTTGAACGAGGGGCCGATGTCGGACGCGCATGTGCGAGCGATCTACCGCGAGATCATGTCGGCGGCGATCTCGCAGGAACTCGAGTCCTCGATTGCGTTTCTGGGGCCGGCCACCACGTATTCGCACCAAGCGGCGCTGTCGAAGTTCGGCCAGAGCCTGAGGTATGTGCCCTGCGAGACAATCGAGCAGGTGTTTGAGGAGGTGGAGAAGAACAACGCGCAGTACGGGGTGGTGCCGATCGAGAACAGCATCGAGGGGGGGGTGACGCCGACCCAAGACCGACTGGTCAGGACGCCGCTGAAGATCGCGGCGGAAATCTACCTGCCCATCCACCATTGCCTGATCGTCCAGCCTGGGGTGACGGTGGTCGAGCGGGTCTACAGCAATCCGCAGGCATTGGCGCAGTGCCGGGGCTGGCTGCAGGCCCATTATCCCGGGGCCCAGTTGGTGCCCACGCGCAGCACGGCGGGGGCGTCGGAGCGGGTGCTGGAGGATGCGGGGGGGGCGGCCATTGCGTCGCGGTTGGCGGCGGAGGAGTTCAAGCTGGAGGTGCTGGCGGAGAATATTCAGGACATCGCGGGCAACTGCACGCGGTTCCTGGTGTTGGGGCATCGCTTTGGTCCTCCCTCGGGAAGGGACAAGACTTCCGTGTTCTTCGGGGTTCGGCACAAGACGGGTGCCTTGTTCAATGCGCTCGAGCCTTTGCACCGGTCGGGGCTGAATCTGACCAAGATCGAGTCGCGCCCGAGCAAGCAGCGGGCCTGGGAGTACACGTTTTTTGTGGATCTCGAAGGGCATGCGGACGAGCCGCGGGTCAAGGCGGCACTCGATGAATTGGCCGACCATTGCGTGGAATTCACGGTCCTTGGATCCTACCCCGTCGCGTTCCGGAGCTGAAGCTATGTCCGTCGTTTCCGCCCTGCTGCCCCGTTCCGGACTGGATGCGCTCAAGAGCTACGAACCCGGTCGTCCGCTGGAGGAAGTGGCGCGTGCTTTCGGGTTGTGTGCTTCTGATCTGGTGAAACTTGCGTCCAATGAGAACGCGCTGGGCCCGAGTCCGCGGGCGGTGGCGGCGATGCGGGAGGCGGCGCCGCGGATGCACCTGTATCCGGACGGTGGGTGTTTCCACTTGAGGCAGGCGCTGGGAGCGAAGCTGGGGGTGCCTCCGGAGTGGCTGTTGTTCGGCAACGGGTCGAATGAGATCATCGAGTTCCTGGGGCATGTGTTCCTGGGGCCGGGCACCAATCTGGTGATGAGCCAGGGCGCGTTTATTATCTACAAGCTGGTGGCGGATGCGGCGGGGGCGGAGACGCGGATGGCGCCCATGCGCGGTTTCACCCACGATCTGGATGCGATGGCGGACCGGGTGGATGCCCGCACGCGCCTGGTGTTCGTGGCGAATCCCAACAACCCCACTGGCACCCGGGTGGACAATGAAGCGCTCCGGGAGTTTCTGAGGGAGCTTCCGCCCCATGTGCTGCCGGTGCTGGATGAAGCCTACGTGGAACTTTTGGCGCCAGAGGAACAGCCGGACTCGCTGGGATGGCTGCGGGAGGAGAGGCCGCTGCTGGTGATGCGCACCTTCTCGAAGACCTACGGACTCGCTGGGCTCCGCCTCGGCTACGCGGCGGCCCGTCCAGAGTTGCTGGCCTGGTTGGAGAAGTTCCGTCAGCCCTTCAATGTGAACGCGATGGCCCAGGCGGCGGCGATCGCGGCGCTGGAGGACGATGCGTACGTGGAGCAAACCCGGGAGCTTGTCCGGGAAGGGCTGGCGTATTTCGTTCGGGAGTGCGCGGAACTGGGGCTGGAGACGGTTCCCTCGGTGGCGAATTTTCTGCTTGTGCGCACGGGCGAGGGTCGGCGTCGTTTTGAGGAGTTGCAGCGCAAGGGGGTGATCGCGCGTCCGATGGACGGCTACGGGCTGCCGGACTGGCTTCGCTTTACGGTGGGGACGGAGGCGGAGAACCGCCGAGCCCTGGATGCTCTCCGGGAGGTTCTTTCGTGAAAAGGATCGCGCTGCTCGCCCCGGGTCTGATGGGCGGAAGCCTCGGGCTTGCCGTCAAGGCGCGCGGGATGCCCCTGTTTATCCAAGCATACGCCCGTCGGGAGGAAACCCGGGCGGACCTTCTTGCACGGGAGATGGCGGACGCCGTCTTCGCAACGCCGGAGGAGGCCGTGCGGGCCGCCGATCTCGTGGTCCTCTGCGCCCCGGTGCGGGCGATACCCGATTTGCTCGCGGCCGCGCGCCCTGGCTTATCCCCCGGAACCATCGTCACCGATGTCGGAAGCACCAAAACGTGGCTGGCCGAACGATGTGGGCGGATCCTCGAGGGAAGCGGAGCTTGCTTCATCGGCAGTCACCCCATGTGCGGTTCCGAAAAGACCGGCCTTGCCCCGGCCCACGCGAACCTCTATCAGGATGCTGTCTGCGTCGTCTGCGCCGATTCCGCGACCCGCGGGATGGTCTGGCGTGTCTCCCAGTTCTGGACCCGTCTTGGGGCGCGGGTTGTGGAAATGGACGCCGATCAGCATGATGCGCTCGCCGCGAGAACGAGCCATGTGCCTCACCTCGCCGCTAGCGCGCTCGTATTGGCCACCGGGGGGGACACCCCCGGCCTGCGCCACCTCATTGGCCCCGGCTTCCGCGACACCACCCGCGTCGCCTCGGGTTCTCCTTCGGTCTGGCGGGACATCGCCCAGACCAACGCTTGCCCGCTCGCCTCCGGGCTCCGTGCCGCCGCCTCCCGCATCGTTGCTTTCGCCGACGCCATGGAATCGGGGGACTTCGATGCCGTGGAGGCCATGCTCACCGAGGCCGCTGTTCGCCGTCGTGAACTCTGCGATCTCGCGCCCCTGCTCCCGCTGGGCGAGGGAGTGGTGGCCATCGACGGGCCCTCCGCGTCCGGCAAATCGACGGTTGCGAGGGCGCTGGCGAAGCGCCGTGGCGCCTTGTACGTGGATTCCGGTGCGATGTACCGGGGAATCACGTGGAAGGTGTTGCGCGAAGGTGGAGACGCGCATGACGAGGCGGGGGTCGTCGACCTCCTCCGCCAAACCCAGTGGACGTTCGAGGTGGTGGATGGAGCCCTTCGTTTCCGGATCGACGGGGAGGATCCCGGCGAGGAGATCCGGGGCGAGGCCGTGCGCGAGAATGTCAGCTATGTTGCCCGAATCCCGGAGGTGCGGGCTTTCATCGTGGAGCGCCTCCGCGGGTTGCGTTCCCACGGCCGACTCGTCGTCGAGGGGCGCGACATCGGATCGGTGGTTTTTCCCGAAAGCCCCCACAAATTCTACCTTGACGCCGACCCGGAGGAGCGCGCCCGCCGCCGGAACGCGGAGCTCTTGGCCACGGAAACCGGAACCTCCGTCGAGGCGGTCCTCCAGAGCCTGCGCAAACGGGACCAGCTCGACCGCACCCGGACCACCGCCCCATTGCAGCTGGCGGAAGGAGCCCGGGTTGTGGACACGACCTGCCTGACACTTGAGGAGGTCGTCGAGGAAATCGATGCCCTACTCGGCTGAAGGGAGGGGGGGGAGCGAACAGCGAACGGTACCGCCCACCACCAGTGCCGCCGCGATCAATACCAGATTTTTCACGATGTACTGCCCCTCCAAGGTCAGGCCGAAGGGAAACCGGGTGAAGCAGACGTCCGGCAACAAGACCAAGGGCAGGAAAGTGCCCGGCATTTGCAGGAACAGCAGGGCGATGGCCGGGCGGATCAGGGGGCGAATTAAAAGGCCTGCCCCGATGACTACTTCCCACCAGCCCAGGAAGGGAACGAACCAGGCGGGATCCACCCAGTAAACGGTGCGGGACACCAGTTCTTGGGCCGGACTCAACCCGTAGGGTTTCAGGATGCCAAACCAAATGAAGACGATCCCCAGTGTCCTTCGCAGGATCTCCACTCCATGCCGCCTCATCCAGCCGGAAATAGCCTCATCCACCCGATCCCACGCCGCCGGATTTGAGAGGATTTTCATGTGGAGAATGCTACCGGGAAACCCGCCCATTTGCAAGGCGGGGGTCCTCATTTCCGGTGGGGCAGGGTGGGCAAGGGGTGAAACTCATGGAAAATTCGTTGATTTGACGGGTGTTTCCGAATACTCTACGGCCCATGAGGAACCCATGCGCCCGATGACCCAGCCCATTACACGAGACGTGCAGACCGACCCCGACGAGCGCGGCGTCTGTATCCAGGAAGTCGGAATTTCCGACTTAAAGTTCCCCCTGGACGTTTCGGGGGTTGAGCTGGACGACAAGGCCTCGCAGACGGTTTCGGCCGTAATCTCCCTCGCCGTGAGTCTCCGTCCGGAACTCAAGGGCATCCACATGAGCCGCCTGGTGGAGGACTTGCTGGAGGCGGGCGGGCGCATCGACCTTGACGGAGTGGTGGCGCTTCTGTCCCGGCTGCGTGACCACCAGGATGCGGATGAGGCGACGCTCACGCTGGCGTTCGACTATTTTCTGGACCGGCAGGCCCCGGTAAGCGGTCGGATCGCGAAGCAGGCTTATCGTTGCCGATGGGAGGGCCGGCTGAGGGGGCGCCAGGTCTCCTTCCTCCAGAAGGTCGAGGTGCCTGTCACCACGTTGTGCCCCTGCAGCAAGGAAATCAGCACGTACGGCGCGCACAACCAGCGGGGCTATGTTGAGGTCGAACTTGAACACCTCCTCCGCGCCGGAAGCGGCGTCCAAATCTGCCTTGAGGAAGTCATTGAACAGGTTGAGGCTTCCGCCTCTGCCCCCTTGTACCCGATTCTCAAACGGGTGGACGAGCGATTTGTGACCATGCAGGCCTACGATGAGCCTCGTTTTGTGGAGGATATGGTGCGAAACGTGGCGGTGCGGCTGAGGGAGGACGAGCGGATCGATCGGTGGACGGTTCGGGTCACCAACCACGAGTCCATCCACCAGCATAACGCCTATGCGGTCGTGTCGGGCAAACGCTCCGGCTGACCCCCACGTTTCGGTCCGTCCTTCCGGGGCTTTCCCACCGTGTCCTGTCCCTGCCTGTTGGTTATGCGTGGCGGCCCGTCCCTCGCTCGCACCGAAACCAAGGCAGATCGCCCAAATGAATTGGGCGCGGATTATTTCCCGGGCCCTGAAGCCTGGGGTTTGGGTTCAGTCCGGGGCCTGGGTCGGGGTGAGTTCCCGCTGTGCGGTGGGCTGGTGTAGATAGGTTTCGGTGGTTTCCTCGCGAGGCGTCCCACTGTCGCCCCATCGGACGGTGTTGCGCAGGTGGTAGAAACCGTCCCCCTCGGGGCCGGCAAGGGTTGTCTCGCGGGTCCAGCGCACGGTTTCGCCGTCGGGGGCTACGAAATCGCCCTCCTCGATGCCCTCCTCGAGGGTGTTGGGAACGAGGGGGGCGAGGAGTTCGAGGAGATGCAGGTACTCGCGGCCCTGTTCGAAGGCGCGGGCCTCGGCGATGACGGCCAGCCCCTGGTTGGCGGCGCCAAAGAAAATGGAAAGGGACATGCCGAGGAGGAAAACGGCGAGGAGGACCTCGAGGAGGGTGAAGCCGGAGTGGGTCCGTGAGTTCATCGGTCCTCCACCCGAATATCGCCAGTGAGCCCCTGGATGTGCACGGTCATGGTGCCGCCGTGGTTGTCGCGGAGGGTGGCGGAATGAGGGGGACAGAGGCCGCCGGGGGTATAGATGGCGTACCAGGTGCCCTGTTCGAGGGGAAGGCCCACGACCTCCGCGAGGGTGACGAAGGAGGCGAGGGTTTTGCGGCGGAGGGAGGAGATCTCCCCATCGGCCGGCAAGGGCAGGGAGGACTCGGCACGGGGCGGGGGGAGGTCGAGAAACCCCTCGGAGGAGACCTCCGCCACGGCAGGGAGTTGCAGCAGCTCGATTTCCCTTCCCTGCACGTCGTAGAGGATGGCGACCGGGCGCTTGTCGAGCAAGGCGCGGTTGCGTGCATAGAGGTGAAGGGCGACGAGTTCGCGGGTGGCGGCGCGGAGACGGACGCCCTCGACGGCGTCGATAGCCAAGGGGACTACGGCCCCCGCGACGATCCCGATGACGAGGATGACGAGCAGGATTTCGAGCAGGGTGAAGGCGCGGCGGCGCTCAGAGGTCATGGCTACTCAGCGGCCCCTGCTCCGAGCCCCCGGCGTTCGAGCGGATTTCATAGGTGGTTCCCGCGGCAGTATAGGAGTACTCGTCACCCCAGCGGTCCTTGGGAATGCGCTTCTGGTAGGGTCCCCGCCATCCCGGAACGCCTGGATTGGAAACCAGGTCGCCGAGGACGCCGGGAAGCTTGCCGGTGTGCAGGCGGTAGGTTTCCACCGCCTGGGAAATCTGACCGATCTGCACGAGGGTCGCGTCGCGTTTGGCGTTCTCGGTGGTGTGGAAGACATCCAGGTTGGTCAGGGCGATGGTCGCCACCACGCCGATGATGACGATCACCAGCATGATTTCCAGGAGGGTGAAGGCGGCGCGTGAGCGGCGGGAGCAAGGGAGGGGGGAGGGAGTGGGCATGGGGGACCTCGTGAGGGTGGACGGCGACGACCTGGGGAGTGCAACCAGAGTATGGCTTAGCGGAGGCCCTTGGTCAACTGGAACACGGGAAGAAGCATCGAGATGGCGACAAAGGCGACGGCGCCGGCGATGAGGATCATCAGCAGGGGTTCCAGCAGGGTCGTGAGCACCTTGATGTCGCGTCCGAGCTGGTCGTCGTAACGGCGCGCGATCTGGGCGAGGGAACGGGGGACCTGCCCGGCCTCCTCGCCCACCGCGAGCATGTCGGTGAACACGTCGGGGAAGACCCCGCTCTCCGCGAGCGGGCGGGAGAGGGAGGAGCCATCGGTCACGCGGTCCTTCAAGGCGCCGATCTCCCGTTCCAGGACGGCGTTGTTGGCGGTGTTTTTGACGATGTCGAGTGCCCGGAGGACGGGGACGCCATTGAGGAGGAGGTTGGAGAGGGTGCGGGCGAAGTTGGCATAGGCGGCGCTCCGGATGAGGCGGTGGAAGACGGGGGCTTTGAGGAGGAAGCGGTGCCAGGCCATCCGCCCCGCCGGGGTGTTGCGCCAGCGGAGGAAGAGAAGCACGACGAGGGTGAAGAGGGCGAGCAGGAGAGGGCCGTGGCGCAACAGGGCGTTGCTGAGGAAGATGAGCAGCCGTGTCGGCGCGGGCAGGGTTTGGCCCAGATCCTCGAAGATCTGGGTGAAGTTGGGGATGACGAAGACCAGACAGGCGATGATGGTGAGGATTCCGAATACAGCGACAATGCATGGGTAGACGAGTGCCCCGACGACTTGTTCGCGGGCCTTGGCGGCGCGCTCGTAGTGGCGAACGGCGTTTTCGAGGGCCTCCTGGAGTTGTCCGGCGGCCTCGCCGGCGCGGACGAGCGAGATGTAGAGTTCGCCGAAGCTGCGGGGGTGTCTGGACAGGGCCTCGGAGAGGCTTCGCCCTTGAACGATGTCCTCGTGGATGGCGTGGAGGACGGCGGCCCGGCGAGGGTTGCCTCGCTGCCTCGCGAGTTTCTGGAGGCAGGAACCCAGGGTCATGCCAGCGGAGAGGAGGTCGCGGAGGTCGACCGAGAATTGCAATACGACGTCGATGGGGAGGCGGATGCCCGCCCGTGGGGCCGCCGCGGAGGCGGGGGGTGGCCGTGAGGAGGGGGGGGCTGGGGTTGCCTCGGAGACCTCGATGGGGCTTAGCCCGCGCTGTCCAAGTGCCTGGAGGGCCTCCCGGCGGTCCCGGGCCTCGATCCGCCCTTGCTGGCGTTCCCCGGAACGGTCGCGTGCGGTGTAGGCGAAGGACGGCATGTGGGCGAGGAGGTCTGGGCTCAGGCCTTGGCGAGTTTGCGGAGGTAGTGCCCGTAGTCGCTTTTGCCGTATGTCTCGGCGATGCGGCGGAATTGATCGCGGGAGATGAAGCCTTTGCGCCAGGCCACCTCCTCGATGCAGCCGATCTTGAGCCCCTGGCGTTTTTCGATGACCTGAACAAACTGGCAGGCGGCCAGGAGGTTGTCGGGCGTGCCCGTGTCAAGCCAGGCGGTTCCGCGACCGAGCAGTTCGACCCGGAGGCGTTCCTCCCGGAGGTAGCGCAGGTTGAGGTCGGTGATCTCGAGTTCGCCCCGGGGGGAGGGCTTGAGTTCGGCGGCGAAACGCGGCGCATCCCCGTCGTAGAAATAGATGCCGGGTACGGCGTAGTTCGATTTGGGGGAGGTGGGTTTCTCCTCGATGGAGAGCACGCGGCCGTCCGCGGCGAAGTCCACGACGCCGTAGGCGCCGGGATCTTCCACGGCATAGCCGAAAATCGTCGCGCCTGTGGCGGCGGCGGCCCGTTCGAGGGAAAGGTGGAGGTTGTGGCCGTAGAAGAGGTTGTCGCCGAGGATCAGGGCCGAGGGAGCGCCATCGAGGAAGGCTTCACCGATGAGGAAGGCTTGGGCCAATCCGTCGGGGCTGGGTTGTTCCGCGTAGGAGAAGGAGATGCCCAGGTCGGAACCATCGCCGAAAAGCCGTTGGAAGTGGGGCAGGTCGTGGGGGGTGCTGATGATGAGGATATCTCGGATGCCAGCGAGAAGCAGGATGGACAGCGGGTAATAGACCATCGGCTTGTCGTAGATGGGCATGAGCTGTTTGGAGACAACCCGGGTCAGGGGATGGAGGCGGGTGCCGGAGCCCCCGGCGAGGAGGATGCCTTTGCGATTCATGGGGAAGTGGGGGATGCGGTTGGGAAAAGAGCGATGCTACCTCCCTCGTGGCGGCCACGCAACTGAATTGTGCCGCCAACCGCCCCGGCAGCCTCTCTCCCCTCCCCACCCCCCCCTGAAAAATTCGAAAAGAGGGATTGACAGTGCGGGGGGGTGTCAGTAACTTCCGCGCTCCCTGCCCGTACTGCGGGCGACACCCCCTTTTCCAAGGAAACACGGAATGAAGACGACTTTCTTGAAAGACAGTGAAATCGACCGCAAATGGCATGTGGTGGACGCCGCCGGCAAGCCCGTGGGCCGTCTGGCCACGGAGGTGGCGAACATTTTGCGTGGCAAACACAAGCCCAGTTTTGCGCCGCACGTGGACAACGGCGATTTTGTGATCGTGGTCAACGCCGCACAGGTGTACTTGTCCGGCAACAAGGAGGAGCAGAAGCTCTACCAGCACTATACCGGCTACCAAGGCGGGCTGAAGAAGTTTCCCGCCGCGACGATCCGTGAGCGCAATCCGGAGCGTCTGGTGAAGCAGGCGGTGTGGGGAATGATCCCGCGCACGCGCCAGGGCCGCCAGGTGATCCGCCGCCTCAAGGTGTACGCGGGTTCCGAGCATCCGCATGAGGCCCAGCAGCCCTCCGTCCTCGAAGTTTAATCCAGATCAGGAACCGTAACCCCATGTCCACTGCCACGCAAGAAACCATCACCACCACCGGTCGTCGCAAGACCGCCACCGCCCGCGTCCGCCTGACCCCGGGCGTTGGCAAGCTGTTCGTCAACGGCAAGGAATTCACGCAGTATTTCACGGATGAGGCGCTGCGCTCTTTTATTGAGCAGCCGCTGAACTTCGTCTCCGCGAAGGAGCAGTTCGACATCCATGCGCGGATCGACGGCGGCGGCATGGCGGGACAGGCCGGTGCGCTGCGCCATGGGATTTCCCGTGCGCTGACCGAGGCGAACGCCGAGTTTCGCGGTCCCCTGAAGGCGCAGGGGTGCCTGACGCGTGACGGCCGCATGAAAGAGCGTAAGAAGCCCGGTCGTCCCGGCGCCCGCAAGCGCTTCCAGTTCTCCAAGCGCTGAGTCGCTGTCGATCGTTTCCCTACAAAAACCGCGGCTCGTTCCGCGGTTTTTTTTCGAACCCCCCTCTGGAGTTGTGCACGCATGAAAGCCCCTGTATTCGAATCGAGTTGTCCGTTGCCGCCCGGATTTCGTGCGGCGGGTGTCCATGCGGGCATCAAGGCGGATCCTTCCCGGATGGACATGGCGCTGCTGGTGTCGGACGAGCCGGGCACGGTGGCGGCGGGGATGTTCACGACGAACAAGGTGAAGGCGGCGCCGGTGCGGCTGGACATCGAACGGCTTCGGGATGGGTTCGCCCGGGCGGTGGTGGTGAACAGCGGGAACGCGAACGCCTGCACGGGCGCGCAGGGGGAAAAGGACGCGCGGGAGATGGGGCGGCTGACCGCGGAGGCGCTGGGGTTGGCGGAGGAGGAGGTCCTGGTGTCCTCGACGGGTACGATTGGGAAGCCATTGAATTTGGAGCCGATCCGGCGGGGGATCCCGATGCTGGTGGAGGCGTTAAGTGCGGAGGGGGGCGAGGCGGCTTCGCGGGCGATCCTGACGACCGACACCCGTCCGAAGGTGTGCAGCACCCGCATCGAGGTGGAGGGGCGTCCGGTGTTGATCAGTGGTTTCTGCAAGGGGGCGGGCATGATCGAGCCGAACATGGCCACCATGCTTTGTTACGTCTGCAGCGACGCCGCGGTGGAGCGCGAGGCGCTGCGCGTGGCGCTTCGTGAGGCCGTGAACGCCTCCTTTAATCGCATTTCGGTGGATGGCGATACGAGCACGAACGATTCGGTGGTCCTGTTGGCGAACGGGCGGGCAGGGAACTTGCCGTTGACGCCGGGACATGCGGATTGGGAGCTGTTTGTGACGGCGTTGCGCGGGGTGGTTTTCGATCTGGCGATGAAGATCGTGTGGGATGGTGAGGGGATGACGAAGTTTGTGGAGCTGAGGGCGGAGGGAGCGGTGTCCGATGCGGAGGCAGACAAGGCGCTGCGCGCGATTGCGAATTCGTTTTTGGTGAAGACGGGGTGGGCGGGAACCTATCCCGTGTGGGGCCGTATCGCCGATGTGCTGGGTTACTGTGGCGTGGAGATCGATCCCGACCGCATGGCGATTGATTACGATGACCTGCCGATGATGCGGGACGGGGTGAGTGCCAAGCCCGATCCGGAAAAACTTGCCGCGCTGCTGAAGGGCAACCGTTATACGATTCGTGTGAATCTGGGCACCGGGGGGGATGGTGCTGCCGTGTTGTATACGTGCGACTGCACAGAGGAGTATGTTCGGATCAATATGTTTTGAGGAGGAGGGAAGAGGAGGAGGAGGGGTATTTGGGGTGTTGGGGTGGAGTGCTTGGGTGGAGTGCTTCTTAGGTGGAGTGCATGGGTGGACGGCGTGGATCTCCGGCGAAAAAGAGAACCTCAGCTCCGGGCGATTTCTGCGTTCGCCTGCGGGGTCGCGATCATGAGATCAGCGACCCCTTGTCGGCCTTGAACTCGCCTCGGATCTGAGAACCTCTTTTTCGGCCCTTCGGGCGACCGGAGATCCCCGCCAGAGACACCGCGCGTCCCCGCGCGGAGGCCCCCCGACTTCGATCGTAGATGGGTCTCATTGCAAATGAGCTTGTGGAGGAACTTGGGTGGTGTGCCTGGGTGGACGGCGTGGATCTCCGGCGAAAAAGAAGACCTCAGCTCCGGGCGATTTCTGTGTTCGCCTGCGGGGTTGCGATCAAGGGAAGAGAGGTGATGGCAGGAAGAGAGGCGACCGGAGATCCCCGCCGGAGACACCGCGCTTCCCCGCGCGGAAGCTCCCTGCTTTGATTGGGGTGATCGTGAAAACGTTTCCGAAGTTCGGAAGAGGAGGAGCGTGGGGGCTCCGAGGTTCGGAAGGGGTTAATCCAGGCCGAGGGCTTCGAGTTCTTCGCCGGCGCTGATCCAGTCGCGGGTGGCGCGTTGGATGAGGGCGGCGAGTTCGTTGAGTCGTTTTTGGTGGCTGGCGTAGTCGGTGACGGTGCCGGCCTGGAGGGCGGCGAGGGCCTGAGATTGTTCGTTTTCGAGGGTCTCAATTTCGGTTTCGAGTTTGGAGACCTGGGTTTCGAGGCGGCGGGCCTGGCGCTGGAGTTCGCGGCGCTGTTTGCCGTCGGTGGCGGGCGGAGCGGCAGGGGTGGGGGTGTTGGGGGGGGCAGTGGGGGGGGCGTCGGATTTTTCGAGGTAGTCGTCGTAGGTGCCGAGCCAGCGGCGGACGCCGTCGGGGGTGATGGACAGGATGGAGGTGGCGGTGTTACGGACGAAGCTGATGTCGTGGCTGACGAGGCAGACGGTGCCGGCGTAGGCCTGGAGGGCTTTTTCGAGGGCCTCGCAGCCGGCGATGTCGAGGTGGGTGGTGGGTTCGTCGAGGAGGAGGAGATTGGGGGGATTGACGAAGATGCGGGCGAAGGCGAGGCGGATTTTTTCGCCGCCGCTGAGGACGCCAGCGCGTTTATCGCAGGCGTCGCCTCGGAAGCCGAAGCTGCCGAGGAGGGTGCGGATTTCGGTGTCGGAGCGAGAGGAGGGGGCCGCCTCGCGGAGGATGCGGAAGACGGTTTTATCGACGGGCAGGGTTTCGGCGAATTCCTGGGACTGGTAGCCGACGACAAGCTGGTGGCCGGGGACGCGGGTGCCTTCGGCGGGGGGGAGGATGTTGCCGAGGAGTTTGAGGAGCGTAGTTTTGCCCATGCCGTTGTAGCCGACGATGGCGGTGCGGTCGCCTTTTTCGATGCGGAGGTCGAGGTGGCGGAAGAGCCAAGGTCCGTCGTTGTAGCGCATGCCTGCGGATTCGAGGCGGACGAGTTCGTGGCCGGAGTGGGGGGGTGGGGGGAGGCGCAGGAACACGGCGGGGTCGTCAGCATCGATCTCGGGCAGGGGCTCCATTTTCTCGAGCATTTTGATGCGGCTCTGGACGAGGGAGGCCTTGGAGGCCTGTGCGCGGAAGCGGCGGATGAAGGTCTCCATCTCCTCGCGTTGTTTGTGGAGGACCTTCCAGCGGGCCTCCTGTTGTTCCATGCGGGCATGGCGTTCGGTGAGGTAGGCGTCGAAACCGTTGGAGTAACGGGTGACGCGGGCATGGCGGACGTCGAGGATGTCGCGGACGAGGGAGCGGAGGAGGTGGCGGTCGTGGGAGATCAGGAGGAGGGTGCCGGGGAAGGCGGCGAGGAAGCGCTGGAGCCATTCGACGGCGGGGAGGTCGAGGTAGTTGGAGGGTTCGTCGAGGAGGAGGATGTCGGGGGCGGCGAGGAGGACGCGGGCGAGCTGGGCGCGCATCTGCCAGCCGCCGCTGAATTCGCGGAGGGGGGTGTGGAAGCGTTCGACGGGGAAGCCGAGTCCGCTGAGGGCGGCTTCGGCGCGGGCGGTGAACGTGTAGCCGTCCTGGTGTTCGTAGTCGTGTTGGAGTTCGCCGAGGCGGTGGAGGAGGTCGGGGTCGGCGCGGGTGCCGATGGCCTGCTGGAGATCGTGGAGGCGGTGTTCGAGGTCGAGGAGGGTGGGGTGCCCCTCTCGGACAAAATGGAGGAGGGGGGAGTCGAGGCCGGTGTCGGGGAGTTGCTGGCGGAGGTGTCCGATGCGGAGGGTGGCGGGGACGATGATGTCGCCGCCCTCGCAGTCCTCCTCCTTGAGGATGAGACGGAAAATGGTGCTTTTGCCGGCGCCGTTGGGGCCGACGATGCCGACGCGTTCGCCGGGTTTGACGGTGAAGGAGGCCTCGCGCAGGATTTCCTGGGGGCCGTATTGTTTGCGGACGCTGTCGAAGATGATCATGTCAGAGGTATTCCCGCAGTTCGTAGAGTTTGGGGTCGTTGCGGGGGGCGCGCGGCCGCGAGGCGGTGGATGGGGTTCCGGGGTCGGCGTTGGGGTCGGCGGGGTCGAAGGCTTCGAGGGCGTCGGCGTATTCGGCTTCGAGGGTGTCGGGGTCTTCCCCTTTTTCGAGGCGGGCGACCATTTCGCGGAGGGGGCCGGGGAGTTGCTCGCCAGTGAGGTCGCTCATGCGCCGCATGAGGTGGGCGAGGCGGCGGGGGTCTGGGTGCTCGTCGTCAAGTCCCTGCATGTCGCGTTCGAGTTCGGCCATGGCGGAGGCGAGGCGGGGATCGTCGAGATCGGGGCCGTTGTCATCCGAGGATCCCTCGCTTTTTTTGGAGACGCCGGTGACAGCGAAGGCGGAGAAGCGGCGTTCCATGCGGAAGGCGGGGTTGTCGGGACAGCGGGGAGTGGCGCCGGAGGGCAGAGGGCCGCGGGCGAAGAACTGGTAGTGGGTGTGGTTGTCGGGACAGTAAAATTCAAGAATGGGCATGGGACGTCTATTTGCCAGAACGTGGCGCGTGTGGCAAGGATGGAGGGCACGGAGCTCCGGGTGGAATTTTGGTTTCGAGAGGAGGGAGCTGGTCGAGGGCCCATTGGCATTCGTGGATCATGTTGTCGGCGACGTGGCGGTTCTGTCGGAGTGTTTGGGGGAGGACGTTGAAGGTGTAGGTTTCGACTTCGAGGTGGGTGCAACCGGAGGCGGGGATGGCGCTCCAGAATTCGGGGGTGAGGGTGGAGCGGGTGCTGCGGAGGGGGGCGTCGCCGGGCCAGTGGAGGGGGACGTGGGCGTGGATGCGGAGGGTGCCGGCGTCGCGGTCGGGGGCGGAAAGGAAATCGGGGAGGTCGCGCCAGCGTCGGCCGGAGGTGGAGGTGACCTGGTGGAGGTACACGCCGTCGTCGAAGGCGCGGAGGGCGTCGGGCGGGATGTCGCGCGCATCGCATTCAAGGGCGGCACTGAGCTGGATTTTGCTGACGCGGATGCCGGCGTTGGCGAGAGCGAGGAGGGAGTGGGCGGGGTCCTCGAACTGCATGGCGACGTGGCAGGTGTCGAGGCAGACGCCGATGTGGCGGCGGACGAGGGCTTCGTCGGGGCCGGCGGTACGGAAGAGGTTCTGGAAGAAGGCGAGGGTTTCGGGGGTGGTTTCGAGAAGGCAGTCGGGTTCGGGTTCGAGACCGAGGTGGAGGAGTTTTCCGGTGCGGGCCTCGAGGTCGGCGAGGTGGCGGGCGAGGTCGAGCAGGGGGGCGTGCGCGGTGGCGGGGTCGATGGGGGGCTGGGCGAATTTGTATCCGAGGGGGACGGTGCTGACGGAGCCTTCGGTGTCGGGGGGGAGGAGGGCGGCGAGGAGGTCGAAGAGGTCGCGGGTGTAGGCGAGGCGGCCGGGATCGGACCAGTCGGGGAGATAGACGGTCTGTTTGACGCGGGTGTTGTGGAAGGCGCCGAAGGGGAAGCCGTTGATGGTGAAGGCGTAGGTCTGTTCCTCGTGGAGGGCGTTGGCGAGGAGGTCGAGGTGGCCGCGTGGGGGGAGGAGTTCGGTGGCGGCATGGCGTGCGATGCGGAGGCCAAGACCGAAGGGCGTGCGGGGGGAGAGGGACGTCTTGATGCGGGGGACGTGGCGGTGGAGGGCGTCGATGACGTCGTCGAGGGTTTCGCCGGGGTGGACGTTGAGGCAGTAGGAGAAGTGGAGGCCGTTGCTCAGACGCATGAGGTTTCGCGGAGGCGGTCGAGGTGTTCGGTGACCCAGGCGGGGTTCAGTTCGTGGAGTTCGCGGAGGCTGCCGAGGGGAGCGGGCAGGGAGAGGGTGAGGCGTCCGCCGAGGTGTTCGCGGAACTCCTCGATGCCCTGGAGCAGGGCGGGGCGTCCGTCGCCGAGTCGGAGGGTGAGTTCGGGGGGGCAGAGGTCAAAGCCGCAGGCGAGGAGGGCGGCGAGGAGGGCGTCGGCGTGGGCGGGGTCGAGCCAGCCAAGGCGGGTGGCGTAGAGGGCGTCGAGCGCGATGCCGATGGCGACGGCATGACCGTGGGTGATGCGGTAGTGGCTGATGGTTTCGAGTTTGTGGGCGGACCAGTGACCCAAGTCGAGGGGGCGGGCGGAGCCGAGTTCGAAGGGGTCGCCGGAGGTGGCGATGTGGTGGAGGTGGAGTTCGGCGCAACGGCGGATGAGCCGTTCCATGGCGGGGGTGTCGCGGCGGCCAAGCGCGGGCGCAAGGGCGCAGAGTTCATGGAAGAAGGCTGCGTCCTTGATCATAGCGACTTTGAAGGCCTCGGAGATGCCGGCACGCCAGTGTTCGTGGGGGAGGCTGTCGAGTAGGCCCAGGTCGTTGACCACCGCCATGGGCGCCGCGAACACTCCGATGGAGTTTTTGCCGCCATGGAGGTTCATGCCGTTCTTGACGCCGATGCCGGCGTCGTTCTGAGCGAGGGTCGTGGACGGCATGCGGAGGAGGCGCAGACCGCGGTGAACAAGGGAGGCGGCGAAGCCGACGGCATCGAGCACAGCGCCGCCTCCGAGGACCAGAACGACGCTGTGGCGGCACAGGTGGTATTCGAAAAACTGATCGATGAGCCCCATGATGAGGCGGTAGTCGTTCTTGATGTACTCGCCCCCGGGCACGATTTCGGGGCGGCGCACGAGCTGCAGCCGATCCGCCCGGGCGGCAAACCAGCTCTGGATGCGCGCGGAGAGCCCGGGGCAGGCATCGTTCACGCCGGAGTCCAGGACAACGAAGACTTTCCGGGGGCCGAAGGCATCGTCGCCTATGAGGAGCCCGGTGAGGACGTCTTCGCCAGGGCTGAAGGCGTCGCGCGTGAAGACGACGGGGTAGTGGAGGGCTACGGAAACGCGCTGATCAAGGGTGTCGGGCTCTGTCATGACGGATAAACATACCGGTGGCTCTGGGAAAAGTGTACGACTTTTTCCTGGAAACGTCACCAGAGGGGTCGTGGTTCAGCGCCGTCGGAGGAACCAGAGGAGGAGGAGGCCTACGAGGCAGGCGCCGGCGAAGAGGGGCAGGGCGGGGGCGTAGCCACCTCGGAGCTCGGAGACGCGGGCGACTAGCAACGGGCCGATGATACCCCCCGCGGCCCACGCGGTCAGCAGCCGCCCGTAGATGACGGAGAGGTGGCCGTTGCCGAAGAGGTCGCCGACGTAGGCCGGAACGGTGGCGAATCCGCCTCCGTAGCAGGTGAGGATGAGGAACACCAACGCTTGGAAGAGCAGGGGGGAGGCGGCGTGCGGAAGGAGAATAAAGGCGGCGACCTGGAGAAGGAAAAAGAGGAGCCACGTGGCATGGCGTCCGATGCGGTCGCTCGCCGAGGACCAGCCGATGCGCCCGAGACCATTGAAGAGCCCCATCAGGCCGACCATCGCCGCGGCCGCCGTCTCCGTCATCCCCGCCATGTCGCGGGCCAGCGGGGAGGCGCTGGAGATGATGGCGATGCCACAGCAGATGTTGAGGAAGAAAACAAGCCAGAGCACGTAAAAGCGCGCGTCCCGCATCACGCGGTCAACAGGAATGGATTCGGCCGTCGTGGCGCGGGTCGCCGGAAATCGGCCGGCAAAATCCTCGGGGGGATTCCTCAGGATGAGGGAGGCGAGGGCCATGAGGATGCCGTAGGCCACGGCCAGCACGTAAAAGGTGTTGGAGATTCCCAGAGTCGGGATGCCGCGGGCGATGAGGGGGCCGGCGAGGAGGGCGCCGAATCCGAAACCCATGGTGGCGAGGCCCGTGGCAAAACCGCGGCGGTCTGGAAACCATTTGACGAGGGTTGCGACGGGGGCCACGTAGCCGATGCCCAGGCCGATGCCTGCGATCATTCCGTAGCCGGCGTAGAAGCCCCAGCGGGAGCGGAGGGAGACCGCCAGCCCGGCGATCGCAAGTCCCAGCGCGTAAAGGATGGCCGCCCCCAGGCAACTGCTTCGCGGGCCGGCGCGCTCGATCCGGCGCCCGCCGAAGGCGGCGGCGAGGCCTAGGAACAAGATCGCCAGGCTGAAGGCAAGCGATATCCCGCTCTTCGTCCAGCCGAGCTGGTCGTGGAGGGCTTTGCTCCAGACGCTGTAGGCGTAGACGGAGCCGATGGAGACGTGGATGAGGACGGCGGCGGCCGCGACAAGGGCGCGGGGAGGATGGGTCTGCATGCGCGCCGCACCTATGGGGTTTTGTGGAAAAAGCAATTCTTCCTGCTCACCATGCGCGGCGGAAAGAAGGGGCCTTGCGCAGAACCTGGGCCCAGACGATGAAGCCGACGCCGGAAACGAGCAGGAAGGCGGGCAGGTAGGCGAGGAGAAAGGGGATCAACCAGATGAATTTGAGGAGGTCCCTCTGGCGGTTGACCAAAGGGATGACATAGAGGAGGGTGAGGGCGCCCATTGAGGCGGTGGTGAGAAGATTGACGACGAAGCGGAGGCCTCCCTCCACGGCGAGGAGCTGCCCGACGAGGTCGTGGAGGGCGATGCCGTTGTGCAGCATGCGGTGCATGAGCAGGAACATCTCTCGCGGCGATACGTTGTCGAAGAGACCGTAGAGGCCGTTGAGGGTGAGGAGGCCGTAGGCACCGAGCGAGGCGACGATGACGGGGTTGCCGAGCCAGACGCGTGGGTACCGGAAAGCGCATTGGCAGAGTCCTGCCGTCCATCGGATTTTCTGTCGGATCCAGACGCGGGGGGTATCGGGCACCTCGGTGCGGACCTGAGCGAAGCCCTGTTCGACGCGGTGGCCGGCGAGGTTGAGGCGGAAAGCGTAGTCGCTGTCCTCGGCGAGCGCGCCGGTGACGAAGCCGCGGAGGGAGAGGAAGACGGAACGCCGGGTGAGGAGGCAACCGCCCCAGAGGGCCTGGACGGAGGTGAGGTTGCAGGCGCCCATGCCGAGGCGGTGCATATTGTATTCCAGGGCCTGCATGGCCGGGAGGAACCCCCGGTTGCGGGGGGTGCAGGGGCTGCTGACGGCGCCCACGCGAGGGCTGTGATGAAGGCGGGCGAGCATCTCCCGGAGGGCTGCGGGGTTGAGTTCGGTGTCGGCGTCCAGGAAGAGCAGGGGTTCGTGGGCCGCGTCGCGCGCGGCGGCGTTGAGGCGTGCGGACTTGCCACGGTTGTGGCCGTCGTCGATGATGCGGATCGGCCAAAGGCGGGCCAGTCCCGCGATGACTTCGTTCGAGTCGTCACGGCTCCCGTCGTTGACCACCTGGACGTCGAGAAGATGTCCGGGCCAGGAGGCGAAGACGCTCTCGACCGCCCGCCGGACGAATGGGGCATCATTGTAGCAGGGGATGATGACGCTGACGGGCAGTCCGCCGGGAGGGGCGCGGTGTTTGCGTCGGTCAATGGCGATACAAACAAGAAGGACAGCGGCGAGGGAAAGCGCCACCAATAGGGGGAGAAACATCATGGGTCGTGTCTCGGGGAACTTTTTCCTTACACAATTTGCAACGGAAGGAAAAGGCGGAAGCACGGATCAATGGTTTTCTCACAAACCGGGCGGGGGTGGGGACCACAGAACTTCCTGCAAAGGAGTGCGCGGAAGATTTCCTACAGAAGGCCCGGAGGACACGGAGGGATATGGGGCTTGCTGAGCTGGTGTGCTCGAAGTCTGACAAGGTGAGGGGGGGATGTGTGGGACGGAGGCCTCCGCCGTTATCATTCGTCGTGGTTGGATCAATCGGGAGTGGCGGAGGTGAGACAGAGGAGGGAGGCGGCGGTAGTGTAGACTTGGCCACCGGCGTTGTGCCAGCGGTCGTCGGGGCGGGACCAGGCGCCGTTGGGGAGTTGTTGCTGGAGGAGTGTTTGGAAGGAGAGGGAGGTGTCGGGGTCGCTGAGGCGGAAGAGGTCGCGGTAGGCGTCGGTGGTTTGGATGGAGTCGGGGGCGTGGGGGAGATTTTCGTTGTGGAGTCGGGCCATCCAGTAGAGGGCAGAGTCGGGGCCGCTGGGGGGAAGGCCTTCCTGGTAGGAGGCGCCGCGTCGGGTGAGCCAGGCCTCGGCGGGGGCGAGGGTGTGTGGGGGGGGAGGGATGCCGATGTCGGCGCCGTCGCGGAGAAGGTGCAGGACCCACCAGGTGATGGCGACGTTGGAGATTTTTTGGGATTCGGAGTCGTAGGCGATGGGGTGTGTGGACCCGTAGCCCCAACCGCCATCTGGGTGTTGAAGGCGGGCGAGATGTCGGAGGGAGCGGGAGAGGATTCTGGCGCGGGTGGGGTGAGGAGAGTGTTGTTGGAGGGCGATGAGGGCGCGGAGGCTGAGGAGGTGGTTGTAAAGGCTTGGGCCCTCGTCGTGCAGGCCGGCTTCCGGGTTTAGGTGGGCGAGCAGGTAGTCGCCGGCGTGCAGGAGGGCGTCGTTGGATGCTGGGGGGAGTGTTCGGAGCAGGGCGAGGGTGGCCAGGGCGCTGACGCCGGTGGAGAAGCGGTCGTGACCGCCGGCGGCAGCGGCGGACCACCCGCCATCAGGGGCCTGTTGGGCGAGGAGCCAGGCGGTGGCGAAGCGCGCGGCGTGTGCGGGGGATGGTTGGCGGGGGGGGAAGGGCGCCCAGAGGAAGAAGCCAAGGAGGAGGAGCGGCAGGCTGGCGCCGAGGAGGATCCGGGTGGATTGGGCCTGGCGTCGGCATCGGGCGACTTGTTGCAGGACGCGGGCATCGAAGTCGGGGGAAGCCGGTGGTGGCGGACGGGTGGCGTGCGCGAAGAGGAAGGAGGGGTCTGGGTCATTCATGGGGTGGGGGGGGCGGCATCCAGCAGGGTACGCAGAACGCGCAAGGCGTGGTGGAGACGGCTTTTGACGGTCCCGACGGGAATGCGGAGCAGGGCGGAGATCTCGGCGTGGGGCCGTTGGTCGAAGACCGAGAGGACGACCACGCTTCGGTGGGTCTCCGGGAGCTGGGCAAGTGCCCAGTCGAGGTCGTCGGTGAGGCCGTGGGCTTGGTCGAGGTGTTCGGGACGAGGCTCGGAGGTGAAGGCCTCCTCGCGCCTGATGCGGCGTGACTGCTTACGCCAGTGGTCGATCCAGACGCGTTGGGCGATGTGGAAGAGGTAAGTCCGGAAGAGTGCGCGCACACGGTAGCGGCGGCGTGCCTTGTAGAGGCGGATGAACGTTTGCTGGGCGAGGTCCTCACAGTGGTCGTAAACGCCGCGGCGGCGGAAATGGTTCATCAGGGCCGCGCGGTGGCGCCGCATGAGTTCGACCAGAGCGGTGTCGTCGTCCTCGCGTGCGAGGCGGAGCATCAGGGCCTCGTCGGAGCCGGGGGCGGCTGTTTCCATGCCGGGAGATTTCTCAGTCCGCTTCCGCCCAGAGGCCTAGGTGGGCCTTTCGGGCGTCCGCCTCTTTCGCGGCCATCGCATCGGCGTGGCCATGGGGGCGGGAACGGTCGTGGAGGGCGAGGCCGTGCTGGAGCTGTTTGAGGTTGACGTGGGAGCCGGAGACGAAGAGGTGCACGGGTGTGCCGGGGAGGAGTTCGGCGGTGACGGGTTGTCCGTCGGCGCGTTCGATGACGAGGTTCTGCTTCCGGACGAAGGCGCGGAGGGCATTCTCGGCGGAGGCCCCGATGCGCGCGGCGAGGGCGGGGGGGATGCCGCGGGAGGAGGCCCAGGCGGCAACGGCCTCGTCGTCGGCCTTTCCGTTGGGCGGGGTATCGAGGCCCGCGAGGGAGACGCGGACGAGGGGGTTGGTATTGGGGCGTTGCCAGGAGCGGAGCTGAAGTTCGACGGTGTTTCCGTCGATGATTTGCTGGCATTTGAAGAGGAGCTTTCCCTCCTCGACGGAGTCGCGCAGGGACATCATGCGGGGGCCGTAGTAGAAGGTGAGGAGCCCCGTGAAGAGGGTGGTGCCGAGGAGGAAGGCGAGGACGATGAGGCGGTTGCGTTTACGGGGGGTCATAAGGGAGGGTATACCGATTTTCTCCGATATGCCAAACCCATAACGGGGGGAGGGGAAGGGCTGGGAGTTTTGGGGCCTTGATTTCGAGAACGATTACGAAAGGGAGGGTTTGTCCGCCTTGGAGAAAGGGGAAAACGTGGGAAAGACGGCTTGACAGTGGGGGAGGAGGAAGTTAGGAAGCGGCCTCCACTGGCGGAGTAGCTCAGTTGGCCAGAGCAGAGGAATCATAATCCTTTGGTCGTGGGTTCGAATCCCTCCTCCGCCACCAGTTTCGCCCCTGCACCGCAGGGGCTTTTTTATTTTTGGAATGCGGAGTGCGGGAGTGGGAACTTAGCCCCAAAAGCGGCAATGCATCAGGCGCACCTGCGGAAATTTCTTTGCCCGCAAGGCTTTTGCTCAGAGCCCCTCCATACCCACTGCTTCTGCCTTTTCCGATGGCTTGCGGGTGCGGCCCTCATTGGGCTGCCCTTCTCTGGCGGTGATCAGCGGCGGAAACGGCGGCGTGGGGGGCGGCGGCGGCGTGGGGGGGGGCGTCCGTCCTCGTCCTCTTCGATGTCGGGGGGAGGGGCGTTTCGGAGGTCGCGGGACCAGGCGTTGAGGAGGTCGGGCTGTTTTTCGCCGTGGGCGAGGAGGTCGAACTTGTAAAGGACGAGGGCGTCGCGGAAGTAGGGACGGCGAAGGAAGCGCTGGATGCGCTCGCGGCTGGAGCGGTCGGCGAAGCGTTCCTGGGACTTGAGGAGGTCGTAGATTTTGAAGGCGGTGCGCTTGGGGATGAGGACGCGGTCGGCAAGGGCGTGCTGGACTTGCTGGACGGCGTGGACGAGGGCGTCGTGGGGGGAGGTGTCACCGGTGAGGAGTTCGGCGGCGGTGGCGCGGATCCAAGGGGTGAGGAAGAGGGTGTAGGCGAGTTCGGGGGAGGGCTTGATGCCGGCGAGTTTCCATTTGTCCAGCTGGCGGAGGGCGAGGTGGAGCCATTCGCGCTGGGAGGGGGAGGAAAGGTCGCGCAGCCAGGCGGCGTAGGGGGGGAACATGACATCGAGAAGGCCGGTTTCGTTCCACTTGACGAAGGCCTGCTCCATGCCGCCGGAGTAGAAGAATTTCAGGATTTCCTCGAACATGCGGGCGTGGCTGGCGTGTTGGAGGTGTTCGCGCTGGCGGAGGATGGCGGCGTAAGTGTTTTCCTCGATGGTGAGGTGGAGGGTGGAGGCGAAGCGCAGGGCGCGGATCATGCGGACGGGGTCCTCCTGGTAACGCGTGTCGGGGTCGCCGATGGCGCGGAGGAGCCGTTTTTCGAGGTCGACGAGGCCGCCCGTGTAGTCGATGATGCTGAAATCGGCGATGTTGTAATAGAGGGCGTTGACGCTGAAGTCGCGCCGGAAGGCGTCCTCTTCGGGGGATCCGAAGACGTTGTCGCGGAGGACAAGACCCGCGGTGGGTGGGGAGCCAGAGCCCTCCTCGGGGGCGTCAGCCTCGCCGGGGGTGGGGCTGTCATCGTCGCTGCTGTTGGCGCGGAAGGTGGCAACCTCGATGATTTCGTCGGGGAAGATGACGTGAGCGAGGCGGAAGCGGCGGCCGATGACCCGGACATGTCCGCAGCAGCGGCGCACCTCCTGGGGGGTGGCGTCGGTCACGACATCGAAGTCCTTGGGGTTGCGGCCGAGGAGGAGATCGCGGACGCAGCCACCGGCGAGGAAGGCTTTGAAGCCCCGGTCGTGGAGGCGGTAAAGCACCTTCAGGGCGTTGGGGCTGATGTCGCGCCGGCTGACGCTGTGTTCGGGTCGTTGAAGAATGACGGGTTCCATGTGGGTCTGTCTTGATTGAAAAAGGTTTTCCATTATGGAGAATTGACTGAAACGCAACCGCAAACCGGGCTGCCCGGGAAAAGGATTCCATGAAAAAAACCACCGAAGCCGTCTTGAAGAGCATGTTGGAGGCGATAAGCCCCTCCGGGTACGAGGGGCCCTGCGCGAATATTTTCCGCGAGGAGGCGTTGAAGTTTGCGGATGAGGTGAGGCGGGACCGGCATGGGAACACGCACGCGGTGTTGGAGGGGACGGGCCCATTGCGGGTGATGTTCGCGGGGCATTGCGATGAGATTGGGTTTTTGGTGCAGAGCATCGACAAGAATGGGTATTTGTGGATTGCGCCGATCGGGGGATGGGATCCGCAGGTGGCGCAGGGGCAGCGGGTGCGCATTCTGGGGAGGAAAGGGGTGGTGTCGGGAGTGATCGGGAAGAAGCCGATCCACCTGATGACGCCGGAGGACCGGAAGAACGTGGTGCAGCTGAAGGATTTGTGGGTGGACATCGGCGCGGAGAGCCGCAAGGAGGCGGAAAAGGTCGTTGAGGTGGGGGACCCCCTCGTGATCGCCTATGGCTATGAGCGCATTGCCGGGGAGCGCGTGGTCGCCCGCGGGATGGACAACCGGATCGGGGCCTTTATTTGTCTGGAGGCGGCGCGGAAAGTCTCCCAAGCCCGGCCGCGGCCGGCGGCGACCCTGGTGAGTGTCGCCACGGTCCAAGAAGAGATTGGCCTGCGGGGGGCGACAACCTCGAGTTTTGGGGCGGACGCGCATGTGGGGATCGCGGTCGACGTAACGTTTGCCTCGGACCACCCGGGATTGGGGGACGCGGCACGCGCGTTGAACGAGGTGGCGCTGGGGAAAGGGCCCGTGCTGACAAGGGGGCCGAACACGCATCCGCGCCTCTTCGATCGGATTGTGGAAACCGCGCGGCGCCACGCGATACCGTTGCAGATTTGCGCGGAGGGGCGAGGGACCGGCACGGATGCGAACGCGATGCAGCTCAGCCGTGCCGGCATGGCAACGGCGCTGCTGAGCATTCCCAACCGCTACATGCATAGTCCCTGCGAGATGGTGGACCTGCGGGATGTCGAGGCCTGCATTGCCCTGATGGCAGCCGTCGCCCTCGAACTGGAACCCGACGCAGACCTGACCCCCTTCTGACCGGCTGCCCCACCCTCCCGCATTCGCCGCACTCCGGATCCTGAACATGGACACATTTCTCGAAAACCTCCGCTCGGTTCCCACGGCCTGCTGGACCACGCTCCAGATGATGGCACCCTACCTCTTGCTGGGGTTCCTGCTTTCGGGGCTGCTGTCGGTCCTGCTCCCCGTGGCGTGGGTGAAGCGGCATTTGGCGCGGCGGGGAACGGGGGCGGTGCTGAAAAGCGCGCTGTTGGGAGTGCCGCTTCCCTTGTGCAGCTGCGGAGTGCTGCCGGTGGCCACCTGGATCCGGCGGCATGGAGGGTCGAAGGGGGCGGTGGGCGCCTTCCTGCTGTCCACCCCGCAGACGGGGGTCGACGGCTTTCTGGTGGCCCTGGGTCTGTTGGGGCTCGGCATGGCGTTGTTTATTCCCGTCGCCGCCTTCGTCTCGGGGGTGGCCCTGGGCCTGATCCTGAACCAGTTCCCGGATTCCGGTGTGGCGCCGGTGCCGGAGGAGGACCCGGCGGGCCGTCGACCCCACTGGGCCCGGCGCATCCTGCGGCATGGCTTTGTGACGATCGCGGGGGACATTGCCCTGCCCTTGCTCACGGGCGTCTTGATCGCGGGGGTGGTCAGCGCTTTTGTGGACCCATCGCAGTTCGCCGCCCATGGGAGCGGGTGGACGGCGAAGCTCTTGGTGGTGCTGATGGCCACGCCGATGTACATCTGCGCGACGGCCTCGCTGCCTATCGCGGCGACGATGTTGGTCGCCGGCCTCTCCCCCGGTACGGTGTTCGTTTTTCTGATGGCCGGGCCGGCGACGAACGCGGCCACGCTGACGACGATTGCGCGGCTGATCGGGCGGAGGGAGGCGGTGACGTACGTGGTGGCGGTGCTGGGTTTCGCGCTGGGGTTGGGGATGTTGCTGGACCAGGTGGTGTCGAAGATCCCCGGGATGGAGGAGGCGCCCTGCCTGCACGGGGCGGAGTCCGGCGGATGGGGGGCGGCTGCGGCGGTGTTGCTTCTGGGCGTTCTGGGCCACGGGCTGTGGCGCCGGAGGAAAGGGCATTGAGGCGGAGGCGCCGATGAGCCTGCGGCGGGTGGAACTGGAGATGCCTCCCTGCCGGCTGCCCGCTCATCTGCGGGTGCTGCTCGAGGAGGCGTCGCCAGAGCTGTCGGCCTGGCAGGGGGTGGGGGAGCGGCGGGGGTTTGTGCCGGCGGACTATGTGCTGGTGTACGACGCGCTGTGCGCGTTGCGTCGGGAGCGTCCGGGCCCACCGGGGGTGTTCCTGGAGTGGGGGAGCGGCCTGGGGGTGGTGACGATGCTGGCGGCGGCGCTGGGCTGGAAGGCCTCGGGCATCGAGATCCAGCCCGCGCTGCTGCGCGAGAGCGAAAGGCTGGCCCGTGTTTTTGGGCTGTCGGTCCGTTTCCGCCTCGGGAGTTTCCTCCCGGGGGAGCCGCGGAGCGTGCCCCGCCTGGCCGACCTGTGCGCTGAGGCCGGCCTTGTCTACGTCTACCCCTGGCCCGACCACGAACTGGAGATGTTCGACCTTTTCGACCGCGTAGCGCGTCCCGGTGCGCGGCTGTTGGCTTATCTGGGCCTGGAGGATGTCCGCGTTTTCGAGAAGTGTGGCGGTGCTTGACAAACCCCGGGCTTTGACTATAAGGCCAAACCCTTTTGACTCCCCACCCACCCGGAGGTAATCGTTGAACGCCAAAGCAGACGCCAAAAACCCTGCCCGCAAGGGTGCCACGCTCATTTTCGAATTCGACCCGCTTGCCGCCCGGATCCGCGAGGCCGCCTATGAGGTCCTGCGAAGCATTTTCGAGGACATGGAGCTGTCACCGATGCTGTTCAGCCGTGCCTGCCTGAACGCGACCCCGATGCAGATGGCCGAACGCATCCAGGCCGCGCTGGGGGTCAAGAAGGCCCCGACCCGCAAGCTGGCCGAGGAGATCGCCAATGGCATGCAGATGCATCTCGAAACGGGAAACGTACAGGTTTCCGATGAACTCCGGGACGTGATCGTTCAGGCCCGCGAGCGCCACATGCAGGTCCTCGCCTTCACCGCGCTGCCCACCCACCCTCTGGAAAGGCTGGCCGACCGCCTCGATCTCAGCGGCCTTGGGATCGAGCTGGTCCCCTTTGGCACCGGTTTCGAACCCTCCCCCAAAGCGGACGCCTGGCTCAAGCTGAGCAAGGAACTCGGTGTGATCGCCCCCCTGTCGGTCGCCCTGACGACCGGGATGAACGCGACCAAGGCCGCCCTCACCGCCGGATTCCCCTGCGTGGTCGTGCCTGACCGCTTCACCTCCTTCCAGGATTTCGGCGGCTCCCGCGCCGTCCTCGATTCCCTGCGCGAGGTCGATATCGCCGCCGTCCTGCGCGGTGGCATCGCCGCCGCCTGATTTCCACCCCTTTTTCCTGCTGAAAACTTGACAAGGACGAGGGGCGGCGTTAGTGCGCCACTCCCTTCCCCCTATTTTTTGAACGGTTGCCCGATGGTGTAAAGGTAGCACAGGAGGTTTTGGTCCTCTTAGTCAGGGTTCGAATCCTTGTCGGGCAACCACCCTCTCTCCACCCACCCCCCATGAAGCTCATCTCCGGAACCGCGCATCCCGCGCTGGCGAACCAAATCTCCGAAGTGATCGGACAAAGCCTGACCCGCATCGAGGTCAAGCGCTTTCCCGACGGCGAGATTTTTGTCAAGATCCTGGAGAATATTCGCGGCCACGACGTCTTCATCCTGCAGCCGACCTGCCCCCCGGGCAATGACAACCTGATGGAGCTGCTGATCCTGATGGACGCCTGCCGCCGCGCGAGCGCGAAACGCATCATCTGTGTGCTGCCTTACTACGGGTACGCTCGGCAGGACCGCAAGGACCAGCCCCGGGTGCCGATCACCGCGAAGCTGGTGGCGAACCTGCTGACGACGGCGGGGGCGAGCCGCGTGTTGACCGTGGACCTCCATTCGCAGCAGATCCAGGGTTTTTTCGATATTCCGGTTGACCACCTGTACGCCAGCCCGGTCATCGTCAGCCACCTCAAGAGCCTGGAGCTGGAAAACCTCGTCGTGGTTTCCCCGGACACGGGCGGGACCAAGATGGCCTATGCCTACGCCCAGCTGCTCAATGCGGACATCGCGATCGTGGCGAAGAATCGCCGTAGCGCCACGGATGTGGACGTGATCAATGTCGTCGGCGAGGTCGAGGGCTGCAATGCGGTGCTGGTGGACGACATGACGACCACGGCGGGCACGCTGTGTGCGGCAAGCCGTGTGCTGAAGGAGAAGGGGGCCAAGAGTGTGATGGCGGCCGTTTCCCACTGCCTGCTCAATACGGACGGACTGGAGCGGGTCCGCCGCAGCGCGATCAGCCACATCGTGACCACGGATTCGGTGCCGCCGCAGGTGGACGAGGGGGACAAGGTGGTGCGCCTCACCCTCAGCGGCCTCCTGGGCGACGCCATTCTCCGCATCCACAATTACCAGTCCGTGACATCGCTGTTCCGGATCAATTAACCCAAGAACCTTCCCAACCGACCCAACCGAGGAATCCTCCATGGCCCAAGCAGAAATCGCCTTCGAAGCCCAGCCCCGCGAGCTGGGAGCCAAATCCATCGTCACCCGCCTCCGCGAAGAGGGCCGCATTCCGGCCGTGGTCTACGCCGAGGGCAAGGCTGCCCGCCCGGTGGTGCTCAACGAGCACGACTTCAACATGATGCTCCACCGCCACCACGGGGAGAACGTGATGATCGACCTGAAGGTGGGCGCCGAGGCAGCGCAGCACGTGCTGATCAAGGAAATCCAGCACCACCCGATCACGAGCCGGATTCTGCACGTGGACTTCCAGGCCGTGAGCCTGGACCGCAAGATCAAGGTGCAGTTGCCCCTGGAGTTCAAGGGGATTCCCGTCGGCGTTTCCCGCAACGGTGGCACGTTGGACATCCAGGCGCGCACGATCGAGGTGGAGTGCAAGGCCTCCGACCTGATCGAGGAGCTCGCGGTGGATGTGGGCGGGCTTACCGTGGGAGAACACCTGACGGCCGACCGTGTGGAGCTGCCCGCTGGCTTCCGACTGATCACCCCCGGACACATTTCGGTGGCGGCGGTGCTGGAACCCCGGGTGGGCGGCGGCGAGGAAGAGGCGGCGGCTCCGGCCGCTTCCGAGCCCGAGAAGATCACCAAGCCCAAGAAAGAGGAGGTTGTGGACTGATCCAGTCCGCGCCCCGCGCCCATGTCCTCCGGTATCCGCATGGTGGTGGGCCTCGGAAATCCCGGGGCCGAGTACGGGAACACCCCGCACAACATCGGATTCGAGGTGTTGGACACGCTCGCGGGACGTCATGGCCTACGCTTTCGCCGCGCTTTGGGCTTGCCAGCCTGGGATGCGGTGTGGCAGAAGGGAGATTCGTCCTTCCTCTTGCTCAAGCCCCGAACGTTCATGAATGAATCGGGGCGTGCGGTGGCCAGGGCGATGGCCGCGGAGAAGCTCTCCCCGGAGCAGGTGTTGGTGGTCTATGACGACCTCGCGCTGCCCTTGGGGAGGATGCGACTCCGGAAGAACGGGAGCGCGGGCGGGCACAATGGTGTGTCCTCCGTGATCCAGAGCCTGGGTGGCCGCCAGGATTTCCCCCGCCTCCGGGTGGGGGTCGGCCCCCGTCCGCCGGGGGATGCGTTGGTCTCCTACGTCCTGAGCCCTTGGCCCAAGGACCTTACGGAGACGGTAGAAACCTCGCGGGAGCGGGGGGCGGACGCGCTGGAGCACCTTCTCCGGGAGGGTTTTGACGCGACGATGAATCTGTACAATGCGGGGTGACCCGCCGCAACCCATCGAACATCCATCCAAGGAGTCCACGTTGAACCGATACGAAGCCATGGTGATTCTGCCGGAATCGCTGATTGAAGAGGAGATTGAGAAAGCCCTCGCCACGCTGGTGGTGTCCATCAAGTCCCTGGGGGGCAACGCCCACGGCAAGCCGACCCGCATGGGGCGGAAGACCTTTGCCCGCCCGATGCGCAAACAGACGGCTGGCGAATACGCCCTGCTGCGTTTCGAGCTCGACGGGCAGAAGCTGGACCAGTTGGGCCGTGATCTGAAGCGTGTGGAGTCGATCTTCCGTATCCAGTTCACGCGATTGGCCGACGCGGCGGCCTGAGGCCGTCCCGGAGCGAGCACGTATGGCCTCCCTGAACCGGGTCATTCTTTGTGGGAACCTGACGGACGATCCTGAGTTGTCATACACGCCCGCCGGTTTGGCGGTCTGCCGTCTTCGGATGGCGGTGAATGAGCGTGTGAGGAGCGGCAATGAGTGGGTGGATCGTCCCTGCTACATCGACGTGACAGCGTTCGAGCGGCAGGCGGAGACCTGCAACCAATACCTGGCCAAGGGCTCCCCCCTGCTGTTGGAGGGGCGTCTTCGGTATGAGACGTGGGAGGCCAAAGACGGCACGCGCCGCAGCAAACATTCGGTGGCAGCGGAGCGGGTGCAGTTTATTGGCGCGAAGCCGCAGGGAGGCGGCAATGAGCCTTCGGCGCCGTCCCGCCATCCCACAGCACCGCCCCCTCCTCCCCCCCCACCGTTCCCGGAGGAGTCCGGGAGCGGAGACCCTGAACCGCCGTTCTGAGTACGGCGCCCTTTTTTTCCAAATAACCCTGCGGATGAAAAACGCCGCGTAGAACCCAAAGGAACCTAGAACATGGCCAAGGAAACCTGCAAGCACCTCGAAGGGGTGCAGGAAGTTGACTACAAGGATGCGGAGCTTCTCCGCAAATTCATGACGGAGCAGGGGAAGATCCTGCCCCGTCGCGCCACCGGCGCCAACGCCAAGCAGCAACGTGAAGTGACCCGCGCGATCCGCAAGGCCCGCGTCATGGGTCTGCTTCCCTGATCCCCCTTTTTCTCGGAGTACACTTATGTCCAAGCAAGTCATTTTGTTGAAAGACGTCGAGGGCCTCGGCATTGTCGGGGATGTCGTGAAGGTCAAGGATGGCCACGCCCGCAACTATCTGCTTCCGCAGAAACTCGGGGCGCCTGTCACGCAGAAGATGATCGACCGCCTCGCGGACGCTCGGGCTCGCCGCGAGGCGGAGCTGCTCGAGGAACGTCAGCGGGCCGAGTCGGTCGCGGCCGGGCTGGAAGGCAAAGAAGTGACCCTGAAGGTCAAGACCTCCGGTGAGGGGCGTCTGTACGGTTCGGTTGCCGGTCCGGAGATCGAGGCTGCTGCGAAGGCCGCGGGCCTTGGGGTGGAACTGAAGCAGATCCGCCTGGGAGCCCCGATCCGGCAGCTGGGCAGCTATGATGTCCGCATCCGCCTTCACCGCGAGGTGGCTGTGAACATCAAGGTGAACGTCGTCGCCGACGAAGAGGCCTGAGCCGGATGGCTGTCCGGAAAAGCGTTCCGGTCAACTACGAGCCTCCCCACGACGAGGGGGCGGAGATCGGGTTGATCGGGTGCGCGATTGCGAACCCGGAGCTCGTGGTCGACCTGGCGGTCGAGCGCGGGATCCGGGTGAATTCGTTTTATCTCCCCGCGCATCAGCGGATTTGGGAGACGATAGAGGAGATGCACGGGGCGGGCAAACTGATCGATGGGGTGTTGTTGAGCAACCGGCTTCGGGAGAAGCAGGTGTTCGAGGAGGTGGGGGGAACGTCCTATCTTCAGCGGTTGGTGGAGGCGGCGCCGGTGACGGTGCATGTGGAGAGCTACCTGGAGGTGGTGAAGCAGAAGGCGGTGGTTCGTGGAATCATCCAGGCGTGTCGGGAGGCGGTGGATAAGTGTTACGACCCGGACAAGAGTACGGAAACGCTGATCAGCGAGACGGAGCAGTCTTTCATGAACCTGGGTTCGTCGAAGAACCAGGTGTGGAAATCCTGGCCGATGATGGTGGAGGATGTGCGCAAGGAGATCTTTTCGGCGCTGGACGAGCAGCGGGTGATGGCCGGGATACCTACGGGTTTCAAGGCGTTCGACGATCGGCTGAGGGGCTTGAAGGCCTCCGAGATGATTGTTTTGGCGGCGCGTCCGTCGATGGGCAAGACTTCCCTGGCGCTGAACATCGCGGAGAACATCGCGATGGGCGAGGGGCAGCCGGGGGGGCGGGGCAAACCGGTCGCGGTGTTCAGCCTGGAAATGTCGGCGGAGTCGCTCGTGAAGCGGATGATTTGCAGTCGCGCGCGGGTGTCGTCGGAGAAGCTGGACGGGGGCTATGTGTCGACGGAGATGCACCAGGGGCTGATCCATGCGGCGGAGGAGTTGAAACATGCGCCGATCTTCATCGATGATGCGGGGGGGCTGGACGTGATGGACATGCGGTCCCGGGCGCGGCGGCTGAAGAAGAAGCACCCGGACCTGGCGTTGATTGTCGTCGACTACCTGCAGATTTCGCACTGCTCGCATCAGGCCAAGGATGGGTGGCAACGGGAGGTGGCGGGAATCTCGGGGGAGTTGAAGAACATGGCGAAGGAGCTGAAGGTCCCGGTGATGGTGTTGAGCCAGCTTAGCCGTGATGCGGAGAAGCGGGATCGGACGAGTGGGAGGCCCAAGCTTTCCGACCTGCGCGACTCAGGAGCGATCGAGCAGGACGCGGACGTGGTGTTCCTGCTGAGGCGTCCATGCCGCTATCCGGAGGACCCGGATCGGGAGGATCTGAGGCTGGCGGTGGTGGACATCGCAAAGAACCGCAACGGGGGAGTCGGCGAGGTGAAGCTGAACTTCGAGGAGCAGTATACGAGGTTCATGAATCGGACGGAAATATGATTTGAAGACCGGATGGACGGTCGGTAAGGAGGAGGCATGCGTGCGTCCCTTTTTGTAGTCCTCGTGGTCCTTCTGGGTGTCTCTCCCTTTTCGCGTTCCCAGGAGTTGAGGGTGTCGGGGGTGGAGGTGCGGGCCCGGACGCCGGAGCGTCCGGTGCAGGCGGGCCCGGTGCTGGCGTTCATTCAGCCGGAGGCCGGGGACGTGTATGATCCGGAGGTGGTGAACCTGGACATCCGCCGCCTCCAGGAGACGGGGCGATACGCGTTCGTGGCGGTGGAAGTGTTGCCCCGCGGCCGGGAAATCCAGTTGGTATATGTGGTCGAGGAGCGGCCGCGCCTGCGCCGGATTGCGGTGGAGGGCGCGGCGCATTTCTCCAATGCGCGTGTCAGGGATTGGATGGAGATTGGGTTGGGCGACCGGGTGGACGAGGCGTTGGTGCGGCAGAAGCTGGAGGCGGTGCGGGAGAAGTACCTCAAGGCGTTCTATCCGGAGGCTCGTTTCGGGATCACAATGACTCCACCGGATGCGGAGGGATTCGCGGACCTGACGGTGCGGGTCGAGGAGGGGCGTCGCCAGAAGGTCACCCACATCGGGTTCACGGGAAACACCGAATTCTCCCGGACGCAGCTTCTGCGGGTGATGCAGCAGAAGGAGACCTGGCTCTTCAGTTTCCTGACGGGCCGTGGGCGGATCGATGAGGAGAGCCTGCGGCAGGACCTGGGGGCGATCGAGGAGGAATACCGCAAGCGGGGCTATTTGGACGTCAAAGCGGGACCTCCGGTGTACGAAAGTTCCGGCGGAAGCCGGCTCCGGGTCACGATCCCGATTGAGAAGGGAAGTTTGTACCGGGTGGGCAGCCTTCGCATCACCGGAAACACGCTCTATCCGACCTCCCTGCTGGGGGCACAGGCGCCTGTCCGCGTCGGCGGGCCCGCAGGTTCCGCGGACGTGGAGAAGGGGCGGCAGGCCATCCGCGATTTCTACAATGAACGGGGTTACTCCCAGACAGTGGTGCGGGAGAAGCTGCTGGTGGGTGCGGAAGGGAACCGCGTCGATGTGGTGTACGACGTGCGCGAAGGGCGTGTCGCCACGGTCCGCAACGTCTACATCCGCGGCAATACGCGCACGAAGGACCATGTGATCCGGCGGGAGCTTCTCGTGGCACCCGGGGACACCCTGAACGAGGTGAATGTGCGCCGGAGCGCGGAGCGTGTCCGCAATCTGGGCTTTTTCGATTCGGCGACCCACAACATCCTGCCGACGGAGGATCCGGCGGTGTTCGATGTCGAGTATGACGTGAAGGAGGGGCGCAGCGGCCAATTTCTCGCGGGGGTGGGCATATCAAGCGAGGACAGCGTGGTCGGCTTCGTCGAGCTTTCGCAGGGGAATTTCGACCTGTGGGATCCTCCCTCGTTTGTGGGCGGAGGCGAGAAGCTCCGCACGCGGGTGCAGTTGGGCACCGAGCGGAGGGACGCCGAGGTCACGTACACGAAGCCCTGGTTTCTGGACCGTCGCCTGACCCTGAACGTGTCCGGATTCCAGAACGACCGGCGGTTCCTGAGCGACGATTACAACCAGAGGAACACGGGGGTGAGCGTGGGGCTGCGTCGCGGGCTTGGGGGGAACTGGAGGGCGGGAGTGACCTACACGCTGGAGTCGATCGATGTTTATGACGTGGACCCGGATGCCGCGGAGATCATTCGGACCGAGGAGGGGGAGAACCACCGGAGTGGCTTGGATTTCAGCCTGACGCACGACACGCGCAACCGTGTTTGGCAGCCCACGAAGGGGGGAAGGACGGTCCTGAACACCGGCTTCACGGGAGGGCCCCTGGGATTTGACACGGACATCTACGAGGTTGGAGTCCGCAGCTCCTACTACATTCCCACCGTATGGGACCATGTCCTCAACCTCCAGGGTTGGGCCCGCGCCATCGATTTCCACAGCGACTCCGACCGGGTGCCGATTTTCGACCGGCTGTTCCTTGGGGGCGCGAGGACGATCCGCGGCTTCAAGTTCCGGGAAGTCAGCCCCGTCGATGAGGCGGGCAACGAGGTGGGCGGCCAGACCGCCCTCTTCGCCACCGCCGAATACACCATTCCTCTCTCGGAGATGTTCCGCTACGCGTTCTTCTACGACTGGGGGGTGGTCAATGAGGATTCCTTCGAGGCCTCCCTTGGAGAGCAGAATTCCAGTTACGGCATCGGACTGCGCATCGATGTGCCCGGCTTCCCTCTGCGCCTCGACTACTCCTGGCAGGAACGTTCCAGCGAAAACAACGAGCGGGACAAGGGGCTCTTCAGTTTCATCATCGGCTACCCCTTCTAATGTTTCCGGAGTCCCACGCATGAAAATTCCGATGTTTCTTGTTCTCACCCTCTGCGCGTTCTGCGCGCGGGCCCGCGTGGTGACCCTGGACTTCGATCAGGTTCTCACCGGGTATGCGCCCACCCGCGCCGCGGACCAGGAACTGCAGCAACGTATCGAGGCTTTCCGCCGCGATCAGCAGCAGGATGTTGCCGCGTACCAGGAGCTCCAGCAGGAGTTCGTCGGGATACGCGAGCAGGCCGCCAACCTTGGACTGGAGGAGGAACGTCGCCAAGCCCTCGCCTCCCGCGGCGTCGAAATTATCGAACAGATCCGCGGCAAGGAGCAGGAACTCCAGCAGAAGCAACAGGCCTTCCAAAAGGAGATCGAAGATCAACGCCGTCGCATGAGGCAGCGGCTGACGGATGAGATCCGGGAGAGGCTGGGGGTCCTGGCCAAGGAGCGGGGATGGGAGATGGTGCTGGACCGCGGGGCGGTGAGCCCGAACGGGACCCCGGTCGTCCTGCATGCCACGGTCGCCATCGATGTGACCGCGGAGGTCCTGCGCGAACTCAACAACCCTACGGATGAACCCCAAGCTGGAAACCCTTGAAATGAGCCTGACACTTTCGCAGATTGCTGAGCGCGTTGGCGCCACCCTCCCCGGGGACGGGGACCTGGAAATCCGGGCCGTAGCCGGCCTGCGCGAGGCCCAGCCCGGGGACATCTCCTTCCTTAGCAACCCCAAGTACAAGGGGCTCCTCGCTGTCACCCGTGCCAGCGCTGTCCTGGTGGCCCGCGGGCTCGGGCTCCCCTCCTCCGCCCGCCTGCTGGAGGTCGACAATCCCGATGTGGCTTTCGCGAAGGTGACCGAGTTCTTCCGTCCGCCTCCTGTCGTGTATCCGCCGGGTGTCCACCCCAGCGCGGTGATCGCCGGGAACGCCCGCGTGGGCCGTGACGCATACATCGGCCCGAACGTGGTCGTGCATGAGGGAGCGGTGATCGGGGACCGCTGCGTCTTGGAGGCGGGGGTGGTTGTCGGGCATCAAGCCCGGCTGGGCGACGATGTCCATCTGTATGCGGGGGCGGTGTTGCGCGAGAATGTGGTGCTGGGTAACCGGGTGGTCATCCACAACAACAGTGTGATTGGCAGCGACGGTTTCGGGTACACGGTGGATGCGCAGGGGGTACGCACGAAGGTTCCGCAGGTGGGAATTGTGCGGGTGGGCGATGACGTGGAGATTGGGGCGAATGTGTGTGTAGACCGTGCCCGTTTCGGGGAGACCCGGATCGGGAATGGGGTCAAGATCGACAATCTGGTGCAAATCGCGCACAACGTGGTGATTGGCGACCACGTGGTCCTGGTGGCACAGGTGGGGATCAGTGGCAGCACGGTGGTGGGCCCCCATGCCATCCTCGCCGGACAGGTCGGTGTCGCCGGCCACCTCAGCATCGGCGCCAAGGCCGTCGTCGGCGCACAGGGCGGGGTTACCAAGGACGTCCCCCCCGGTGCTTATGTCTGGGGTACCCCTGCCACCCCCTTCGAGAAATACAGCCGAAACCTTTCCCACATCAACCGCCTGCCCAAACTCCTCGAACGCGTGGCCGAGCTGGAGCAGCGGCTCGCCGCGCTCGAGCCTTCTTCCGGAACCGGTAGCTGATCTCCCCAGGAACTCCCATGGACGGATACGAGTTACTCGACAGTGGAGACGGGCGCAAGTTGGAGCGATTTGGAGGGCATGTCCTGGAGCGTCCGGCCGCGCAGGCCGCCTGGCGTCCGAGCCTTTCCGAGGAGGAATGGCGTTCCCGCGCCCACGCGAGGTTCGACCGGGTGGAAGGAAACCGCTGGCATGGCCGTCACCAGCTTCCTGGCGAGTGGGAGGCGGAGGTGGAAGGGGTTCGTTTCCGGCTGTCCTCGACGGATTTTGGGCATTTGGGGGTGTTTCCCGAGCAACGTCCGATGTGGCGGTGGCTTCGGGAGACCTGCCGCCGTCGGCCGGGCGTGCGGGTACTGAATCTTTTTGCGTATTCGGGTGGCGCGACGATCGCGTCGGCGCAGGGGGGCGCGGAGGTCTGCCATGTGGACGCTTCGCGTGGGATGACGGACTGGGCCCGGGAGAACGCCCGTCGCAATGGCTTGGCCGCGGCTCCCATCCGTTGGATCGTGGACGATGTTCCTGCGTTCCTGGCACGGGAGGAAAGGCGTGGGCGGGTGTATGATGGCATCATCCTCGACCCGCCCTCCTTCGGGCGCGGGGCCAAGGGCGAGCTTTTCAAGATCGAGGAGCGCATCAACCCGTTGCTGGACCAGGTTCGGGCGCTGCTGGGGGTGTCTCCTCTTTTCGTGTTGCTCAGCGGGCACACGCCGGGTTTCACGCCCCGGGTCCTCCAGAACCTGCTGGAGCAGGCGACCGATGGGCTTGGAGGGGGGGTGGACAGCGGGGAGATGCTGTTGGAGGGAGCGGCCGGGGTGCGGCCTTTGCCCAGCGGGGCCTACGCCCGCTGGGTCGGGGCATCGGCCTGACCGCCCCGCAGGCGGCTCCAAGCATGCAGCCGTTCCACGAGGGCGTCTACACCTTCCCCCAACTCGGCGATCAAGGGGATCGGCGTTTCGCCCGTTTCCCGTATAAAGCGGGCGAGGTGGGCGTCCGCTTCCGGTGCGTCCATCTTGTTCGCGGCGATGAGGTGGGGGCGATTCTCGAGGTCGGGGTTGAACAGGCGGAGTTCCTCGCGGAGTTTGCGGTAGTCCTCGAGAGGGTCCCGGTCCTCCGTGCCGCCCATATCGAGGACGAAGAGGAGGACCCGGGTGCGTTCAATGTGCCGAAGGAAGTCGTGTCCGAGGCCTACCCCGCTGTGGGCGCCTTCAATGAGCCCGGGGATGTCGGCCACCCGCAGCCTGTGGAAATCAGGGTATTCGAGGGTGCCGATAATGGGGTTGAGGGTGGTGAAGGGGTAGGCGGCGATTTTCGGGTGGGCGTGGGAGATATGGGAGAGTAGGGTCGATTTGCCGGCATTGGGGTAGCCGACCAGTCCGACATCGGCGATGATTTTGAGTTCAAGCCAGAGGACCCGCTGTTCGCCCTCGGTGCCGGGGGTGTATTCATGAGGGGCCTGGTGGCTGGAGGTCTTGAAATGCACGTTGCCAAGCCCCCCTTTGCCGCCGCGGGCTACCAGTAGTTCCTCCCCGTCGTCGAGGATCTCCCCCAGGATGGGCCCGTCCTTCCGGTCGAGATGCACAATCGTCCCCCGCGGCACCCGGATCCGCAGATCCTCGCCGCGTGCACCCGTCGACTGGTTGGTCCCGCCCTTCTCACCGGGCTGGGCACGCTGGTGGGGGTGGTCGTAGAGGTCCACCAACGAGTCGGTCTGTTCGTCCCCCACCAGGTAGATCGATCCGCCGTCCCCTCCGTCCCCGCCGCTTGGCCCCCCGTAGGGAACAAACTTCTCCCGCCGGAAATACGCTGCGCCGTCCCCACCGTCGCCGGCACTGACGTAGAGCTTGACCTGATCTCGGAATACAATGGCTTTCATGGCAAAGAAAAAGCGGGCCCGAGGGCCCGCGGGGAGATTCCGGGTGTCGGAAGGCGCGGGTGCCGCGGCTTCCGGGGGCCGGAATCTCAGTTGGCGGCCGCTTCGAGCGCGGCTTCGCGAATGTTGATGCGGCGCCCGCCGCGGTCGAAAAACACTTCGCCGTCTTTCAGGGCGAAGAGGGTGTAATCGCTGCCGATGCCGACGTTGCGGCCCGGATGGAACTTGGTGCCAAGCTGGCGGACAAGGATGTTGCCGGTGCCGACCTTCTGGCCTCCGAACGCCTTCACGCCGCGGCGCTGCGCGTTGCTGTCGCGTCCGTTCTTACTGGTGCCCTGACCTTTTTTATGTGCCATGAGGGAATTCTCCTGGGAGGGCCGCGCCTCAGGCGAGGCCGGTGATTTTGACTTTGGTGAGTTCCTGTCGGTGTCCGACGCGGCGTTCGTAGCCCTTGCGGCGCTTCTTCTTGAAGGCGATGAGCTTGGGGCCGCGGAAGTGCGCGAGGACCTCGGCGGTGACGGTGGTGCCGCCGACGGCGGGGCCGACGTTCAGTCCATCGTTCCCGGCGAGGGCGAGGACCTTGTCAAAGGTGACGGTTCCGCCTTCCTCGACCGCGATGCGTTCGATCTCGAGGACGTCGCCTTCGGAGACTTTGTACTGTTTGCCTCCGGTTTCGATGACTGCATAGACACTCATATGTGTTCCTTGAATGAATGAAAGTGGCGGGGTTTCCCGGAATGGGAAAGGGTGGGAACATAGCCGCGGTGAAGGGGGATCGTCAAGCGCGGATGCAAAGAAAAATTCAGGGGGAGGAGGGGTGGAGCCAGGCGAGGAGAAGGGCGGACATGCGGGGAAGGGCGGCGGCGGCGGCGCGTGTGACCTCCTCGTGGTGGAGGGGCTGGCCGAGCAGGCCGGCGGCGTGATTGGTGATGCAGGAGAGTGCGGAGACGTGGAGGCCGGCGGCGGAGGCGAGCTGGGCCTCGGGGACGGTGGACATGCCGACGGCGTCGGCGCCGAGGGTGCGCCAAGCGCGGATCTCGGCGGGGGTTTCGTAGAGGGGGCCGCGTGTGGCGGCGTAGACGCCGGAGAGCAGGGGCACTGCGGCGCGGGCGGCGGCGTCGCGGAGACGTGTTTGTGCGGTGGGGGAGTAGACGTGGGTCTGGTCGGGGAAACGGGGGCCCCAGAAGGGATCGTGTGGGCCTACGAGAGGGTTGTCCCCGATGAGGTTGAGGTGGTCGGAGACGAGGAGGAAGTCTCCGGGGCGGAGAGCGGGGTGGATGCCGCCGGCGCTGTTGGTGATCAGGAGGTCGCGTACGCCGGCGCGGAGGCTGAGGTAGATCGGGAGGGCCACCGGGGTCCAGTCGCCGGTTTCGTAAAAATGTCGGCGGCCTTTGAACAATAGGAGGCCGCGTCCGCCGGGGCGGCAGTAGGCGAGCTCCCCTTCATGGCCGTCAACCCCGGGCATACCGAGGCCGGGGATGTCGGCGTAGGAAACGCGCGCCTCCGGAGAGAGACCTCCAAGGGCGGCTGACCAACCGGAACCGCAGAGAATGGCGTCCTCGGCCTGAAGTCCGGGTAGGCGGGCCTGGAGGCTTTCCCAGGCGGCGGCGAGTCGGGAGGGGTCGGGTCTCATGGCCCGAGTTTGTCCGGAAGGGGAGGGGAGGTAAAGCGGGAAGCGGGGAAAAGTCAGGGGGTGGGGAGTTCGCGGAGGGCTTGGAGGACCTGGGCGGGATGGCTTTCGGCCTTCGCGACTTTTTTCCAGTGCTTGACGATGGTGCCGTCTCCGCGGATGAGGACGGAGGAGCGGATGACGCCCACAACGGTTTTGCCGTAGAGGTTTTTCTCGCCGTAGGCGCCGTAGTCTCTCATTACGGATTTGTCGGGATCACAGAGGAGGAGGAAAGGGAGGTTGTATTTGCTGATGAAGGCGGAGTGGGAGTCGGCGGTATCGGGGCTGATGCCGATGACAAGGGCGCCGAGGCGGCTGAAGTCGTCGTGCAGATCCCGAAAGCCGCAGGCTTCCTTGGTGCAGCCGGGAGTGTCGTCCTGGGGATAAAAATAGAGGAGGACGTTGCGGTCGCGGAAGTCGCGCAGGGAATGTGGGGTACCCCTGGAGTCGCGGAGTGTGAAATCAGGGGCTTGTTTTCCTTCATGGATGGGCATAGGGTTTCCTTGTGGTTGGTTATGGTCTTGCCTCTGTATCGACGAAGTCCCCATGAAATTACCCGAATCCTCACTTTTTGCCGGTTTTCTCCTGCTTCCCGCCTGCGCGGTGCTTTCGGGCTGGCTACAGGCGGCGCTGAACCCGGGCGGGGCGGGAGCCCCGGATCCCGGGGTGGCGCTGCGGGCGGAGATCGAGGCGAATGGATTCGGGCTGGCGACCCGGGAGCAAATGCTGTCGCTCCTGGCAGGGGGGGCGCTGTTGCTGGACGCGCGGGACCTGCGTGAGCATGAGGCGGGGGCGATTCCGGGGGCGCATCCATTGCCGCTGCGGGATTTCGAGGCGCATCTGCCGGAGTTACTGCCGTTGCTGGCCGGGGGGGTGCCGATGGTGGTGTATTGTTCCGGCCCTGAGTGTGACGATGCGCTTCGGTTGGCCCTGCGCCTGAGGGAGCTGGGTTTCGACGGTGCGAACATCTACGCGGGTGGCTGGGCGGAATGGCGGGGGGACGCGCCGTGAAGACGGGCTGGCTGTGGGTGCCCCGACTTCTGCTCGCGGGGCTCTTCTTGTATTCGGGCTGGACCAAGGTGCTGGATCCCGGCCTTTTCGCGCGGGCGGTCAGGGGGTATGGGCTTCTCCCGGCTTCCTGGGTTCCCGCCGTCTCTCTGTTGCTTCCTTGGCTGGAAATCTGGTCCGCGGTGGCCCTCTGCCTGGTGCCGCCCTTCCGGGCTGCGGCCGCTCTCTGGATTCTGTTGTTGTTGGGTGTCTTCACTGCGGCCAAGGCCTCCGCCCTGTTGCGGGGACTCGAGATCCCCTGTGGTTGCGCCCGCTCGCTCGAGCCGATGACCTGGCGGTCCCTTCTGGCCAACCTCCCCTGGATCGCTCTGGCCCTGCCCTTGCCCCGCTGGGAACGACGCCTCCGGGGTTGACTTCCCCCGCGTCTGTAGGAAGCTCCCTGCCATGAGCCCCACCCTCCACCTGAATCCCCTCACGACTTCCGATGCCGGCCAGCTCCCCCATGTCACCGTCCAACAGCCCCAGACGGTTGTCATTTTCGGCGGCACGGGGGATTTGACCCGCCGCAAGCTTCTTCCGGCGCTCTACGCCCTCGCCCAGGAGGGGCGCATGCCCCCGGACTTCCGCATCGTGGGCTGTGGGAGAAGGGATCACAGCACCGCGAGCTACCGGGACGAAATGCTCGAGGAGATTCGGCGTTTTCGCCGTGTCGACGGCGGCGAGGAGGCCCTGCGGGCCTTTGTGGAGCACCTTGACTACTTCCAGGGGGAACTCGAGGACCCGGAGGCCTTCACCCGTCTCCACGCCCTTCTCTCCGATTCCACGGCCTATCCCCCTAACCGGGTCTTCTACCTCAGCACCCTCCCCGAGTTCTTCGGACCGGTTATCGCCCGACTCAAGGCCGCGGGTCTGATCCACCCGCCGGGTGGAGACCCCTGGAGCCGCGTCGTGGTCGAAAAACCCTTTGGGCACGACTTGGCCAGCGCCCTTGCCCTCAACCAGGAAATCCTCCGCCTGCTCGATGAATCCCAAGTGTACCGCATCGATCATTACCTGGGCAAAGAGACCGTCCAGAATATCCTTTCCTTCCGCTTCGCGAACACGATCTTCGAGCCGGTGTTCAACAACCGCTTTGTGGACCACATTCAGGTCACGGCGAGCGAGACGGTCGGCATGGAGTCGGGACGTGGCGGATATTTTGACAAGGCCGGTGCGCTGCGGGACATGATGCAGAACCACCTGACCCAATTGTTGACGCTGGTGACCATGGAGCCGCCGAGCGGGTTTTCGTCGGATGCGATCCGGAACGAGAAGGTCAAAGTGTTGCAAAGTCTGCGGATTCCGCGGGTCGACGAAGTTCGGCAACACGTGGTCAGGGCGCAGTACGCGGCGGGGCAGCTCGACGGAAGGAATGTGTCGGCCTACGTCAACGAGGATCGTGTGCCCGGGAATTCCCGGACGGAGACCTTCGTGGCGGCGAAATTCCACCTCGACAACTGGCGCTGGGCGGGCGTGCCGGTGTACCTGCGCACCGGCAAACGCATGGCCCGCAAGCAAACCAGCATCACCGTCCAGTTCAAGACGCCCCCCATGCGCCTCTTCCGGACGGTGGAATGCGAGGGAGACATCTGCGACCTCACCGAGACCCGCCCCAATGTGCTCACCTTCCGTATCCAGCCCGACGAGGGCATCTCCCTCCATTTCGCGACCAAGCGACCCTCCATGCACATGGTGGTCGAGGATTCCGCCCTCGATTTCAACTACGCCGAGAACTACCAAGGGACACTCCCCGAGGCGTATGAACGCCTTTTGATGGACGTGATGCGTGGGGATGCGACCCTGTTCACCCGCTCCGACGAGGTCGAGGCCGCCTGGCGCGTAATGGACCCGATCCTCAACGCCTGGCGCGAGCGCGACGCCCGCATTCCCCTCCACTTCTACGCGCCCGGCACTTGGGGCCCCATCGCCGCCGACGAGCTCTTCGAGAACGAAATCGGCGGATGGAGGAACGAATAGGCTGAAGCACAAGCCTGTTGCGCGCGGGGGTTGATCTTTTGCGGTGGGGGAGTTAGGTTATGGCCATGCCGGACAAATCCCCCCCCTCGATTGTGTTGATCCATGGCAATGACGAGTTCCTCGTGGAGGAGGACGCCAAGAACGTGCTGCAGGAGCGCTGCCCGGGTGCACGCGACCAGGGCCTGTTGTCAACCATCCGGGGGGATGTGGAGACGGCGGACGCCGCATTGCAGGCGATCCGGGAGACCTTGGGGGCGGTGCAGACGTTGTCGATGTTCGGGGATTCCACTTCGACCTGGCTGCGATCGGTCAGCTTTTTAGCGGGGAGGCTGTTCCAGTTGGAGAGCGTGAAGGAGATGGTGGAACGGTTCCAGGAGACGCTGGGGAGGGGGTTGGGGCCCGGGCAGTTCCTGTTGGTGACGGTGCAGGGAAAGCTTCCGGCCAACTCCCGTTTCCTCAAGGCGCTCGCGGGTGTGGCGGAGGTGCGGGAACACTCGAGCAAAGGGGGGGGCGAGAAGGCGGTCCTCTCGGAATCCGTGGCGCGCCTGCGGGAGCTGTTCAAGGCGGCGGGAATCCGGTGCGAGGAGGAGGCGTTGCAGGAGGTGGCGGCGCGATGCCAGAACGACACCCGGCGCATGCTCTCGGAGGTCGAAAAGCTTGACCTGTACCTGGGGGAACGGAGGACCCTGAACCGGGCGGATGTGGAGATGATGGTGGGGGCGCTGGCGGAGACGCAGGTGTACCTCATCGGGGAGGCGATCACGCGGAGAGACCTGCCGATGGCGCTCCGGATCCTCCAGCAGATGGAGCAGCAGGGGCCGACCTATGTGATGCTGATCGCGATTCTCCACAACACCCTGCGCGAGATGGCCTTCCTCGGGGCGCTGCTGGACCAGGGCGCGGTGGCTTTTGGCGGAAGCGGGCTGAAGTACCGCGACGCCGAGGCCGAACGCGAGTTCGCCCTACTCACGGGTGAGAAGACCAGGAGCCCCTGGCGCCAGGCCCAGCTCGCGCGGCAGTCCCAACAGTTCAGCGTGGCCCAACTCGACGCGATGGTTCGTCTGTCCGCTGACACCTACCACCAGATGTTCCGGAGCCCCCTGCCGCAGTTCGAGGTTCTCCGCCTTTTCGTCATCCGCCTTTGTTATATGTCCCGAGGAAGGGCCGCCTGATGCGGGCCCTCTTCCTGGCTCTCGTTCTGATGGTCTTCGGATCCACTCTTTGTGCATCCCTTTCCTCCTCCCCGGCCCGCCCCCCCCACCCGGAGGTCGACTTTCCCTTCCCGGTCGGGGAGACCCTCGTGTACGACATCTATTGGGGCTGGATCGGCGTCGGGGAGAGTCGTGCCAGTACTTCCTGGCATTGGGACGAATCCGGAGGCCGTTGGCTTCTCCTCATCCGTTTCCGCACCCGCACGAACAATGTCCTCGAGAAACTCTACCCCGTCGATGACGTGGTCGAGACCCTCGTGGACCCTCATTCCAAGCGCCCCCTCTCGTTCCGCCTCGACCTGAGCGAAGGCCGACACACGCGCAAAGAAACCACCCTCTTCGACTGGGACAACCTGCGCGCCTCCTTCCGCGGGATCAAGAACGGCAAGGAGCGTGTCAAGGACCTCGAGATCCGAGAAAACACCCGGGACCTCGTCTCGTTCATGTATTTCATGCGCGAAACTCCTTTCGCCCCGAACCGCGTCCACGCCTTCGAAGTCCTCTCCGACGATAAGCTCTACGACCTCACCGTGAAAAGCCTCGGCACAGAGGACATCCACCTCAAGGAACACGGAAAAGTCGCCAGCATGAAACTTGCCCCCAAGGCCTCCTTCGAAGGCGTTTTCAACCGCAAAGGCGAGATGGAGCTCTGGGTCTCCACCGATCCGCGGCGCATTCTCACCAAGGCCGAGGTGGACACTCCCTTTGCCAATGTGAAAATTCTCCTGCGAACGGTTACCGGACCCGGGGGCGACCGATGGAGCCATCCCGCGCCTACCGCCACGCCCCGTCCCCGCAGGCGTGGCCAGCGCTGATCGCCCACGAGGGCGTTGCGGTTTCGTCGGGGTTACTCGTCTGCGGTGGAGGTGCGGCGGTAGAGAGATTCCGGGGCGAGCCCGGCGGCCCGTGCAGCGGCGCGCACTCCCTCGTATTCCGGCAGGAGGCGACGGGTCCCGTCGGGTAGGTGGTGGCATTTTGCCGCGAGCGGGCCCAGCGGACTCGGGAGGCTGCCGGATGAACGATCCAGCTCGGAACGGCTGCCTTGGAAACGCCGCACGCCAAGGGTGGGCAGCTCGCGGAGGATGCGCTGGGTCAGACGCTCCGCGTCGGCCGGGCGGCAGAGAACCTCGAGCTTATGTCCAGGCCGGCCCTTCTTCATCAGAATCGCGGAGATCCAGGCGTCGAGCGCACCGTCCGCAAGCAGGTCGGCGATCAGGTCGGCCCCCAGGTATTCGCCGGACACGTTGTCCAGGTGCGTCTGGAGGAGGGTGACCGGACGGGCGGCGGTATCGTCGGCCGGATCGAACAGGCTGAGACGAAGGGCGTTCGGCTGCGTGGGGGTGTCGCGCGTGCCGGCGCCGAACGCGGAGGCGTGGAGGACACGGGTGGCGGGGGAGAAGTCGGGGTCCAGGGCGCGCAGAAGCACGGCCCCGGTGGGGGTGGTCATTTCAAGGGGCAGTTCCCCCGGGAACTGGGGCATGCCCGCCAGGAGGCGTTGCGTGGCCGGTGCGGGCACCGGGAGGCGCCCATGGGCCGTCTGGACGAAGCCGGAGCCCACGCACACCGGCGTGCAGGCCACCCCCCCGGGACGGAGTCGGTCGAGCAGGAGCGCAGCACCGACAAGGTCGAGCAGGGAATCCTCCGCGCCGACTTCGTGGAAATGGACTTCATCCAGCGGAATGCCATGCATTTCCGCCTCGGCCTCGCCCAGCAGTTGAAAAAACCGGAGGGCCAGCATGCGGGCTCCCTCGGGGAGTTCCGCGTGGTCCCGGAGGAGGTGGACAATGTCGCGGTAGGCCCGGTGGTCGTGGGTGTGCCCGTGCCCCCCCTCGTGGGAGTGAGGTTCCTCCGGCGCGTGTCCGCCCACCAGGACCTGGGCGCGGCGACAGCGGAGGCTGCCGCGGGTCACGTCCTGGAAGCGGATCTCGCAGTGATCGAGGCCCAGCTGTGCGGGAAGTCCGCGCAGGTCATCCTCCGCATGTAGAAGGCTCGCGAGTGCCGCGAGGAACATATCGCCGGATATGCCTGAGAAGGGTTCGATCAGGAGGGAGGCCATGGGACCACTCTTTCCAGTTTTCGCCCCGAAATGTCAATTCCGGGCTCGCGGAAGTGTCGGGGCGTTTGGGACGGTGGGTTGACAAAGCGTGGGAAGGCCCGTACGGGTTTAAAAAGGAGAACCCATGAATCCTGAAGAGTTGACCGAAGAGTTGTTGCGCGCACCGGCCTACCGACTGGCTTTCCGGGACACGGACTTGATGGAGCGTCCGGAGCTCCGCCCCCTGAGGCTTCAATTGGAGTTGATGAAGCCGGAATTGGCGCAGATGGAGCAGGGCGTTCATTCCACCATCGTCGTCTTCGGCAGTGCCCGCACCCCATCGCCTGAAGTCGCGGAGCCGGAGCTCAGGGCCGCTCGTGCCGCCGTCGCCGCGAATCCCGGCGACCCCGTGGCCACGCGTGCCTTGCTCCGGGCCGAGAAACGCATGGAGCACTCCCGCTATTACCAGGTGGCGCGTGACTTCGCTCGGATGGTCTCCTCCCGCTGCCAGGTGGATGGGCAGTGTGACTACGTGGTGGTGACCGGAGGGGGGCCGGGCATCATGGAGGCCGGAAACCGCGGCGCCCACGATGTCGGCGCCAAATCCATTGGCCTGAACATCGTGCTTCCTTTTGAACAGGCCCCCAATCCGTATGTCTCCCCGGAGTTGTGTTTTAATTTTCGTTATTTTGCCCTCCGGAAGATGCATTTCCTGATGCGGGCCCGTGCCTTGGTCGCTTTTCCCGGCGGTTTCGGCACGCTCGACGAGCTTTTCGAGACCCTCACGCTCATCCAGACGCACAAGGTGGAACCCACTCCCGTCATCCTTGTCGGCCGCACCTTCTGGGAGCGCGTGATCCATTTCCCCGCCTTGGTCGAGGAGGGGGTCATCAGCCCTGAGGATCTGGACCTCTTCCAGTACGCCGAGGATCCCGAGGCTATCTGGAACCTGATCCATGGTGACCCGCACTCCTTTAACCTGAAAACGTAAATGAATCTGGGGATGCGGAAACCATTTTTACTGCAAAACCTTGATCTAAAAACGCTTGCAACACACATAGGTCCTGGAACGGTGGAGCACCATTGGGTTGGGGAGTGAAGGAGGCGATCCTGCGGATGTGTTGATTCTCCCCGGAACGCGATGCCCCTGAAAGAGGCCCTTCCTGTTTGAAGGGACCTGCCGCATTCTATCGTGGTTCCCCCTTTCTGTTTTTGTTTTTCGGAATTTCCTGAAAATACCACTTTACTTAAAAATATTCGGAACCTATATGTAAGCCTGACGTTGTGAGGACGAACCTATGTATGAACCTGCAACCAGTGAGGAACAACATGAGTGAGAACGACAGCACCTTTCGAGCGTATTTGAGGAGCATCGCAAAGGAACCGCTTTTGACGCGGGAGGAGGAGAATGTGTTGGCGGAGCGGATCAAGCAGGGAGACCCGGAAGCGATCGACCAGATGGTGCGTGCCAACCTCCGGCTGGTGGTGAAAATTGCGAGGAACTACGCCGGGCTTGGGGTTCCCTTGATGGACTTGATTGCGGAGGGCAACATGGGGCTGATGAAGGCCGTGAGGCGGTTTGACCCCGAAAAAGGTGGGAAGATGAGCACCTACGGAGCTTGGTGGATCAAGCAGTCGATCAAACGTGCCCTGACGAACCAGAGCAAGACGATCCGTTTGCCCTCGCATCTCCTGGAGAAGTTGACCCGGATGCGGAAGTTTATCCACGAACACGTGGAACGCTACGGACGGGAGCCGAGCAACGTATTGATCGCCGAGCACATGGGCGTCAAGCCGGGGCAGGTCGCCCACTGGAAGGCCATGTCGGTCAATCCCTCTTCCCTCGACGCCCCGCTGGGCGAGGACGACGGGGCAACGTTCGGGGAAATCATCTCCGACGGAAAAGCCCGCACTGGCTACGAGGTGCTCGACGACCTTCAAGTCCGCCGCAGTGTCGGCAGCCTCCTGGATCACCTCGACGAACGCGAGCTCAAGATCCTCAACTACCGCTACGGCCTTGACGGCCGCGAGCCCGAAACCCTCGAAATGGTCGGAGAACGGTTCGAGATCACCCGCGAGCGCGTCCGACAGATCCAGAAATCCGCGCTTGAAAAGCTCAAGGGTTTGTTTGATGATTTCAATCAGCCCCGCCTAAGCCACCCACCCCCCGAAGCCTTTGCAACTTGAAAAATTGATACGTGACGTGCCGGACTTTCCCAAGCCCGGCATCCTCTTCAAAGATATCACCCCGGTCTGCGCGGATGCCGACGCCTTCCGGGAATTCATTGACCATGTGGCCTCCCGCTACCGCCCCCTCGCCCCCACCGCCGTCGTCGCCGTAGACGCACGCGGTTTTGTCATCGGTGGCGCCTTGGCTTATGCGCTGGGAACTGGCGTTGTGCTTGTGCGGAAAGAGGGAAAACTCCCCGCACATACCCACTCCATCTCCTACGACTTGGAATACGGTTCGGCCACCCTTGAAATCCACCGCGATGCCTTGGGCAAGGGCGACAGGGTTCTGGTGGTGGACGATCTGCTCGCCACCGGGGGCACGATCGCCGCGGCCGTCGCCCTCTGCCGGCGTTTGGGGGCGGAGGTGCTTGCCTGCGCCTTCATGGTCGAATTGGCCTTTTTGAAGGGACGAGACAAACTTCCGGGGGTTCCAGTGTATGCCCCCCTTCGTGTGGAAGGGCCATGAGGATCGCCCTCCGCATCCTTCTCGCGCTGCTCTCCGTGGCCGTTGTGCTGCTGGCGTTCCGTCCGGCTCCCGACCCCGAATCCGAGTTGTTGAAACTCAAGCCAAAGCCGGAATCCGTCCCGTCCGTCCCGGCAACCCTGCAGCCTCCCCAGCCTTCCGGAGCCGTGGCCGAGCTGCTCGGTGGAAACCAGATTCGAGCGGGCAAACAAGCGCGCGATACTCTTCGGGCCGTCGAGGCCCAGCGCCAGGAAGACCTCCGCGCTCTCGGGGACTAGCGCCCTATGTAACCTGTCGCTCCGCAGGACACTGCGGTGGGGAGGGGTGCCATCGTGTTAAACTCCTCCGAAAGAAGAAAATATAAATCCAAAACGGGATAGGATCGGGTTCACCTGGGCAATCCCTTTGGCCGCAAGTCCTTGCTCGAAACGCTCGAAAGACCGCATGGGTATTCCTGGGTTTGGCGCAAGGCCTTTCGCTCAAGGATTTTGTCCCATCTGTATTCCTGCCATCCCCGGTTTTAGGATACATAGGCGTGCCTGTTGGGATCGAAGCCTGGGATGGTTCCGAGCATCGGAGGGCCATACCCATCCCCCTGCTCGCGGGGGCTTCAGGCTGGTAAATGCCGCGATGGCGTGGTAAGGAAGAAACATGGCATATGATAAGGTAGATCTGATCTGCGACATCAGCGAGTTGGCGGGGCTCTTTGAGAAGAGCCATGGCCTTTCCGATTTCCTCCAGTCGGCCGTGAGCATCGTGGCCTACCACATGCGCGCTGCGGTGTGCAGCATCTATCTGTACGACGAGGGGAGCGAAAACCTGACGCTTGCGGCAACGCAGGGGCTGAAGGCGGAGGCGGTGGGTTCCGTGAAGCTGAAGCTAGGGGAAGGGCTCGTGGGAAGTTGCATGATGGACCTACGCCCCATTTGCGAAGGCCATGGTTCCAAGAACCCGAATTTCAAACCCATCGAGGGGATTTACGAGGAAAACTATGAGGCCTTCCTCGCCGTGCCTATCCTCCTCCGCGGGGTGATGCGGGTGGGGGTTCTGGTGACGCAGGATCCGCAGCCCAACTACTTCCACGACAACGATATCAAGGCTCTCAAAGCCATTGCGTCCCAGTTGGCGGTGGTCATTGAAAACGCCAAACTGCTGATGAGCCTCCACGAGGCGGAGCGGCAGCTGGCACCCCCACCGCCCCCGGAGGCTCCCGCGGTTCCTTCGTTCCTCAAGGGCACCTCCGCATCCGGTGGCGTGGTGAAGGGGGCTGCCGTGCTCATCGACGGGCATGGGTACGACGTTCTCATCCCCGCCGACCTCGAAGAAGGCGAAGCCCCGCAACGTCTGGAGGATTTCGAGCTGGCCCTCAGGGAGTCGGAGGCCCAGCTGACGGAGCTGCAGAAGCAGATGGACGAGCGGCTGGGCGACGTCGCCTCCCTCATCTTCAATGCCCACCTGCTGATCCTCAAGGACGAGTCCTTCAGCGGGGCGATGGCGGATTTGATCCGCAAGGGTACCCCCGCGGACAGGGCTGTGACCAGCGTCGTCAACGACTACATTCACCTCTTTTCCAGCAGCAAGAACCCGAGGCTCCGCGAGAAGGTTCTCGACGTCAAGGATCTGGGCCATCGTCTCCTCAGGAACCTCCAGCAGCACGGCGAGGACGAGGGGGACTATGCCGGACAGATCCTCGTGGCGAAGGAGCTCGTCCCCTCCGATGTACTGAAGTTCGCCGCGCAGAAGGTCGAGGGCATCGTCATCGTCCAAGGGGGTGTGACGGCTCACATCAGCATCCTGGCCCGATCCCTCCGTGTGCCTATGGTGTTCGTCGAAAATCCCGCGGTGCTGGACATCGACGATGGGACGTTGGTCATCATCGACGCGAACCAAGGCACCCTGTTCGTCGACCCGTCGCCGGAGGTGCTGAAACAATACGACGCGATCATTCACCGGAAGGTCGTGGAGAAGGCGCAGGTCCAGCCGGAGACGTACACGCGCGACGGCACCAAGATCACCATTCACTGCAACGTGAACCTGTTGAGCGACCTGGAATTCGCGCGGGAGAACCAGGCCGAGGGAGTCGGCCTCTACCGCAGCGAGTTTCCGTTCATTGTGCGCGATGAGTTCCCCAGCGAGGAGGCCCAGCGGTTGATCTACGAGAAAATCCTGCACGGAATGCCGGGCAAGGAAGTGACGCTGCGCACCCTCGATGTGGGCGGGGACAAGAAGTTGCCCTACCATGAGCACCTGGACGAGGCCAACCCCTTCCTGGGCCTGCGCGCCATCCGGTTTTCGCTCAAGAACCTGCCGATTTTTAAGCAGCAGTTGCGGGCGATGTTGCGAGCGGGGAGGGACAGGCCCCTGCGGATCATGTTTCCCTTTATTTCATCGGTGGACGACTTCCTGGCGGCCCGGGACGTGTTGCGCCAGTGCTCGCAGGAGCTCAAGGCCGAGGGCATGCCCCACAATGACAGTCCGAAGGTGGGGCTCATGGTGGAGTTGCCGGCGGCGGTGGAGATCATCGACGAACTGGCGCAGGTTGCGGATTTCTTCAGCATTGGCACCAACGACTTGATCCAGTATCTGCTGGCGGTTGACCGCACAAACGAGTCGGTGAGCAACATGTACGTCTGCCACCATCCGGCGGTCCTGCGCGCGGTGTACCGGATTGTGAATGCGGCGATCAATGGCGATGTGGACGTGTCCGTCTGCGGAGACATGGCCCTGAACCCCGAGATGCTCAAGTTCCTGATCGGCATTGGCATCCGCAAGGTCAGTATCGATCCCCAGCAGATTCCGCGCATCCAGGCCTATGTCCAGGGCTTGCACACTGAGGAAGCCCGCCGCCACGCCCGCCGGCTTCTCCGTTTTGGAACCCTGCGGGAGATCACCTCCTTCCTCGAAGCTCCGGCCCCTTCCCGCAGCCTCGAAAGCGGCGAGTCCTGAGCGGTTCCCCGCCCTCAGGCCTTCTCGCGGACGGCCACGGCGATGATGCGCTGCCCGTCCAAGTCAGGGTGCAGGCCGTCGGGAAAGCGGTCTGACCCGGCGCCGAATTCCCGGAAAAGGTCGATCAACACCACTCCTTCCTCCGAGGACGCGACGGTGCGCACGGTGTCGTTGATACGGTCGATCGAGGAGGCGAGGCCGATACGGACGCCGGTGACGGGGGGCACGGTGCAGAGCAGGACGCGGGCGCCGGCACCGCGGGCGGAAGCGATCATCGAGCGCAGGTCGCTTTCATAAGAAGCCGTGTCGTTGTGGATGGCGTTGACGGAGCCGTAGAGGAGGACGACGGTGTCCGGGGTGTGGCGGGACAGGAGCCTTCCGATTTTGGCGCGCCCACCGGAGGAGCGTTCACTGCCTTCGCCCGCGTTGATGACGGACCACTCGGGCCGCATGTCCTGGAGGAGGGAGGGCCAGGGGGGGACCCCGGGATAGTTGACGTCTCCGGTGATGCTGTCGCCGAGGGCGAGCAGGGTGATGGGGCCGGAAGTGCCGTCCCCTCCGCCGCTTTCGCAGCCGCCGAGAAGGAGCAGGAGGGGGATCAGGCAGAGCAGGAGCCGTTTCATGGGGTTTCCTCGTTGTGTGTGGGGGGGGCAGGCGCTCTTTGGCGTATTCCTTTTCCAATGGCAAGCGGGAAGAGGCCACAGCCTGTGGCATTTTCGGGATGAGGGGAGTCTTGTTTTTTGCCCCTGGGGATGGCATAGAGGGCGCATGTGTCGATTTCGGATTGGTTGGTGGCCCCTCTGGCTTGGCCTGGGCGGGTTTCTGGGAGCGGATTCTTCCGCCCCTGTGCCGGAGCTCCGCCTGCGGGTCCGTGCGTTCGCACGGGAGACGGTTCGTGTCGAGAATCCCGTCCGCTCCGCCGTGTTTTTGGACAGGGTGGCTGAGGGAACCCGTGTGCAGGAGGGGGAGGTGATCTTCCGGATCGATATGGAAGGGCCGGAGGGCCGGAGGGTTTCGGCCGAGAACCGCATCGAAGAAGCCCAGGTGCGCGAGCGCCGCCAGCTCGGGGAGATTGAGGACCAGACCATCGCGCTGCGCGATGCGCGCGAGGCGAAGCTGGATTCGAAACGGGTCCTCGAGGCCCGGCTCGCCTGGATGCGGTCGCTCCCGAGGCCAGAGGAGGTGTCGCTGGCCGAGGGCCGACTTGAGGTGGCCTTGCGGAACGAGGCCGCGGCAGCGGAGGAGCTGCGTCTCGCGCGTGAGCGGCGAGCCAAGGAGCTGCTTTCCCCGGTGGCCCTCGAGGAGGCGGAGCTGGCGCACGCCTTGCAGGCCGCCCGGGCGCGCCATGCGGGGGAGCTGGTGGAGACGGCCCGGCAGCCGGCGCATCCGGACGAGGTGAGGGTGTTGGAGCTGCGGATGTTGAACCTGGACCGTGAGATCGAGAAGCTGGGGGGGGAGATTGATTCGAAGGCGGAGCTGGAACGGATCGAACGCGCCGCGCGAAAGAGGGAGATGGACTCGTTGGAGGCGGAAAGGGGCGAGGCGCTGGAAGAGCTGGGGCACGCGGAGCTGCGCGCCCCGCGCACGGGTGTGCTGCTCTATTCGCCGGCCTTCAAGCGTGCATTGGCGACGGGTGGCCAGCCGGGAAAGGGGGTCGTGTTGGCGGAGATCCCCCTGCGGGAAAGCCTGGCCCTCCGCGGCCACATGCCCGAGCAGTTCCGGACCCTTTTCCGGGAGGGGGATCCTGTTCGGGTGCGGATGAATCCCGATCCGGAACGCGTGCTCCTCGGGCGCGTGGCGTCGCTGGCGCCCTATTCCGCCGACGCCCTGGAGGGGGAGGGGGTCCAGGCCTCCGGGGTGAAGTGGGTCGAGGTGGTGCTGACCTTGGACGAGTCCCCGTCTGATCTGGTCTTCGGAGCCTACGGCGAGGCGGTTCTTGCCGCCTCCGAACCGAGGCCCGGGCCGGCCGTCCCCCTGGACTGGGTGCGGTTCCGGGAGGGGAAGGCTCATCTCTCGGTCGATGGCCTCTACCAGGAGGTCGATGGTATGGCCATTGGCGCGCAGTTCGTCCTGGAGGCTCCCTGTCCCCCTTTGTCCTCGATCACCCCGGAGGGGACGTGGCCGGCGAATGGCCACACGATGGTGGCAACGGAGGAGGAGATGGACCGGTTCACGGCTTCGGGGGAGTTGATGCCGGTGGAGAATGTAGAGGTGCGTGTCCCCAGGATCCGGGCCTGGGACATTAAGTTCACGTGGTTGCATCCGGAGAACAGTTGGATGGAGGCTGGAGAACGCATCGGAGAGCTGGACAGCGACACGGTGCGAAACCGCCTCCGCGATGCGGAGCGGGGAGCGAAGCGCGGACTCGAGGAGCGGGAGGCGGCCGAGGAGGATTTGCGCCTGCGCCGGCTTGACGCCGCGTTCCGCACCGAGGTCGCGGAGACCGAGCTGGAAATCTTGCGCCTCGAGAGTCGCCTCGTGGAGACGGCGGCCGGCGCCTCGGCGCGCCAGCAGGCCCGGTTGGATGTGGAGACCACCCGCCTCCAGGCCGAGGCGGGGCGGCGGGAGCTGGAACGCGCCCGTGCCCATCCCGATTGGATCGCCCCGGCGGAGCTTCGGCGCCGGGAACGGGAGTTGTTTCGACGGGAGTTGACGGCGGAGGCGGCCGCATTGCGGCTGACCCTGGCGGAGCAGGGGCCCGATGCCGTCCGTCGCAGCCAAGCGCGCCTGGCGGTGCTCCGGGGCGAGGCCGCTCTTGCGGATGTCCGTGCCCGCGTGCGGCGATCGGTGGCCTGGGGGGAGTCCAGGCTCCGGGGGCGGCGGCGGAACGAACGCTGGCGTGCCGAGCAGCTTCGGCGTGCACGCGAGGAGATGGATTCCCTGGTGCTCACCGCCCCCGTGCCGGGTTTGCTCAAGTACGAGACGATTTGGGACGGGGTGGGGCAGAGCAAGGTCAGAGCGGGTGTGGGGGTCTGGAGCGGGACCCGGGTATTGGGGGTATCGGACGCCCGGCGGCTGAAGGTGGTCATTTCCGTGCCGGAGCGCTACGTGAGCCGCCTGCGGGAGGGCATGCCGGTGCGGCTCCGCGTGCCCAGCGAGGGCAACCGCGCCTGGCCCGGAACCATCAGCCGCCTGCATGTCCTTCTGGAACCCGCCGAGCCCTCAGCCCTGCGTGCCAGCCCTTATGCCAACCGCGAACCTCCCCATGAGCAGGTTCTCCGCGTCGAGGTGCTCGTCGACGATCTCCCCCCGGGGAGCTCCCTCAAACCCGGCGCCATCGCCCATGTCGTCTTCCCCTTTGCAAAATGACATGAGTGCCCTCCGCTTTTTCTCGATCATTTGCCTGCTCCTTTCGGTCTGGTCCTGCACGAGGCGCCCTGCTCCGCCGCCTTCCCCCCCATCCGTTTTTCCGGGTGGGGAGGGGTTGCTCGAGACCGGGGTGCTGGAGCCAAGGGTTCTGCATAGCATCCTCTGTCCTTTGCAGGGCAACCTCGCCGAAGCCGTGGCCGACGGGACCCGGGTCGTGGCCGGCGACCTTCTGTTCCGCATCGACGATGAGGAGACGCTCTCGCGCATCGAGTCGCAGGAGGAAACCCTCGGCCAAAAGGAGGAGGAGCTCGAGACGGCCCGCTCAGAATGGGATCTGCTGGTCGAGACGTATGAATTCACCCGGCGTCGCGAGGAGGCGGAGCGTGTGCACGCCGCCCTCGAGCTCTCCCAACGGGTGGCCGGCCTGGGACGGGAGGAGCGTCGCCTGCTGGAGATCGACATCGAGCTGGCCCGCCTGGACCTCGAAGACCGCCAGGAGCGCCTGGAAAGACAACGCGACCTTGTGGAGAAGGGGTTCGCTCCCCCCTCGTCGCTCGATCTCCCCCTGCGCGACCTGGAATCCGCCGTCACGTCGCTCGCGGAGCGGCAGACCCAGCGCTCCCTCGCCCTGGCGCCCCTGGCGGATGAAGAACGGGTCACCCTTGAGACCGCCCTCGCACGCGCAACTGAGATTGTCCAGCGGAGCCGCCTCCGCCACGAACGGGAAAAAACGAGGCAGGCCCTGGCCATCGAGGCGTTAGAACTGGAAATCCTCCATATCCGCGAGGATCTCGACCGCCTGCGGGCGGAGAGTGCCCGCGCGAGGGTGGTGGCACCGGCCGCCGGGGTGATCCGGCTGCTTCGGCGGTTCGACTGGGGCGCGCGCACCTGGCAGACGTTGGGCGCGGGTCAGCGGGTCTGGACCGCGAACACTCTCGGCGAACTTGTCGATCCCTCGGACCTGCTCCTGCGCGTCCTGGTGCACGAGAGCGACCTGGCGCAGGTCCGCGTCGGCCAGTCGGCCCGGGTCCGCGTCAATGCTTTCCCCGAGCGGGAGTGGGTGGGCCATGTCCTGCGCGTCAGCGCGCTCGGACAGGACCGCAGTGACCTCTCGCCCATCCACCGCCAGGCACCACCAGCGGGCCAGGCGTTTTTCCTGGTGGAGCTGGAGGTCCCCCTGCCTGGCGTGGCCGCCCTGCCGGGCATGACGGCTTCCGTCCGCCTGTTGACCGGGGAGGAAACGCCGTGACCACCCCCCCCCTGATTCATTTGAGAGGGGCGCGGAAGACTTATCCGATGGGTGGTCACGCGGTGCATGCCCTCGATGGCGTGGACCTCGACATCGCGCGCGGGGACTTTGTCGCGATTGTGGGCTCCTCCGGCAGTGGCAAATCGACCCTTATGCACATGCTGGGCTGTCTCGACCGCCTCAGCACGGGCACCTACAGGCTCGCGGGGGAGGATATTTCCATGGCGAGCGATTCGCGGTTGTCCGCGATCCGCAACCGCCGGATCGGGTTTGTCTTCCAACAGTTCAACCTGTTGCCCAACCTGAGTGTGCTGGAGAACATCGCCCTGCCCCTGGCGTACGCGGGGCTCGCCCGCGCCGAACGCCTCCGGCTGGCGGCCGCGATGGCCGGGCGTGTCGGCCTCGCCGAACGGCTGGGGCACCGGCCGAACGAGCTTTCGGGGGGGCAGTGCCAGCGCGTGGCGATCGCCCGGGCGCTGATCGCCGGACCGGAGGTGCTGTTTGCGGACGAACCGACGGGGGCGCTGGATTCCCGGACCGGGCGGGAGATCCTCGGGCTGCTCGACGAGCTCAATGCCCGTGGGCACACGATCCTGCTGGTCACCCACGATCCGAAGGTCGCCGAACACGCCCACCGACTGATCACCCTCCGCGATGGCCGCATCATCGAGGACCGGCGGCGGCTGCCCGAGCCGGACGCCGAACTGCCCCGCCCCCCACCCGCGCGGGAGGGACGGCTCGCTTTCGGTGACATGGTGCGCATCGGCGTGCGCGAGGGGCTATTCGCCCACAAGCTGCGCTCCTCGCTGACTATGCTGGGGGTCATCATTGGCGTGGCCTCGGTCATCGCCATGTCCTCGTTCTCGCTCGGCAGCAAGAAAAAGCAGGCCGACCAGATTCGGGCCCTGGGTGCGAACCTCGTGCGCGTGGTGGACCGCCGCCTGGAGGACGCCTCGCTCTACGAAGCGCGGGCAAGGGGGTCGCAGGGGCTTGGGCGTGAGGACGCCGAGGTGTTGCGGGAGCGGGTCCCCGAAATTCAGGCCCACGCCGTGGTGCGCGACCTGGCGGTCGAGGTTGAGATTGGGCGCGAGCCGCGGAAAGGGGCGCGGGTGAGGGCCGTTGACGGCGACTATCTGCGGGTGAACAATCTGCGGCTGGCGGCGGGGAGGCCTCTGGATGCGGGGCATTCGCTGCGCCGGGAGCGTGTCGCGGTGCTGGGTGCGGGGCTTCCCCCCCCTGGGATGGAGGCCGGGGAGCTGGCGAATCTCCCCCTGTTGGTCGGAGGGCAGCCCTTCCGAATCATTGGGGTTTTAGAGAACCGGCATCTGGACACAACCGAGCTGGAGGCTGCGGGGGTGAACGATGCGAACTTCGAGGTGCTCATACCGCTGGACACGGCCTTGAACCGCTTTACGCACCTGCCATTGCGCAGCGAGGTCGACGAAATCCACCTGCAATTGCGCGAGGAGGAGCAGCTGGCTACGGCCGGCACGGCGGTCCGCCGCCTGCTGGATGCCCGCCACCGCGGCGTGGAGGACTACGATCTCGTCATCCCCCTCGACCTCCTCAAGTCCAAGCAGGAATCCCAGAAAGTTCTCGATGTGCTCTCCCTGAGCATCAGCGCGATCTCCCTGGTGGTCGGTGGCATCGGCATCATGAACATTATGCTGGCCTCGGTGACCGAGCGGCTCAAGGAGATCGGTATCCGCCGTGCGGTGGGGGCCCGTCGCGAGGACATCCGCCGCCAGTTCCTGGTCGAGGCCGTCCTCATCAGCATGGCGGGCGGGATGGCGGGCGTTCTCCTCGCGATGGGCGGGGTCACCCTCGCGTCCTCCCCACTCGCCTTCCCTGTCGTCTTCTCCCCTGGCATCATGCTCACCGCCTTCGGCGCCTCCTTCTGCACCGGCCTGGCCTTCGGCGCCTACCCCGCGATCCGCGCCGCCAACCAGAACCTCGTCGAAATCCTCTCCCGCGAATGAGTTCCCCCTTTTTTCCGGGAATTGGATCGACAAATCCTCTTCGCCCCGACACGATTCCCTACCTCAACCCTTCAAGGAGCCATATCCGAATGCATTCCCGAATTCCCGCGGTGATCGCCGCCCTGACGGTCGCAGTTTCCCTCTCCGCCCAAGAACCGCTTCCCCCCGAAACCATGAATAAAGCCAGTTACGCCATGGGCCTGAATGTGGGCCGCCAAGTCCAAGCCGCCACCAATGGCATGAACAAGGAAATGTTCCTCAAAGGGTTCGCCGACGGCGCGCAGCAGGAAATGGCGGACGCCATGAGCTACGCGGAGGGGCACCAGATGGCGATCCGGATGCGCAGGGACCCCATCGGTTTTAATCCCTCCGAGGTGCTCAAGGGGATCCAGGACGGCGGCCGCGGCGCGCAGCCTGCCTATCCCGATGCGGAAATGCAGGCGGCGATGGAGCAGCTTCAGGCCTTCGCGATGGCCAAGCAGCAGGAAGCCCAGCGTCAGCAGGAGGCCCGTCAAGCGGAGATCCGCGAGTTGTCCGAGGCCAACCGGAAGGTCGGCGAGGAGTTCCTCAAACAGAACGCGGCGAAGGAGGGGGTGGTGACCACGCTTTCCGGCCTGCAATACCAAGTGTTGAAGGAAGGCGAGGGGGCTAAACCCTCGGCCACCTCCTCGGTCAGGGTTCATTACGTTGGGCGGCTGCTCAACGGCAACACGTTTGACAGCTCGGTTGAGCGGGGCGAACCCGTCGAGTTCCCCCTCAATGGGGTCATCCCAGGGTGGACCGAAGGCTTGCAGCTGATGTCCCCCGGTGCCAAATACCGCTTCTGGATCCCCGCGCAGATGGCGTACGGCGAGAACGCTCCCCCCGCCATCGGCCCCAACCAGGTGCTCGATTTCGAAGTCGAGCTGCTGGACATCACGAAGCCCTGAGCGGCGGGCGGAGAATGAAACGGGCCCATGCTCCGCTCGGGTTTTCCCTGCTTTCCGCTCTTGCCGCGGGTCTGGTGCTTTTGGGTGCCGCCTGTGACATCAGCGGGGGCGACGAGGTCGTTCGCGCGGTGTCGATCCGGCTTTCCGGAACCTACGTGAACGGGTCGGGGATTCCCGAGCGCCAGAGCGGGGCCCGTGTCACCCGACTGTCGCTCACCCAGTCGGGAGATCAGTTGTTCGCGGTGGACAACGAAGGCACTCGCTGGACTGGGCGCATCCAGAATGAAGAGGGGGCATCGGCAACGGTGACGCTAAACGGGCGCACCACGACGGGAGTGGAGGTCGTCATCACCGGAAACATTCATGTGGAAGGAACGACGGCAACCCTCGGCGGCCTTTGGGTGGAGCCGGGCCTCACGGCCAACGTCTCCGCCACCGCCACGGTTGCCGGATCGGCCGCCGCCACGCCCACGCCCGTTCCCGGGGCGACCCCGACCGCCACGCCGACTCCCTGATCTTTGGGCGGCTGATCCTGTGCGGCGGTTTTCGCCACCGGGTGGATCGGACGCGGTGATGCTCTCCCCCCTTCCACCCCCTTTTCCGGTTTCCTTCCGACGGAAGGCTTTCAAGAACCGCACGGTGTTTCTCAGAGAGCGCTGGGCGATGTGGGATCGATTTCCTGGAAACTTTCGTCGGGAAAAGCGAGAAGTCGGCGTCCGTAGCGGTCGGGAAAGCGGCTTTCGAGGAGGGGGGTATGGTGCCATTGGTCCTCGGGGGGCATTTCCCGGAGCAGGAGGCGGAAACTGGGGGTGTCCCGCATGCGGTCGCGGGGATCGTAAAGCACACGGGCTTGGAGATAGTCTTTTTCGACGAGTTCCTCCACCTTGACGGGCATGCGGCCGAGTTCGCGGTGGAAAGATTTCACCTGCCGGACAATAACGCGCATTTGTCGTTGGGCTTCGGCGACGTCGGGATCGTTGGGTTCGAGTTGGCGGGCGGGAAGGGCGAAGAGGAGGAGGAGGGGAACCATGATGCCCCAGAAGAGCAGGGCGAAGAGGCCCGCGATGCCGCCACCGACGGCGAAACCATAAGCTTTGCCAGCAGGGCGTGTGCGGAGGCGGGAAAATCCACTCCAGGTACCGGCGAGACCGAGGGCCAAGCCGGCGGACATGAAGGCGAAAAGGGGCGGGGCGGTCCGGGTGTGTTCGAGGGTGGCGACGGCGGGGGCGAAGAGGAGGATGGCCGAAAGGGAGAGCCAGAGGGGGCGTGCGGGGGCCCGGTGCGAAGACGTGGCGTTCATGGGCTTGTTGTATTGCATCCCGCGGCAAGATAAAGGATAAAGGGAGGTGACCCGGACTCCCCAACCCATTCCCCTCACGCCATGCCGCCTCTTTCTCCTTCTGCCCCCCCCCTTGTCCTCGTCACCGGTACCTCCAGCGGAATTGGACGGGCCACGGCTCACTGGATGAAGGAAAAGGGCTGGCGGGTTTTCGCGGCCGCCCGCAAAGAAGCCGATCTGGCCGGCCTCCGCGCAGAGGGTTTCGAGGCCCTTCATCTGGACGTCGCCGACAGCGCTTCGATCCGGGCAGCGGTGGATGAGCTGCTGCTCCGCGGAGGAGGGCGGGTCGATGGACTGGTGAACAACGCCGGCTATGGCCAGCCGGGCGCACTGGAGGACCTTTCGCGGGCCGAGATGCGCGCCCAGTTCGAGGTGAATGTCTTTGGGCTTCAGGAACTCACCAACGCGCTGCTGCCGGTCATGCTCCAGGCGGGACGGGGCAGGATTGTGCAGGTATCCAGTGTGGTGGGGCGTGTGGCCTTGCCTTTCCTCGGGCTCTACTCGGCAAGCAAGTTCGCGGTGGAGGCCCTGGCGGACGCGCAGCGCGTCGAACTGTCGGGCACCGGCGTGTGGGTGAGCCTGGTGGAGCCGGGACCGATTGTGACGGCGTTCTCGCGCAACGCGCTGGCGGCGACGGGGCAGGCGCTGCGCGCAACGGACTCGCGCTTCGCCGCACTGTACGCCCGCGAGCTTTCGCTCCGTCAGGCCGAGGGGCCCCGAAAACCCTTTTCCCTCCCGCCCGAAGCCGTGGCTCGGGCCATCGACCATGCCTTGACCGCCCGCCGCCCGCGTCGGCGCTACAAGGTCACACTCCCCGCCTACCTCGGGGCCCTTCTGAGCCGCTTGGCACCGGACGGCCTGATCGATGCGATTCTCGCCGCCGAGCTCCGGCGCCGTCGCCGTTTTGGTGAATCGGCTTGATTGCGGCCTTTTGTCGGTTAAGGAATGCCTTCCATCAACCCTTTTTCGGAACACGCATGAAGATCTACCTGAGCGGACAACTTGTTGACGAGGCCGATGCCAAGGTGTCGGTGTTTGACCACGGACTGCTGTATGGCGACGGGGTCTTCGAGGGGATCCGCGCCTACCATGGGAAGGTCTTTCTGCTGGAGGAACATGTGGACCGGCTCTATGACTCGGCCAAGGCGATCGCGCTGTCGATCAACCTCACCAAGGAGGAAATGGCCTCGGCGGTGTTGGCGACCTGTGCGGCCAACGGGATCGAGAATGGCTATATCCGCTTGGTGGTGACCCGGGGGGTGGGGACGCTGGGGCTGAATCCCTATCTCTGCAAGAAGCCGGAGGTGATCATCATCGCGGCCGGGATCCAGCTGTACCCGGAAGAGCTCTACGAGACGGGCATGAAGGTGGTCACGGTGGGGACTCTCCGGAACCATCCTGAGGCCATCAATCCGCGCATCAAGAGCCTGAACTACTTGAACAACGTGATGGCCAAGATCGAGGCCATCAACTCCGGCGTGCTCGAATGCATCATGCTCAACCCCCAGGGACAGGTGGCCGAGGCCTCCGGCGATAATATTTTCGTGGTGAAAAACGGGGTGTTGCGGACGCCCCCCGTCTGGTGCGGGGCGCTGGACGGCATTACGCGGCGGGTGGTCACCCGTCTGGCCGGGGAGCTGGGCATTCCCGTGCGCGAGGAGGTGTTGCAGCGCTACGACCTCTTCACGGCCGACGAGATGTTCCTCACGGGCACGGCGGCCGAGGTCATCGCTGTCACCAATGTGGACCGCCGCGATGTGGGCAATGGCGCCCCGGGACCCCTGACCCAGCGGATCCAGGCTCAATTCAAGAAGTATGTCCGGGAACATGGCACGCCAATTCCGCGGCCATGAAGTGCGACCGTTGTGACAAGCCCGCCACACTGCACCTCACGCAGGTGGTGAACGACAAGGTCACCAAGGTCCACCTCTGCGCGGAATGCGCGAAAAATGCCGGCTTGCAGGAGGGGTCCGTCACCAGCATCGCCCAGTATCTTCTGGGCGAGGCCAACAGCGGTGCCGTCCCCCGCGTCGCGGCCACCCCCCGCAACAAGGTCTGTCCCCAGTGCCGCATGACCCTCGCCCGCTTCCGCAAGGAGGGGCGCCTGGGCTGTCCCGCCTGTTATGCCGCCTTCGCCGAGGAACTTGACCGCATCCTGCGCGATACGCACGGCGCCTGTGAACACCACGGCCGTCAGCCGGGCCGCCCGACCCGTGCGGACTGGCATGCCGCCCGCATGCGGCTGGAGGACCGCCTGAAGGAGGCCGTGGCCGCCGAGGCCTATGAGGACGCCGCACGTCTGCGCGACGAGATCCGGGGGCTTGTGGAACGCCACGGGGACGGAGGGGGGGCGGCATGACACTCGACGAGTTGTTGGCGAGTCCCTGCGCCTGGTTTGTGGACCATGATCCCGGCGAAATCGCGATCAGTTCCCGCATCCGCCTCGCCCGGAACCTGGAGGGATATCCCTTTCCCGGACGCGCCAAACCGGCGCAACGTGCGGAGCTGCGGGCGCGCGTCCTGGAGGTCTTGGAGGCCGAGCCTCATTTCGCGGGAGGGCTGCGGGTGTGCATGGAGGAGGTGGGAGAGCAGGCCGCCCGCATGCTGTTCGAACGGAGCCTGATCAGCAAGGAACACGCGGAGGACGCTGCCGAGGGGGGGGTGGCGGTGAGTCCGGACAGCCAGGACGTGATCCTGATCAACGAGGAAGACCATTTGCGCATGCAGGTGATCCGCCCCGGGCTGAGCCTGGAAGCCGCTTGGGACGAGATGAAGGAGGTTGACGATGCGATCGAGGCCGTTCTCCCCTGCGCCTATTCCGGGAAATATGGGTACCTCACCTGCTGTCCGACCAACACGGGCACGGGCATGCGGGCGGGCGTCATGCTGCACTTGCCAGGTCTCGCCCTCCTCGATGAAATGGGCCCGGTGATGCGGAGCATGGCCAAGATGGGGCTGGCCGTAAGGGGGGTGGGAGGGGAGGGGAGCGAGGCGGACGGCTACCTGTACCAGGTTTCCAACCAGATGACGCTGGGCCCGGACGAGGAGACCCTCCTTGCCGGGATCCGGGATGTCGCGGAGGAACTCATCGTCCATGAGCGGAATGCACGCCTGCGACTGGCCAAGACCCGGCCGGCGTGGCTGCGCGACCGGGTGGGCCGCGCCGCGGGCATCCTGTCCTCGTCCTGGGTCCTCCCCTCCAAGGAGGCCTTGGACCTTCTCGGGCTCGTCCGCCTGGGGCTGGCGATGGAGCTGTTGGCGTTGGACAGGCCTCACGGGGTGGAACAATTGATGATCGAAGTCAGGCCGGCCCACCTGCAGCGCCTCGCGGGCGGCGAGCTGGAACCGGAGGCCCGCGATGTTTTCCGCGCACAGTGGGTAAGATCGAGGCTTGCCGATTTGCGCAAAGGCGGTAAACTGGATTTGTCATGAACAACTTCACTCCCCGCGCGCAACAGGTCCTTCAACTCGCCCGCAAAGAGGCGGACCGTTTTAACCATGGCTATGTGGGCACGGAGCACCTCTTGCTGGGCCTCATCGCCCTGGGCCAAGGCGTGGCGGTGAACGTTCTCCAGCGCATGGGCATTGACTTGGAGACGGTCCGCCTTGAGGTCGAAAAGGCCGTGGGCGTCGGCCCCGAGACCAAAACCATGGGCAATGTGCCCTTCACGCCGCGCGTGAAGAAGGTACTCGCCCTCGCCGGAAGCGAAGCCCGGGCGCTGAACCACTCCTACGTGGGCACCGAACACATCCTTCTGGGCCTCCTGCGGGAAGGCGAGGGCGTGGCCGCCCGGGTGCTCAAAAATCTGAACGTGGACCTGGAGAAGACGCGCATCGAGATCATGAAGGAGCTGGATCCCAGCTACGACCCCAATGAGGACAACGGCTCCAGCACCTCCCCGGGCGCAGGGGCGCAGCAGGGGCCTCAGCCTGAGAATCCCCAGCAACAGAAAAATCCAGCCCTTGCCGCCTTTGGCCGCGACCTCACCGAAATGGCCCGCCGGGGCGAACTCGACCCGGTGATCGGAAGGGCTGCCGAGATCGAGCGCGTGATCCAGATTCTCTGCCGCCGCACCAAGAATAACCCTGTCCTCCTCGGCGAGGCTGGCGTTGGCAAAACCGCGATCGCAGAGGGCCTCGCTCAAGCCGTCATCAATGGCGAAGTCCCCGAACTGCTCGCAGAGAAACGCGTGGTCACCCTCGACCTGGCCCTGATGGTCGCCGGTACCAAGTACCGCGGCCAGTTCGAGGAGCGCATCAAGGCGGTGATGGACGAAATCCGGCGGGCGAAGAACATCATCCTGTTCATCGACGAGCTGCATACGATCGTTGGAGCCGGAAGCGCCGAGGGCGCGATGGACGCCTCCAACATCATCAAGCCGGCCCTTGCCCGCGGTGAGCTTCAGTGCATCGGCGCCACCACCCTCAACGAGTACAGGAAGTTCATCGAGAAGGACTCCGCCCTCGAACGCCGCTTCCAGTCCGTCATCGTTAAGGAACCCTCCAAGGAGGAGGCGGTCCAGATCCTGCAGGGGTTGCGCGGCAAGTACGAGGACCACCACCACGTACGTTTCTCCGATGAGGCGCTGAAGGAGGCGGTGGAGCTTTCCTCGCGGTATTTGAGTGATCGTTTTCTGCCGGACAAGGCCATAGACGTGATGGACGAGGCTGGCGCGCGGGTGAGGATCTCGGGGATGACCCGGCCTCCGGAGCTCAAGGACATGGAGGTGGCCATCGAGGAGATCAAGGCGGCCAAGGATTCCGCGATCTCCCAGCAGCAGTTCGAGGAGGCGGCCCGCCTGCGCGACCAGGAACGCGAGGCCCGGGAACGCCTCGAGGCGGCCCTCAAGGACTGGAAAAAGCGTCGGGAGGAAAATGTCGTGGAGGTCGGCGCCGAGGACATCATGCATGTCGTCTCCAAGTGGACCGGCGTTCCCCTCACCCGCATGGAGGAGTCTGAAATGTCCCGCCTGCTGGACATGGAAACCGTCCTCTCCAACCAGATCATCGGGCAGGACCAGGCCGTCGGTGTCATCGCCAAGGCCCTCCGCCGTTCCCGGGCCGACCTCAAAGATCCCCGCCGCCCCATCGGGTCCTTCGTTTTTCTCGGCCCGACCGGAGTTGGAAAGACCATGCTCGCCAAGTCCCTGGCCGAGTTCATGTTCAACGACGCCGACGCCCTGATCCAGATCGACATGTCCGAGTACATGGAGAAGTTCGCTTCTTCGCGCCTTATCGGTTCGCCACCCGGCTATGTCGGACACGGCGAGGGTGGCCAGCTCACCGAACAGGTGCGTCGCCGCCCCTACAGCGTTGTTCTCTTCGACGAGATCGAGAAGGCTCATCCCGATGTCATGAACCTCCTCCTCCAAATCCTCGAGGAGGGCAAACTGACCGACAGCATGGGCCGGGCCGTGGATTTCCGCAACACGATCATCATCATGACCAGCAACGTCGGCGCCGAGTTCACCCGGAAAAACGTCGGCCTCGGCTTCGGCAGTTCCGATCGTACAGCGGACGGTTACGACCACCTGAAGAACAAGATGATCGAGGCAGCCAAGCAGGCCTACAAACCCGAGCTTCTCAACCGCATCGATGACATCATTGTTTTCCGCCAGCTCACCCGCGAGGACGTCTCACGCATCCTCGAGGTCGAGCTCACCAAGGTCCGCGGACGCCTTGCGGCCAAGCGGATGAGCATTCGCCTGCATTCCGACGCAACCGATTTCCTGATCGACAAGGGGTTCAACCCCGAATACGGCGCCCGCCCCCTCCGCCGGGCCATCGAACGGTTCATCGAAGACCCCCTGGCCGAAGAGCTTCTCCGGGGGCGCTTCGTGCCCGATGAGGTGATCGAGGTCACCGTGGAGGGCGACCACCTCCACTTTGAACAGCCCCTGGCCCAGTCGTCTTGACCGCGATCCTCGATCTGCTGAGCCGGCTTTTCGCCCTTCTTCCCCTGCGCGTAGCGCTGGCGGTGGGGAGAGGGTGCGGACGCTTGGCCCATGTGTGTTCCGCGAGGCGTGGGGAGATTCGTGCGCGGATACGGGAGAGCCTTGGCGTCAGCGAGGCGGAGGCGCGCGGGATCCAGCGCCGCGTCTACGCGAACATGGGTATGAATCTGGTAGAGACCCTGCGCCTGCGTTTCGCTGACGTGGAGGAGCTCCGGAGCCGCATCCGGTTCGAGGGGCTGGAGCGAATGCCCCCGGCTGGGCAGGGCTGCATCGCCTTGCTCGCACACACCGGCAACTGGGAGATGCAGTTGGTCGCCTCCTGCCTGCACCTGCCCCAGCGTCTCAACGTCGTGGTCAAGGCTCTCAAACCCGAGTCGCTCAACCGGTGGATCACCGGGGTCCGCTCCCGCCTGGGTGCGCGCATCCATGACCGGCGGGGCTCCGTGCGCGAACTCATCCGCGTCCTCCGCGACGGCGAGAACCTCGCCTTCATGCTCGACCAGAACGCCAAGCGCAACTGGGGGATATTCGTGGACTTCTTCGGCAAGCCCGCGTGTACGAGTGACGGACTCGCCCAGCTTGCCGCCCTTACCGGTGCCCCCATCCTGCCCGTCCTCTGCCGCCGATTGGAAGACCACTCCCTGCTGGTTGAGGTTGGCGAGGCGATTCCGGGGCCGACGAACCGCGGGGAGCCCGAAATCCATCGTGTCACGGCGGCCTGCACGCGGGTGATCGAGGACTTCATCCGCGCCCACCCTGACCAGTGGATCTGGATGCACCGGCGCTGGCGGACACAGCCTTCACCTGCAAAACCCCCTGAATCCACACTTGACGACCCGCCCGACGCGGATTAAGAATGTTTCCTCACCTTTGCCGAATGGTGTAATGGTAGCACAAATGACTCTGACTCATTTTGTCTAGGTTCGAATCCTAGTTCGGCAACCATCTCGCCCTCCCTCACCGGAGGGCTTTTTTGTGTGGGGGCGGTCGCTCCTCCCGCTGGTGGTGGTAGGGCAGTGCTGGAACGGTTGTTGCCTTGCCGTCAGTCAAAAAGGTTTTGACAATAGGCATGGAGGGAGTAGGGAAGCGCCCACTTTGGAACGCGGCGCCGAACCCACGACGCGATGTTTACCAGAAGATTGGATTCTCCATGCCTTACCGAAATCCCATTCTGCCCGGTTTCCACCCCGATCCCAGTGTCTGCAGGGTGGGGGAAGACTTCTACTTGGCGGTGAGTTCGTTCGAGTATTTTCCCGGTGTGCCCCTGTTCCACAGCCGGGACTTGGTGAATTGGCGGCCGATCGGGCATGCTTTGACGCGTGCCTCCCAGCTGGACCTGACGGAGTGCCCGCCCTCCTCGGGGGTGTGGGCCCCCACCTTGCGTTACCATGAGGGAACGTTTTATCTCATCACGACGAACTACAATTCCCGGGCCCGTGGGCGTGCGGGGAAATTCTTGGTGACGGCGACGGATCCGGAGGGTCCTTGGAGCGAGCCGGTGTGGATCGACCAGCCGGGCATCGATCCTTCCCTGCTCTTCGATGACGATGGAAAGGTCTACCTTACCAGCAACGAGGCGTTCTCCGGGCTCCCCATCGGCATTTACCAGGCCGAGATTGATGTGCGGACGGGTGTTCTCCTGACCGAAAACCGTCTGATATGGGAGGGGATGGGCGGAATCTATCCGGAGGGACCGCACCTGTACCACATTGGGGAGTGGTATTACCTGCTGCTCAGCGAGGGGGGGTCTCAGATGGGGCATTATGTGACCGTGGGGCGTTCGCGCAGTCCCTGGGGCCCCTTCGAGGGGTGCCCCCGGAGCCCAATCCTCACGCACCGCGATCGTTCGGGGCAGGGACACCCCATCCAGGGCACGGGACATGGCGATCTGGTCCAGGCCGCCGATGGCTCCTGGTGGATGCTCTACCTGGCCTTCCGCCATTCCAAGCCCTTTTTCTACCATCTCGGGCGCGAGACCTTCCTTTCTCCCGTCCGCTGGGACTCCGACGGCTGGCCCGTGCTTGTCAATCCCGGCCGTCCCGATGGCACGACTGATCTCCGCATGGATGTGGAAACCCTTCCGACGTTCCCCTGGCCGGAGGAGCCTGTGCGAGATCCCCTCCGGGTTCTTGGGCCGCGCTGGAGTTTCCTCCGGAATCCCGAGCCGGGCAGCTGGCATGTCGGCGACGATGGGTTGCGCCTGCGGGGAGGGGGGGGCAGCCTGGGTGGAGAGGGTTCTCCCGCGATGGTCTGCCGCCGCCAGCAACACTTCGACTGCCGCGTCGCGACGCGGCTGCACTCCGTGGCGCGTGAAGCCGGCTTGACGGTCTACTACCAACCGGAGCACCACTACGACTTCCATGTGACGCCCGTGGCGGTTGTGCTCCGCAAAACGATCGGGGATGTGAGCGCCGTGGTGGCGGAGCATCCTCGTGACCCATCGGAAGTGCTGGAGCTGGAGATCGTGGCGGACCGTGACCTCTATCGTTTTGTGGTGTGCGGGTCGGGGGGAGAGCGCATCGAGCTGGGCACGGCACGTACCCAGTTTGTCTCGACGGAGGCGACGGTCTGTTCCTTCACGGGGGTGATGATCGGGATGTATGCGGTCGGTGGCGACGCCACCTTCGAATGGTTTGATTACCAGGAACTCCACAACCCCAAGGAATCAGGAAATGAGTGAGAAGTTGAAAGTAGGAATGGTCGGTCTCAATTTCGGGAAATACATCCTCGACAACATGATCGTGAAAGGCCCGGCGAGCGGCAAGTTTGAGTTGGCGGCGGTGTGCGCGACGACCCCGGAGAAAGTGAGCAAATTCACGGACGAATACGGGTGCAAGGGATATGTGGGGCTGGAGGCGATGTTGGAGGACCCGGAAATTCCCGTGGTCGTGCTGATGACGGGGCCGAACGGGCGCGCGGAACAAATCCGCCAGATTATTCGGGCGGGCAAGCATGTGATGACCACCAAGCCCTTCGAACAGGATGCGGATGCGGCCGAGTCGGTGCTCCGCGAGGCGCGCGAGCTGGGCAAGGTGGTGTACCTTAATTCTCCCGCGGCTGTCCTGAACCGCGATTTCAAGCAGATCCGGGAGTGGGAGAGGAAGTACAACCTGGGCAAGCTGGTCGGGGGCCACCACGAGTGCTGGTACAAGAGTGTGGAGAAGGCCGACGGCAGCTGGTACGACGATCCCAGGAAGTGTCCGGCGGCACCGATCCTCCGCCTGGGCGTCTACGGCCTCAACGACATGATGCAGTTTTTTGGCAAGCCGAAGAGTGTGCAGGTGATGCAGACGCGCCATTTCACAGGGCGTCCCACACCGGACATGGCTCGTTTGTCCATTCTGTTCGAGGACGGGGCGATGGTGGACACCCTGGACGGATGGGTGCATCAGCCCACCCGCGGCGCTTCGTCGTTGATCCTCTACTACGAGAACGGCACCATCTACCGCAATCCGCCTCTGTCCTTTGAAAGCATCCACGGGCATGTGCCCAGGCCTCCCACGCGGCTTTGCCTGCAGCACAAGGACGGTGATGGGGTGATCACCGAGGAAATCGGGCTCTCACCCGACGAGATGAGTTCCTTCTACGCCTGGGACGCCTTCTATGATGCGGTCACCACGGGGGTGCGTTCGGTGGACGAAACTCCGGACAGCGCGATCGTGAACGTGATCCGGGTGCTGGAGGCGGTGGGCCGCGCGGCGCAGGAGCCGCACGGCTACGCGGAGGTGAGGGCGTGAGCGGCAAATTGGGCGTCGGCCTGTACGGCAGTGCCGGGCACCAGATCCAGCAGGCCCTGATCGACCACCCCACCGCGCGGCCCGTGGCCTACGCGGCGTTCGAGCCTGTGAAACCGCCGGAGGCTTTCGCTGCGATGGGCGTCAAGGCCCTGCCAAGCCTGGACGCCCTGCTGGCCGATCCGGAGGTTGAAATGATCTCGTTCTGCTCGCCTTTCAAGGACGAGCAGGGGGAACAGATCATCCTTGCGCTGGAGGCGGGCAAACACGTTCTGGCCGAGAAGCCCTGCTGCATGGACGAGGCGGTGTTGGACCGGATTCTGGAGACGGCCGCCCGCACGGGGAAGGTGTTCCACGAGATGGGCGCGGGAATGGTAACGCCCCCTTACAACGCAGTCGCCGAGGTGATCGCCTCCGGCGTGCTGGGGGAAATCCTGCAGGTGTTTGCCCAGAAGGCCTACCCGTGGTCGGACTGGCGTCCCCGCGACGAGCGGATCGACGGTGGTCTTTCGTTGCAGGTGGGGGTGTATGTGGCGCGCTTTGCGGAGCAGGTGGCTGGACTGCAGATCGCCTCCCTGGAGCTGCGGGAGTCGATGCTGGGCAACCACGGGGAAGGGGACGAATGCCGCCGCGCGGCCTCCTTCCTGATGACCTTCACGAACGGTGCGGTGGGTGCGGGTGTCGCCAACTATGCGTGCCCGCCCACGCCGGGCTGGCCCAGCTGGGGCTATGAAACCCTCCGTATTTTCGGGGAGAACGGGTTTGTGGAGTCGATCGACGGCGGTCGTGTGCTCACCCTGGCCCTGGTGGGGCGGGAACCTCGCACGCTTCCGGCCCCTCCACCGGTGGAACCGCAGTTGGATGCAATGATCCGCGAGATCCGCGAGGGAATTCCCGCTAATCGTTTCACTCCCGAGGCGCGCGTGTCGCCCACCCGTTGGGTGATCCGGGCCAAGAAAAACTGCCCCGCGCCGGGAAAGGGAGGGAACTGAGATGGAAATGCGTCCCCTGGGCCGTACGGGCCTGAAGGTCTCTATCCTGAGTTACGGCGCCTCCTCGCTGGGAGGTGTGTTCCACGGCATCCGCGAGGAGGATGGCATCCGTGCGGTGCATGCCACCCTCGATGCCGGTGTGAATTTTATCGATGTCTCCCCTTACTACGGGGCGACCAAGGCGGAGACCGTCCTGGGGAAAGCCCTCAAAGGGGTCCGGCGCGACCGCTACATTCTGGCGACCAAGGTGGGCCAGTACGGCGATGGTCAGTTTGATTTTTCCGCGGAGCGCGTGGCGCGCAGCGTGGAGGAAAGCATGGGGCGGCTGGGTGTGGATCATATTGATCTGATCCAGTGCCATGATATCGAGTTTGCGGACTCCGCGCAGATTGTGGGGGAGACTCTTCCCGCGCTGCACCGGCTCAAGGAGCAGGGCAAGGTGGGGCATGTGGGTGTCACGGGGCTTCCCCTCCGGGTGCTTCGCCGCGTGGTGGAGCAGGCGGGTGAGGGCCAGGTGGAGACCGTGCTGTCCTTCTGCCGTTACGCGCTCAACGACACCGCGCTGGAGGAGGATCTTCCCTTCTACGCCTCGAAAGGGGTGGGGGTCATCAACGCCTCGCCAGTGGGAATGGGCCTGCTGACCGAGCGGGGGGCGCCGGACTGGCATCCAGCCTCCCAGACCCTGCAGGAGGGATGCCGTCGGGCGGTGGCGCTGGCCAAGGAGAAGGGGATCGACATCGTGGAGTTGGCCATCCAGTTTGCGGTCGCGCATAAAGGGATTGCGACCACCCTGGTGGGATCCGCGAACCCGGAGAATATGCTGCGCAACATCGCCGCGGCGGAAAAGCCGATTGATCCGGAGAAACTTCGCGTGGTGCTCGACGCCCTCGCCCCGATCCACAACTTCAACTACACCCGGGGACGTGAAGAGAACCGGGATGCGCTGGTCGGAGTCTAATCCCATGTATCATACCCACATCCTCAATCCGTCACTGAATGAATTACTGGGGCGGATCCGCCATACCAACCTGCTCGTCATCAGCGACAAGGGTTTCCCCTTCTGGCCAAAGGTCCCCACGATCGACATCTCCCTCGTCGACGACAAACCCTCGGTCCTTGATGTGTTGGAGGCGCTCCTGCCCCATTTCAGCGCGGGTGCGGCCTGGATGGCCTCCGAATTCAAGAACCACAATGACGCCGCCGCCCTGGGCCGGGTCATGTCCGCCCTTGGCGACACCCCTCTGCATTTCCTCCCTCACACCGACTTCAAGAAACTCGTGCCGGAGGCCGTCGGGCTGATCCGCACCGGTGGCACTGCCTCCTATTCCAACATTGTCCTGGAATCGGCCTGATGCGCATCGACGCCCACCACCATTTTTGGACCTATACCGAGGCGGAATTCGGATGGATCGGCGACGAGATGGCTTCGATCCGGCGGGATTTTGGGCCGGAGGATCTAGCTGGGGAGGCCGCAGCGGCGGGGATCGACGGGGTGGTGACCGTGCAGGCACGCACCTCGGTGGAGGAGACGGACTGGTTGCTGGACCTGTATGGGCGGCATCGCCTCATGCGCGGGGTGGTGGGCTGGCTGCCGCTCTGCGCCGACGATCTTTCGGCTCATTTGGACCGATACGCAGGGCATCCGGGGCTTGTGGGTGTGCGGGAAATCCTTCAGGCGATGCCGGATGCCTTCCTGAACGACCCGGCGTTCAACCGCGGGGTGGGCCTGCTCGCGGCGCGGGGCCTGTCCTACGACCTGTTACTCGTGGAGCGTCAGCTGGAGGCCGTGCTGCCTTTCGTGGACCGCCATCCGGAGCTGACGATGGTGCTCGACCACATCGCCAAGCCCCGCCTACGCGAGGGAATCCTGCAGCCTTGGGCGGACCAGATTCGTGAGCTGGCAAAGCGGCCGCATGTCAGCTGTAAGCTGTCGGGCATGGTGACGGAGGCGGACTTGCGGCACTGGACCCCCACGCAGTTGCGACCATATTTTGACGTGGTGCTGGAGGCTTTCGGGCCGGATCGGCTTTTGGTGGGTTCCGACTGGCCGGTCTGCTTGGCCGCCTGTGGCTACGCGCAGTGGTTTGGTCTTTTGGACGCATGGATTTCCGAATGTTCCGCCGAGGAGCGGGCCGCCATCTGGGGCCGCAATGCCGTGCGGATTTACAACCTCAAGGAGAGACGATAATGAAAGCATGGTGTATCACCGAAGCCGGAAAAATGGAACAAGTGAACCGTGAGGCGCCTCGGCCGGGCCGTGGGGAAGTTCTGCTGAAAGTGGGCGTAGTGGGGTATTGCGGATCGGATCTGAACACGTTTCGTGGACTCAATCCCATGGTGAGCTATCCCCGCATCCCTGGTCATGAGATCGGCGCCACCGTGGCGGAGGCCGGAGAAGGCGTGGACGCGAAATGGGCTCCCGGGACCCGGGTGCTGGTGATCCCCTACACGAACTGCGGAACATGTCCGGCCTGCCGGCGCGGACGCCTCAATTGCTGCCAGTTCAACCAGACCCTCGGCGTCCAGAGGGACGGGGCCCTGACCGAGTACATCGTGGCGCCCCAGGAAAAACTGCTGGCCTCCCCGAAGCTCAGCCTGGCCGAGCTTGCGATGGTCGAGCCCTTGACGGTGGGGTTCCATGCGGTCGACCGCGCCAGGGTCGAGGCCCGTGACACCGTGATGGTGTTCGGATGCGGGGCGATCGGCCTGGGGGCCATTTCGGGTGCGGCCGAACGCGGGGCGCGGGTGATTGCGGTGGATCTGGATGACGAAAAACTGGCGTTGGCCAAAAAAGCCGGTGCAGCGGAAGGTGTGAATTCCGGGAAAGTTAACCTGCATGACGCCCTGCAGGGGCTGACCGACGGGAACGGGCCGGATGTGGTGATCGAGGCGGTGGGGTTGCCGATGACCTTCCGGGCGGCGGTGGATGAGGTCGCCTTCGCCGGACGCGTGGTGTACATCGGCTACGCCAAGGCTCCGGTGGAATACGAAACCAAGCACTTTGTTCAGAAGGAGTTGGACATCCACGGCTCCCGCAACGCCACGCCGGCGGATTTCCGGCGGGTGATGGACATGCTCGAGGCTGGCCGTTTCCCGGTGGAGGCCTGCATCAGCCTCAGCGCGCCGATGTCGGATGCGGAAGCCGCGATGAAACGATGGTCCTCCGATCCGTCCACCATCACCAAAATTCAGGTCAGGGTGGGAGAAGGGGTGTGAGGGTTCCAGCCCGCCTGCTGTTTCTCGCCCTGAGTATTCGCCTATGCGCCGGGGAGCCGTCGGCCGCCCCCGCCGCCCGGCTGCCTTCGCCCGAAGCGAAGGGATCCTACGTGGTGCTGATCAGCGCCGGGAGTGATCGAGAGGCGGGTTGGGCGGAGGTCGCAGACACCCTGGTGGCGAAATACGATGCGGCCCGCGTGGTGGTGCGCGACGGCGAGTGGGAGACAGCGCTGCCGACCCTGCGCCGTTTGCATCCCCGCTATGTGTGCCTGGTAGCCCGCCCAGAGGAAGCCGGCAGGGACACGGTCGTGCGCATGCACCGGATGCTGCGCAAGCTGGATATGGATCCCTATCAGGATGCGATCTGGTCCATCCTGACCGGCTATGAGGCGGCTGATGCACAGCGGATCGCGGCGCACGGGGAGCCTTTGCGGATTTCCAGCGGGTTTTCGAGTATGGGCATCGGCTTGGCGGAGCGGTTGGGGGGCGGTTTTGGCAGCATGGAGGTCAAGCCCACTGAATTCCACCGGCTGACGGCGGAGGGGAAAGACGAGGTGGTGTCCGTGACGCCGGATTCGGCAAAAGTCCTGGCCGAAAGTTTTAATACCACCCCGGTGGACCTGATGTGGACGAGCGGCCATGCCACGGAAAGGGACTGGCAGATCGCATTCAACCTTCCCGGCGGCGAGGTCCGCTCCGAAAATGGCCAGCTTTTCACCCGCAATTCCTGGGGCGAGCGTTTCGATTTCAGCACCCCGAACCCCAAGGTGTACCTCCCCATGGGCAACTGCCTGATCGGCCATGTGGACGGTCCAGAGGCTCTCGCTCTGGCCTGGATGCACACTGGCGGCGTTTACCAGATGCCCGGCTACACCGTCGTCACCTTCTACGGCTACATGGGCTGGGGCGTGAACACCTACTTCGACGGGCACGGCCTGACTCTTTCCGAGTCGGTGAACGCCAACCGGCAGGCGGTCCTCCACAAACTGCTTACGGATTTCCCCCACGCGGCAGGCATTGACTTCGAACGCTTCGACATTCCCGACATCCAACGCAACGCCCGCCGGTTCGGCTTGCAGAACCGCGACCTGGTCGGACTGCTCTGGGACCGCGACACGCTGGCCTTCTACGGGGACCCGGCCTGGGAGGCTCGGATGCCGACCAAGGATCGGGGATGGACGGTGACTCAGGTCACGAAGGCGGTCGACGGAACAGGGCGGCTGGCCTGTTCGTTGCGGGTGGAGACCACCCGGGACGGCAACTGGGGCGAGCGCCCTCTGGTATTCTTTTTCCGTGAACGACTGGACGACATCCAGGACGTCCGCGTGACCGGGCTGGACAAGGCGATGGTGCTGGATGACCTCGCCCTGCTCCCGGTCTCCGGCGATTTTGCGGCGGGATCGGTGATCGAACTGGTTTGGACCGCCGTGCCGGCCGCGCGGGCGGACACAAAGGACCAGCGGTTGCGCCTCGATACCCTGCCGGAAAACGTCCAAAAAGACCTTGGCGGATGGCGGCTCCAGCGGAAGGAGATTCTCCGGGTTCTCCATGCCGCCGGCGAGCGGGCGGAGGCTTGGTGGGATACGGCCAAGTCCATGGATCAAGAGGGGTATGTTCATTTTGTGCTGTTGATGATGTCGATGACCGACGAGGAGGCGAGAAGTCTTCCGATGGAGGAATTGAAGAGGCACGTGCTCGCCCAGCAGAATGTCTGGCGCAACGCTCCCTGGGCAAAATGGGTGGGCGGACCCGGGATGCGGGAGGGGTTGATGGCCTACCGCAATCTGGACGAATCCTGGGACGGATGGGCGTTGAAACTCCGGGAGATCGCGCTGCCGCTTGTCGAGGGCGCCACCACCTCCTCGGAGGCAGCCTTGCGGCTGAACCAGGAGTTGTTCCCCAGGCTGGGAGTGAGTTACCACGCCACCAAGCGCCCGAAGGCGAACCAGAATGCGACCGAGTCGATCGAGGCGGGGTACGCCTCGTGTACGGGGCTTTCGATCCTGCTGGCCAACGCCTGCCGTTCGGTGGGGGTGCCGGCGAGGGTGGTGGGCATTCCCCGCTGGCCCGAGGGAGAGGGCAACCACACCTGGGTCGAGATCTGGGACCGAGGGATCTGGTTCCCGATGGGGGCGGCGGAACCCGCCGGCCTTGGGGAGGCCTGGTTCCTCCAAGCGGCTTCCAAGGCCGTGGCCTCGCGTCCCGAACATCGGATCTACGCTTCCTCCCTTCTCCGCGGTTCGGAAAAATTCCTGTTGCCCTGGGATCCGATGAACCGGGAGGTGCGGGCGATGGATGCCACCCATGCCTATGTGAATGGCGCGGTCGGCAAGGCTTCGGATCTTCCGATGGCCGAGCCCTTGTGGACAGGCGATCTTGTCGGCGTGAAAGCCGCACTGGCGGCCGGAGCAAACCCGAACGTGGTCATGGACGATTTGCGCAACCCGCCGCAAAGCGCGCTGGTCTGGGCGTTATCCCGTGGGTATCCGGAGGTGGCGCAAGCGCTCCGGGAAGCGGGGGGCAAGATATGGCCGGCCGATTTCCCGGTGGCCCGCGACTTGGTCCGGGACGCTCTGCTCGCGGGGAAACCGGACGCGGCACGGGTGCTTTTGGAGAATGGGTTCAATCCCCGATGGGTCGATGCCGATGGCAACACCCTGCTGCATGCCTGCCTCGAGCGTCGGGGAAAGGACGAGGGGATCTCCATCCTCCTCGGCCAGGAAATCCCGCTCGATGGCCTCAACAAGGCTGGCGAAACGGCGCTGGAACTGGCCGTGCGCTACGGACGGGATCAGGCGGTGGGGCTGCTCCTCTCCGCCGGAGCCGACCCCTGGGCTGGCCACGGGGGCGAAACCCTCTATGCGGCCTTGCGGCGGGGTCTGCCCGAAGTCGTATCTAAAATGTTGTCGGCCGACCGCCCCCGCGTCACCCCCGAGGAGGCGACCCGGTTATTGCCGATTTGTTTCTATTTCAGTGGCATCCAGCCTGCGGCCGCGCTGAAGTTGCTGGACTGGGGAGCGGATCCAATGGCCCGAAAGGCGGACGGGGTTCTGGCTGGCGCGCCCTCCCTGCCCACCTTGGACCGCTACGCCAAAGGGGCAAAGGGCCCGGCCTTGTACGATGTGGCCCGTCGCGCGGCCCATGCCGACCTGGTGGCCGCCTTTGAGGCCAAGGCCCCGGAAATCAACCGTTTGAATACGAACGGGGTGACCGCCCTGTTCGTCGCCGCTGCCGCCGGTGACCTCACGGAGCTCGAGCGGCTGTTGGAGGCCGGTGCCTGGGTGGAACGGGCATCGTCCGCGGACGGACGCACGCCGCTGCTGGCGGCCGCCGCGGCCGGGCATTTGGAGGTTGTGGAGCGTCTGCTCAAGGAAGGCGCGGGTTTCGATATGCGGGGGAAGGACGGCAAGGGGGCGATGGAGCTGGCGATCGACCGCAAGGACCTGCCCTTGGTCCAGCTTTTCTGCGCCAGTGGGGTCGATCCCGCGGCCAAAAGCGGCGCACGTCCGTCGCCCATGGAATACGCCCGTATGCAAGGGGCGGGGGAGATTCTGCGCATGTTTGAAAGTCTGGCGGACAAAGAGTCGCAGTTTGTGTGGACCGACGATGTGGAGGCCGCTTTGGTTCAGGCCAAAGAGAATGGAATTCCCGTGGGGCTTTTCTTCACAGGCAGCGACTGGTGCGGCGCCTGCAAGACCCTCAAGAAGGAGGTGCTGGACATCGCGGCCTTCCGCCAGCGATTCGGGGGGCGTTTTGTGCCGGTGGAACTCGATTATCCCCGGCGTGCCAAGCAGGACGAGGCGCTGAAAGCCCGGAACCAGGCCATGCTGGAGAAGTATTTTCCTGATGGGCGCCGCGGGTATCCGACGTGGATTCTGTTGACCCCGGAGGGCGAGGAGTCCACCCGCATCGTCGGATACCGGCTGGGTTCCTCGATGGAATGGATGGATCAATTTGAACAGGGGCTGAAAGATGCCCGGGAGAAAAAACAATGAACGCCTTGAATCCCATCCTTCCTGGTTTTTACCCCGACCCGAGCCTCTGCCGGGTGGGAGAAGACTACTACATGGTCACCAGCACCTTCCATTATTTCCCGGGGGTGCCGGTCTTCCATAGCCGCGACCTGACCAACTGGACCCAGATCGGCCATTGCCTCACCCGTCCGGAGCAGCTGCCGTTGACCGGGGCACGGACCTCCACTGGGATTTATGCGCCCACTCTCCGCTACCACGGCGGCCTCTTTTACATGGTCACCACCAACATCTCCGCCCAGAAACATTTTCTGGTGACCGCGACCGATCCCGCGGGACCCTGGAGCGATCCCGTCTGGATCGACGTTCCAAAGAATCGGGCCGGAACCATTGGACTCGATCCGTCCCTGTTTTTTGATGACGATGGGAAAGTCTATTTCAGTTGGACGACCGGGGTGGCGGCAGGAAATGACATGCTGCAGGCCGAAGTCGATGTCAAGACCGGGGCCCTGCTGGGAGCGCCGCGCCACATCTGGAAAGGCACGGGGGGGCAGCACGCGGAGGCCCCCCACACGTACAAGATCGGTGGCGTGTATTACCTGATGCTCGCCGAGGGCGGCACCTCGTATGGGCATATGGTGACGATCGCGCGTTCAGAGACGGTTTGGGGCCCATGGGAGGAATGCCCCCACAACCCCATCCTCACCCACCGCAGTCTGGACATTCCCGTGCAGGCCACCGGCCACGGGGATCTCGTGGAGACCCCGGACGGCGCCTGGTGGATGGTTTTTCTGGCCGTTCGTCCGGACATGGGGCATCCCAGGGCCTACCACCTCGGACGCGAGACCTTCATCGCACCTGTCTGCTGGGAAAACGGCTGGCCGGTGGTTGCCGACAAGGGCCGCCTCACTCCCAAAACCCCGCTTCCCGCCGCGAAGGCCCCTGAATCCCTCTGGCAGGACGATTTCTCCTCGACGGACTTCAAGCCCGAATGGAATTTCCTGCGCAACCCCGAGTCCGGAAACTATCGGCTGGACGGAGAGGGCTTGCGCCTGTTCGGCACGGGAACGCGTTTGGATGAGGCGGCGTCTCCCACTTGGATCGGCCGCCGCCAGCAACACCTCGCCTGCGAGTTTTCGGCGGAGGTGGAGTGCCAGCCCACCACCCCGGGCCGTGTGGGGCTTTCCGTCTACATGGACGAATCCCACCACTACGATGTCGCCATCCGTGGCGGGGAGGGAGGGCGAATCCTTTTGGAGGTCCTCCTGCGCATCGGACCCATCCATCAGGTCGTGGCTTGCCGCGAACTGGCGGCTCCCCGGGTCTGCCTGTTCGTCCGGGCCGAAGCGCAGCGGTACCATCTGGGAATCCTCGAGGATGGGGGCTTCGTGGAGTTGGCTTCCCCGCGCGTGCGGTACCTCACCACGGAGGTCGCACAAGGGTTCACGGGTGTCTACTTCGCCCTTTTCGCCGAGGGCGAGGGTGCCGAAGGCCGGGTCTGCACCTGCCGCTATCGGCCGGACGGCATTGTGGACTGATCCTGCTGCAGCCCCCCGGATCGGAGTCCGCCGGATAGGCGGACTCCTCGCCCCGCTAGGTCAGTGCCGCGCGTTCCGGATGAGTTGTTCGAGTTCGAGGGTGTCCGCGGCGAAGGAGCGGATCCCCTGTGCGAGTTTCTCGACCGCCATGGCGTCCTGATTGTGCTCCCATCGAAAGGCTTTTTCGTCGAGGGTCACGCGCTGCAGGGCTGAGTCACGGGAGGCGATCGGATCGAGGAGACGGGGGACCTCTCTCGTGTTGGAGGCGAGTTCCTCCAGAAGGGATGGGGAGATGGTCAGCAGGTCGCAGCCAGCCAGGGCGAGGATTTCACCTGTGTTGCGGAAGCTGGCCCCCATGACCTCGGTGGGGTAGCCAAAGGTCTTGTAATAGGCGTAAATCCGGGTCACGGACTGGACCCCTGGATCATCGGCTCCCTGGTAGTCCCGGCCTGTCTCCTTTTTGTGCCAGTCGTAGATCCGTCCCACGAAGGGAGAGATCAGTGTGACGCCCGCCTCGGCGCAGGCCACGGCCTGGGCGAAGGAGAACAGCAGCGTGAGATTGCAGTGAATGCCCTCCTGTTCGAGGTCCTTGGCGGCCTGGATGCCCTCCCAGGTGGAAGCGATCTTGATGAGGATGCGCTCTCTCGGAATCCCGGCCCTTTGGTAGAGATCGATGAGGTGGCGCGCTTTGGTGAGGGTGCCGGGCCGATCGAACGACAGGCGTGCGTCGACTTCGGTGGACACCCGTCCGGGAACGATATCCAGGATGGCCCGGCCGAAGCGGATCAGCAGCTGATCGATGACTCCCTCCGTGTCCGCATCCGGATGCTCCCGGAGCACCTGCTCCAGCAGGGGGCGGTAGGCGGCCTGTTTGACGGCCTTGAGGATGAGCGAGGGGTTGGTGGTGGCATCCCGCGGCGTGTAGGCGCGCATGGATTCGAAGTCGCCAGTGTCGGCAACGACTACGGTGTGTTGACGGAGGGATTCCAGAGTGTTCATGAGAAGATTTCTAATGTACTGGGGGCTTTTTGTCCCGCAGAAATAGCAGTCAAAACCGCTTTTTTTTCAACAGGTGAATGGGTGTGATTCAGGCCTGTAAGCGAGCCCCACGCGCTTGCCGCGTGGGTGAGGGTCACTCCCGGCTTCTTTCCATCCAGGGTTTCAGGGGCAAAAAAATCCGTAGAACACGTGCAGATGAATCTGCGATTTGATTTGGAAAGCGGCACGTCCAAGGGAGGTCTGGGGCCCTCCTCGATGATGGCGAATGTCAGTTGGCCACCAGGGCGATGGTCGAGGAGTCAATTGCCTGCATGACCTTCTTGAATTCGGGGAAGTTTCTCATCCCCCCCGGAGGGCCGGAAACCCCGATGCAGTCTCGGCAAATGGGGGCGCATCTTCCAGAACGAAGCCTCCATCCTGTCCGCGTTGCGGGTTTTTGTTGGCGTGGGCGAGCCCATTGCGGCTCGGGGGGGGTGCTCCGGAGGGTTGCCAGGCGAGCCGCGTGGTGACGCAGGCCGTTGCATACATCCTTGAGCCCGATGGCATGGGTGAGTTGGGCGTGGAACAATCTGACTACGTGGCTTTATGCCGAGAGGGTACGGCGCATCGGTTCCACCCCATGCAGGGTGGAGAGCTCCCACACCAAGCCCGACGAGAAAAACTTGCAAAGCTGGGTACATACGACAGGGATATGGCTGGTTGGTTTTGTTTTTTTCACACAGACTTCCTCGGTCGGAAGTCACCCGAAGGCCAGAGATAAATCCCTCAACCGTACAGACCGATAGGATGGCTGTGCTCGTTGCGCAACATGAAATCCATTTGGAAGGACTGACCATGAAACCGATATCACCCGGCCGCTCCCGCCGCCCTGTCATCCAGGATGTTCTATTGGGGACGGCGTTGTTCTTTTGCTTGGCATCCCGTCTGGTTGCCGAGAACTTTGCCCCTCAACCTCCATTTGATCCCCATCCCGTCAACATGGAGAATCCTCATACGAAGCGCTACCTCGAAAAAGTCGGGGGAATCTACAAAGAGCCCCATCGCCCCCAGTATCACTTCAGTCCCAAGACGGAATGGATGAACGATATCAACGCGCTTTGGTATCAGAACGGCACGTATCACATGCTCTATCAATGGGGGGCGTCCATCCGCCACGGCGGTTATGCCACCAGCAAGGACCTGCTGCACTGGGAGGACAAAGGGGTGGCCTTGGTCCCCGGGAAAAGCTTTCTCATCCAAAAGCAGGGTGCCAAACAGAATGTTGCCGGCGACCAGGTTTACTCCGGCAGTGGGATCGTGGTTTCGGGGGAAACGGCGAAGAAAATCACGGGCTCCTCCAAGGAGGCGCTGATCGCTTTCTATACGGGAACCGCCGTGGGCACCTGTATCGCCTGGAGCAATGATGAGGGCGCCACCTGGCACAACTACCCGGGCAATCCTGTGGCCAATCCCACAACAGGGGCCGACCCCCGCGATCCCTGTGTGTTCTGGCATGAAGCCAGCCAGTCCTGGATCCTGGCCATCTTCGAGCGTGGGACCACCTTCTACGGATCCAAGGATTTGCTCGAGTGGGAGAAATTGAGCACCCTGGGCTTTGGTTATGAATGTCCCGATGTCTATCCGTTGCCTCTCGATGGCGACCCCGACAAGATGAAGTGGGTGGTCAGCGATGCCAACGGCTGGTATCTGGTGGGTCAGTTCGACGGGAAGGAGTTCAAAAAAGAACAGGAATACAAACGGATGGACATCGGTCCTGATTTTTACGCGGGCCAGTGCTTTTATCCGCAGAACATGCCCGGGAACACCTACGTGCAAATCGCATGGATGGATCATTGGAACGGTGGGGCCGGAGAGAGCGGCTGGCAGCGTAATGCCACCTTTCCGGTGGAGCTGAACCTGATCACGTACAAAGGTGAAATGGTGGTCACCCGCACGCCCATTCCCGCCATTCAAAACCTCTACACCACCTCCCGGACTTGGAAAAACCTCAGGCTGGACTCGTCCAGTGTCAAAGGGCTCCAAGACCCCCTGGAGGAGATGAGGTCCAAAACCTTTGACCTGGAGCTGGTCATCGATGCCGGGAAATCCACTGCCCTGGAGACGCTCCTTTACCTTAACGGATACCCCTTTCGTTATCTGAACCAGGAACAGGCGCTCATCGTCGATGTCCTGGACGAGCATCCCCGGGCCAGAGACTTCTCTCAAAGGAAGGTTCCCCTGGCGCCCGATGACAACGGCAAGGTGACCCTGCGCTTCCTGGTGGATCACGCAACCATCGAGCTCTTCGTCAATGGCGGCGTATTCTCCTGGACAAAACACTTCGCCCGGAACGTGCAGGACGACACGCTGGATCTTCAGGCCGCCGGAGGGGAAGTGGTGTTGGACAAGGTGGAGTTCCATTCCATCCGCTCCATCTGGCAAACGGCGGAATCATCCGCCGAGTGACCTCAACCCGATGAGTCCGGAAATGGTTCCGGATGGCGGGAGGATGGTTTCGGAGCATAGGGAATCAGTCAGTAGTGGTGGTCCCCAAAAACGGAGCCAGGGGTTTCGTTATGATCTGACGTGAGGGAACCGTGTGTTGGCATACCCTAAACCTAACGGAAAAGCCCCCCATCCAACCATGGAAACCTACCCGGAACATAACTAAAAATCACCGATCCGTGGCTCCGCTAAAGGGCCCACTGCAGTGGTGCGTGATGGCCAGAACCTGTTGCGGGTGTATTGACCCCGTGAAATCACCCCGGTATCCACGTTGTTTCATTCAGGAAATCACATGAAAACCCGACACGCAATCCTTCTTCTTCTCTGCGGAGCTCTCCCGTCTTTTGCTTTCCCGCAATCCCCTGACGGTGAGGCGGTGTGGGAAAACGGCTGGTTTGCCGGCACGCCTGAGCAGGTCTATGCCAAGTGGAAACAGACCACGATCGATTTTCCCCGTGACGCGCAGATCCCGCACATGGAGGGATTCGCGGCGGAGCGCTTTCCTGCACCTCCTCCGCCGGGGGTGCATCCCCGCGTCTTCGTCAATCCCGAACAGCGCCCGGCCCTGTGGAAGCGTCTGCAGGAAACCAAATCGGGCCGCATCAATTTTGAGGTGATCCGGAATTTCACCGACGCCCAGCGCAAGGCGGATTCGCAGGCCGCAGTTTTCGCTGCCAAATTGATGGCCCGCGAGTTGAATCTGGAGCAGTACCGACGCAGCAACGATCAGGACAAACGGGTGTTGGGGCTCTACCTGATGTACGACGCCTACCGCTGCTGGCTGGAGGAGGATGAGGCGACCGGCCATCAGGTGGCGGAGAAACTGGCGGCCTATGCCGACTATGTCCTGCGGGATCTGCGGGACAAGCCGCCGGGTCCTTCGAAAGACATCCACCCTGCATTACTGAAGCATGGCAACCCCGGCGGCGTTCCGTTCACCTCGCGCAACTGGCAGGGCGAGGTGCAGGACCGGGTTCAACACATGAACCTGGGGCTGGCCTACGACTTCGTCTACAACTTCATGACCGGGGCCCAACGGAAGGTGACGCGGGAGATGATCTCCGCCGCGACCTACGATGGCCAGCACACCGGCATGGCACTCTACACCAAGAACGCCCACAACTGGCATGTCTTCCACTGTCATCTCGGGATTCTCGCGCTGTGCATCGAAGGGGAGGAGGGTTACGACGAGAGGGTCACCTATTGGACCCTCGAGAATCTAAAGACGTACTTCACCTACGGACTCTATGAATCCGGTGCGCCGAACGAGCGGCAGGGCAAGGGAACGATGAATCCCTCCTTTCTGGCCGCCTACCAGAAACGCGGACACAACATGTTGACCATGCCCAACGTGTATCATTCGGTGGCCGGATTTCAGCTCAACATGATGGAACCCTGGGGCACGGCCATGATCTATGGCGCCTGGGGAGGCTCCGGACTGTCCTTCAGCAAGTGGATCCAAAACAATGTGGTGCTCAAGTACGCTTTTCCCGACGACCCGGTGGTGGATTTCATCTGGCGGCGGTCGGTGGGCGATGATTACAAAGGCCTAAAGGAGCAGTCCAGGATCTCTTTCCACTACGCGAACTACGAGGGGTTGCTGATCCAGTCGCTCTTTCTTGCGGACTACAGCAGCACCCGCCCGACATGGCAGGAGGACTATGCCGCGCTGAACAAGCCGCTGGACTGGTTCTGTCCGCAGCGGGCGCTGATGATCAGCCGCTCGGATGCCAGCGAGCAGGCCGTGCAGCTCTATCTGCACTGTCAGCAGTACTACAGCGCCCACCCGCGTTTTGCTCGTGGCAACATTCAGTTCAATGGTCTGGGACGTCCCTGGACCTATTACACCCGGGTGGCGGATGCGGGCGGACCGCTGGGATCGGTGAACAATGCACAGCACTACGCCGTGGTGACCATCGACGATGTGGGCACTGGCTACGAGCCCTGTCCGGTCACGCGCTACATCAACAACGAAATGGCAGCCTTCGCCACCGCCGACAACAAGATCGGCTTCACGTGGGGCGGCGACGGCAAGGACAAGCCCGGTCTTCAATTTCTCCGCTACAAGCGGAAATACAAGGAGTGGATGCCACTCTATACCCCGTCTTTTCACTTCCCGGGGCTGGAACAGACCGGAGACGACATGGCGGGCTGGAAGGTGGCCGGGGAATTTTCCCGCAGCATCTGGAGTACGCGATTCCCGGTCCAGCGCGCCTTCCGCACCGCCGGGCTGGTACGGGGTGCCCATGCCTACGGTCTGGTTATGGACGACTACCAGGTGGATGATGACATGCACTACTACAAGTGGCACTTTCCTCTGCAACCGGATCTGGTGTTGGAATCCCAGTCCGCCGACTCCATTATCCTGGCCGAAAAGGAAGGAGACCGCCGGCTGCTGATCCGTGTGATTGACCTTAAAGGCGGGGACGGCGAAGGGGGGTATGTGGAAACCGCTGCCGGTTTTGGCTGGAGTGTCCGCGTGTATGAGCGCTGGCATGAGAACCGGCTGATCCTCCCCAGTCACAGCGTGGCCCCTGACTACAAAATCCTGCTCTATCCGCACCGCGCGGGCGGGGAGCTTCCGGTGACCCGCCTGAAGGGAAATACCCTCACGGTCTCCTGGTCGGATCAGGTGGATGTGTATAGCCTGTCGCGCAGTCCGGAGGGTGCGACGACCTTCAAGCTGGAACGGAAGGGAGGGGGCTCCATCGAGCTGGGGAACCCGGTCAAGGTCAACGAATACATTGAGGACATCGGAGGTGAGTCATGAGTCGCGTGGTTCGAGAAGTATGGGTCGGTTTGGTGGGCCTTCTGTGTTCCGTTGGGCTTTCGGCCGCGGAAACCAGCCCTTTCGACCACTGGATGGCCCACGTGTTCGGGGTTCGGGTGGAGCGCAGCGAGGAAGGCTTGTTGCGCGCGGAGAAACTGCCGAACCTCCCGGAAGCCGCCTCGGCCTGGTATCTCTGCAACGGACGGGAGGGAAACGCCCTCTCCCAGGTGCCGATTGACGCCGTCGCCCGCGGTGACTTCCTTTGGATTTCCTTTGATCTCTCCGCCGCCTGGCCCGGCGCTCAGTCCGTCAAACGGCATGTGATGATCTATTGGGGCGATGGGACCCGCTATGCACTGGTGGCGGACGAAATCAGGGGCTCGGAACAAGGGTTCTGGACCATGCGTCTGCCGCTTCCCGAGGAGACGGTCCCGGTCAACTGGGAGATTGATCTCAAGGATGCCGGACACCGCGCGGATCTGTTGGCCGGACTGGAAGGGGAGTTCAGGCCCGATGTTGCCCTGAACAAGCCAGTCAGCGGCTATGCCCAGGCCAAATCCGGCAGTCGGATGCTGCTGGCCCGGCTGATCAGCCGGGCCGAGGGGGCGAACCGGTATGCGGACAGGATGTCGCCCATGAACATCCGGTTACAGAACGGCCGCAAGTGGCTGACTACCGAGGCGGCCGGGAAGGCGCTTTCGACCAAGTTCCTGCTCCTGCCCTTCACCCAGAACCGGGACGAATTGCCTCAGACGATCCTCAGCCAGACGTCCACCCGACTGGACTGGTACAAACGCAGTCATGAATACATGTTCTTTCCGGAAGCGAACGGAGATCTGGCGATGCTGTTGAAGGAGAAGCGGGGCGCTACGCTTACCAAGTTCGGATTCCGGATGGACTATCAGGAGCGTGAACGTCCCCAAGGGGAATTGGTGGCGGCCTACGACTTCGAGAATTGGGTGGACGACACGGCGACCGACCGCGTTGGTGGTTTTGACGCGAAGGTGGAACGGGGGAGGCTGGTGGAGGGTCTACAGGGCAGGTCGGTTTATCTGGGGTACCCCGACCGCCCCGACCGCAATGCGGTGCCTGCCGGCATTCAGATTCCCGCCTCGATCCGGGAGCGCCTGCGGAGCGGTCATCTCACCATCAGCTTCTGGTACAAGAGTCCGCTGGGCCAGGCCAAGGGGGCGAGGGATAGATGGATGTGGCCGATCGGAGAGACCATGCGGGGGAGGAAGTATCTCGACACGGGGTTCTTCGAGGTCGGTCATACCCATTACAAGATGGACCCGGTGACCAAGGGTTTCAATGCCGCCTGGCAGGAGCGCGCCGCCAGCGGGGATCTTCCGCCGGGCAAGTGGAATCATCTGGTGTTCACGGTGCAGGAACTCGATCCATCCGCATTCCTCTATCGTTATGAAGTCTATGTGAACGGGATCATCCGCACCTCGCGGGAGCTTGGTCCCATGAAAGATCTGCGGCACTGCAAAACCCTGGGGGAGACCCCGGGGCCGCTGAAGGTGGGCAATGTGTGGGGAACTCTCGATAACCTGATGGTCTTCAATTACCCGCTCTCCGAGGAGGAGATTATGGCGCTGTACGAACGTCAGCTCGAAAAGGAAGTTTCGTATTACGCCTGTGACACGATGGAGGCGGAGGATCAGGTGCCGAGCGACCCCGCCGGGACCTATCCCGAGGATTCCATTCTCAACAACCGCTGGGTGGAAGAGCGGAGCTTTGCAGGCACGGCGAATGGTGCGTCATTGATCCCGGGTGTGAACGGCAAAGCGCTTCAGCTTCAAACCGGGATCGAGATCCCGGAGAAGGCGCTGTGGGATTTGTCCCAGGGTGCGTTCACCTTTTCTTTTTATTTCAAGTACAGCGGCAAGGGAACAAAGTTGCTGAATGTCGAAGGCGGTGGCGTGCGGCTGGATATCCAAAACAACCGGCTGCATGGTGCCATCGACAATCAGTGGGAGGACAAGTACCTCGGTTACAAAGAGGCGGAGATCGCTCCCGATGTCTGGCATCACGTGGTGCTGGCCTATGACAAACGCCGGATGAAGCTGTATCTGGACGGGGCCTTGCTCTACGACCGGCCCATGGCCAGTGCCGACGGCATTCAATTCGCCAAACCCATCCTGCTGGGCGGCAACTGTGCGATCGATGAAATCCATATCTACAATTACGCCATCGATCCGGAGAAAATCCGGGAACTGGCCGCATATCTCACTCAAGGATGAAAGCAGGAGGGGGGCATCACCCGGTCGGCCACTCAATAATACCCCATACCGGATCACAGTCGCGTTCAGGTGGTCGGACTCGTTGGCAATTTTCTGTGCCCGGTCCCAGTCGTCAATCGGGTGGATGTTCCGTCTCCGTCTTTTCACCCCATTTGGGTTGCGGATGAAATCTGCGTTACGAAAAGTGGGTTACCTTGCGATCTCTTCCCGCGCGATTTCAACCCAACGGGCCAGCCGTCGGGGGTCGTTTTCCACCGTGTGGGTATCCTTGAGGATGAGTTCGATGTGGCACCCCTTCGTTTTCTCGAGGGTTTCGCGCAGGTTTTGGCGGATGATGTCCTCCTGGAAATTCACGCAGACCGGCGCGGGATTCGGCTTCCGGCAATACAGAAAGCGGTCGCCCAGGATTTCGGCCATTTTCGTCAGGTCCGCCCAAGGAGAGACTGACACCCGGCGCAGACGGGGGATTTGGAGGATGTCGCTCATGCGGTTTTCGAGGGGCTCGCAGCAGCCGTAGTAGTTCAGTCCGAACCTTTCCAGAAGTGGCAGCTGATAGGGGAAGAAAAACTCGTGGAACATGGCAGGCGACATGCCGACGGTTTCCTGGGATTCGGCGAAGCCCCAACGGTCGATCAGACGGGCGGGACTTCCGGGTTCGCGCCCGGGGGCGGGGAGCTCATCGGAGTAGCCGACCCCGCCGGAGCCGACATAATCGCCCTCGTTCTGGTCGGTGAGGAATCCGTTGGCCTCGAACCATTGGATGAAATGGAGGTGTTCGTCGCGCAGCCAGGCCATGAGGCGGTGCAGACCGTCGGGATCGTCGTAGGGGAGGATCATGAGTTCCTCGAGGCCGACCAGTTTGATGGCCTCCCAGGTGAGGCCGAGGGTCCACCAGGCGGCCCCGCGGATGCGGGGTTGAAGGAGATCGTCCAGGATGGAGTGGGCGAGGGAGAGTTCTCGTTCGGTGCGGGCGCGGTCGACCGAGGGTTGGCGGAAGCGGAGGAGGTGGAAGTCGCGGTCGAGGTCGCGAAGGGGATGGGTGTACTTGTAGCTGCCGCGGTGATCGCCATGGGTTTCGGGGACTTCGACGCCATAGGAGCCGCGGTCAATGTGCCAATCGAGATGGAAGAAAGGGTCTTGAGGTTGGTCGTCCTTTAGGATCTCGGCGGTGAACAGGCGCATGCGCAGCCTTTTTTCCCAGTCGCGGGCGAGGGGGTCCTCGCAGGCCAGGGCATCGGGGGGGAGGATTTCCACCCAGGCTCCCTCGGGGAAACACAACACCTTCGGCTCCGGATCCTTCAGGGCGTTGTGGCGCCGCCAGCGCTCGGGGCGCTCCCGCATGGCGGGGGTTTCACTGATCTCCCGCAGCCGGCCGGCCAAGGAGCGGAGAATGTTCTGATCAGATGTGTTCATTGGCTGTGCCTGCGATAGGAATGGTCTTTGGGTTGCGGGGCAAAAAAAGGCCGCCCCGGGGAGGGGCGGCCGTAGGGAATCGGTTACAGCAGGCTTAACAAGGTCCGGGCGGCGCCTTCGCGCATGGCGGGGACCTTCCAGGAGTCGCGCCGGTGTCCGGGCATCCAGACGCCAACGTTGGGGTGGTCCTTGGATCGCCAGGCGGCGGGGAATTCCCCTGTGGAGATTTTGGCGGTGAGGCCGATGTCCACGGGGGCTTTTTGCTGGAGCGCGACAAAGACCTCGTCGCGCGGGAGCCAGGCGGAGGACCAGCCGGTGCCCAGCGGATCGCCGTCGGTTACGCTGAGCTCGGTCGGTTCGTGGGGGTGGTATGACACGCCCCACTCCCAGATGAAACCGCACCAATTCTGGTAGGTTCCCCAACCGGGCCAGGCCCCAAGTCCGGCGTGGGTGATCATCAGGGCCTTGCCTTCCTTCACCCAGGTTTCCAGGAGGTTCCGTGTGGTATCCTCCACCTCCTTCTGGGTATGATAGATCAGGATGGCGTCGATGCCCCCGAGATCCTCCGCGGTCAGCCCGCGAGCCTCCGCATGCACCACGTGCACGGCCTGGCCGGTGAGTTCGCCGAAGGCGTCCGCTATGCCTTCGCGTCCGCCGGAGCCGAAATGCGTGTCGGCATAGAGGAGGATTTTCTTGTTCCACAGGGCGGAGCGGATGGGGTGCTGGGCCACTTCGAGGGGGGCAAAAAGAGCATGATCCAGCGGGAGGGAGACGGCCTTGCCGGTGCGTGCGGATTCCTGGGCGGCGTAGGCCATTTCCGTGGCGACCGCGGAGCGTCCGATCGAGCAGTTGGCTTCCGGTCCGCCGTCCATCCAGTCGAGGAGTTCGCCGACGAGGGCGGCGAATCCACCGCGTTTTGTCTCCGGGAAGGGCAGGGTGCGGCAGCCGGAAAAGGTGGCCAGCTCGATGCCGTCCTTGCCAATGCGGGCCAAGCCCTCGTCGCCGCGCAGCCGGATGGAGGCTCCCGTGCCGGGTCCGGTGATGAACAGCGCGGATCCGCGGTCGCCGTAGTCGGCGCGGATCAGCGAGGCGTCCTCGACCGCGTGCAGGTAGCGACGGTTTTCGTGGATGTCCATGCCGGCGAGGACGGAGGCGGGCGGGCCGCCGAAGAGGTAATTCGCCATGTCGAACCAGTGGGTCGTCCAGGACAGGATGTCCCAGCCATCACCCACCTCGCCGATCACCTGCACGTTCCCTCCCAGCAGTTTCTCGTCGATCACCTGCTTCAGCCCCGCCGCAGAGTTGTCGCAGCGACGCTGGTGGGCGACCACGATTTTAGTGCCTTTCTCTTTCGCTTTGGCCTTGATTTCCCGGACCTGGTGGGTGTCGACCGCCAGGGGTTTCTCGCAGGCAATTCCTTTCACGCCTTTTCCGATCGCCTCCATCACCATGGGATGGTGCAGGGTGGGCCAGGTGCAGATGCTGACCGCGTCGGGTGTGCAGGCGGCGTAGAGGGCGTCGGTGGAGGCGAAGAGCTGGTCCTCGGGCAGATGGAAGGCCTCGCCGAAGGCTTTCAGGTTTTCGGGGGAGAGGTCGACGCCGAGGAGTTTGACCTCGTGGCCGCTGGCCTGATAGCCCTTTGCGTGGGCGTGGCCGATGGCCCAGCCCTCTTTGGCGGTGCCGCGTTTGCCGCAGCCGATGATGGCAACTGTTTTCATCAGGAAGGATTTCCTTTTAGGAGTGGATTTGGATCATGGGGGTCCACTTTTGATCCGAGTGGGCGGAGGCGACGGCGGTTTCGATGAAGGCCATGCCCTCGATTCCATCGTCGACGGTTGGGTAATCGTAGACGCCATCCGGCTTTCCTGCGATGCGGTCGCGGATGTGACGGGCGGCTTCCAGATAGAGGTTGGCGAAGGCCTCGAGGAAGGCCTCGGGGTGTCCGAAGGGGATGCGGGTGAATTTTTTAGCGGAGTCGCCCACATAGTCGTTGCCGCGGCGCCAGATGCGGGCGGGCTGGCCCTTGGGGTGGACGGTGAGTTCGTTGGGGTGTTCCTGGGCCCAGGCCAGGGAGCCCCGGGTGCCGTAGAGGCGGATGCGCAGGTTGTTCTCTTCGCCGGCGGAGATTTGGGAGGCGTAGAGGATGCCGGTGGCTCCGCCTTTGTAGCGGACCAGCAGGTTGCCGTCGTCTTCCAGCTCCCGGCCCGGTACAAAGGTGTTGAATTCGGCGCAGAGGGCCTCGATCTCCAGGCCACTGATGTAGCGTGCGAGGTTCTCGGCGTGGGTGCCGATGTCCCCGATGCAGCAGGAGGCGCCCGCACGCGAAGGGTCGGTGCGCCAGGCTGCCTGTTTCTGGCCGTCCCGTTCGATCGCGTCCAGCAGCCAGCCTTGGGGGTACTCCACCACGATCTTGAGGATCTCGCCGATCTCGCCGGCCCGCACCAGGTCGCGGGCCTGCTTGACCATCGGGTATCCGGTATAGTTGTGGGTCAGCGCGAAGATGCGGCCGCTGGCCTGGACTTCCTTTTTGAGGGCGATCGCCTCGTCGAGGCGGAGGGTCATCGGCTTGTCGCAGACGACATGGAAGCCCTGGCGGAGGAAGGCGGTGGCGACGGGGGCGTGGAGGTGGTTGGGAGTGACGATCGAGACGAAGTCGATGCGTTTGTCGGCGGGGAGGGCGGATTCCCGGGCGGCCATGTCCTCGTAGGAGGAGTAGATGCGGGCCGGATCGAGGAACAGATCCTCTCCGGAGAGCCTGGATTTCTCGGGGTCGGAGGAGAAGCAGCCTGCGACCAGTTCGATCTGGCCGTCGAGGTTGGCGGCCATGCGGTGGACGGCGCCAATGAAGGCGTCGCGCCCGCCGCCGACCATGCCCATGCGGAGTTTGCGGTTCATGCCCGTGCCTCCTTCTTCGCGAAGGCCGCGTCAAAAGCCGCCGCATTGGGTTTGAAGTCCACCTTTCTCACGAAGGCGGAGGCCTCGCTGCCGCCGTGCACGCGGTCCATGCGCACGTCTTCCCATTCCACGGAGAGCGGTCCGGCGTAGCCGATGTCGTTGAGGGCGACAATGATCGACTCGAAGTGGATGTCGCCGTGGCCCAGAGACCGGAAATCCCAGTAGCGGGAGGCGCTGCCGAAGTCCGTGTGTCCTCCGAACACCCCGGCAGTCCCGTCGCCGCGGCCCCACCAGGCGTCCTTCATGTGCACATGATAAATACGGTTCGCGAAGTGCCGGAGGAACTTCACGTAGTCCACCCCCTGGTAGCCAAGGTGGGAGGGGTCGTAGTTGAAGCCGAAGCGCGGATGATGTTTCACTGCAGCCAGGGCGCGGTCGGCCGAGGCGATGTCGAAGGCGATTTCGGTGGGATGCACTTCCAGGCCGAAGTTGACGTTTTCGGTCTCGAAGACCTCCAGGATGGGCAGCCAGCGGTCGGCGAAGTCGTCGAACCCGCGCTGCAGATACTCCTGCGAGGTGGGCGGAAACGCGTAGAGCGCGTGCCAGATGGAGGAGCCGGTGAAGCCGTTCACACACACCGGGAAGTCGTCTGCCCCGGCGCGTCCCGGTTTGGCGTTGAAGAATTTCCGGGCGGCGCGGGCGGTGTCTTTCATTTCCTCCGCGGCGCGCTGGCGCACGCCCTCGGGATCGCCATCGCCCCAGATGCGTGGATCGAGGATGGCTTGGTGGCGCTCATCGATCCGGTCGCACACGCACTGTCCCACGAGGTGGGTGGAGATGGAGAAGCAGGTCAGCCCGTTTTCGCCCAGCAGGCGCCAGAGCGCGGGGACATAAGCGGGGTCCTTTAGGGCCTTTTGCACGTCGAAGTGGTCGCCCCAGCAGGCGAGTTCCACGCCGTCGTAGCCCATCTGCTTGACCAGCGGGGCGAGTTCGGTGAGCGGGAGGTCGGCCCATTGGCCGGTGAACAGGGTGACAGGTCGGCTCATCTTCGTTTCCTTGAGGGGGTTTTGAGGGAGGGTTAGCCCCACCATTCGCGGAGGCGTTGGGCGGAGATTTTGACCGCCTCCTCGCCCGCGATTTCCAGGGTGGTGTCGCCATTGAAGCCAACCGCTTTCAAGGCGTCAACCACTTCCGGAATTCCGACCACGCCGTCGCCCAGCGGGATCAGCGCCATGCCGCAGCCGAAAAGGGTTCCGCGTTTCGTTTCCATGTCGGCGGGCATGTCTTTCCAATGCACGTGTTCGATTTTGCTGCCGAAGGTTTTGATGTAGTCGACCGGGTCGCCGCCGCCGAGCCAGAGGTTTCCGGTGTCGAGATTCAGTCCGAGGGCGTCGGAGTCGCAGCGGTCGAGGACTTTCGCGGTTTTGGCGATGGAGGTGCTGATGGGACCGTGGGGTTCGAAGAGGATTTTCACCCCGAAATCGGCGGCCACGCGCAGGGGTTCGGCCAGTTTTTCGGCGATGGTGAAGACCTGCTCGTCCTCGGAGAGGGATTCGCCGAAGGCGGTTTTGGGTTCCCCCTCGGTGGTGATCACGTGGGGGATGCCCATGGCGGCGGCGGCCCGGACCGCCTTGATGATCTGCGAGGTGCCGTAGCGCCAGGGGGCGGCAGGGTCGAGCAGGTTGGAATGGGCGCAGAAGCTGGTGGGGGTGATGCCGTTGGCGGCGAACAGCCGCTTCACATCCATGGGATTGGCGTCCAGACTGGCCAGGGCGGTGAAGCCGAACTCCACCCCCAGACACGCCCCGTCGGTGTTGTCGGTGACGTCGGCATGGGCGAAGCCCATTCCGCGGATCAGCTTGAGCTGGGCGTCCAGCGGTTGGAAAGGCGCCACGAGGGCGAAGCATCCGATATTCATGAGGGTCTCCGGGTTGAAGGTTCCCGGTTAGAATAGTGGACGCGGGATTGAGGTTTCAAAATAAATTGTATTCAGGTTTTTCCACTGGTAAAAATTGAACATGACGATTCGGTTGCAACACGGACACTGGAACGCGGCGAGACGGGAGCGGCACTTGCCGCCCCACCGCAATCCGGGGCTGGAGCTGGTATTGGTGGAGAACGGGGAGGTGACCTGGGATTACGGGGGGCAACAGGTGCGCACGCCGCCGGGACATGTGTCCTTCAGCTGGCCCTGGCAGACCCATGGCGCCTGGCGGGAACGGCTGGAGATGGTGGAACTCTACTGGGTGATGCTGCCCTTGCGCAGCGGGGGCAGGGTGGTGGCGACGCCCCGGCCGCATCCGGATCTACTCCCGCTGCAGGTGGTGCAGCCGCAATGGTCGGCGCTGCGCCAACGATCGCACCCGGTGCTGCGGCTCCGTCCGGCGGGCCGGAAGGCCTTTATCGCCGCGGTGCGCGGTCTGGCGGGCAACCACGGCGTACCCGATGCGGCGGCCTGGGGGCAGATGCTGTTGCTGTTTGCGGAAATCGATCAGGCCTTGCGCACCGAGGCCGAGGGAGGACGGGGGCAGGATCTGGAGCGGGTGCGGCGGTGGATGGACGGGCTGTCCGGTCATCTGGGCGAAGCCTGGACGCTGGAGCGCATGGCGGAGGCCTGCGGGATGGGGCGCACCCGTTTTGCCGAAGCGGTCAAACACGTCTATGGCGATACCCCCATGCGCCTGTTGGCGCGGATGCGGGTGGAGGAGGGGGCGCGCCGGCTACGGGAGACCGAGGACCGGGTGGGCGAGATCGCTGACGCGGTGGGCTTCGCCTCCCCGCATTATTTCGCCACGGTCTGCCGGCGGTACACCGGCCGCGCGCCCACGGAGTTGCGCCGGACGCCGGACGCCGGGCGGACGGAGAGGGAATAGTGCAAGCGGTTCATGCGGGCTCCGGGATATTCACCCCGGGGGGTTCCGGAGGTGCCGGTAGCCCCGGGGGGTGAGGCCGGTGGCATTTTTGAACACCCGGTGGAGGTATTCGGCGGAATGAAAGCCGGACAGGGGGGCGATGTCGGCAATCGGCAGCCGGGTTTCCCGCAGCAGGCGGCGGGCCTCGGCCAGGCGGAGGTTCTGCAGACGTTTCAGGGCGGAGGTACCCAGATGGGACTGGAACCGGCGCTCCAGAACGCGGCGGGAGATACCGGATGCCTGCGCGATTTCCTGCACGGAGATGGGACGGGTGAAGTTCTGGTAGAGAAACCGCAGGGCATGGCGCAGGCCGGGGTCATTGACCGCAAACACATCGGTGCTGCGTCGCACGGCGATGCCGCGGTGGGGGACTTCAATCAGATTCGCTTTGAGGGGGTGCCGTCTCAGGAGGGCCTCCATCGTGGCGGCCCCCCGCCAGCCCAGTTCATACAGGTCGTGCCGGATACTGGACAGTGGAACCGGTGCCGCCTGACAAATCAGGGCATTATCATCCGTACCCAGGACCGCGACCTCCTCCGGGATACGCAATCCGGCCTCCATGCAGGCCGCCATCCACTCGACCGCCTGGGAGTCGTTGTAGGCATAAACCGCGCAGGGAGTGCCGGTCTGCTCCAGCATCCGGTGGATCCAGTCGCAGAAGCCCTCCCAGACGGGTGGACGGCGGAAGTGGGATTCTGTCACCATCAGGGTCGCCGGAAACCCGGCACCGGCCAAGGTGGCCGTATAGTGATCCATGCGGGCCCGGGTGGAGGGCGTCATGCGTTCAGCGTAGCCAATGAAATGGCGGAAGCCGCGCTCGAGAAAATGCCGGGCGGCCGAGCTGCCGATATCAGCATTGTCGCCCGTGACCTGCGGGATGGAGAGGGGATCTTCCGCCAGGGTGAGGTTCACCATGGGACGGTGGAGATCGAAGAGGGCCTGCACAAAGGGATTCCGGTCGGTGATCACCGACAGCACCCCGTCACACCGCCGTCCGATCACCCGCTTTGGTTGATCCGTGAACAGGTTGGTGAGGTGCCAGTGGTGCTGTCCCGCATAATCGGCAATTCCTTGGTGGATTCGGTCGTTGTAGTGCCGGCCCATTGCCAGAAGGATGTGGGGCTGAAAAGGTGTTTTCATGGTTATCTTCACGATGTTGTGTCGTAAATATACATAAAATACATCAAAAAATTAAATTAATTGTTTTCCCTGCGGATGGGGTAGAGTCATCCCTGATTTGGATGAACCGTTGGTGAAAAACTTAAAACACAGGCTGGACCATGCGCAAGGATTACGGATTGACGAACAAGGTGGTATTGATCACCGGGGCTGCCCGGGGAATTGGCTATGGAGTGGCCGAAGAAATGCTGGCCATGGGTGCGAAAGTGGCCATCACGGATCTGGATGCGGCCGCATTGGCCGAAGCAAAAACCTCGCTGGGGGCGGGCTGCTTCACCTATGTCAATGACATCAGCCGCAAAGATCTGCACGCCGATCTGGTGGGGCAGGTGGAGGCGGAGGTGGGGCCCTTGTCGGTGCTGGTGAACAATGCGGGGAGGCACTGCAAAAAGCCTTCGCTGGAGTGCGGCGACGAGGAGTTCGCCTCGGTGCTGGATATCAACCTCCACAGTATTTTTGCCCTGATCAAAACGGTGCTGCCCGGGATGATGGCGCGGGGCGCCGGGTCGGTGATCAATATTAGTTCCATGTCGGCGCTCTTCGGCCTTCCCCAGGTGGCCGCTTACAGCAGTTCGAAGACGGCGCTGCTGGGGCTGACCCGCACCCTGGCGGCTGAGTATTCCGCCTCGGGGGTACGGTTTAACTGTATTGCGCCCGGGTTTATTGAGTCCCGCATGTTCCGGGCCATCATGGATGCGGATCCGGCGCGGGAGCGCAAGATTCTGGACCGGACCCCGATGCGGCGGTTCGGCGATCCGCGGGAGATTGGTCAGGCGGCGGTGTTTCTGGCTTCAGACGCGTCGGCGTTCATTACCGGAACCTGTTTGCCGGTCGACGGCGGGGCCGCCATTGGTTTTTAAGGAGGCAATACCATGAAACTTGGATTCGGATTTTACCGTCACATGCTGAACCAGGCGCACTACGATTTCGCCGTCCAGTGCGGCGCCACCCATGCGGTGGTGCATTTGGTGGATTACTTCAACACCGGCCCCCAGGCCGGCGACCACAATCAGCCGATTGGCGACCTCAAGGGCGGCTGGGGTTTCGCGGGGGGCACCCCGGCCGAGGCCTGGACGGTGGATAGCCTGCGGGCGCTGAAACGGGAGTTGAATGACCATGGACTGGTATTCGAGGCCATTGAAAATTTTGATCCGGCGCAGTGGCACGATGTGCTGCTGGATGGTCCCAAACGTCAGGAACAGATCGAAACCTGCAAGCAAATCATCCGCAACGTGGGCGAGGCTGGCATTCCGGTGTTCGGGTACAACTTCAGTCTGGCCGGGGTCAGTGGACGTCATGTCAGCCGCAATGCCCGGGGCGGCGCGCAGACCGTGGGGATGAACGGGATTGATGAAATCAACACCACGCCCATTCCCAACGGGATGGTCTGGAACATGGTGTACGATCCGGACGCGGCCCCCGGGGAACTGCCCCGCATTTCGCATGACACCCTGTGGGAGCGGGTGGGGGCTTTTCTGCAGGAGCTGGTGCCGGTGGCGGAGGCGGCCGGGGTGCGGCTGGCGGCGCATCCGGATGACCCGCCGCTGCCGATGGTCCGGGATCAGCCGCGTCTGGTCTACCAGCCCGATATGTATCAGCGGCTGCTGGACCTGGCCCCGTCGCCCCACAACGCGCTGGAATTCTGCCTCGGCACGCTGGCGGAAATGACCGAGGGCGATATTTACGAGGTGTGCGACCGTTACACGCGTCAGGGCAATGTGGCCTACATCCACTTCCGCAATGTGCGGGGAAAAGTCCCCTATTACAATGAGACTTTCATTGATGAGGGGGAGATCGACATGAAGCGGATCGTCTCCATTCTCAAGAAAAACCGTTTCGACGGGGTGCTGATTCCGGATCATACCCCGCAGATGAGCTGTGACGCCCCCTGGCATGCCGGCATGGCCTTTGCCATGGGATACATGAACGCGCTGGTGGCGGGAGACTGACCGGATGCCGCAGCCCCTCATCCATGCTGATTTCCTGCTGGAGTGCGACGAGGCGGTGGCACTGTATCACGGCTATGCCGCCGACCTTCCGATTGTGGATTTTCATACGCATCTGCCTCCGGACGAGGTGGCGGAGAACAGAAGCTGGGACAATCTCTCGCAGGTATGGCTGAAGGAGGATCATTACAAATGGCGGGCCATGCGGGCCAACGGGGTGCCGGAACGGTTCTGTACCGGCGATGCAGGCGATCGCGAAAAATTTAACGCCTTTGCCGCCACCATGCCGTATTTGCTGCGCAATCCGCTGTATCACTGGTCGCATCTGGAGCTGGCGCGGTATTTCGGGATCGACGACGTGTTATTATCGCCGGATACTGCCGATGAGGTGTGGGAGCGGAGCGGGGACGTGTTCGAACGCGGGGTGAGTGCCCGTGGGCTGATGGCGCAAAGCCGGGTGGAGCTGGTGTGCACCACGGATGACCCGGTGGATTCTTTGGAGGCTCACCGGGCCCTGGCCGCGGATCCGCGGGCCGGGGTGCGCATGCTGCCCACCTGGCGGCCGGACCGGAGCATGGCGGTGGACGACCCCGCCGCCTACAATGCGTATCTGGACCGCCTGTCGGAGGTGGCGGAGATGCCGATTCGGGACCTGGACGACCTGCGGCATGCGCTGCGGGCCCGGCACGAGGTGTTCCATGCGGCCGGTTGCCGGCTGGCGGACCGGGGGCTGGATCTCTTCACCTTCTGTGAAGGCTCGCAGACGCAGGCCCGCCAGCTGTTTGCCCGGGTCCGCGGCGGCGAGTGCCTGACCGCCGAAGAAGCCTGCATCCTCCGCAGCGCACTGTTGCTGGAGCTGGGGCGGATGGATGCGGAGAGTGGCTGGACGGTACAGCATCACATCGGGGCGCTGCGTTTCACCAACAGCCGTATGCCCGGGGTGTTCGGCTATGATTCAATGGATGACCGCAGTTACGCCGAACCCCTCTCGCGCTATCTGGATGCGCTCCACCGGGAGGACCGGCTGCCCAAAACCATCCTGTATAATCTCAACCCCCGGGACAACGAAATGATCGCCACCATGTGCGGCAATTTTCAGGACGGCGTCATTCCCGGAAAGATACAGATGGGCAGCGGCTGGTGGTTCAACGACCAGACCGACGGCATGGAGCGTCAGCTGGAGGCGCTCTCCCAGATGGGGCTGCTCCGCCGCTTTGTGGGGATGGTGACCGACAGCCGTTCCTTCCTTTCGTTTACCCGCCATGAGTATTTCCGCCGGGTATTGTGTAATCTGCTGGGCCGCGACATTGCCCGCGGACGTCTGCCCCGCGATCTGGCCCTGGTGGGGGCGACGGTCCAGGATATCTGTTATGGCAATGCCGCCACGTTTTTTGGATTTGAACCCGCAACCGGAGTCTCCGCATGAAGTTTTCGTCTGATCAGGAACTGTTGGATACCGTACGCCACGAGTTGTTCACCTGTGTGGTGGGCGATGTGATGGATGCCATGGGGGAATTGCACCGCTATCTCCCGTCATCGTTGCGTCCGGTATCGGAGGGGATGCGGATTGTGGGGCGGGCCAAGACGGTGCTGGAGGCCGACTGTCTGGGGCGGCGGGTGTGTCACACGGACCAGGACCACGCCTTCGGCGTCATGTTCGACGCACTGGACAGCCTCAAAGCCAATGAGGTCTATATCTGCACCGGCTCCTCCCCGAACTATGCCTGCTGGGGAGAGCTGATGAGTACGGCAGCTTTGCACCGCGGCGCGGTGGGGGCGGTGGTGGAGGGCTATTCCCGGGATACGCTGGGTATCCGGCGTCTGAATTTCCCCACCTTTTCTATGGGGTTCTATGGACAGGACCAGGGGATGCGGGGCCGGGTGATTGACTACGACTGTCCCATTGAATTCAGCAACAAGGTGCAGGTGCATCCCGGGGATCTGGTGTTCGGGGACCTTGACGGCGTGGTGGTGGTGCCGAAAGCGATCGAGGCCGAGGTGATCGAGGCGGCGCTCGAAAAAGTGCGCGGAGAAAACAAAGTCCGCACCTTCATCGAGCAGGGCATGCCCACCCGACAGGTCTGGGATCAGTACGGCATTATGTAAGGGCCCTATTCAGGATTTCAAACCCAGGCTTACGTGATGTTTACACACAACCGAAACGAAGTGAATCTCAACGGCATCTGGAAATTCAATCCGGACCCCTATCAGCGCTGCCGTCAGCAGAAATGGTGGCGGCACGAGGCCGGGCCGGGGGAGATTTTCCCCAGTTTCAATATGGCGGGGATGTGGGAGATCCCGGTGCCGTCCACCTGGAAAAAAGTCTTTGAGAAGCTGGAGTGGTATGACGGCCACGCCAATTATGTCAAAGAGTTCGAACTGGAGGAGGTGCCGGAGGACATGGAGGCCTTTCTGTGTTTCGACGGGGTGACCTACCGGGCGGAGATGTATCTCAACGGAGAGGCGCTGGCCCCGCATGAATGGGGGTACAGTCCGTTTCAGCGCAGGGTGACCGGCCTGCTCCGCCCCGGCCCGAACCGCCTGTTTGTGCTGGTGGAGAATTTCATGCGGGAGGACCGGGTGCCGGGGATCCGCTGCGACTGGAACAACGACGGCGGGATCACCGGTGGGGTGAAACTGATCTTTGTCCCGAAAATCCACATTGAAAATTTCCGCACCGAGACCCGGCTGGAGGGGGACGGAGTGGTGATCGGCGTGGAGGTGATGGCCGCCGGCGGCGGAGACGGGATTTTGCCGGTGACCTTTGAGATTCCCGAAATTCGGAAGTCGGTGGTGCTGGACGTTCCGGTGGGCGGAAGTCTCAGCGGAGAGATCCGCCTGACCCGGGGGGAGATCACCCTGTGGTGTCCGGAAACCCCCAAGCTGTATGCCACCCGTCTCATCACCCCGTATGAAACCCTGGAGGACGAGATCGGCTACCGCGAGATCAAAACCCGGGACACGGATATTCTCCTCAACGGTGAGCCAATCCGTCTGTACGGGGTCGCGGTGCATTCGGAGTTTCCGGAAACCGGGCGCACCGCCACCGAGGCGGGCATTCAACAGATGCTGGAGAAGGCAAAGGGGCTGGGGTGCAATTTCCTGCGCTGTGCGCATTATCCCTATGCGGACATCTTTGCCCGGGCCATGGACCGGGCGGGGATGCTGTGGTGGGAGGAGGTGCCGGTCTACTGGCTGCCCAAGGTGCACGAGGAGCCGCAGCGTTCCCTGGCCCTGGGCATGCTGGAGGAGACCGTCCGCCGGGACTGGAACCGGGCGTCGCTGATTTTCTGGTCGGTGTCCAATGAATGCGCGGGGGACGGATCGGAGGCCGGCAGCAACCGCGACCTCACCGGCGGCAACTATCCCTACTGGGTGGCGGCCTGCGCGCTGGTGCGGCGGCTGGATCCCAGCCGCCTCATCAGCTCCGCCGATTCCGGACACCGCAAAACCAAGGACAACGGTTGGAGGCCGGATGCCGGCGACGCTTTTGACACCCGGATCCGGGGGCAGGACTGGTCGCCGGGGCATCCGGACGATTTTTACGGACTGCTGGATGTGCTGGGCGCGAACCTGTATGTACAGGGACCGGGCGACAACCCCCTCGCCACCGACAAGTTCGTGGAGATGCTGCGGAAATACCACAAGCCGCTGATGATCACCGAGTTCGGATCCCACTCCTGTCCGGACCCCGATCCGGAGGAGGCGACGCCGACGGAGCTCGGACATCCGGCGCGCCATGCGGTCATCTTCCGGGAGGCTTATGCCGCCATGGCGCCCCATCCGGAGATTGTGGGGTTTGTGCCCTGGGCACTGATGGATGTGCGGGTGCCCATGCATTGGCGCTGGTACAACCGGGGCACGGGCACCTTTGCCTACGGATTGCTGGACAATGCCTACCAGGAAAAGCCGGTCTATGCGGTGGTGAAAGAGGAAATTCAGAAACTCAAAGCCAGGAGGAACGACCATGACCACTGAACGGGACCGATGGGTGGATGAGAAAATGGGGGCGCTCACGCTTGAACAGAAAGTGGGCCAGATGCTGGTGTTCGGATTCTGCGGACCGGTCATCACGCCGGATGTGCTGGAGCTGATCCGGCACTATCACGTGGGCGGTCTGCGGGTCTCCACCAAGTTCCGCGGCCTGTCCATGCTCAGTGATCTGCCGCCCGGGGAATCCCTGCCCGCATTCAAGGAGCGCTCCTTCCGTCATCCCCGGGGAAAGAGCCGGGACTATGCGGATTACAGCCGGGGGATTGCCTGTACGCCGCAGCAGTACGCGGAGACGCTGAACCGCCTGCGGCAGGTGTCGATGGATCGCCCTGGCGGGGTGCCCCTGCACTACGCCTTTGATCAGGAGGGGAACGCGGTGGACGACATGGTGATCGGACAGCGCTTTTTCCCGCATCCCATGGGCCTCACGGCCACCGGCGATCCGGAACTGGCCTACCGGGCGGCGCGGGCGATTGGACGTCAGTGCCGGGCCCTGGGCCTGAACATGATTCATTCGCCGATGGTGGATGTGAACACCAATCCGCTGAATCCCGAGGTGGGCACCCGGGCCTATTCCGACGATCCGGATGTGACCATCCGCTTTGCGCTGGAGACCCTGCGCGGGCTGCGGGAGACCGGGCTGACCGCCACCGCCAAAACCTTTCCCGGCCGCGGGGATTCGGCCACGGATGCGCATCACGGTCTGCCCTCGGTGGATGTGGACCTCGAGACCTTGCGCTCGGTGCATATCCGCACATTCAAGGCCATGGTGGATGCCGGCGTGCCGGCGATGATGATGGCGCACAGCCTGTATCCGGCTCTGGGGGCGGTGAACGAGCCCGCCACCCTGCACCGGGGCATTGTACAGGGATTGCTCCGCGAGGAGCTTGGCTTTGAGGGGGTGATTGAGACCGACAACATGATGATGGGCGGGGTGCTGCAGAAGTGGGACCTGAAAGAGGCCACCCTGATGGCGCTGGAGGCCGGATGTGATCTGGTGCTGCTGCGGGACGAGGGGCCGATCCGCCTGGAGCTGGTGGACACCCTGGTGGAGGCGGTGAAACGGGGGCGGCTGAGCGAGGCCCGCATTGACGAGTCGGTTGTGCGGATTCTGCGCATGCGCCATGACATGGGGCTCGCAGAGGGCGGGCTGGTGGATGCGTCCAAAGCGGCGGAGCCGATTGACGAGCCGGAAACCCGGCAGGCGGCCATCGACTGTGCGGAACGCAGCGTGCTGCAGCTCCGCAACCGGCGGAATCTGTTGCCGTTGTCGCCGGACACCCGGGTGCTGTTGGTGGAGCAGGTGTTTCCGGCTCATCTGCATGCGAACAATATGTACAGTCATCCGGGCCTGTTCTGGGAGGCCTGCTGTGCGGAGGCGTCGGAAGTGGCCTGTGTGGAGATGCCCTATCTGCCGACCGGGGACGATATGGACCGCCTGCGGCGTCGGCTGCAGACGGAATCGTATGAGGTGATTCTCACCACCAGCTATTATTATCACAAAGACGGACCGGGGGGTGGAGAAGCCCTGACCGAAATGCTGGCCACCGGCAAACCGGTGGTGGTGCTCACCAATTCCCCCTACGCCTTCGCGGTGCGGGATGAACTTGATACCGTGGTCACGGTGTTCCATCCCGGAGCGCCGGAGCACATGCGGGCGGCGGCGCGGGTGATCTTCGGATCGCTGGCGCCGGTGGGCAAGGTGCCGGTCAAAGAGCTGGGAAGTTCCGCGGCCCTGGCGAAAGGGACCGGGGAAAAGCCGGAGGTTCCGGTCACGATTCCCGATTTCAAGCGGCACGACTACCTGATCGGGGTGGACTCCGATGGTTGTGCCTTTGATGTGATGGGGATCAAACACAAGGAATGTTTCTGTCCGGCGTTCATTGGGCATTTCGGGTTGCAGGGGCTCAGCGGGGCGGCCCGTGACTGCTGGGATTTCGCCAATCTGGACGGAGCCACCCGGGGGAACAACCGCTTCAAGGCGCTGCTGATCGCACTGGACCTGCTGCGGGCACATCCGGAGACCCGGGCAAGGGGCCTGACGGTGCCGGAACTTCCGGAGCTGCGCGATTGGCTGGGGCGGGAGAAACGGCTCGGCGGGGCGTCGCTGGCTCAGGCCGCAGAGGAGCGGGACAGTGATGAACTCCGGCAGGTGTACGCCTGGCACGTGGAGGTCAATGAGCGTATTGCGAAGCTGGTGCAGGGGATTCCGCCCTTCCCGGGGGTGCGGGACACCCTGCAGGCGGCATCCGGGCAGGCGGACCTCATGGTGGTCAGTCAAGCTGGCACCGACACCCTCCTCCGGGAATGGGGGGAACACGGTCTGCTGCCGCTGATAGGGTTCACCGCCGGTCAGGAACTGGGGGGGAAAGCGGATCACCTGCGGATGGCCAGCGGGGGCCGGTACGATCCGGAAAAGGTACTGATGGTCGGCGATGCACCGGGTGACTGCGATGCGGCGCGGTCAGAAGGTTGCCGCTTCTGGCCGATTTTCCCGGGAAAAGAAACCGAAAGCTGGCGGCGGTTGCGGGAGGAGGGCTTGCCCCGCCTCTTCTCCGGCCGCTTTGATCAGGCGTTTCAGGATGCGTTGATCAAAGAATTCGCCGCCTGGCTGCCGGAAACGCCGCCCTGGCAGTGAATCCGGGCAAATCCCCGACGTTCTGCTTAACAAAGCTCCTGGTCCGTGTAATATAAAATATACTTAGATATAATTTTAATGACTAAATGAATTCTAAAATGCACCAGACCCGATATTCGGCTCCCGCATGCCGCTCCGGCAGTGCGCTGGTGCTGACCCTCTTGGTGGTGTCCCTGCTAATGGTTTTGGCGGTATCCTTCGCGGCGTATGTGCGGATGGAGTTGAGGGCGGTCAGCCAGCGAGCGCAGCGGATGCAGGCACAAAGCATGGCCCGGCTGGGGTTGGAGCTGGCCCTGGCGGATCTCCAGCAGGCGGCGGGGGTGGACCAGCGGGTGACGGCCCCGGCCAGTCAGCTGGACGGCGACCCCGGCAGTCTGACGCTGGAGGGGGTGGTACAGCCGTTCTGGACCGGCAGCTGGGAAAGCGGTTCGCTGCCGTTGGATGAGAGGGCAGGTGGAGGTCCCACCCAGCGTGAGCGGAGTTTCCAAAGCATGAATCCGCTGCCTTCCCGACAGGAGATTGTGCAGAGCGCCCGTTGGCTGGTGTCGGCACCACAGGGCACGGTGGATCCCCGCACCTTTGTTTCCGCGGTGGATCCCTCGCACTATGCCACGCTGTCGGGGCCGGCCTGTGCCCGGTCCGGCGTGAGCGCGGCGCCCTCGGCGGATGCGTCCACGGCCGCGGTGCTGGCGGTGGGCCTGGGCGATCCGGGATATGTGGTGACGGCTCCTCTGCAGACGGTGACAGATTCGGCCGGAGGGGAGGGGCGCTATGCCTACTGGGTGTCAGACGAGGGCGTGAAAGCGAATGTGAGGTTAAGGGACCCCGCCTTCGAGACCTCCCCGTCTGATTTTGTGCGGCATCAACTTCATCATCTCACAGCTCAGGCGAATGATCTGCGGGCGGTGACGGGGCTGAATCCGGGGCAGCCGGTGCCGGATTTCCGGAATCCGGGCTATGACGATTTTCTGGACAAGCTCAACGGACTGGGGGAACTGGTGTTTCAGCCGGATCTTACTCTGGATACCGCCGGCGCGACCCGGCTGGGGGCCGATCTCACCGTGCACAGTGCCGGGGTGTTGGCCAATGTGCGGGAGGGGGGGCTGCGGGAGGACCTCACCGCCGCGTTTGAAACCCCGGCCGCGTATGAAGATTTTGTGGACACCAAAGTGGATCCTGTTCTAGACGCCCCGGGCGTCGCCAAAGTGTACCGCCGTTCGGTTCCCTCGCTCTTTGGCAGGTCGTACGCGGAAAATGAGCTGGTGTTCACCCAGCTGTGGCAGAATTTCTACAACTATTACTGCTTGTACAAAGCGCGGTATCGTTCGCCGAATCTGTCCGGAGGCGGGACCCTGTCCTCCCTGAGCGGGATCGGGGACCCTGACAGCACCGCACCTACGGTGCAGGCCCGTCTGCATGCCTATCCCCATCGGGGCGGGGTGGGGGACTATTCAGGCAGTGCCACCTACGGAGACAAGTACCTCCCGGTGTTTCTCGGGGTCAGTCTGCAGGTCTGGCTGTCCAGTGAAAAAGTCACGAATCACACCGCGCCGGTTCCGCCGGCCACCACGGTGGTGAACACCTACCGGCTGCGGGTGCATGTGGAGCCGCGGCTGGTGCTGTACAATCCTTACAATGTGCATCTGGAGGCCCCACGGGATCCGGACAATCCATCGCAGTTTCTGGTGTTGTCCTTTCCCGCCGGAGTAGTGCAACCGCAACAGTTGCAGATGAAAGTGGCGGTGGACGGCGTGGTGGTCCGGGATGACCACTATATGCTCAATGGTCGATCGACCCCCCAGGGGTTGCCGAATTTTTTCGACACCCTGCAAACCTCATCCACCGAGGGATGGTCCCTGGCGCCGGGGGAGGTGCGGGTTTTCTCCATGCGCACGGACGAACAGGATGACGGCAGCAATCTGTTCCGCAGCATTGTGGTCAGTGCGGAGGGCGAGGGGCGTCATCTCTGGAAATACATGAGCGAGGGTCAGCAGGTGCATAACCGGGATACCGGCGTCTGGGAGGGTGAGGTTCCGGATACGGCGGCAGTGGTGGTGTCGACCGATGGCTTTGAACTGCAGCGAAACAATGGCCGAATACAGGTAGTGAACCGGGATCCCTGGCCGGTAGCGGGGGGCTCGCCCGGAAAAGAGAACGTCGGACGGCTGGGGTATGACAACGAACAGCGGGTGGCGGCGGCCAGCCGCAATCTGGGGTCGATCGCCTCTCTGCAGACCTCCGGGGCGCCCTCCCGGCTGATTGCGGTGTACACCGCCCGGGTGAAGGGGCTGCGGCAGCAGACGCTGACCGATCCGGACCAGCTGTTGATCCGGCCTCTGTTTGCCGGGCTTTCGCCTTTCCTCACCCCTTTTCCCTCCACCCTGCACAATGATCATTTTGACAATGAACTGGAGGTGCTGCCGGAAAGCACGCCCGGTTCGGGCTATGAACTGCTGATCACGCCGGCGCCGCCCTTCCGATCTTTCTGGGGCAATCACAACACCGGGAAAGACGGCGGGGACCCCACGCATCTGGCCTTGTTTGATGTCCCCCGACAGCCCTTGCTGTCGCTGGGACAGTTGATGCATGCCTCCAATCAGAATCATGCCTATGATGAATGGTTTGAGTTACAGAACATCCCCACGGACATGATGCTTCCGGTCGGGGGCAGTCTGGCCTCTCCCTATGTGGATCTGGATGCGCTGGTCAGCACCCGGGGGGTCCGCTCCTATCACGACAAAAAATATCTGCTGAACGAGGCACTGTTTGATCAGTATTTTTTCTCCACCGTGCCCCCGTCCGACCCGGATGCCTCCTGGGAGGCGGCCTGGGGGGAGTGGTTCTCCGGAGGGAATGCACTGACCGAGGCGTCGATTCAGGCGGGCGACTATGTCTTGCCCAATGCCCGCATGCGGGTGCGGACAGACAAGCCGGTGGATCTGGATGCGTTGCGGGATACGCGCAAAGCCGCGGGGGAGCTGATGGTGCAGGGCGCGTTCAATGTGAATGCCACTTCGGTGGCCGCCTGGAAGGCCTTGCTGCGCGGGCTGTCGGGGAATCAGGCCTCGGTACTGGAGGGAAACCGTTTTGTTGGCGGATTGCTGGCGTTTCCCTTTTACCGTTTGAATTCCCCGGTGGCGGTGGGGTTTACCGGACTGGGCTCTGCGCCCAGCTATGAGGACCCGGTCAATCATCCCTGGGGCGGGGTACGTTCGCTGACGGAGGACCAGATGGACGCGTTGGCGGAGGCGCTGGTGACGGAAATCAAGCGGCGCGGCCCCTTTTTGAGTGTGGCCGATTTTATCAACCGCCGCCTGCTGCCGGGCAATCATGCTTCGTCGGCCCTGGCCCATAAAGGGGCGGTGCAGGCGGCGATCGAGGCCACGGACATCAATGACCATGTGGTGGGGGGATCCCTGCGGGTGCAGCCGACCGCACTGGCCGCCGATGAGGAGAACATTCTGCCCGAGGTCGCCCCGTATACCGCGGTGGGGATTCCCGGCTGGCTGATGCAGCAGGATGTGATCCAGGCCCTGGCGCCGGTGCTTACCGCCCGCTCCGATACGTTTGTAATCCGCACCTGTGGCGAAAGTGGCGATGCCCGGGTCTGGCTGGAGGCGGTGGTGCAGCGGGTGCCGGATTATCTGGATGCGGAGGATCCGGCGCTGGCGGCCTCCGGTCTGCAGGCGGCCACCCCCCCGTCGGAGGTGAATGCGGTGAATCAACGGTTTGGCCGGGCCTACCGCATCCAGTCGGTGCGCTGGCTGAACCGGGAGGACTTATAAATGCGGGTTGTTTCTCACATGTTCCTGCTGACCCTGGGTCTCTCCTGTCTGCTGGTTTCCGCCCGCGGGGCGGATCCCACGGAGCCGGTGCGGCGGATCCGCTTCCGGCTGCTCAGCTGGCAGCGGGAAGTCACCGGGCTGCACGCGCAATTGGGAGGGGGACGCGAACAGGAACTGATCATCCCGGCCTACGGGCCCTCGGACCCCTACCGTTTTCAGGGGGCCGGCCCCCTGGTGCTGTACACCCTGGGCGAAGATGCGGAGGGCAATCCGGTGCGGGAACCCAGAGCGACGGTGCCCTTGGATCGGATTCCGGACGAGGCACTGGTGGTGGTGTTTGAAGCGAAGAATGGAAAGTATGAATGTGTGGCGATCCGGGATGATTTCAAATCTTTCCCCGCCGGACACTATCAGATCATCAATTTCAGCCGTCAGGAGGTGGGGGTGCGGTGCGGGACGGAGACGGCGAGGATTCCCTCTCTCGGCAGCCGGGTGATGAAGGCCACCCCGTCCCAGGGCAGCGCCACCGGGCTGCTGGTGTTCCGGGAAGTGGACAACCATGCGAAAATTCTTTTTTCCAATGCCTATCCTTTTTATGAAGAGATGCGGGTGCTGGTTTTTCTTTATCAACCCCCGGACCAGCCGGACGGAGGCTACGTCATCAAGCGCATTGCCGAAAGCGATGCCTTGAAAGCGACCCTCGCGGTTCCCACCCCGATGCCCGTTGAAAATCCCTGATGCCGACGCGTATGCCTGACGATTCACATGCAAATGTCCTGCGCTACATGCGCAAGACCCGGACGCCTACTCCTAACCTCAACCCCTTATTGAATATGTTCACATCCCGTTCCCTCCGACTTCTGTTTCCGCTTTTCTTTTCATTCAGCTTGTGGCTGCCCGCTGTTGAAGCGTCGCCCGGGGAACCCGCGCGCACTTACTTCACCCGCGAGCGCTTTCCCGCTGCTGCCGGGGCGGAGCGGATGGCGGGGCAGGGTGCCGGGGTGTCGAACGGGATGCTGTTGGAGCTGGGGGGGCGGGCGCCGGATGGAACCCTCTCGGCCCGGGTGGTGGGGGTCAATCTGACCGATGGTTCCCGCACAGATCTGGGAACCCTGTCCGAACCGGTGGCCTTCGCCGCGGTGACCACGCATCAGGACAAGGTCTATGTGGCCGGCGGTCTGGGACCGGACGGCGTGACCGACCGGGTACTGGAACTGAGTTGGACGCAGGAGACGGGACTGATTGAGAAGACGCTGCCCCCGCTGCCGGAGCCGGTGTGGATGGCCGGCGCCGGGGTGCACCGGAGCACGGTGCACTATTTTCTGGTGGTCGTGGGCGGTCTGGATGCCTCCGGAGAGGCCACGGCCCGCATGGTTGAACTGGATCTGGGGATGGCCTCCACGGGGTGGGTCCGGCTGGAGGATTTACCCTTTGGACCCCGGGTGGACCCCATGACGGAGGAGACTTACAATGAACTTTTGGTGCTCGGGGGCTATGTGCTGGAGAGCGATGGCGTGCTGACCCCGACGGATAGCGTCTGGGGCTATGCCCGCATTCCGCGGGACGGGCATCAGGAGGAGGGGTGGGAGTCGCGGACCTCTCTGCCGGAGCCTCTGGCGCGGGCGGCCGTCTCGAAGTCCGGACAGTCCCACCTGCTGTTGCTGGGAGGCGACCGGGCGGCCACCACCCTGAAGGATCGGATGGCCGGAACCCCCCCGGCGGATCCGGTGGATACCGTCTGGTCCTATCACGATCCCTTTGATGTCTGGCATCCGGTGGGTCAGTTGGCGGAAGCGGCGGCGGGCGGGGTATTGGCGCCGGTGTCGAAAGCGGAGTTTGTCTACCTGGGCGGACGGAATGCCGGCGGGGAGCATCTGGACGGCGAACGCCTGCAGTTTGAGATTTCCACCAAGAAGCTCTCCTGGCCGGACTGGGTCATGCTGGTGCTGTATTTTGTGGTGGTGGCCATGATTGGCTGGCACTTCTCCCGCAAACAGCGGGATGCGGAGAGTTTCGCCCTGGGCAACCGGGACACCAACTGGCTGGCGGCCACGATCTCCCTGATGGCCTCCGGGGTGAGCACCATCAGTTTCATGGCCCTGCCCGCGCTGACCGCCTGCATCGGTCTGGCCAATAAAGGACCGATGGTCTTCATGCTGCTGGGGATGGTGATTTCCGCGCATCTGACCTACCCCATGCTGCGGCGACTGAAAATCACCTCCACCTACGAGTATGTTGAACAGCGCTTTGGTCCGGCCCTGCGGCTGGTGGGGAGTTTCAACAGCATTGTGGTGCAGATGATGGGGCGGATCGGGATTGTGGTGATGCTGCCGGCCCTGGCTATTTCCACCATGGTGGGGTTGGACCCCTGGATCTCGATTCTCTCCATGGGAATCATCACCACCCTTTATTCCGCCACCGGTGGATTTGAAGCGGTGGTGTGGACGGATGTGTTTCAGGGGATTCTGCTGCTGCTGGGCTTTATGGCCATCGGGTTCTTGGCCGTGGGGCATACCGAGGGAGGCTTTGCCACCACCTGGGCGTATGCGGTCGAGCTGGACCGCAACCATTTTTTCCTCACCAAGCCCGATGTGCGTATTGCCAACATGTATTTTGCGCTGGTCGGGTTTGTCCTCCAGATCATGGCCTTCGCCTCCGATCAGGTCACCGCGCAGCGGGTGCTGTCGATTCCCATGAGGCATGTGCGCAAGCTGGCCTATCTGGGCGGCTTCTTCGGGGTGTTCATTGCCTGGCTTTCCGCGTTTGTGGGGTTGAGCCTGTTCGGCTTTTTCCGCAATCAGCCCCAGTACCTCAATCCGGTGATGGAGAATGACCAGCTGGTGCCGATCTTTTTGGTGAACATGGTGCCGGTGGGGATGGCGGGGCTGATTCTGGCCACCATGTTCGCTGCCGCCATGTCCACGGTCTCCTCCAGCGAGAACGTCTGCGGGGTGCTGGTGGCGGAGGATTTCTACAAGAAATTCAGCAAAAAAGTCACGCCCAAAAAAGAAATGCGGGTCATGCAGGTGGTGACCCTGATCAGTGGGGCGGTGGGCACGGGTATGGCGCTGTGGCTGCTGACCATGGATCTGCCCACGCTGTGGGAGGCGTTCATGCGCATTATGGCTTACATCGGCGGCGGCTTCGGCGGCATCTTTATTCTCGGGATGTTCACCCGGCGGGCACACGAACTGGGGGCGATTCTCGGGGTGCTGACCAGTTTCGGCATGGCCTGGTTTTTTAACACCTCCGATTTGAGTGTGCACTATGCCGCGCTTACGGTGCTGATCACCGGCTCCTGTGTGGGGGTGGGCTATGTGAGCAGCCTGATCCTTCCCTGGAAGCGGAAGCCGCTGACCGGACTCACGGTCTGGGATCAGATTCCGGATCAGGTGGACGACGAAGAGCTGGAACGGAAACTGGCCGGGCAGACCCCCGACCTGTAGTCGCGGCGGGGATTGAAATCTCCCGGAGCCCCACCGCTTCCCGGTGTGGATTCGAAATAGTTTGAAATGGGATTAAATATGTGGTTAGGCCTTGAGTATATGTCTGATGTCTCCATGCCGGATCCCGATGCCTTTTCGAATACCTTCCGCAACACCAAGCACGAGTTGCTTGCGGATCGTCTGCGCGTCAAGGTGCGGGCGGGAGACTACGGGGACCGGCTGCCGCGGATGGTGGATTTGGCCGAGGCCTGGGGGGTGGCGCCGGTGACCATGAGCAAGGCGGTGGAGACGCTGAAAGAGGAGGGCGTGCTGCGGGTGGTGCGGGGGCAGGGGATTTTTCCCACCCGATTGCGGCGGCAGCGCACCCATGTGCTGGGCGGGGTGATGCGGGATTCGGGCGGAGGTCATCTGCATGCCCAGCTCATTCACGGTCTGGGACGGGCGGCGGCCGCCATGGGGGAAGGATTCACCTTGGGAGAGGAGACCCGAGGGGATCCCGAGGTGGAGCTCCGGGAGACGCAGCGTCTCTGTGAAAAGCAGGGGGTGGACGGTCTGGTGCTCTGGAATGCACAGTATGTGAATGACCGGCGTTCTCCCACGGTGGCGTATCTTCAGGAGGAGCGCATTCCGTTTGTGCTGGTTCCGGAACCGGACTTGAATCTGTATGCGGACTGCCACACCGTGAGCAATGTCGACTCCGGGGCGGCGGCCTATGTGATGACCCATCTGCTGGCGGCCGGACACCGGAACATCCGCTTTGTCAGGACCCCTCGCGAGGCGGAAGGCCTGCCGTTTCATCATCGGCTGGCGCAGTACCGTCAGACCATGCAGGCGGCCGGAAACGTACCCCTGCCACCCATCGTGGTGCCGGAGCGGGCGGGGGATCTGTCCGGATCAGTCCCGCAGGACCTGGAAGACGCCTTGCGGGGGGCTACGGCGGTGTTCTGCGCCACCGATCATGCCGCATTCTCCCTGATGCGGATTTGTCTGCGGCTGGGGATCCGGATTCCCACGGACCTGTCCGTGTGCGGGTATGATAATGTCAGCATGTCCGAGGTGATGGGGCTGACCACGGTGGAGCAGCATTTTCCCCGCATCGCGCAGCAGGCGGTGGCGTTGTTGCTGGATGAGATTGAGGGTCGGACCGACGGACCGGTGCATCGTCAGGTGCATTCGGAACTGATCCTCCGCTCCAGTACCGGTGCCGTCCTGATGTCCAAAGACTGAGTCCCTCCGGACGGCAGGACCTCCTCTCGTAAAAAAGTGACTTTTTTATAGAAAAAAGATTGACCTTCTGATTCCATAATAACTATGATATAGTTAAACCTGCATTGAAGCCTCTAAACATAGGATAAGTTATGAACGCATCTGTCTCAGACATCTCCAGAAATCCGGCCCCCACCGGATCGCGCCCTGCCCGGGTTTCCTTTCGTTCTTTTCTCATCGGCACGGTGCTGACGGCGGGGTTGCTGGGTAATCAGGCGGTTGCGCAAACCACGTATTACTGGGATGGTTCCGTCAGCACGCTTGGCCGCAACAATGCGAACTGGAACACCGCCGCGGACGGCACCGGTTCCGATGGGGTGCACAGTGATAAGGCCGCAACGTATGTCTTTAATATCACTCCTCTGAACGGGACTCCCCAAACGCTCACAGACATATTTGAAGGGGGAGAATTTATTATCCGGACCTCGTCATCGGTGACCCATAACGGAACTCGGTTCTGGATGTATGGAAACGGCATGACCATGGAGGCGGGTGCGGGACCGTTAACCCTCAATGCAGGGGCCAATATGATGTTTTTCACTCAAAGCCAGTCAATCGTCAACAACTCGGCCAGCGACCTCACGCACAATGATGTGGTGGAGTCCTTCAATGGCCAAGCGGGTGTCATCACCATGGCGGGCAGTGGCTCCGGTGATTTGGTTTTTAACGGAAACGTCGGGGGAACAAGAGCCTCACATGCGATAGCGATCGATCGAACGGGAACTGGTATCGTCGAATTCAATAATGCCACAGGCAACAATTACTCCCTGGGCACCACGGTGAAGGAGGGTCTGCTGCTAGTCAACAACACCAGTGGCAGCGGAACCGGTGGTGGAGCGGTGACCGTTGAATCCGGCGGGATTCTCGGCGGCAGCGGAAGTATTTCCGGCAACGTCACTTTCCAAGCGGGTGCCGGTCTGGTATTTGATCCTTTGACGACACTGGACATGACCGGGACGGTGACCATGGACAGCACGTTTGGAGTCAGTAGCCTGGTGGACAGCCGTGGGGGCGCCATTGACTGGTCGACCATAGGGATTGGCTCCTACACCCTGATCGGTAGCACCACCTCGGACTTCTCCGGCATTACAAACTTTGGTTCTGCTAATGCGGCGGACGTGGGTGGCGGTAAATCCGCTTACTTCGAGAACGGCAGTCTGCAACTGATCGTGATCCCCGAGCCCTCCACGCTGGCGCTGTTCGGTCTGGCCGGGGTGGCGGTGGTGATGGGGCTGCGTCGCAGACGCGGCTGATCGACGTTTATTTACGACTCCATCCGGGCGGCCGGATGGAGTCGTTGGGGCATCCGGGCCGGGTTGGGCAGGTGGGGGGAGGTGGATTAAAATTTTCGCGTTAGTAAACTAAAACCTATCCTATTCAAGGAGTTTATATTGAGACCTCTATCCTTCGTCGTATTCGCCTGCATTGTGAACCTGTGGATCCCGGGCCGGGCGGCCGAAGTGGACGCGAATGGGGTGCGGGTGTTTCCCGAACTGCCGCCCCCGGGGGTGCATCCGCGCGTGTACATCACGGAAGCCGAAAAGGCCGAGCTTCAACACCGGATGTATCAGACGGAATTCGGCAAAAAAGAAGTGTCCGCGATTCTGGCAAAGGCCCGCAAGTATCTGGAGACTGGACGCAGTCGGCCGATCTACGACGCGGATGTGGAGGATCTGGACCGTGAACTGATCGAGCAGACGGTCACGGGCCAGATCACGGGCCAGGGACTGGCCAACAATCTGGGGGTCGTCGCCTTGGAGGCCTGGGTGAATGATGATGCGGAACTGAAGGCGATGGCGATTCAATATGCGGTCAATCTGGCCCATATCTTCCTCAAGAGCCAGGAGGTGATGCCGGAGGCCCGGTTCTGGCGGGAGCCGGATTACATCGGGCGCGACTGGACCCTGGGCGATGAATTTTCCATGGCGGGGGCGGGGGCGGCGGCCACCTATGATCTGCTCTACAATGACATGACCGAAGAACAGCGGGCGGTGATCCGCAAGTTCATCTCGGTCTGCATCAGCGGACGTCGTTCGCACGGTCTGGGCTGGCCCAAAACCAAACTGTTCAGCAACTGGTTCCCGCTGCACGGGGAAATGGCCAACATGATGCTGGTGATTGAAGGGGAGGAGGGCTACGACCCGGAGATTTATGACATCTGGAAGCAGGGTATGCTCGACTGGATGGATGTGGGGCTCAGTGCCAACGGGGCCAACCACGAGGACGGCTATATCTATTACGCCCTGCGCGGCGGCATGCCGGTGATTCTGGCCGCGGCCCGGCGGGGGGACACCGCGCTGGCCTCCCATCCCCATTTCCGCAACCTGCTCAACTGGCAGGCCATGTGGGAGCCTTCGTTCGGTGAGTTCAGTGGCTATAACACCTTTTATTCCGTCAATAAATATCTCTATCCCGAGGATCCGGTGGCCAACATGTTCTGGGCCCGCCGGGTGGGGGAGAAGTATGAGCGTCCCATGTCCTGGCAGAGCTTCTTTTACGGGGTGCTGTGCGCGGAGGATTACGACGGAACCTATGCGGATGCGGTGGATTACGAAAAACTGGGGCTTCCCAAGAGCAAGTTCGACAAGCGCCGCGGGGTGCAGATCGTGCGCAACGGCTTTGAGCCGACGGATCTGCTGTTCCGGGTGCATGCCCGGGCGGACGGGATGTTCGTGGGGCACGCCAATGTGGATTCCGGCACTTTTGAGCTGCAGGCGCTGGGTCGTGTGTGGACGCATCATCCGGTGGGGGACAAAGCCGGATCCTTCCACAGCTTCGACCACAGCATCGTGCACATCAATGGCAGGGCCATGGGCATGAAACCGCCCACGGTGAATGTGTTGAGCGCCGGGGACGAGGGCGCGGCCACCCAGCTGGTGGCGGACCTGACCTACGCCTACAACTGGCAGTGGTATTACGGCTGGCCGGTTCCGGGGGTCGAGGGACGCGAACTGCCGGGTGCCCCCTGGGTGCCGGAAAAAGAGGATCCGTTCGAACTGGGCTGGCCGGAGAATGACGACTGGCTGCCGCGCGATATTTCCAATCAGCCGGACCTCGGATTCGAAGGCATCTGGCAGATGAAGAAGCGCATCAACGAGGTGGATCACGCTTTCCGGACCGCTATCGTGGCCCGGGGCGAGCATCCCTATGTGCTGATCGTGGATGATGTGAAGCAGGACGACACGGAGCGGCTCTATGAGTGGTACCTGTCGGTGGCGGAGGACATCGTGCTCGGGGCGGCCTACGAGAACAATGTGTTGCTGCAGGAGGCGTCCGTGGGGTCGGGCTTCCATGTGCCCAAAGGATCGAAACGTCTGCTGGTGCGGGTGCTGGGTCCGGTGAAGGACATGCCCAAGACCAATCCGTACTTCTACAATTCGCCGACCTTTCTCACCGGCATGCGTTTTGGAGAACATCCCTCGATTGCCCGCCGGATGATGCACAACAACAAAAGCTATCTGGCCAACAGCATGTTCAAGCGTCTGGACATTCCCTATCTGGGAAGCAGTGGTGATTTTGTGGTGTTGCTGTTCCCGTATGAAACCACGGTGGACGGCGAAGACCAAATGGCGGTCCACGAAACACCGCTGGGCAGCAAGGATCTGCCGGAGACCTCCTGGAATGCGGAGGGGACCGTGCTGACCGTGACCCTGGGGGATCAGGTGGATGTCTTCACCTTCACCGAAACGCCGGAAGGCCGGCGGGAGGTTTCCATGACCCGCAACGGCAAGCCGGTGTTGTAAACCACCGGAATCCACCGGCGGGTGCACCTCACCCGTCGGTGGGCTTCTTCATCTTCGTCCCAGTAGTTCACCCCCCCCCCGCACCAGGATCCCCTATGCGCTTTTCCTTCAGATTCTCCTTCCTTGTGTTTTCCATGGTTTTTGCCCTCACGGCCCCGCTGCGGGCGGCCGAACCGGCCTTGCCGGTCCCGCTGGCGGACTGGTCGATTGCCGATCCGGCGCGGCCGCTGTCCGATGCGGTCGGGGGGACGCTGCTGCCCGTGGGCCAGGTGCGGGCGGAACCCGACGAACAGTTTGGTCATGTGTTTCACCTCAACGGCGCGCTGCGGCTGCCGGAGGCGGTCACCGAACAGATCCGCGCATCCGGAGAGCTGACGCTGAGTTTCTGGCTTTACACCACCCGCACCAAGAACGATCTGGAGGAGGTTCCGCTGTTTTCGGTGAACACCGGGGGAACGGATTTCGTGTGGAAGATCGAACGCAACGGGCTGTCCCCCGAGACCGATACCACCGGAAAAATTTTCCAGAGCCGGTTATTTTATCAGGGGCAGTGGACCCCGCACCGCTGGCATCATCTGGTGCTGAGCTGGGATGGGGCCTCTGCCGTCTTTCATCTGAACGGGAATTTTGTGGTGCGGGATCCGGTGGGGGATATCCCGTTTGATCCGCAGGGGGCGATGCAGCTGGGATCGCCGGGGTTCGAAGGGAAGCTGGCGCGGATCCGGGTCTACGATCGCCGACTCAGCGATGCGCAGATTACACAGCTCATGAAGGCCACCGCACCCAGGGACGCCAGTGGCAGCAGCGAGCCGGCCCCGAACTGTATCGGCGAGACCCTGCTGGATAAAAAGCTGGAGACCGGGTATTCCATTGAGGAGCTCCAGACCTTGTTCCCGCCCATGGAGGAATGGCCGATGTGGGAGGAGATCATCCGCCCGGCCGATGACTTTGCCGAGGCACGCTTCACCCCGCCCCCCGCGCCCTATGTGCATCCCCGCCTGTTCTTCGGTCCGGAGCAGCTGCCCGCTCTGCGGGAGCACTTTCACCGCACCCACAGCGGGCGGATGAAACTGCAGGTGCTGCGCACCATGCATTTGTTTTTCCATCCGGACCCGATCTACTTGGAGTGTATGCGTGACAAGCGGAAACTGGAGGCCACCCCGGGCATGCGCGAAAAACTGATCGCCATGGGGGTGGACCCTGATCAGAAGATCGCGGGCTTTGAGGGCGAATGGATGGGAGACCTGATGACGGAGCTGGAGCAGGGCCGTATTCCGGAGGCCCTGGAGAAGGACTGGGAGTACGTCATCTCCGCCGGCACCATCAACACCTTTCACCGCAAGTTTGTGTTCGAAGCCTTCCGCTGTGTGATCGAGGAGGACCGCGAAAACGCCGAACGCTACGGCAAGGCGCTGGGCACGATGATCCGCCGTTATTTGAACGATTCCCGTTATACGACCAATGTCCGCGAAACCAGCTGGCAGGGCGTTTACAAAAACGTCCACTGCGGTAACCTCGGGGCGCTGTATGATTTCCTCTACAACGACATGAGCGAGGAGGACCGGAAGCTGACCCGGGACTTTATTGCCGCCATCACCCGCAACAAGACGGTGCTGAAATCCCAGCATCTGCCGGCGATGCCCGGCAATACCAGCAATTGGGTGATTATTCATCTCAACCTGCTGCCCATGATTTTGTCCATCGAGGGCGAGGAAGGCTACAACCATGAGACCTATCTCCGCTGTCTGGAGGTGATGAAGAAGTGGCTCTACATCGCCAATGGACCCGACGGCGCGCCGTTTGAAGGCTATTCGAAAAGCCGACTCGGCGCGGAATGGCTGATGTTTTTTGGCAGCCGGAACCAGGGGCTGGCCCGCACCCAGCGCACCAAGAATGTGGCCCGCAAGTACTGGCTGCACACCATGGTGCCCTGGGGGGGGCTGCACACCTACGAAACCCGGATCGGTCCGGTGGACGATGGCACCGAAGTCTTCAAGTACATGTACCCCGAGGATCCGGTAATCGATCTGCTCTACAGCTATCGGTATCGGCCGTTGTTCGGCCCCAAAGGATGGATGCCCTGGCCCAACACCCGCACCAATTATGGGGTGGCGGGGGATTTGGCGCAATTTATGGCCGTGCAGGATCCCGACGATCTGGTGGACGGCAATCTGGATCTGGACGCCAAGTTTGCCAAGACCATGGACTATCTGAAGGAAACCGGGGAACCGCTCTATTACTATTCGGATTTCCGCGGCATCCTCACCGCGCGCAGCGCCTGGGACAAGGATGCGGTGTATTTCATGATGGAGCCGCGCAATGTGGCCGGCGGGCACACCCACGCCTCCCGCAATGCCTTTGTGTTGATGGGCTACGGACGTGCCTGGGCGACCAAATACGAACAGACCGAGGGCGACAGCCTGTGGCATTCGATCATCCTGATCGACGGCAAGGGACAGGGCTTCAATAAAACCCCGCAGGGGCGGACGCTGCAGGTGCACAACAACGAAACGGTGTCTTTCATTGTGGGCGATGCGAAGTGGGCCTATGATTTCTCCATGCCCAATCACGCGTCGAAGGGGAAACCGATGGAGATGACGCCGAACGACTCGCGTCTGCATCCGGTGGATCTGCCCTGGATGAACGAGCCCTGGAGCAATCTGCCGCACTGGGACACTGGGGCCAAACCCAACTTTGTGGACCGCAGCGGGCACGGACACCGGGTGGAGCACAATCCGGTGGAGAAATCCTTCCGCACCGGAGGACTGATCCGCGGCAAATATCCTTATGCGCTGGTGATCGATGATACGAAAAAAGATGATCAGGTGCGCCGCTATACCTGGCAGATGAAAATCGCGGACGACCTGAAGGTCGAAAAAGACCTGACCGCCGACCATTGGGATTTTCTGCTGGTCGAAGACGGTCCCCGTCGTTGCCGGGTGCGCACCCTGGCCGCGGGAGGGGCGGATCTGCGGAACGGAGATGCGGCCGCCAGCGGGTTGCGGGTCATCGAGTTGCGGGCCAAGCACCGGATCTTTCATCAACTGCCCACGCTGGAGGTGCAGGCGGACAGCGACACCGGTCATTTCAAGACATTGATCTATCCCTATGTGGAAGGCATGCCGGCGTTGCAGACGGCCTGGAACGCCACCCGCGACCGGCTGACGGTCACCATCGGGGATCAGGTGGATCAGTTCACCTTTGACACACACCCGGATGGGTATACCACCGTCAGCATGCTGCGCAATGGAACGCCGGTTTTCACCACCACCCGATAATGGAGTCGACCATGAAGAATCTTTTTGCTTTCACGTCTCTTATTCTGGTCCTGAGTGTGGCCGGCCTGCGGGCCGATGAGTTCATTGAGCTTTCGGGCATTCTTACCGCCACCTTCAATCCGAAGTCACAGGAAAACGTCTATACGCTCGAGCGGGAAGAGGGGGATTCGGTGCGGCTCATCATTTCGGGCAGCATCAGGGAGAAGACCAAAACTCTGGTGGGCCGGACCGTGACCTGCACCGGCCGGGCGGACCATAAACAGACCACCATGCAAGCCAAACAAATCCGGGAGGGGGGACCGACCCCCATGGAGGTGAAGACGCTCACCGCAACCCTGCGCATGGGCAAAAACCGCCACCTCTATCTGGAAAAGGACGGGCGGCAGTGGCTGCTCCGTCATGAGCGCACCCGGGACCCGGCGATGTACGAGCAACTGCGTGCCCTGGTGGATCAGGAAGTGGCCCTGAAGGGGGAGGAGCGGCAGTATCCCCATCAACCATGGGAAGTGGTGAAGATTGAGTCAGTGAAAGCCCTGGGGAACTGATGGGACGTTTTCGGGCTTTGCGGTTTCTCCTGCTGACCACGGGGTTGTCGGTCTCGGCCACTCTGACGGCAGGGCCTGCAGACTGGAAGGAATGGACCCCGACCGGGGAGGCTTTCGGCACCCAGGCGGTATCCGGCAGCAGCCGGGCGGTCCGACGCAGCACCGGGACGCTGACCTCCCCGTCTTTCCGGGTGGAGAAACCCTGGCTGACCTGGTGGATGGCGGGTGGCGATGCCCAGGGCCTGCGGCTGGAGCTGCTGGTAAACGGACAGGTGCAGGCCTCGGTCCGTAATCCCCACCGGGGCAATGCGTTCAATCCCGGGGGGCTGGAGCTGCGGGACTGGATGGGAGAGACGGTGCAGCTGAGGCTGGTGGATGAGGAAACGGCGGGATTTGACTGGATGGAGGTCGCCCGGATCCGGCAGTCAGATCACCCGCCGCCGGCGGTCAGAGAGCAGGTCAGCCGTTCCCTTCCTCTGGACGCGCCACTGATGCTGTTGCCGGTGTCCTTTGACCGGCTGGCCCCGCGTCGGCGACTCACCGTACGGGTGGCCGGCAAGCCGGTGCGGATTTTCAGTACGTCCCTGGCCCGCGACGGAAAAGGGGATGCCTGGTTTCCGGTGGACATGAGCGAATGGCAGGGGCAGGAGGCCGAAGTCACGGTGGATCGGTTGGTGGAGGATTCCAAAGGATTGGCCGCGATTCATACCGCGAGTGAAACCCCGGGGGATGACCGCATCTACCGGGAGACGGCCCGGCCGCAGTTCCACTTGTCCCCCTCGCGGGGCTGGATGGGCGATCCCAATGGCCTGGTTTATCAGGACGGGCTGTGGCACTTTTTCTGGCAGCACAATCCCTATGGGGTGGACCACAGCAATATGTGCTGGGGACATGCGGTCAGCCGCGATCTGTTCCACTGGACCGAACGGCCGGTGGCGATTTACAACGACTACACTTCCGGCGGGCTGGGGAGTATTTATTCCGGCGGCGGGATCATCGATACCCAAAACACCGGCGGATTTCAGCGGGGAGAGGAGGAGGTGATGGTGCTGTCCTTTTTCGCCACAAACCATGGTCCGGCCCTGGCCACCAGTCATGACGGAGGAAAAAGCTTTGAACTCTATGCGGACAATCCGGTGATTCCCAAGGGGGGCTGGGATCCGAAAATCATCTGGTTTGAACCCGGGGGCTGCTGGGTGATGGCCACCAGCAAGGCTCAGGAGAAAGGCAAACAAGGGGTCAGCTTCTATACCTCGGACAATCTGGTCGACTGGACCTATCACAGCTGGATCCAGGACATTCACGAGTGTCCGGAGCTGTTTCAGTTGTCGGTCGATGGCGATTCCGGAAAACGGAAATGGATGATGTACGGCAACAAGGGGCCCTATTTCATCGGGGAGTTTGACGGCCGGCGTTTTGAGATTGAGTACGGACCCTTTGTCAAACAGTCGGGCGGGGCCAGCCAGACCTGGTCGAATGCCCCGGACGGCCGCCGGGTGGAGATCGGCAAAGCCGGGGCGGTGAAAGGCCTGCCGTTTGTGGGATATCAGACCCTGCCGGTGGAGGTGACCTTGCGGACCCGGCCTGATGGCCGTATCCGGGCCTACAAGTATCCGGTGCGGGAGCTGGAGGGGCTGCGGAGCGGGCGGCTGGTGGCCCGTGCCGATGAGGAGCTGGGACCCGGGGTGCGGGATCTGGTGACGGCGGAGGACGACCTGCTGGATGTGGTGGCGGAATTCGAGGTGTCCGACGCCGCGGTGCAGGCGGGGGGCCGTTTTGGTTTCAGCTACCGCGGAGCGGAGGTGATGGTGGATCTGGCGGATCCCGTGGTCGGGGATGTGGTGCTGCGGCCGGAGGAGGGACGGGTGCGGATCCGGCTGGTGGTGGACCGGGTGATTCACGAGGCTTTTTTCCAGGACGGACTGCTGTATACCCGTGGCACCCACGGCCATGGAGGTGTGGACCCCGACCGGACCCTGCGGCTGAGGGTGGAGAAGGCCCCGGTCCGGCTGGTGCAGCTTGAGGTCCACGCGCTGGGCAAGGCCGGATGGACCCCGTTTCGAAGTGGACAACTCATTCAGAACCCTGAGGAATAAATGAAAGATAGGTTACGATCGACGCTTTACGCCCCCCCGATTTTTTGGCTGTGGATCACCGGCGCCTGCCTGGGCCTGTCATGGCTCCGGGCCGAACCGGTGAGGATTGATGATTTTGAATCCGGGACGCTGAACGGCTGGACGGTAACCGGGGATGCCTTCGGCCAACGTCCGGTGGGTGACGAGGAACTCCGTGCCAGCAAGCGGGTGGGCATCTATCAGAATCATGTGCGGGGTACCTTTCAGGGCGAAAAACTGCTGTCCAGTCTGCAGACGGCCTTTGAGACGCATGCCGCGAGTTCGGTGACCTCTGCGCCGTTTGAGGTGACCCGGCGTTACCTCAATCTCCTCATGGGCGGAAATTCACAGGCCTTTCTGGCCACGGAGCCCAGCGGCGGGATTGGGCTGCGTATCCTCCTCGACGGGAAGACCGTGTTGCATCATCCGCATCTGCATGGGGTGGAGGGATTGAGGTGGTATACCCTCGATCTGGAGGACTTCCGCGGAAAGTCCGTGCAGCTTGAAGTCTATGATGAGGAACGCACCGCATTTATTCTGGTGGATGAGATCCTGCTGGAGGATACCCGGCGGGCGGCGGCGCCGGAGAAGCTGGAGCGGCGTTTGGTGGTGGACGGCCCGGTGATCAGCATTCCCTCCATGGCGAAAACCGACCCCAAACCCGCGCAACGCATGCTGCGGGTGCTGATAGACGGCAAAGACGTCATCAGGCCGATTGTGACCCATATGGCCGATGGGGATCCGGATTTCTATGCGCCGCTGTATGTGGATCAGTGGATGGGGAAAGAAATCACCCTGCAGGTGGATCAACTCGATCACGGCAGCGACACCCTGCAGAACCTGGCCTGTCAGGAGCAGGTGAAAGAGCGTTATCCCCTGTATGAGGAGGATCTGCGGCCGCTGGTGCACTTCACGCCCAAGACCGGGTATACCAATGACCCCAATGGCCTGGTCTATTACGACGGGGAGTATCACCTGTTCTGGCAGTCCGATCCCTTCAACATGGCCAATTTGAATTTCTACTGGGGCCATGCGGTCAGTAAGGACCTCATCCACTGGGAGGAAAAACGCAGCGCCCTCCGGGGCGGTTTGGAGTCCGTGGGCTTTGCCTGGTCCGGTGGCGCTTTTGTGGACCACAATAATGACGGCGGGTGGCAGCAGGGCGATGAGAAAACCATCGTGGCCACCTTCTGGGATTATCATATCCGCAAATCCTCCCTCGCGTACAGCACTGACCGGGGACGGCATTTCACCCGGTTTGAAGGCAGTCCGATTGTGGACACCAAAGGGACCGATCCCTCGCGGGTCTTTTATCATGAACCCACCGCCCGGTGGGTGCTGGTGGTGACCGATCAGAACGAGGCCGGGCGTGGCGGTATGCGCCTTTATCACTCCACCAATTTACGGGAGTGGACGGAAGGATCGATCACCTTCTTTAGTAACAAAGAGCGTTTCTACGAATGTCCCGACTTTTATGAGCTGCCGGTCTGTGACTGGGAAGGAAGGCCCCTGGAACCGGCGCAGACCAAATGGATCATGCACGATGGCAAGCATTATTATGCCGTCTGCGAGTTTGACGGCACCGACATCACCATTGTCGAGGAGCCGGGGCGACTGGTGGAACCGGGCAACTTTTATGCCGCGCAGAAGTGGTCGGACATCCCCGCGGAGGATGGACGCACCATTGTGACGGCCTGGCAGCGTCAGATGCGCTTTCCGTCGCCGCAAACCCACCGGGAACCCAAACCGGAACATCCGCTGCCGTTTGATGGTCAGCTGACCTTCCCGGTGGAGATGACCCTGCGTCAGACGGAGGCGGGGCTCCGCCTGTTTGCCAATCCGATCCGCGAGATCGCCAAGCTGCACAAAACCAGTCACGCCTATGCGGAACAGCCGGTGGAGCCGGGCAAGGCGCTGTTCACCGACCACAGGGCCAAGGCCCTGCATGCGGTGTTTGAGGTCGATCCCGGCGAGGCGGCCACGCTGGAATGGCGGCTGCATGGAGAAGGGGTGCGCTATGAGGTCGGGGCCGGGGAAATCACCTACATGGGCAAAACCCAAAAGCTGCCACTGCATCAGGGGCAGTTGAAATTGGAGGTGATTCTGGACGTGGCCAGTGTGGTGCTGTTTTTCAATGATGGACAGCTCTACGCCCCGATCAATCATCTGGCGCGGGTGCAGGACCGTGGCATCTCCCTGACCGTGACCGGCGGCCCGGCCATCCTCCGTCTGGCGGAGATCCATGAACTGAAATCCATGTGGGAACCCCCCTTGTCTTCCGCATCAACGCTCAATCCCTGACCCTGTGATGTTTATGAAACACCCTACCTTGCTCACATTTCGTTTTCATTTCAACTTGCTGCCCAGGATTCTGGCCGGTCTGCTTTGCGGCAGCCCCGCGGTGGCGGAGGACGTCCGGGCAAAAGAAGGCCCGGTGAAAATCTTTTTGTTGGCCGGACAGTCCAACATGCTGGGGCAGGGGGTGAATGCCGAGTTGCCGGAGGAGCTGGCCGCGCCGTTTGAGGGGGTGAAGATCTGGAATCGCCGGGGTCGGGCCTGGGAGCCGGTGGCGCCGGGTACCGGCAAACGGCCGGAGAACTTCGGGCCGGAAGTCACCTTTGCGCGGGCCATCGCGCGGGCGATGCCGGAGGAGGACATCCGGTTGATCAAGTTTGCGGCCGGCGGCAGCAGTCTCTACCAGGACTGGGCCCCGCCCGAAGGGGCGCCGTACCGGATCTTCATGCGCACCGCCCGGCAGGCGCTGGAGGATCTGGAACAAAACGGGATCGACTACGAAATCGTGGGCCTGTTGTGGCTGCAAGGCGAAACGGATGCGGATCACAACAAAGGAGATCTTTACGAAGAGAATCTTACCCGCTTCATCGCCCACATGCGCGAGGCGTTTGGGGTGCCGGAACTGCCGGTGGTGATTGCCCGGATTATGGCGGTCGCCTGGGGGGTGGAGAGCGGTCATGCCGCCCTGGTCCAGCAGGCTCAGGAAAACCTGGCGGAGAAAGATCCCAAGGTGGCCTGTTTTTCCACGGACGACTGCCCCCCCGTTCATCCGCAAAAGAATCGGGGGCATTACGGAACCAAAGGACAAATGATCATCGGAAAGCGCTTTGCCGAGGCTTACCGCGGCATGACAAACGAAAGGGACGAAAATGAAAAGATGTAGTCTTGCAAACGCAGGTGGCCGCCGCAAGCGGATGTTGAGGTGGCTGATTTGTGGTGGACTGTTTTGGATTGGCGGGTTGCGGGCGGAGGTTCTTCTGCCGGCAGTGCTGAATTCGCATATGGTTCTGCAGCGGGAGGCGCCGGTGCCCATCTGGGGGGTGGCCTCTCCCGGAACGCAAGTGACTGTGCGCTTCGGGGCGCAGGTGAAGACGGCGGTGGCGGGGGCGGATCACCGGTGGGAGGTGGTGCTGGAACCGATGCCGGCCAGCTGGACGCCACGGGAGATGGTGATTGAAGGCCAGGAAAACCGGAGGGTGCTGGAGGATGTGCTGGTGGGGGAGGTGTGGCTGGCGGCGGGTCAGTCGAACATGGAATGGCCCTTGAAAAAGATTGCCAAAGACGAGCAGGCGCTGGCCCGGGAGTTGCTGACCACGTCCAGGGTGCGGGTGTTTCATGTCCACGTGAACCAGATGTCCATGATGCCCCTGTTTGACACCTTCGGGGAGTGGAAGCGGCCCGGGGAGATCCTGGAGAAATTTGACAGTTCCGCCGTGGCCTTTTTCTTCGCCGACAGGCTGCAGCGGGAGCTGGGGGTGCCGGTGGCCTGTCTGGAGGCCAATTGGGGGGGCAAAGTGATCGAGTTTTTCATCTCCGACGAGGGAAACGAGTTGGCGGGCCTGCCATCCGCTCCGCCTTCCTCCGAAGCGCTGGCTTCTCACCTTGAAGCGATGCGGCAGGAAATGGAGAAACTGCAGGGCGTGGTGGAACGGGCCGGAAAGGGGGTGTACTTGCCGATTGACAACCAGGCCCTGGGCTGGGGATACGCCCAGAACGGGATTTACAACGCCATGATTGCGCCGTTGACCCCCTACGCGTTGCGTGGGGCGATCTGGTATCAGGGGGAATCCAATCGGCGTAGCGACGATTACTTCGACAAGCTCCGGGCCCTGTCGCTGGGCTGGTCGAAAGCGTTCCGGGTGCCCGGGATGCCCATCTATCAGGTGCAGATTGCCCCCTACGACTACGACCGGAATCCCAAGGATCTGAGCAGCATGCTGTGTGACCATATCTGGGCGGCGCAGTACCGGGCCGCAGAGGAGATTCCCGGCATGGGGGTGGTGCCGATTCATGACACCATCGACAACATCAAAGACATCCATCCCGATCGCAAGCAAACCGTGGGGGAACGTCTGGCGGCACTGGCATTGCGGCGGAATTACGGACAGGAGGTTCCCGCATCCGGCGCCCGGGTGGCCTCGGCCACGCTGGAGGAGGGGAAGGTGGTGGTGCGTTTCCGTGGACTGACCGGGGAACTGACGACGGTTGACGACCAGCCGCCCTCTTGGTATGAGCTGTCCTCCGATGGGGAGACCTTTGTCAAGGCAGAGGCGGAACTCAGCGGTCAAACCGTGCGGGTCCTGATTCCTGCAGCGATGTCCCCCACGCATGTCCGCATGGGCTGGCGGGATATTGCCACGCCGAACCTGAAGGATGACGCCACCGGCTGGCCGGTATTTCCCTTTCCGGCTCATGCCATTCAAACCACAACTTCCCGTCCGAATCCCGAGCTTTTGCCATGACCCATCCCGCCCCTCCCTCCACGCTGCCTGTCGGTCTCGTTGGCTTGAACTTCGGCGCCACGATTGCCGCTGAAATGCGGACCAATCCCCGCATGGCTGGTTACCGCCTGGCGATGGTGTGTGATCTGGATGAAGCGAAAGCCCGGGCCTTTGGCGCGGAGCACGGGGTGCCGTACACCTCCGATCTGGATACGCTGCTGGCCGACCCCGCGATTCCCGCGGTCATCCTCATGACCGGACCCCAGGGCCGCGCGACCCTGATCGACCGCATCATCTCCGCGGGCAAGGATGTGATCACCACCAAGCCCTTTGAGACCTCGGCCGATGCTGCCGAGCGGGTCCTGCGCAAGGCCGCGGAACTGGGGCGGGGGGTGTTCATCAATTCCCCCTCCACCGGGAAAAGTCCGGAGCTGGATCAGATCCGGGCCTGGGAAAAAGACTTTCAGCTGGGCCGGCTGGTGGGGGCCAGATGGGAGGGCGGCTACAAGGCGGTGGAAAAGGCGGACGGCTCCTGGTATGACGATCCCGAACAATGTCCCGCCGCCCCCCTGTTCCGTCTGGGCATTTACGGCGTCAATGAGCTGGTGCAGTTGTTCGGGGAACCGGACAGTCTGCAGGTGCAGGAATCCCGTTTCCTCACCGGCCGTCCCACTTCCGATCTGGCCCAGATGCAGATCCGTTTCAAAAACGGGGGGCTGGTCAGTCTTATGGCCGGCTGGTGTTTTGAGCCCCGGCACGGGGTGATGCATCTGAAACTGTTTTATGAACAGGGCTGCATCACCCGGCATATGGATCTGGTGAAAAGCAATCATCATATGGTGATGAACCTCTACCTGCCGGAGGAGGGGTTCAGCCGGGCGGCACAGACCCTGGAACTGGATCTGCAGGCGCTGGGCTACGGCTATCCCTGGGAGGCCTTCTATGAGGCCGTGACCACCGGGCAGGGGCTGGTGAAGCCCGAAAACCACCGGCATATGGTTCAGGCCATCCGCTTGATGGAGGGGATGAAGGCGTCTTCCATGACCCACAAACCCTATACCTTCCCCTGATGCCGTCCTCCCCGGGCTCCCTTTCCATCACCAACCCCCTGTTTCCCGGACGCGGGGTCTGTGATCCGCATGTGCGGATCTTTGATGACCGGGCGTATCTGTATGCCAGCCACGATGCCTCGCCGGAGAACCGCGGCTTTGTGATGAACGACTGGTGGGTCTGGCAATCCGATGATTTGTGCAACTGGTCCCACGCTTGTACCATCCGTCCCGAGCAGACCTATATTGGTGCGCCGTGTGACCGTTGCTGGGCCACTGACGCGGCCGAACGGGACGGCAGATTTTACTTTTATTTTTCCGAAGGAGTGGAGGCGACCGGGGTGTTGGTGGGCGAAACGCCGACGGGGCCCTGGCGGGATCCGCTGGGGCACCCCCTGATCTCCCGGTCGGATATCGGCGGCTGTGCGCATGATCCGGGGTTGTTCATCGATGACGATGGTGAGGCGTATGTGGTGGTGGGGGCCTGGACCTACTGGATTGCGCGATTAAATCCGGATATGATCTCGCTGGCGGAGAAGCCCCGGCGGATCGAGGTGCTGAACCCGGAAGGGCCGGCCGGGCCCGGTGTTCTGGATGACAAGCCATACCTCCACAAGCGCCACGGGATCTATTATCTCTCCTGGGGAGCTTATTACGGCATGTCGGATTCTCCGTATGGCCCTTTCGAGTGCCAGGGCAGTTTTCTGCAGGAGGATCAGATTGACCCCGGGCTGCGTTACCGCGGGAAACGGATCCGCTATGATCCGGACTCCCGGCTGGCCGCCACCGTGGAGGCCAGTCAACGTCTGGGGCGCTTCTCCACCTATGACCGGCATGGGTCGTTTTTCACCTGGAAGGGTCGGGATTTCTTCATCTGCAATGAGCACAGCCAGAGCGGAAATGTGTATTTCCGCGACTGCTGTCTGGGGGAGATCCATTACCGGCCGGACGGCACGATTTTGCCGATGCGACTGGCCCTGCGTGGAATCTGAACCGGGGGCTGCGACTCGAATCGTCAAAACCGCGTCATAGACGCGCCGGCATGTTGATTCCCTGGCCATCGACCTCTGTAGGGAGTGGGTACAAAATAATCCCCGGGGTTTGTGTCAGAAACAGATAGTAGCGGGAAATCCAGAAATTTACAGAATCGGCCTCCGTGGCGTAGGATGCCTGAAAGTGTAAATTCCGTCCGGGGCCATTCCCGAAGCCATATAACGCCAAAAAACAGGTGCTTCCTCATGAGAAACAAACTTATCACTCCGATGCTGTCATTGCTGATCCTCGCTGTGGCACCGTTGACCAAGGCCCAGCAATATTACAATCCCACTGTTACAACCGGCAATTGGTCGGACAGTGTCTGGGGACCTTCGGGCGGGCCCTATGATCAGGCATGGTCCACTAATGGGGACGCGGTGCTGGCACCCAGTGCGGCCGCCACCATCACCACCGCGGGGACCCTGAATCTGAATACGCTGGATCTGACCACCAATGGGAGTGTGAATCTTTCCGGGGGTGCATTCAATCTGGCGGCGGGACTGACCTGGACCGCCACTGCCAACGTGCTTAACCTTACCCTGCCTTCTGTGACCCTGGGTGGCACACAGACGTGGACCTTTGATGGTGCTGGGATCCGCCGGGGGCTGGCCGGTGGCGACATCAACCTGAATGGTAACACCCTGACCATTGACTTACAATCAGGTGCTCAGGACCGTACGTCGTTCTCCAGCGCCTTCACCGGAGCCGGTACCCTGAATGTGGATGGGACCATGACGTCTTCATCGGGTTTCACCAGTGCCTCATTGAACAACAGCAGTTTGATCCTATCGCTGAACGATAGCGACACACAGCTTTCCCTTGGCCGTGGAGTGAACATCGTGGTGGGGGGGCTTTCCGCCGCCGGGGGAACGATTACCACGCAAAGCAATTCCACCGGCGGGACCTCTTCAGGCATCACCACGGATGTCGGCGCCGGTGAAAGCTATATTTTCGGCGGTTCCATCATTGCGGAAGCGGGAACCGGGGTGATCAACATCACCAAATCCGGCACAGGGACCCAGGTGCTCTCCGGCACCAACAGTTATATCGGCACCACCACGGTCAATGCCGGCGCGCTGGTATTGGACGGCAGTCACACGGGGGGCGGTTTGTACACGATCGCCTCCGGGGCCCGAATTGGCGGCAGTGGTTCGACCGAGGCCGACCTGACCTTTGCCGCGGGTGCGCAGCTGATTTTTAATCCGCTGGAGACCCTGACCGTTACCGGGGCGGTGGCCATGGATAACACCTTTTCCATCGCCAGCCTGGTGAATGTGGACGGCACCGCCATTGACTGGAGCGCGATTGGTGTGGGCACCTACACCCTGCTCAGCACCACCTCCGATTTCTCCAACATCGGCAACTTCGGACTGGCCAATGCCGCGGATCTTGGCGACGGCAAATCCGCCTATTTCCAGAATGGCAGTCTGCAGCTGGTGGTGGTGCCCGAGCCGTCCACGCTGGCTCTGTTCGGGCTGGCCGGGCTGGCGGTGGTGATGGGGCTGCGCCGCCGTCGGAAATGAACAGCCCAGGCGCGATAAAAACACTGCCCCGGGCGGGATCCGTCCGGGTGTTGGTGGGGTCAGTCCGGGAGTGGGGAATTTGGATTCGGAATAGTCAACAAACACTGGAGAAAAGAATGAAAGGTCGATTAGGTTGGAAAAGGATGCTGGTGCTGTGCGGATGGATGGCGGCGCTGCTTCCGGAACTTGGCGCGGAGGAGGCCGGCGCGGCGTTCCGGGTGTTGCTGGTCCCGTTGCGGCTGGGGGAGGTCCTGCCATCGGTCACCCGGGCGGATGCGGAGGAGGTGGTGCTGGCCTGGGAGGATCAGACCGACCGTGTGCGCTTTGAAACGGTCACGGGCAACGCCGCCCGGGTGGTCGTGACCCGGAACGGCGACACGCTGCTGGACCACCATAAGTAAGGAGTCCCTCAAGATGCGCTTCTTCTCGAATCATAGGGTGCTTACGGTCCTGCTGACGCTTCTGTCGGCAAGCCCCGGGATTCGGGCCCTGGAACTGCCGAATTGTTTCAGCGACCACATGGTGCTGCAGCGGGACAGGCCGGTGGCCATCTATGGCAAAGCTCCGGCGGGGCAGACGGTCACGGTCACCTTCCGCGACCAGCAGAAGCAAACCCGGGTGGGAGAAGACGGCCGATGGAAGCTGACGCTGGAGCCGCTGGAGGCGGGCGGGCCGGATGAACTGATCCTGCGGGCCGACGAGGATCGGGTGTTCCGGGATGTGTGGGTGGGGGAAGTGTGGCTGGGTTCCGGTCAGTCGAACATGCAGATGTATCCCGGCTTCAAAGACATCGTGGGCGACACGGTGCTGAACGAGCGCATCCAGGCGTCTTATCCGGAACTCCGTCTGTTGCGAAGTGATTCGGAGGGATGGATGCCCGCGACGCCGGAAAATCTGAAGGAGTTTTCCGCGTTACTCTTTTCCTTCGGCTATCGAGTGCAGCCGGAGATCGGGGTGCCACTGGGTTTGATGGTGGGCGCCGTTGGGGGCACTCCTTCGGGAAAGTGGCTGACCCCGGACATGCTACGGGCGGACGAACGCTGCATGGAGATCATCGGTGAAAATCCGCGCAAAGCGGCGGAGCACGATCTGGAAGTCGATCAGGTGGGTGAACTCTTCGAGAAGCACCTGCGTCCCTGGGTCGGGTATACCTTCCGGGGCGTCTTGTGGGATCAGGGGGAGAGCGGGGTTCGTATCGCAGGCATCCATAGTCCGTATCATGTGATGCGCGCCCTGATCCATGGCTGGCGCAACGAGTTTGACAACGGGGAGTTTCCCTTCGTCTACATCCAGAAGCCCAGTGGCGCGGGCTGCGCCTGGGATGATCAAAACCCCGTCACCCGTGCCGCCAGGCCTTTCGAGGCCTTCACGGAGGAGGAGTGGAAGAACAAGCCGGTACTGCTCAACAAAAAGACCGACTATATCGATCTGATGGAAGTGCGCGGCGCCTACATGGTGTCCACCAGTGACCTTGGCGCCGGGGGACATCCGGAGAACAAGTCGGGCTACGGGTGGCGTGCGGGGAATGTCGCGTTGAACCGGGTGTATGGCCAGGAGGTGCCGTGGATCGGGCCGACTTATGCGGGCCACACGATCGAGGGCGATACGATCCGAATCAAGTTTGACCATGTCGGCCCGGGACTGGCGGTGCCGGAAGGGCAGAAGCTCCAGGGGTTCATCCTCTCAAACGGACAAGGGGGCCGGCGGGGATATCGCTGGGCGGAGGCTGTCATCGAGGGGACGGACACGGTGGTGCTGTCGCATCCGGACGTGAAGGAGCCGAAAGTGGCTGGCTATGCGCTTTATCCCCAGCATCCCTGGGCGAACCTTTTCAGTAAAAATGGCTTGCCGGCCATCCCGTTCCAGACGGAATAAACACATAGGATGAATACATGAAATCGAACTATCTTGTTGTACTTGGCCTGATTTTGCAGCTTGCCCGGCCCGCCATGGCGGAAAGCCTGCCGCAGCCGATGCTGAGCTGGGGCTTTGACCGGAGTTTCGAGGACCGGGTGGTGGACCCCATCTCCGGATCTTATGTGGCCAATGTGGTTCCGGTGCGACCGGATGACCGCTATTACCGGTTCGATGTGCTGAACGAGGGGGTTTGGGGGAATGCGCTGTACATGGGGTTCCGGGCGTATGTGGAAACCGACGTCACCGTACCGGAAACCTTCACGCTCAGTTTCTGGTACAAACCGGCCCTGAAAGGCGAGGCCACCAATGTGGTGGCGAAACGACTGGCCCACTGGAACCGGAAACTCATGCTGGATGTGGAAGAGGGCAGCCTGCGCTTGAACCGTCAGGACCTGGCGCCGATGACGGAACCGGTCTGGCATCATCTGGCCATCGTGCAGGACGGGGCGTCGATGCGCGTGTGGCTGAATGGCGACGTGGTGGGGGAGTCCATGGTGAATCCGGCGATGAATACCACCCTCCATCTCTTTGATGGTGGTACTTCGGTGGGACACAATACCGGAGAGGGGATGGGGTTTCTGGACGAGGTGCGGCTGTACGACCGGGTGCTCACCGACGACCAGATCCGCGAACTGGCCCGTCCGGGGTTTTATACCGCCGAAGCGCGACTGATCGCTGATGCGGGACTGGATCAGACGGTCTGGTCGGACGGGACGGAGTGGCTGGAGCTGAAGGGTACGGTGGAGGGCGAGGCCGACCGCTTCAACTGGCGTATTCGAAAGCAACCGGCGGATGCGGAGGCTTCCCTGTCCGCCCCGGATCAGGCCTCCACCCGACTCCAGGTACGGGGACAGGGCCTCTATGAACTCGAGTTCACGGCACGGGCCGCGGGGGATCTGGTTTCGCGGGATCGGATGACGGTGCAGGTGTTTCCCGCGCATCGTCCCGCAGAGGGGAAACCCTACACCGAACCCCGTCATGCCTTTCCCGGCGGAGCGCCAGTGCGCCCGCTGGCGTATTTTAACTTTGAACACCAAGAAAACGGGGTGACCGCCAGTGCCGATGGACGTTATGTATTGGACTTCAAAAAGACGAAGGACAAGTGGGGGCAGGCGATGATCGTGCCTGGCGCCGGGGTGGAGGGAAGCGCGGCGCTGCGGCTGGGGGATGGACGAAGTCAGGAGATCGCTCTGGGCTCCTTTCTGGACGGCTCGCAAACCGTCACCCTCGCGGTTTGGCTGCGGCCCTCGAAGTCGACCGGGGAGACGCGGTTGTTCAGCAATCAGAGCGGCTGGCAGGTGGTGCTGGGAACGAATTCCCGGCTCCACCAGATCTGTCTCGGCGCGGGACCGGAACTGGTGCTGCCGGAGAACCAGTGGTCGCATGTGGTGGTGTCCTGGGATGCCGAGGCGGCCCGGATTTTTCTCAACGGTCAGCAGGTCTACTACAGTCCGGTTTCCTTTGGAAAGGTGACCCGGGGGGATCTGATGCTGAACAGGGCCGGACCCACGCACAAAAAGTTCTTCGGAGATCTCGACGAACTCGCGGTGTACGATGTCTACCTCAATTCCCGGGAGGTGGAGCTGCTGTATGAAAAAGGGGTGAAGGCGTTCACCACCCGGCTGCCGCAGGAGGAGGAATGGGTGTACGGCTATTCGCCCGAATTTATCGCCGAACATTTCCCGGCGCTGGCACATGAATTCCGCACCGAGGACTTTGCCGCGGACCGCATCTCGCCGGTGGATCCGCCCGGCACCCATCCACGCATTTATTTTGGACCCTCGGACCTGCCCGACATCCGGCGGCGTCTGAAGGAAACCCAAAACGGGCGCAGCCGCTTCAGCGCGCTCAAAACCATTGTCGAGGGACGACTGGGCGAATTCTTTGCGGAACCCGATCAGCCGCTGCCGCTGTTCTATGCGCCCAAAGGCATGCAGTCGGTGGCGGAGCTGAAAGCGGGGCTGACCGCGGATGACTTCACCTGGCAGAACAAGGAGCTGACGGGCCCCTATACGCTGGAGGCCTTCCGCTGTTTGATTGAAAATGATGGGGAACACGCCAGACGGCTGATTGAGATGCTGGTGAGGCAGGCGGAAGTGCAGCAATGGTACATGGCGCACATACCGGAGGCGAAAAATGCGAACTGGCAGCATCCCACCCATACTCTGATGGGACGACGCAGCACCGCCATCATGTACGACCTGCTGTATGGCTGGATGAGCGAGGCGGAGCGGGCTGTTGTGCGCAAAACGATTGCGCAGGCGGTGAATGGGAAATGGGCCACCGGATTGGATGCGGTGTATGGGGTGCGTGGACACAACTGGGCCTGTTGGGTGGCCGGCGATCTCATGATCAACGCCATGGCGATTGAAGGAGAGGACGGATGGAATCCCGGGTTGATGGAACGGTGTCTGGATTTTTATAAGCGCTATCTGTTCACCGCGGTGGCGCCGCGCGACGGCTCGCCCTTTCCCGGCATGGCCAAGCACAGTGTCACTGCGGGAAAAGTCATGGCCCTGTCGAGGCGGGGGGTGCCGCTGCTTGCCGTGCCGGCGCTCTACAATCACTATCGTCAATACACCCTGCATCATTTTCAGCCTTTCGGCGGATTTCAGGTGGTGGACGATCTTCTGGGCGGCAGTCTGCACCGGGTCTGGGTGAAAGATCTGTCCACAATCTTCTTTTTTTACCCAAAGGATCCGGTGCTGAATTACGTGTATCGCCGCGCCACCGGAGAGGATTTTTCCATTCATGACGTCGATGAAAACGCTTACCAGTACACTTCCCCCCTGGTGGGACTGATCACCGCGGACGACTGGTCGGGTCCGGCCGATCCGGATGACCATGTGGAACAGCTGGGACTGAACAATGAGACCTCAAAGCTGTTCAACAATAACACGTTCTCAGCCCGCAGCGGTTGGAACCGGGAGGCGTCCTTTCTCTGGTTCTGGCCACGCATGTTGGGCGGGCACGCGCTGCCGGCGCGTGGCACTTTTGTGTTCAGTGCGCTGGGTCGGGAATGGGCGACCTACGACGACCAGGCCCTCTCGCAGACCCATCCGCGTAATCACTCGGTCATCACCCTGGACGACGACCTGCCCACGGATGAATGGGGCAAGGTGATCCGCCACGAGGAAACGGCTTTGTTCAGCTCGGTCACCGCCGATCTCACCGGGCCCTACAGCCATCAGCAACCGCTCTTCCTCGATAAAAACTGGTTCCGACCGGCCTCCGAGCGGAATCCCTATCCCTGGGACGATGTGCCCGAGGCGCTGAATCCACAGTGGCTGATGGGCAACTACCCCGTCGTGGCGGCCCCGTTGTTCGATTGGGAGGCGTTCCGCCGTCAACGGGAGACCTGGCGGCCGGAGGGCTTCCTGGGTGCATACCGTTCCGCCACCCTGGTGCGCGGGGACCCTCCCTATGCGCTGATTGTGGATGATTTCCAGAAAGACGAGGCGTCGCACACCTGGACCTGGCGGCTGGCCTTGAACCGGGACTTGGGCAGCGAAGTGGTTTATCAGTGGAATCGCCTGGAGATCGATGCGCCGGCGCTTCCGGGTGTATCGGAGAATGGCGTCTATGATGTGATCGTGGCGGAGCCCGGCACCGATCGTCGTCTATTGGTTCGGCTGTTCCGCTGTGCAGAAGTGCCGCGTATCGGCCTGACGGGTCCGGTGGTGACCGCGAACCCGAAAGGCCGGGGGCGGGTGTCCAATGGACTCAACCGGCTGGAATTCACCGTCGAAGGGCCCCTGGCCGATTTCGCGGTCATGCTCTACGCCTTCCGGGAGGGGGATGCCCTGCCGTCCTTCCAAAGGGATGGCGAACGCTTTATCTTTAAATGGCCCGGACAGGAGGACCTCCTGACCCTGAAGCGGGACCCGCAGGGCGTCAGCCGGATCGCACTGGATCGCAAATAAAAGGAACCCCATAGAATGAATCCGTACCCCAATATTATTCTGATCCTCGCCGATGACATGGGTTATGGCGATGTCACCTGCTATGATCCCGAGTACAATAAAGTGCCAACGCCCCACATCGACCGGCTGGCCGGAGAGGGGATGCGGTTCACCAACTGTCATACCACTTCTTCATTGTGCACCCCTTCGCGCTACGGCCTGCTGACCGGACGCTATGCCTGGCGCACCCGGTTGCAGCGCGGGGTGCTCATGGAACAGGATGGTCCGCTGATCGCCCAGGGCCGGCAGACCGTCGCAGACCTCCTGAAAGCCCGGGGCTATCAGACCGCCTGCATTGGGAAATGGCATCTCGGCCTGGAATGGCGGCACCGGGAGGGCAAACCTCTTTATGACGAACCCTTCAGAGGGGGACCGATTGACCGTGGATTCGATTCCTATTTCGGCATAGATGTGCCGAATTTCCCTCCGTACGCCTGGATCGAAGACGACCGGGTTCTGGGAGAAATCGACGCCTACTATGACCGGGACGAGGAACTCTGCCTCAATCACCCCGGGGTCGGGGTGAAGGATTGGCCGTTTGACGAGGTGCTGCCGAAAATCACGGAAAGGGCGGTGGCCAAGGTGGAGGAATACGCCCGCGGGGAATCGCCTTTCTTTCTATATTTTTCGCTTACCACGCCGCATGAGCCGATTGCTCCTTCCAAACGATTCAAGGGAAAGAGCGGCATCAGTGGGGTGGCGGATCTGATCATGGAAACCGACTGGGCCGTCGGCGAAGTCATGCGGGCGCTGGAAGAGCAGGGGATCGCCGACAATACGCTGTTGATCTTCACCACGGACAATGGCCATTGCCCCTACACCCATCTCGCGCCTTTCGAAAAAGTGGGCCATCGGGTCAGCGGTCCGTTACGAGGGTACAAGGCCGACATCTGGGAGGGGGGACACCGGGTGCCCTTTGTCGCACGCTGGCCGGAGGTTACCCCCGCCGGAAGCGTCTGCGATGAACTGATGTCGCTGGCCGATTTCATGGCCACCTGTGCATCGATCAGTGGAGGCGAAGTGTCGCCGAGCGCCGGGGAGGACAGCTTCGACGCGCTGCCGCTGCTGCGCGGCGAACACCGTCCTATCCGGGAATCGGCGGTCTTTCATTCCGGCCACGGGTATTTCGCGGTGATCCGGGACAACTGGAAACTCTCTCTATGTTGGTATAGCGGGGGGAGCTGGAATCCGGAGGTGCTGCCGGAGAACCTGCCGCCGATCCAGTTGCATGATCTGTCGGTTGACCTCGGGGAGCGGAGGAATCTGCAGGCTGAACACCCTGAAAAGGTCGCCGAACTGACCGCACTCCTCGAACAGGCCGTGTACGGGGGGCGCACCACGCCGGGCGCCCCGTGCGCCAATGAGGTGCAGATCGATATTTGGAAAAAGGAGACCGTTTCATGAACATGAGAAAAGGGATGATGTGGTTGTGTCTGCTGACCGCGACCGTCCACGCCGGAGACAAACACCTCTTTATTCTCTCCGGGCAGTCCAATATGGCGCGGATGAATCCGGAGCTGTTCTGGCTGCGGACCCTTGACGTGGAGGACACGCCCACCCCGTTTCCGCTGGAATGTCAGTGTCTACACCGGCTGGTGTCCAGCTGGAGGACCTGATCTGCAATGTCACGCCGGATTGCAAACCCGACTGTCAGAAGATTCATGCCCGCAACGATCTTCTGGCATGAGAGGGGGGAGCGGCGGAGGATCCGGCGTGCGGGTTTGTTTGTGAAAACAGTACTTCCAAAAACCGAAAAACCCATTAAAAATCATATAAATGAACCCTCCCAATATTCTTCTGATCAACTGCGATGACCTGGGCTATGGCGACCTGGGCTGTTACGGCTCCTCCTTGCATCAAACCCCGGCGCTGGACCGGCTCGCATCGGAAGGGATGCGTTTCACCAACTTTTACATGGCCTCGTCCATCTGCAGCCCCTCCCGGGCGGGGATGCTGACCGGCTGTTATCCGCAACGGATCTCCATGAACCGGGTGCTGTTCCCGGCGGACCCGGACGGATTGAACCCGGAGGAGCAGACCCTGGCTACCCTGCTCAAAACGCGGGGTTACGAAACCGCGCTGGTGGGCAAGTGGCATCTGGGGGACCAGCCCGAATTTCTTCCCCGTCGGCATGGATTCGACCATTACTACGGGCTGCCCTACAGCAACGACATGGGACGTCAGAAGGGGGATGCCGCAGACAAAGTGCCATTGCCCCTGCTGTTCGACGATGAGGTGATCGAGGAGCAGCCTGACCTCTCCGGGCTGACGGCACGGTATGTCGAGGCCTCGGTCCGCTTCATGCGCGATTGCGCTTCCAGGGACAAACCCTTTTTTCTTTATTTCGCGCACATGCATGTGCATCTGCCGATCTACACCCCGGAACGGTTTCTGCGGGATTCCGCCAATGGACGCTACGGGGCGGCGGTTTCGGAAATCGACTGGGCCTGGGATCGGCTGGATCAGGAGTTGCGGAGGCTGGGGCTGACGGAGGACACGCTGGTGCTCTTCACCTCCGACAACGGATCGCGTGCCGGGGGAGAGGGCGGGAGCAATGCGCCGTTCTCCGGGGCAAAATTCACCACCTGGGAGGGCGGGTTCCGGCTGCCGCTGCTGGCCCGGCTGCCGGGACGTATTTCCGCCGGATCGGTGTGCGGGGATCTGGCCGCCTCCATGGATCTGCTGCCCACGGTGGCGCGGCTGACCGGCGCGTCGCCTCAAACCGAACGTCCGCAGGATGGACACGTCATTGGAGCGATGGTGCCGAGTGCGGATGAATCTGCGCGGGACGAATTCGCCTATTTCTCCATGGGCAACCTTTGCGCATTGCGGAAGGGCAGATGGAAACTACACTTTTGCCGGCGGGCCGGCTGGGGCGATCCCTTCGTGGCCGTGGAGGAGCTCTATGACCTCGAGGCCGATCCCGCGGAATCGCAAAACTGCCATGCCGCCCACCCCGGGGTGGTGAGGGAACTCCGCGAATGCGGGGAAACATACCGAAATGAGCTCGGGGATGCGCACACGGGGAGGGTGGGAAGCGCCGTCAGGCCCTGCGGGCGGGTGAAAGATCCTCAGCCGCTGGCCTGTTACAATCCGTCCAGCCCCTATGTCGTCGCCGAATACGATCTTGCGGACCGGGGATGACATGAGCGGTGGAGGAGCGAGGCCCAAGGTCCTCTGCAGTTCCGGCTGGGCCTTCGACCGCTGTCCCGACCTGAAGTCCATTGGGGTTGGTGTGCATGGGCCCGGACCTTCGGATTGGCGCATGCACGAGAATTTGTGGTCCATACATCTCTATCGGTACCATGGCGTTTTCGAGTGGGACCGGGGATCGCAGGAGATTGTTCCGGGCCTGTTAGGCATAATCCCACCCGGCACCACCTTCCGTAGGATCTATGATTCGGCGAATTCTGTGCATGTGTTCGCCCTGTTCTGCCTGGAGGAGGCTCCGGACAGCGGGGTCAGGGTTCCGTGGTTCCGGATGCTGGGTAAGGAGGCCAATGAGGTGAATGCGTGGATGGAGGCGGCGGTGGGATTGTTTCCGCTTTCACCGTTGCGGGCGGCAATGCGGGTGTGGGATGTGATCTGGCGTTTCCGGCTGGATGCATCCGGAAAAGGCGGCGGGGAGGAGTTGGAACAGGATTGGTTGGTGGATCGTTTTGTGCAATGGGCCGAGCAGAATCTGGACCAGGAATGTACGCTGCATGGAATTACCGAGGCGATGGGATGCAGTTACACGCATCTCAACAAGCATGTTCAGGCAAGACTGGGAACCAGCGTCAAGAAATACATGCGGACCCGCCGGATGGAACGGGTGATGGCGCTGATGAAATACACCCGGATTTCGATCAAGGAGGTTGCCGCCTCCCTGGGCTTTGAGACCTTGCAGGGTTTCAACCAGTTTGTGCAACGGGAGGCCGGCGTGTCCCCCCGTACCCTGCGGAATGCCATTCAGCAAAAAAAGATCGTCATACCCTCTCCCGCAGCGGGGCCGGTTCGTCCCAGAAAATGACCGGGATGTGTTTCGAGGGAATCGGGTTGGTCTATCCTGTTGAGGCAGGTTTCCGTGAACGGCTATTCCCCAAACCTCAGTTGGATGCGCCGATGTCCAAAAGAAAATCGCAGATTTTATTGCACTTGATTCTGAGGTTTTTGCCCCTGAAGTCCTCACTTCTTCTCCTGTCGAATTCATCCCGATGCGGGCCTCCTCCCTGTCCACCTGTAACGTGGAAAATGCATGTGAACCCGAGAAGCACCCATCACGTTTCGGAGTGTGAAGCTGGGGTCTGGTGAACCCTCGCACTGGGCGTTCGTGTTTGGAAAGGAAGAGGGGAGGGGGGGGATGGAGAGGCGTAGGGAAGGAAATGCCAGAAACAAATAGTAGGGTTGCTTTGAGGAAGTGTGAGGGACCGCCTGACGGTGCTATATATTCATTTTCAACCTGCTTAGCCGTTTGATTGCGCCGGACTTCCAGGTGGATATCCCTTCCAAACAAGGAGTAGTCATGGTTGCGATGCAGAAATGGATGTGGCGGTGTGTGTGTGCCTTCACCGTGTCGGTGGTGGGTGGCGGGGAGACGACTCGGATCTGGACGAGCCGGAGTGGGAGCACGTTTCAAGGGGTGCTGATCCGTCCGGGACATGATTCGGTCACCCTGCGGTCGGTGGACGGACGGGAAATGAAGGTGCCGATGGCGGCTCTGTCGGATGCGGATCAGGCTTATGTAAGTGCCGGATGGATGAAGAGCGACCGTTACGCCATGCGGCGCCGGATAATGGCCGACCCTGCTGCGGATTCTGGTGAGGTGCGGGGGGCGATGTTCAAGGAAGGCCCCTGGAAGGGGGCGATGTTTGTGCATGATCACTCTATATATGTCATGAACGGGGCTCTGGAGGGCGTGTTGTATCCCTCCACCTCGGGTCCGAAAGCGGTGGAGGCTCCGATCGAAGCAATGAATCCCCTTTTTAGCTGCCGGAATCCGAAGGCCGGTGACCGTGAAGGGCGCGGCTGGCGTCCACTTTCGTTCACTGGAGTTCAGAGCAACGCCACCTTGCCGGTGGTACCAGAACCTTCGGTGAAGGGAACAGCAGAGGTGGGTTTTCAGGTGACACGCTCGAACGGAAAAGTATGCAGCCTGAAGTATCCATTCTCTGGGGACACCATTCAGGTGAGCCTCCGGTATCCGGATTTTGAAACGGACGAGGAGATCAGTCGGGTTCGATTGGCGAATGAATTTCCGGCGGTTCCGGAACTCAGTCCGGACTGGGATCCTGAAAAAAACAAGTCTGAGGTGGAGGGGTGGCGGATTGACTGGAAAGATGCGGTGAGAGGTGCTGAGGGAAACGGTGGAATCTCATGGTGGCAGCCTGGAAATTCTATCTCTTGCAGGGAAGTACGGATGGAGGGTCCCTGGGAGCCATGGACGTTCACCTTCAGCACCAAAGACAAAGGGGACGCTCCGGTCGTCCTTGGTCTTTATCCAAGTATGGCGCCCTATCGACACGCGTTCGGGGTCAGTCGCTATGCGTCACAGGTGGAGGGTGATTTGGTGATCGACTGGGGGTTCCGGTTAGAAAAATAGCCGACAAACAGATCGTCTGGGCAGTGCTTTGCAGCTCACCTGGTTGGGGGTGTCCACATTTGGACTTGGGGGAGAAGGGCCGATGCTGCGGGAGTGGAGTTTGAATCTGGAGCCGCAATGGTTGGTGTCGCTGGCTGCCGCTGATGGGGGTACGCGCTCCCGGCGGCACGGTGGGGGGCGAGTATGCGTTCTGGGTGGGAGATAAGGGCATCAAGACCCGGATGAACCTCCCACGCGACCCCGACCGGGAGGACCCGCTCAATCCGCTGCATGATGCCGCGCCCGACAGTGTGGCAGGGAAACAGGCGCTCGATCCGGCCTATCGGGCCGCGATGCCGACCGACCCGGCCACGGACTCGAACCGTCTGGCCCGCACCGAGAGTTTTCCGTTGATCATGCCTCTGGCGTTCCGCGCGGATCCGTTGGGCTGGTCCCGCGCCCGCCACGATCTCACGCTGTGGAGCCGCCGTGTGCTTTCCGACGCGAAACGGGACGGGTTTGCCGGACCCTCACAGGTGCTGTCCCCTGCGGAGGTCCTCCAGAGTGCGTGTCCTGTTTCATGGGCCACGTTCCCCGGGCGGCGTCCCGGGCAGGAAAGCGACGCCCCTTTGGTGCTGAAGGTCCGGACTGGCGGGAGGGAGGATATCCAAGTGAAAACAAGTTCATCTCCAGATCAAATTGAGGTCTGGTGTGCCGGTCCTGTGTATCCATTCCGCTGCTCGATGCATCGGCGACAGGGTCGGCGGCCTCACAAAGATTCCGGAATTTGATTGTCAGGGCGCAACAGAACCCTGTAGGGTGTCCTCCGCTGATTCACATTGGAGTAGTTTCGATGATGACGAGTATCCCCCTTCGCAGTATAGTGACGGTTTTGCCCGCTTTTCTCCTTCTGTTTCCCCTGTTTGCCACGGAGTTTCCGCCCCTGCCGCCGCGACGAACCGTTGCCGAGGGTGACGAATGACGCGGCCAACGCCGTCGCGGGGGAGCGTTGGGCCGGCCTGGACGACCGCTTCCGCCTCGGCCCCGGGGAAAACCGACACACCCTCAAAGTCGGTTGTCCCGCTCCGGATGTGCCGGGTTTCCCGGGAGACCGTTTTCCCCCGGGTTTCCAAGTGTCTGTATGAGAAAGGAACTAACATGAAAAAAATGGTAGGAATGATGGCTGTGGTGTTTGGGGTGGTGTCGACGGCGGCGGAGCCGGGCGCCCCCGGCGGGCCGCTGGGTCCCTACGGTGTGGATCCCGCCCGGAAGGTCGATGGGGTGTACCGGGGGCGTTTCACGCCGGATGCGGATTATGTGCTCAGCGGGCAGTTGCGTCGCGATATCGGGGACCTGCCGCATGTGCCATATCGTTATCTGGGTGAGGAGGAGGGGTACGAGGCCACCGCATTGAGTCCGGTGCCCGAGCCGGGGGTGCATCCCCGCGTCCTCATGAGCCCCGAGGATGTCGCGCGGATCCGGAGCCAGGTGGCACAGGGTGAGAAGGCGGACCGCTATTTCCGGATCGTCTGGGCGGATATCCAAGCCAGGGCCGCGAAAGGCGAGCTGCTGGAGCGTTCCCTCGTGGCGCTGGCCACCGGCGACGAGGCCCTCGCCCGTGCCGCGGCCGCGGATCTGGTCGCGGAGGCCCGGTTCAGGGAGCCCATGGTGGACCTCCTGAACACGCACGAAGCCACCGCTGGCTTCCGGGACAACTGGTGGTACTATACGCGTTTCGCCATCGAAAAAGTGGGTGGTGAATTCTATCGGGATGCCTATGAGGCCGGAGGGGGCGAGCGTGTGCGAGAGCTGGCCGGGAAAGGGGTGGAATTCGTGACGGGTGAGGGGTCGGCCCGCGGCAGCGGGGGATTATTCAATTCCCCGCTGATGGCGTACGATTATGTGGCGGAGCACCTGGCCCCGGAGGAGCGGGATCTCGTGCGCCGGGTGATCGCGAAGATGACCCACGGGCGCTATACGGCGGGCATGGAGCTTCCCGCCCACATGTTCATCAACAACCACATGAGCATGGGTGAGGATCTCATCGTCCTGGCGTTATGTATCGAGGGCGAGGAAGGCTACGATCCGCGCATCCTTCGGGAATACAGCCATGCGGTCTGGGGCAAGCTCACCTATGACATCTCCCCTCAGGGACACCTCTACGAAAAATGCAAGGGGTTTCTCCCGGAGCGTGCCGTGCTTGCCATTAGCCGCCGTGCGGATGCGGGCGGCCTGCCCCTTCTCCGTCACAGCCACCTCAAGGCCATGGTGTGGGCCAAAGTGATGGATGCCGTTCATGTGTTCTACAGCACCCAACCCCCGGACCTCGGACAGCTCAAACCGGAGAACCGCCGATGGTGGATGGGCTACGGCAGCGGGCCGTGGATGGACCAGTTCTTCAACTGGGCCTTCCTCATGAAACATGTCTATCCGAGGGACCCGACGGTGGATTTCTTCTACAAGGAACGCCTTTTCCAGGAGGGGTTCGGCCCTGTGGACGCTGCGGTGGATGTTCCCCTGCCTCCCACCCGCATCCGCTACACCTGGCGGGATGTGATGCTATTGACCGCGACCGACGGCCTGCGGGACAGCCGTGGAGTGCCCATCGAGTACAACCGGACGGCCCCCCCTGCGGAAGTCACCGCCCGCACCGGGGCCTATGTGGACCTCGTCCGGGGCGTGGGCATGGTGCGGTCCTCCTGGGAACCGGATGCGCTGCACCTCCACTACGAGTGCCGTAGCGACGGCCTGGCCGCCGGCCATGAGTCGCCCGAAGCTGGCGACTTCAACCTGGTCGCCGACGGGGTGATCTGGAGCATGAGGCGTGACTGGTATATGGCGCCTTATTTCCGCAGCGTGGTGCTGATCAACGGGAAGGCCGGCGTCTACCCGCCGGTGCCCGGCAAACTGATGGAGGTTATCGATGGATCGGAGGCCACCACCTTTGTCTCCGACCTCACCGACCAGTACAACTGGAAAAAGAAAGAAAAGAATTTCTACAGTTGGCATGGGTTGCGTGAGGAACAGCCCTGGTTCGCTCTGGAATACGGGGGGCTGCGCTGGGGCCGGAAATGGGAACTGCCCTTCCTGCCGCAGCTGCGCGAATACCAGGAGGGTTATGCGGGGCTGGACTGGGGAAACTGGCATGGCGAAACCCGCGGACCGGAGATGTTCGAGCAGTGGAACGACGTCGAGCACGTCTTCCGTACCGTTCACATGACGAAGGGGGAAAAACCCTACGTTCTGATTGTCGACGACGTCAAGATGGATGGGCAGCCCCAGCAGTACGACTGGGTCATGCATGTGGAGCCCGACATCGCCCTCGCGCGCGCCATGGACACCGTGGGTAACCGCTATACCGAAGAGGGAATGCCAGAGGACCGCACCACGGACTTGATCCTCTGCCGCCGCGATGTGTCCGAGCGGCGCATGGCCCGCAATGGGGTGGCGGTCGAACGCCAGCCCGGCAAGGGGGAGCCGCTGCTGCTGGTGCGGGTGCTCTGGCGCAACAGCAATCACGTTTTCCCTGCCCCCGCCTTCGAACAGGGCTGGGGCTCTCCTCGGATCACCGTTCCGGCCCACGCCGTCGAACCGGAGTTCCGCGTCCTGCTGTTTCCCTTCCGCGAAGGGGAGCCACTGCCGCTGACCTGGTGGAACGCCGACCGATCCAGGCTTTTTGTGCGGATGGGTGACCAGACCGATATCTACACCTTTGGGGAGACCGACCGCGGCCGCAGTCTGCTGGTGATGGAGCGGGAGGGGGAAGGGGAGCCGTTGCTGCGTACGCCGGCCGCGCCGCCAGCCCCGCTTTTTGATTCGCCGCACCCATGGACAGCCGACCGGAACCATCCGGAAGAGTTGCGACCTCACGTGTTCCATGGGGAAGGGGAGATACGCCTGCGCCGGCCGTTGCGTGCCTCGGACGTGACCTACACCCTCGATGGTTCCGAGCCCACCCCCGCCTCCACGCCCTACCATGGGCCGGTGACGGTGAAGGCCTCCGGGATATTCAAGGCGAGGGCCTTCGCCCGCTACTGGCCCTTCGCCGACGATTCCGGTTCCGAATGTCTGACGCTGCGTCTGGAGCAACGTCCCCTTGCCCCCGCGGCAGAGCCCGCCGAGGCGAGTCTGAAGCCCGGTCTCGCCTGCGAGGTGTTCGAGCGGCACCAGAACTTCTTTGACCCCGGCACGGGGATTTTCACCGGAAAGAAAAACATGCTGCCGGATCTGGATGTGGAAACAGCGCGGTTCCGTGGCCGCATCCCCGGTCTCCAGCTTCCGGTGGTGGATCCCCTGCTGCCTGTCACGGAGATGGCCTGGGGTTTCTACCGCTTACGAGGCTATCTGCAGGTGCCGACGGACGGCGTGTACGGTTTCCGGCTTGAGTCCTGCGGGCCGGTTCGGCTGCGGGTGGGCGGCCAGACCGTGCTCGGGGTCACCGGTGTCTACGGCCTATCCGAAAAGGCGCGCTACGGCCAGGCCGCCTTGGAAGCCGGATGGCAGGAAGTCGAGTTGGTCGTGAGCGACCCCGTGTTCTGGAAGGCGGGAGAGGAGGGGCCCTATCAGCCCCGGATGGCGTGGATGGCCCCGGGAGGGGACCGCTATGAAAACATTCCAGATTCCAGGTGGTTCTCCGAGGTGGATTGGCCGGCCGTCAGCGATCGGGATTGGCCGCGGGGGAGCGCGGTCGATCCCGGTGATACCCTGCCTGGTCTCGTGCTGCATGTGTATGACCGCAGCGCGGTGGCCCGCGAGATACCGGAAGGGGGGCTTCCGCCCGGACATTTCGAACTCGGCGCCGAGGACAGGCCCTACCGGATTCACCCGGTGCTTGCGCCGGAGGACAGCGGGTCGGCCATGCGGATGCTCGAGTACCGCGGGTTCCTCAAGGTCACCGAACCCGGGCTCTACCGCTTCGAACTGCCCAGGGAGGGGGGGAATCAGTTGTGGATCGACGGGGTACTGGTCGCCCAGAACCGCGTGGCCGCCCCTGCCGCCCCGGGCGGCATCGTCCTGGAACCTGGCTGGCACCACCTGTCCTGGCGGCTGGCCGACAGTCCGGCGGACTGTCGGATGTGGGGGCCCGGCGAGTCCGGATTCCGCCCCCTCTCCACCGGCATGTTCGCCAGGCCCGCAGTGGTGGAGAGCCATGCGGAGCTGCGGCGTCTTTTCCAGCTCGACGGCTCCCTGCTCCGGGATGATCTTGTCTATGCCGACGATGCCGGCGCCGAGGTCCGCCTCTACGATGCGGTCATCGTGCCCGACGGCTACCGCGGGTCCGGGATCCGTTTGCGGGGCGGCAAGTCCTGTCTCATGGCCACCGGGCTGGCCTGTGCCGAGGATGCCCTGACCTTCGCCGCATGGATCCGCGTTGACAAGCCCAAGGACGGACAGCTTTTCGCCGGTGCGCACCGGAACGTGGTCGGCACCCGCCTGCGGGGATACCGGGTGGTGGCCAGCTACGGATGGCAGACGGAGGGAGTCGATGCCGAAATCAAGTCCGCGGGCGCCCATGAAGGGAAGTGGGTGCATGTGGCGGTGGTCTACTCCCCCCGGCAGATCGAACTCTATGTCAATGGAGTCAAAAAAGGATATGTGCCCAAAACCCGTGTGGACCGCAGTGCGCGTGTTTCGGCGCTGGACCTGTTCCAGGGGCTGGAGGTGACGGTGGATGAGGTCCAGCTCTTCAACGCGGCCCTCGATCCTGCTGCGGTCCGAGTCTTGGCGGCCCCGGTAGAGGAAGGAGCGCCATGAGAGATTGGCGTCTCCCCCCCCGTTTCCGCTGGCTCTGCCCCGCTCTGCTCTCCCTTGCCGCCTTCGCGGAGGGCCCCTACGTGCTCCTTCCCGTGAAGACCGGCAATCCCCAGAAGGTCTTCCGGCTGATGCGGGGCGACGAGGTCCTGCGCTTCGGCTCGGTGGAATGGGCCGACGACGATCCGGGATTCCAGGTCGGCATCGATGTCGGTGAATGGGACCCGTCGGAATTGCGGCTGACCCTGGACGGGCGCACGGTACCGTTGACGCTCTCCGACTCCCTGCCCGGGGAGGCTGAAATCCACCGGGAGCCCGCCCGTCCCCGGGTGCATTTCTCCCCTCGGCGCGGTTGGTTGAACGACCCCAACGGCCTGGTCTACCACCAAGGCGTCTGGCATCTCTTTTACCAGCATAATCCTTATGGCGTTGCCTGGGGAAATATGCACTGGGGCCATGCCGTCAGCACCGATCTTGCGCACTGGGAGGAAAGGCCCATCGCCCTTCGCCCCCTTTACCAGCCCTCCCGCCAGGACATGGCTTTCTCGGGCAGCGCCGTGTTGGACGCACAGAACACCCTCGGCCTGCCGGAAGGACCGGCTCTGGTGGCGGTTTACACCAGTACCGGGCGCGGGGAATGCCTCGCCTTCAGCCACGACAATGGGCGTGTATGGCGGGATTACCCCGGGAATCCGGTGCTGGTGCACGGGGGCAGCAATCGGGGCACCCCGGGAGAGGACGGGTTTTATCATGACAGCCGTGATCCGAAGGTATTCCGCTGGGGCGGGGAGGACGGCCATTGGGTGATGGTGGTTTACGAGCAGAACGCCACGGACAAGCGCAAGCCGGCGGAGGTCACTTTCGCGATTTATGTGTCGGAAAACCTCAGGGACTGGGAGCGCACTCAGGTGTTGGAGGGGTGGTACGAGTGCGCGGAGCTGTTCGAGCTGGAGGTGGAGGGCCGTCCCGGCCAGCGCAAATGGGTCTTGATCGAGGCCACGGGGTTTTACCAGATCGGGAACTTCGATGGCCGTGTTTTCACTGCGGATCCCCGGGAAGGGAGCGAGGATCCCGCCCTGCATGCCTTCCGCGACTACATCGTCGCCCCCGGCAAATACCACGGCACATATTGGAATCCGTATGCCGGACAAGGCTGGAACAACCTTCCGCCGGAGGATGGACGGGTGCTGATGGTTTTCTGGATCAGGGGCAACGTGCCGAAGGAGAAGGATCGGGCCTTCAGCCAATGCATGACGGTTCCGGTCGAACTGAGCCTGCGGGAAACCTCGGACGGCCTTCGTCTGCACTTCCAGCCCGCCGCCGAGTTGAGGCTGCTGGAGGAGCCGCCCGTGCTGGACGCCTTTTCCGGAGAGGGCCAGAGTCTCGACGCCGCCCTGTCGCGGGTTGATGCCACGGCCTTTCGCATGAGGGGGCACTGGGTGATCGACCCGGAGAAGCCCTCGCAACTGGGTATTCACGGCATGACGCTCACCTATGATCCGACCACTGGCGAAATCGAAAACAGCCTCCAGCCCAAAAACAGGAGGGATCCCCGGCTGGCCCCCATGGGGACACGGCGCAGCCTGCCGGTGGGCCATCCCAAGGACGGAAGGCTCTCTTTCGACATCGTGGCCGACCAGGGGGCCATCGAGGTGTTCTTCGCGGATGGGCGCTACTATGGCGCGGTGGCTCATGAGCATTCGCCCCCGCAGCGGGGACTGCGACAGAAAAACCTTCGCGTGGAGGGCTTGTCTATTCATCCGCTCCGCAGCATTTGGAAGCAGCCGTAACCGTCTGCAATGCCCCCTCCTCATTTCATGGGCGGGTCTTTTCTGGAGGCAAGGCGTGTGAGCCCCTCCCGTCGGGGAGACCCGGAATGCTGGGATACAGTCTTGTACGCAGGGTCGATGTATGGCACTTTTTCAGAACCCAACCAAAGGACACCTTGATGAAGAAAAACGTGTGGATGTGTGCGTTTACCTGGATCTGCTGTGGAAGTGTGGGGTTGCTTGCCGGGCAGGAGGCGGAGGAGCCTGCCGGTGAGCCGGTGGAGATTCTGGGCAGGGCTTCCGGGGCGTTCTACCGGGACCTGGAGGACCGGGAGCCCCGTCGGGAGGTGATCCGAACGCAGGCCGAGTTCGAGGTGGCGTTTCCCAAGGGGCGTCGGGAGTTTCTTCTGGCGAAAATGGGGGTGGAGGCCGTGGATTTCTCGAAGGAGATGTTGTTGTGGGGGACAAGTGACCTCAAATCGACGGGTGGGTTCACGTTCAAGGTGGAGGAGGTGAGGAAGGTGCAGGGGCGCTTGCTGGTATGGTTTCAGGAGGCCTCTCCGGAACATCATGCGACCATGGCCTTCACAAAACCGGGGGAGGTTGTGCGCATCGCCCGGTGCGAGGGGGCGGTGGAATGGATACGGAGGGAGGTTCCTCCGGCGGGCGGGAGGAAAAAGGAGCCGGGGAGGATCCGGGTCAATCCCCTCCACCCTTGAAGCAGTGCAGGCAGCGTGATGTCGGGGTTTCCGGAAGATCAGGCTTTACCCGAAGCACGGGCCTGCGATAGGATGACCGCATGATCCTGAGATTCCCTCGCCTTTCCTTGCGCCCTGCGGCCTGTATCCTGTGGGGCCTCTTGGCCTTCGGTGCTTTGCGCGCACAGGAGCCTCCTCTCCTGCGGGATGTCCGCGTGCGGGTCCTCTCTTGGTCGGGCACGATCGAGGGGGTCATGCTCCGCAGCGGCCCCGGGCCGGAGGCGGAATGGCTCCCGGTCCGCGCCGTCGATTATGTCCGGTCCCCTTTCTTCGAGGTCTCCAGCGGTCCGGATCTTATTTTTTTCCGCTGGCAGGAGTTGGAGGATGGCACCCGTATCCCGGTGGAGGACGGTCGCGTGCGGATTGAGGGGATGGGGGACACGGTCCTGGTGTTGATCAGCCAAGGGGAAACGGGCCGGCGTTACCAGGCCTTGGCAGAGGGGCTGGAGGATTTTCCAGCGGGGGGCTATCGGTTTCTCAATGTAAGTCGGCGCAATTTGGTGGTGGGTGCGGGAGGGGAACGCGAACTCCTGGCTTCTGGCCGTTCGCTCACGCTGGTTCCCGAGGTGGAAAAAGACTCAGTGGGTGTGCTGGTACAGCTGGCCGGCCTCGTGGATGGCGAGGCGCGGCTGGTCTATTCCAATCGATTGGCCCGGCGTGATGGGCAACGCTTGTTGTTTTTTGTCGCGGATGCCCAGCGCGGTCGCATGCCGGTCGAGGTGAAGCGCATCATGGAGTCCACACGGTCGATCCAGCCGCCGCCTCCTCCTTCTCCGCCTCCGGGAAGCTGAGATTTGTTTTGCCTTGCCTGCCAGATCCCCCGCGTCCCGCAGTGTGGTCTGGGGAAGCGGCGGGGTGTCATCCGCAGGGAGAGAGGGGACGAAGGGGGAGGGAAGATGGGGTGTTGCGGGGGAAGGGGCCTGCGCACCGGCTGGCGTGGGTCCAGGGGGTTCCCGTGAAATCATGGGCCAGGCGGAAGGGGCCTCCCTCGGCGTCCTCCACGGGCAGGCCGCTGGGTTGGATATTTCCCAGCGCTTCAGAACAGACCTCCTCCACGGGTGGGAGCGAGTTCCAGGCACGGGGGTCCAGCTCCAGCCGCCAGCCGTCTCCTTCGTGGAACAGCCTCACGGTTTCCACCGGCAACACTTCGTTTCCTCGCAGCACGCTCGGGCGCACAGCCGTTTCCGGCGTGCGATCCTTGCCGCGGACGGGGCGTTCCCGGTCGTCCATCGCGTGCAGGTCGCAGGGGGCTAGCACCACGTTGTTCAGGTAGCGGTCGTCCCCGCCGCGGATGAGGTCGATGCCCGCGAGGGAGGTCTGGTGGGGGGGGTGCCATGGGGTTTCGCGGCCGAGTTCGGAGAGGGGCAGGAGGCGGCCGGCGAAGAGGTTGTGCAGGAAGGCGGTGCCCTCGGACCAATTGCGGACGGCCACGGCGGAGAGGAAAACGTTGCGGTCGACAACGCAGGGGCCGTGGTTGACCTCGAGATAGAGGTCGTCCTCGCGGTTGTGGTGGCAGAGGTTTCGGCTGATGCGGGTGCCTTGCGCCATCCAGTCCATCCAGAGGGCCCGGGTGGAGTGGTGCACGTGGTTGCCTTCGATACGGGTGTCGATGGCGGCGTGGAGCTTGATGCCACCCTGTTCCGCGCCGTTGAAAAGGCGGTGGACGTGGATGTCGTGGATATGGTTTTCCGCGATGAGGCTGCCGATGGCGCCGAGACTGCCCACGATGCCGGCCTGTTCGCAGTGGGAGATGTGGTTGCGCCGCACCGTGTGACTGCCAATATGATCAAAATCCCAGTTGTTTTTCAAGGCGCGTTCTATGGTGCCGACATACCCTTTGGCGGTGTCTTTGGAGGTGTTGTCGAACGCGTCGCCGTATTTGCCCAGGCTGAGGCCGACACAGCGGGCATGGGAGATTCGGTTGTCCTCGATGACCCAGCCTTTGCTCCAGTGTGTGCCGACCAGTGCAGGCTGTTCTGCGGTGGGCGGGGCCCAGTTGCAGGCCGCATGGCGGAGGGTGAGGCCGCGGAGGGTGATGAAATTGACTCCGGGGCGGGAGGGGTAGAAGACCACGGGGCGTGTGGTCACCTCGGTGAGGTGCTTGTTCGGGTCCACGCCTCCAAAATGGGCCCGCAGACGCGTCACTCCACCTTCCACAACCGCGAACCAGCTCCCGGTATCCAAGGCGGCCAGTCCCGGGGCCTCCTCCAGCCATTCGCCGTCCAGAAAGACATCCCCGGTGTGGTGGGGCCGGTCCACCGGATAGAACCAGTCGCCATGGATCATCGTGTCGAAGGGGTTGTGCCCCCCGAAAAAGGCGGCGGGGAGGTCGACCCGCCAGATGCCGCCAGCCTCGTGGCACCAGTGGGTGACCCTTTCCGATCCGCAGATCACGGCTTCACCGTCGCCGGCGGCCTCGAAGGTGAGGGGGCACTCCGCGGATTCGCCGCCCTGGGGGGGATCGATGCGCTCTCGGTACACGCCGGCATGGATGCGGATTGTGTCTCCCGGCCGGGCCTTCTCCGCGGCGTGCTGGATGCGGCGCAAGGGGCTCGCCTCCCCACCGTCGCCCCCATCGGAACCGTTGGGGGACACATGCAACACACGGGGAATGAGGGAGGAAGGAGTGGATTTCATGCCGCCCTTTTTAACGTGTTTCTATCGTCTTGCCTAGGAACCAGCTTGGCATATAATTGAACAAAATGAATCTTATTCCGGAAAATTGCGAAATAAAGCTTGGAAAGGTTGTCTATAAAGAACCGAGCAGCTTGGGGCCGCGGGTGCAGCCGTATTGGCAGCTGATCTATGTGGAGGAGGGGGTTTTGGAGATGGAGGTGGAGGGGGTTGGGATCCTGCAGGTGGAAGAAAACCAAGCGGTGCTGTCACTTCCCGGCAACCGGGAAACCTTTCGTTTTGCGGCGCGGGGTGTGACGCGGCATGGGTGGGTGGAGGTGCGGATGCCCTCGGACGTGGAAGTGGATCGGTCGAATCCGCATGCCGTATTGTCGTTCCCGGAGGTGTTATGGGGGATGGTGGAGGTGCTGGGCCGTTGCGTGGATGGGAGAGGGTGGGTTGTGACCCCGCTGGGCCGGGATGTAGCGGAGGCCTTGTTCGCGGCTTGCCTCGAGCCAGGACGCATCCGGGGGCCGCTCCGCCGCCCCATCCATCCCGCCGTTGGGGTGGCCCGCCGTCTCATGCGCGATTCCTACACGCAGCCCCTCCGCCTGGCCGACCTCGCCTCCGCGGCGGGCGTGACTCCCGCCCATCTCATCCGACTCTTCAAACGCGAAACCGGACGCACCCCCCAGCGCGAACTGCTCCGCATCCGCCTCCAACGCGCCGAGGCCTTGCTGGTCGAAACCGGCTGGACCATCGCCGAAATCGCACACCACTGCGGATTCGCCGATCCTCCCCATTTCTCACGCCGTTTTACCGCCGAATACGGAATCTCCCCCGGCCGCCACCGGAGTCTGCGCTGGGCTGGCATGATCACGCAAGGGGAGTCTGAAAATCCACCGCCAGCATGATTTCTGTCCAATAAGGTTTGTCATTTCCCCGAAAATCCACCATAGGGACACGCGAACTTTTGGAGCCCACTTATGTTTACTTACCGACGAAACGAAGTCAGTCTGAATGGAACGTGGAAGTTTAACCCGGATCCCTACCAGAGGTGCCGCCAACAGAAATGGTGGAAAGGGGAGGGTACCAAGTCGTTTTTCCCCTGCTTCAACCTGGAAGGGCTCTGGGACACCCATGTTCCTTCCACCTGGAAAAAAGAATTCGAGGAACTTAAGTGGTATGACGGCCATGCCAACTACGTCAAGGAGTTCACTCTCGACTCCGTTCCCGAGGACCAGGACGCGTTTCTTTGTTTCGATGGGGTGACCTATCGCGCCGAGATGTACCTCAACGGCGAGGAACTGACGCCGCACGAGTGGGGCTACAGCCCCTTCCAGCGCAAGGTCACCGGACTGCTCCAGCCCGGAGCCAACCGCCTGTTTGTGCTGGTGGACAATTTCATGCGCGAGGACCGGGTGCCGGGCATCCGCTGCGACTGGAACAACGACGGCGGGATCACCGGCGGTGTGAAGCTGATATTTGTTCCCAAAGCTCATATTGAGAACTTCCGCACCGAGACGCGCCTGGAAGGGGACGACGTGGTGATCGGGGTGCATGTGAGCGCGGCGGGAGAGGGAGTGGATTCTTTGCCGGTGACCATTTCGATTCCCGAGCTTCGGAAAGAGGGCACGCTCGAGGTTCCGATGGGCGGAACCGCCACGCTGGAGCTGCGTCTCTCCCGCGGCGAGATGGAACTGTGGTGCCCCGGGAACCCCAAGCTGTACGCGACCCGCCTGTCCACCCCCTTCGAAACGCTCGAAGACGAGATTGGCTACCGCGAGATCAAGACCCGCGGCATGGAAATCCTCCTCAATGGCGAACCCATCCGCCTCTATGGCGTCGCTGTTCATTCCGAATTCCCCGAGACCGGCCGCGCCGCGACCGAGGAAGGCATCGCCCTCATGTTGGAGAAAGCCCGGGAGCTTGGCTGCAACTTCCTTCGCTGCGCCCACTATCCCTATGCCGACATCTTTGCGCGCGCCATGGACCGCGCCGGCATGCTGTGGTGGGAAGAAGTCCCCGTCTATTGGCTCACCCAGGTGCACAAGGAGCCCCAACGCTCCCTCGCCCTCGGCATGCTCGAGGAAATGATCCGGCGCGATTGGAACCGCGCCTCCCTCATTTTCTGGTCCGTTTCCAACGAATGCGCGGGCGACGGCTCCCCCGCCGGAAGCAACCGGGACCTCTCCGGCGGCAACTACCCCTATTGGGTCGATGCCTGTGCCCTCGTCCGCCGCCTCGATCCCAGCCGCCTCATCAGCTCCGCCGATTCCGGCCACCGCAGGACAACCGCAAACGGGTGGACCCCCGATGCCGGAGATGTTTTCGATACCGCCATCAAGGGACAGGATTGGCATCCCGGTCACCCCGACGCCTTCTACGATCTGCTCGATGTGCTCGGCGCCAACCTCTATGTCCAGAATCCCGGCGACAACCCCACAGCCACCGACAAGTTCGTCGAAATGCTGCGCCGGTTCAACAAGCCGATGATGATCACCGAATTCGGATCGATGTCCGCGACCGACGATGCCCTGGAGGGCCGCCGTTCCGACGAGCTTGGCCACCCGGACCGCCACGCCCGCATCCTTCGCGAGGCGTACCGGGCCATGGCCAAGCACCCCGAGATCGTGGGCTATATCCCCTGGGCCCTCATGGATGTCCGCGTTCCCATGCATTGGCGCTGGTACAACCGCGGCACAGGCACCTTCGCCTACGGCCTCCTCGACAACCTCTACCAGAAAAAAGCCGTATTCGACGTGGTGCGCGACGAGATCCGTGCCTTGCGTTCCCAATACGGCAACTGATCTCCACCTCCTCATGAGCAGTTCCGACCCTCTTTCGTCAGAACTTGAACCTTTCTTCAACGCCTTCCATGCCCCGATTGGTGCTCATGCCAGCTTTACACTGGGCTGCCGCGGCGCCAGCGGCGGCCTGGGACTCGAAAGGGGCGGTCCGGCAGGCGATAATGTGTGGATCGGGCTGGAGACACGCGAGGGAGGGGCGTATGAGGCCCTTCCCTTTTTCGATGGTTCGGAGAGCGATGAGGCCGCACGGTACGACCACGCCAACTCAGGTGCAAACCGCAAGCGGAGGCTGGCCGCTTTCACGTCCTCCCGCATCCACCGCGCGTTTGGCCTTGGCACGGATTCCTGGTCGGCCGGCGACCTGACCTTCACGCTCTTTTCCCCGGTCGAGCCCGCCCCCGATCCCGAGCGCTCGTCACGCGCCGACCAAAAACGCGTCTACTGCCCGGCCGTCACCGGGGAGTTGGTCGTCGACAACCGCGACTGCACACGGGAGCGACTCGCCTTTGTCGGATTCCAATGCCCGTGGGACCGCCCGGATGTCATGCGCTGGTGGGAGTCCGGAACGCTGAAAGCGGTTTTTCATGGACAACAGGTGGGAATGGCGACCGATGCGGACCGGGCGGAGTGCGGGACCGCGTTTGATGCCGAGCGGTTGCTGGGGGAGACCCATCTGGACAACATCCATGGCGGGCTGGGTGGTGCGGGAATGTTGCTCTTCCGGGTGCCCGCCGGCACCCGCAAAACCTTCCGCTTGGCCTTCTGCTTTTTCCGCGGTGGCCAAGTCACCACCGGAATTGCGGCCTCCTACTGGTACAGCCGTTTTTTTGGAAGTGTCGAGGACGTGGCCCGATTCGCACTGGAGGAGTTCCCCTCGATCCGCCGGCGCGCCAAGGACGGCGATCGTCTCCTCCGGCACCGGGGCCTCACCGACGCCCAGCGTTTCCATTTGATCCACGCAATCCGCTCCTATTACGGCTCCACCCAGCTCCTGGAACACGATGGCAAACCCATCTGGGTGGTCAACGAGGGCGAATACCGCATGATGAACACCTTCGACCTTACTGTCGACCAGCTGTTCTACGAAATGCGGCTCAACCCCTGGACCGTGCGCAACGAACTGGACCTTTTCACTCAGCGCTACAGCTACACCGACAAGCTGCACGCACCGGGCGAAGCCAACGACAAGCCCGGCGGGCTGAGTTTCACCCATGACATGGGCTGCCGCAACCACTTCTCCCGCCCAGGCTACTCCTCGTACGAGCGCACAGGCCTGACCGGGTGTTTCTCTTACATGACCCATGAACAGCTCGTCAACTGGGTCCTCTGCGCCACCGTGTATGTCGAGGGCAGTGGCGACCGAGAATGGCTGCGGGGCAACCTGACGACGTTCCGGAAGTGTCTTTCATCCATGATGAACCGCGACGCCACCCGCGACACGGACCGCAACGGGATCATGTCCCTGGACAGCGACCGTACCCGCGACGGCGCGGAGATCACCACCTACGACAGTCTGGACGCCTCGCTGGGGCAGGCCCGGAACAATGTGTATCTGGGGGTCAAAAGCTGGGCCGCTTATCTCGCCTTGGAACATGTGTTCGCGGCGGAGGGACTCGACCGCGAGGCGGGCCGGGCCGCGAAACAGGCCGCACGCGCGGCGCTCACCCTGTCTTCCCACCTCAACGAGGAGGGGTTTATCCCAGCCGTGTTGGGCGAGGGTTGCGAGGCCCGCATTATCCCCGCGATAGAAGGTCTGGTCTTCCCCCCGCGGACCGGCCGCGCCGATGCTCTCGATCCCGACGGTCCTTATGGCCACCTGATCCGCGCGTTGCGCACGCATTTCGATACGGTGTTCCGCCCAGGGGTTTGTCTGTATGATGACGGAGGCTGGAAACTTTCCAGTTCGGTGGACAATTCCTGGCTGTCGAAGATTTACCTCTGCCAGTACGTGGCGCGGGACATCCTCGGCATCCGCACGCCCGCGACGGGCGAGGTGGCTGACCGGGCGCACCGGGCCTGGCTGCTCAAACCCGAGAACCGCCTCTACGCCTGGAGTGACCAGATGACCTCCGGCGTTGCCAAGGGAAGCAAATACTATCCTCGTGGTGTGACCGCCATCCTCTGGTTGGAGGAGCGGGCTTCCCCTTTCCCACCCCCCAAAAACCGTTCCAAACACAAACCATCCTTATGAAAATCACAGCCAACAGCAAACTGTTGTTCATCGGCGACTCCATCACCAGTTCCGTGCGGAATTTTGACGCCGGAGGGGAGGGGGGAGATGACGCCTTCGGGAGCGGATATGTCCGCATGGTCAAGTCCCACCTGGAAGCCTTCTATCCGGAACGGAGGATCCGAACCGTGAACATGGGCATTGGCGGAAACACCGTTCGTCACCTCGCCGCCCGTTGGGAAAACGATGTGCTCAACCGAACCCCCGATTGGCTTTCCGTGATGATCGGTATCAACGATGTCTGGCGCCAGTTCGACGCCCCTCTTCGCACCGAGCTCCATGTTCTCCCCGAGGAATACCGCGACACCTACCGCTCCTTGCTCGAACGTGTCCGGGGCTCTCTCCGTGGCCTGGTGATCTGCAGCCCCTATGTGATCGACGATGACCCCGCTGATCCCATGCGCGCACGCATGGACGAATACCGCGAGATCTCCCGCGAGCTGGCCACCGAATTCGATGCTATCTATGTGGACACCCAGGCACCCTTCCTTTCCCACCTCCGCCACTACCACTCCAATGCGCTCTGCTGGGACCGCATCCATCCCAATTCCACGGGGCACATGCTCATCGCCCGCGCCTGGCTGAACGCCATCGGTTTCGACTGGAACGCCTGACCCCCGCCCCTTCCCACCTTCCCCTCCCTTTTGTGGGGGGGGGGGCGCCTCTGGGTGGAAGGCGCGATGTGCCCACAGGTTCGAGTGATTCCCCCGTGGTTTTGGGTCCACCTGACGCGATCCCGGGGGCAGGTCACTGCGGGCGGAAGCTGAACGTGGAAACGGGAGGGGTTGTAACGCTTGGGGCAACTCCACCCGTTTTCTCTGTCGGAATTTTGGCAGAAAGAAACCCGCAACCCTTTTCGGGAAAGCGGGTTGGGGGGAATTGGCGGAGAGGGTGGGATTCGAACCCACGGGACCTTTCGGACCAACGGTTTTCGAGACCGTCACAATCGACCACTCTGTCACCTCTCCGGGAGCCGCCGTCGTTAGCAGAGAGGGAAGAGGATGTCAAACCCGATGGGGGAGGGAAGTTCCTGGACCTGTGGGAAAATCAGTCGGGTTGGTGGTAGGCATCGCGGGAGAGGCTTTCTCGGTCCATTTCGCGGGTACGGTGGGAGAGGAGACGGCTTTGGGGGCGATGTCGGACGGCGAAAAGATCCTCGTAGCCCTTTTTGAGGGTTTCACCACGGAGGGTGAGGGCCCCCAATTCGCGGGCTCGGGATTCGGCGCTGGGATCGTTGGTGACCAGGAGGGTTTGGCGGCCCTTTTTCGCGAGGACGCGGATGCATTCGAGCAGGGTGGGGACGCGTTGGGGCGGGGTGGGCGAGAAGAAGACGCGGAGACCCATGAAGGTGCCGCCGTGCTCGACCTGGCGGAGGCTCTCTCCATTGAAGAGGACCCACATGTCCCAGTTTTCCTCGCGTTGGATGCGGACCAACGTCTGGAGAATGTCGGTCTGGATTTTCGGGGTCAGCACCTCCTCCGCGCTGCGGTAGGGGTCCAGGGCGCGTCCGTCGACCACCACGGTGTAGGTGTCGCTGCTCAATTCTTCGTTTCCGTTGATCAGGTGTGCCAGGCTCATGGGGGAAATTCTCCAATCGGGGGGGCATCCTCTTACCCTTTCTTGACTTCCTTCCGCAAGCGCTTATTAGGAAAAGCTTTGAGACCCAGCACCATGTCACAGACCGACACCTATTCCCTCCGCTGTCCGAAATGCAACGCCCAACAGGACGAGGTGTTGTATGACACCGTCGATGTGGGCAAAGAGCCGGAGCTTCGCAAGCTCTTGATGGAAAACAAGTTGAATGCCGTGGTCTGCCATGCCTGCGGGCACCGTTTCCGGATTGACAAGGCTCTGCTGTACCATGATTCCCGCGCAGGCTGGATGGTCTATATGAATCCCCATCCCCTCGAGGATTCCGTCAAGGCCGAAGAGGAGTTCCGCCACGTGCTTGACGACCTTCGAGGTGTCCTGCCCTCGGACGCGAAACTTCCGGAGGTGGATCTGGTGCTTTCCCGCATTGAACTCGTTGAACGTATTTTCGTCCGGGAGGCCGGCCTGAATCCGCGCGTGGTCGAGTACGTGAAGTACCTGGTGTACACCCAGAACCTGGACCAGTTCCTTCCCGAAGAGAAAGCCCTTCTGCTCAATGGCCAGGAGTGCACCGAGGAACAACTTTGTTTCGTCGTGCAGGATGTGGAATCCCACAAACTCGAGTCCTTGTTGCACTATAACCGCGAGGCGTACGACAGCCTGGTCGAACTCCTTGTGCAGGACGGGGAGCTCAGCCTTGTACACCAACTCTTCCCTGGGCCCTATTTCTCCGCACGCGCCTATCTCGTCCAAGACGAGGTCTAGTCGCCGGTCGGGCGGTGTTCAGCCGTTGTGCTGGAGGAGAGCGGCGTAGGCCCCATCGCAGTTTTTTTCGCCGGGGAGGAGAAGGATTTCGCCGCGTAGGGTCCATTCCGGGTGGTTTTGAAGCCACGCCTGGAGTTGGCGCGTGGTCTCGGGGGGCTCGATGGAGCAGGTGCTGTACACGAGGCGTCCGCCGGGGCGAACCCGCGGGGCGGCGAGTCGGAGAATGTCGGCTTGCAGCAGCGCGAGTTGCCGGAGGGAGGTGCGGGATACATTCCATCGCGCATCCGGGCGGCGCTGGAGCACACCCGTGTTGGAGCAGGGAACATCCAGGAGGACTGCGTCGAAGGTTTCCTGGATGCGCCCAAGGTCGTGCTCAAGCACGCGGACCTGGTCGATGCCGGTGCGTGCGAGGTTTTCGCGGAGGCGGCGGACCCGCCGGGGGTTGGGGTCGGCCGCAGTGAGGCCGAGGCCGCCTTGGCCGAGGGCTTCGGCGAGGAGGAGGGTCTTCCCGCCGGGGGCGGCGCAGGCGTCGAGCACCTGCTCGCCGGGTGCGACGGCAAGGAGGGCGGGGGCGAGAGAGGTGGAGGGGTCCTGCGCGTACCAGTCTCCGGCGGGGAAGCCGTGGATTTCGGTGGGGGAAATGCCGCGGGGCAGGCGCCAGAAATCAGGGAAAAGGGGATGGGGTTCGGAGCCGGGAGGGAGGCTTCCCGCGCTGTGGTGGAGTTTTCCACGGGCGGTGAGCCGCACCCAGGTGCTGGAGCGTTGTTGGTTCCAGCGGAGAATGGAGTCGCAGTGTTCCGCTCCGTAGGCCTCGTTCCAGCCGTTCACAAGGAACTCGGGATGGGAGAACCGGGTCGCAGGCGGGAGGGAGTCGATCCATCCATGGAGGGCCTCCCGTTCGCGGATGGCCCGGCGGAGGAGGGCGTTGGCATAGCCGATGCGGGCCTGGGGAAACCGAAGATGGCGGGCGGCTTCGAGGGTTTCATGGACGGCGGCGTGGTCGGCCACACCGTCCAAGAGAAGGACTTGGTAGAGCCCCAGGGCGAGCAGCGGGCGGAGTTCAGCATCGGGGGGGCGATGGCTGAGGTGATCGAGGCAGGCTTCGAGGGCGGAGCGATGCCGAAGGCAGCCCCAGACAAGCTCTCGGCAGAGGGGGGAGGCCTCGTTCCAGCGTTTGTCCTCGTCGGGAGGACGGTGGTCAAGGAAGGCGGGCAGGAGCAGGGAGAGGGCGAGCTGGCGGTCGGGGGCTTCGGCGTTCATGGGCAAAAAAAGGGCGTCCGGCATTCCAGGGTGGAGGAGGGAGGAACAAGGAGGAATGCCGGACGCGGAGAAGGGAAGAATTACTTTACGGGGGAAAGGAGGGTTGTCAAGGGGCGTCGGCGTCCCAGAGTTTTCGGGCTTCTTCGGGGCTGAAGGTGTGGAGGCGGTTGCAGAAGTCGCAGCGGACGCGAATGGGCTGTCCCTCGGCGAGGATTTCCGCGCGGTCCGCGGGGCCGAGGAGGGCGAGGGAAGCCCGGAACTTTTCGGGACCGCAGGTGCAGAACCAGCGTGGGGTGGGGGCGGCCTCGACGTGGAGGTTGGCCCCGGGTGCCTCCTCCCGGAGCAGGGCCCGGAGGAGATCCTCGAACAAGGTGTCCGCACCCGAGGGGTGGCCGAGAAGGGTGCGGACCTCGGGGTGGTGGAGCCGTGCGCGCACGCGTGAGAAGCAATCGAGGTCGCAGCCGGGAAGAGCTTGGAGCAACAGTCCCTGACAGAGGGAGACGGGGTGCTCCGGATCGTGAGTCAGCGCGATCATGACGTTCATCTCCGTCTCCACTTGCTCGCTGGTGGAGAGGTGGTAGGCCAGGTCCGCTGGTGCGTCCCGCAGCGGGCAGGGGGTGGTCCCGGAATTCAGGAGGACGCCGTTGCGGCTGGTGACGGAGTGGAGGGAGCCCTCTTCGCCATAGAGGGCGTCCAGGTCCTCGGCCAGGCCGTGAAGGCGGGGGGGATTGACGAGTCCCCGGATCCGTCCATCCCCGCGGAGGTCGACGAGCAGATTTCGAAGGACGCCGCCGTAGCGCCAGTGGAGGTTGAGGCGTTCCTGGGAGGAGAGGCGGGGGAGGAGGAGAAGGCCTGCACCCAGGGCACGGCCGAGAAGGTGTGCCGCGGCGGGATCGCAGTCGTGGAGGCGTACGGAATGGGAGACCAGTGCGGCGGCGGAGGTGAAAACAAAGCCGATGTGCAGAGGGTCGACGCGCCCGTGGTAGAGGTAGTCGCCGGACATGGGTTATTCGGGGGAAATGCCAGCGGCCTCGAGGCGGTCGAGGGCGTCGTCGAGGCGGCGTTGGAGGTCGGAACGTTGTTTTTCGGCGCGGAGACTTTGTTCGGCGAGCTCCTGCTGGCTGCGGAGGGCGGATTCCAAGCGTTCTTCCTGCTCGGACCGGGCCATCCGCAGTTCTTTCAGCTTCTTCTCGAGGGCGGCCTCGCGTTTGGCAGATTCGGAGAGGAGGGCGGATTTCTCGTCCTCGGCGCGGATCTGGAGGGCGTGTTGCTCGGTTTCCGCATGTTGGCGGAGCCCTGCGATGGTGTTTTCGAGCTCGCGGCGGGCGTCCTGAGCCCGCCCAAGTTCGTCACGCAGGTCCTGCTGGGTCCGCAGGCTTTCCTCCAGCAGGGTTTCCTGGTGGTGGAACTGCTCCTGGAGAGTTTCGTGGCGACGGGTGATTTCCTCGGTTTCGGAACCGGCGCGCAGATGGAGGGATTCGAGTTCCGTTCCGAGCTCCTCCGCCCTTGTCCGCCAGGTGTCGCGGTCCGCCAGCACTTTGGCCAGTTCCTGGGAGGAGGCTTTGGCCTGCTCTCGTGCGCGCTGGAGGGCTTCTTGGAGGGCCTGGAGGGTGCCAAGCGTTTTTGCAAGCAGGGCGCGCGATTCCCCCAGGGCGTCGGCGAGTTCTTGGGCGTGGGCGTCTTGGGAGGCCATCCAGGCCGTCAGGTCCCCGAAGAGGCCATGCAGTGGCGCGAGGTCGTGGTGGAGGGCCTCGTACTCCGTGAGTTCGGATTGCAGGGCGTGGGCATGGTCGCTGAGGTGGGAGAGGCGGTTTTTCAGCTCCTCCTTGACCGCCCCGAGTTCTCCAACCTCGTTTTCAAGCTCCTGCACGCGCTCGGCCACGGAATCGGCGGCCTCGGGTTCTGGCCCGGACCCGGTTCCGTTCTCTTCGGCGAGATCGCGTGCCTCCTGAAGCTGCTCCATGGCCCTGGCGTTTTCCGCATGGGGATCCTCGTGCAGCACTTCCATCTCCCAGAGCTCCTTCTGGGTGTTGAGAATCAGGCTTTCAATTTCTTTGATCCGTTGGTTCCGGGTCTTGATCATCTCCACGGCGTCGTTGAGAAGCCCGGATTTCGTCTCCAATTCGCGGCGGTATGGCTCGACGCTGAGCCCGATGGCCTTGGCCACGGCGTCGCCGTGATGACTTTCCGCGTGGTGGTAGGGGGAAGTGTCCCCGTGGCGCTCCAAAGGGGTCTTTTCAGGTATCAGGATGAGTTTCAGGCACTTGGGGCAGTTGACCTGCCCGCCCGCGACGTTGGGCTCCACGGCAAGGGGGGAGAGGCAGACCGGGCAGCAGAACTCAATCAACATGGGAGGACCTGTGGGGGGAGAAGGGGGACGATGAGTTCTTCATGTGGGGCCTGATTATGCGGAAAAAACGTCCCCGGTCAATGCCCGGGGCTTTCCGAATGGCACAAAATCCGAGGGGGCCCCCGGGAGATCGCGGCTGGGCAGGGATGACCCGATTTTTCAAATTCGGTCCCACTGGGACAGGAATTTGAGATTTGGAGGGGGTGGGGAGTGAATCAGGGGGGTGGAGGGGGGGAGGCGGATTCGGAGAAGCGTCTGAGTTTTTCGAGGGTGTCGGGGCGGAGGGAGAGTCGGGGCTTGACCCTGATGGAATTTTGCCACACAGGCATATGCGTAACATCATGGCACGGTGTGCGCGACCCGCACCCACTGAAACCGTTTGGAACCTCATCTTTGAAAATTATGAAAAAACCCAGGGCCATAACCACCAGTCGTTTTGATGTGGCCGTTCCCGCTGGCGAAGGGAAAGCGGTTGCCTATACGGTGCCTGTCGAGGTGGTGTGTGAAATTGAACCGCATTCAGGGCTTGAATTCCTGACTCCCGAATCTTTGGCGCTCATTGAAACCACAAGAGCCAGCCACATGGCAGGGAAAATGCACGTCGAACGAGGAAACGCCGGAGGCGAAAGGCGATGATCTATCAGCGTCAACGTGTTTTATTGGAAATGCTCGATGTGTTGGGAGGGAGCATGAGGAGTGTGGACTTCCAGAAACTCCTGTTTTTGTACTGCAAAGGGGAGGAAACCCCCAGCTACGAGTTCGTGCCGTATCGGTTTGGTTGTTTCTCCTTCACCAGCTATGCGGACAAACGGAAGCTGATCGAGAAAGGTCTGCTGGAGCCTGAAGAGGACCGCTGGGTGTTGACAGCCTCTGGCCGCGCGGAAACGGGAAAACAGATGCGGGTCCGCCACATGGCCCGTTCTGTACAGCAACGCTTCCCCCAGCGCGGGGATGCGTTGGTTGCCGAAGTCTACCGACGTCACCCCTGGCACGCCACGAGAAGTGAAATCGTGCATCGCGTGCTGCGTGATGATCCAGCCGCCCTACTGGCTGTCGAGCAACACCGGGAAAGGCCCGGCAGCCCCGGACTCTTCACCATCGGCTACGAAGGCTCCTGTCTCGAGGAGTACATGAACCGTCTCCTGCGAAACGGAATCACCTTGCTCTGCGATGTGAGACGGAACCCCTTGAGTCGCAAATACGGCTTTTCCAAGGGTGTGTTGTCCCGCACCTGTGACAGTTTGGGCATACGATACGAGCATCTGCCCGAGTTGGGTATTCCGGGTGAAAACCGCAGGGAACTGAACAGCCAGGCGGACTACGACGCGCTTTTTGACACCTACGAGCAGGAACATTTGCCCACCCAGACCGAAGCGCTGGAGCGAATCCGCACATGGATCGACGAAGGCCATCGCGTCGCCCTGACCTGCTTCGAGCGTCAACCCGAACAGTGTCACCGCCATTGCGTGGCGGAGGGACTTTCCAAACGCTTCGGCATGGCCTACAACCCCCAACATTTGTAGGAAGAAACGTTGTGCATCGCGAAAAAGTCCTCATCACCGTGAAAACGTATCCCACGCTTTCCAAAAAGCATGTGGAACTGGTATGCACGGCTGGATTGCGGGAGGATGGGAGCTGGATCCGGCTGTACCCGATCCCCTTCCGACTGATGGATATGGATAAACGCTTCACAAAATGGAATTGGGTGGAGATGCCCGTTGTGAAACGCACCAAAGACCACAGGACCGAGTCCTACAGTCCTGCGAGCCTGGATGACATTACCGTAACGGGGAAAATGGGGACGGAAGACAAATGGCGGTTGCGGAGGGAATTTGTTCTGGGCAAATGCAAAGTCTGGACAGACATGCAGGCCCTCATCCACGCGGCCAAAGAGGAAAAGACATCCTTGGCAACGTTCAAGCCTTCGAAAATGCTTGGGCTGGACATTCAACCCGAGGAGGAGCGGGAATGGAGTCCTGAATCACTCGCCAGTGCAAGGGAAACCCTGAAACAAGGCGATCTGTTCCGGGAGCATTCCGGCACAGGCGAATTCCTGCCTGCGGAGAAAATTCCATACAGTTTTCACTACAGGTTTTCGGATGAACATGGGAAAGAAAGCCGACTCAAGATCATCGACTGGGAAATCGGGATGCTGTACCGAAACTGCCTGGAGCGGGCGAATAGGGTCGAGTCGATTGCTCTCGAAAAAGTCCGGGAAAAATACGAGACTCAATTTCTAAAAACCGATGTGCACTTTTTCCTGGGAACCACGCATGCCTGGCATGACCGCGCCCTAAACCCGTGGATGGTGATCGGGGTTATGCCGATACCTATTGATTTACAACAGTCTCTATTTTAAATGTGTGAGATGCTAAAGCGTATGAACCACATTACTGCATTTTTGGACTAAACATGCAACCTTGTTATGGAATAAAGGAGGACAGGCTGAATGAATTACATGGAGGCATAAAAGCACTCGGTGTGGGGGATGCCTCGTGTGATCCACAAGCTAGAGTATTATTGAGTTTGGCGGGATTAAAATACACATTTTCTTATTCCAAAATGTCTCTTTCAGGAAACAGTATTGACAAACATCTGTCTCCTTCCCATTTGCTTGATGATGGACTCCAGGAGTGTGCCATCCGATTGCTGAAGTTCCATGTGCGAAATGCAAAAAGCCGGGTTTACAACCTTAAGATTCAAGAAATATACGGTGAGAACATAGATAATTCCGAATGGTTGCGCTGGCAAATGGCGTGGCATGAAAAGGATTTTCTTCTCACGAATCCAATAAAAGCATGGTTGGACCGTTATCCGGCGAGTGATGCCTGGCTGAAATTATCCATGGCGGTAGGAATAAATTCTCTTTATCAGACGGACTCCACAAAATTTATTTTTGACATGATCCGAAAGCCAATTTTTCCTCTTCATCCTGGTCTGGACTACGACCAGAATATTCAGCTTTCGAAACTTATTAAGTCTTTCGAGAGAGACCATTCCCGTGATTTCAAGGAAATGTAAGATGCTAAGTCTAAACGTAAAAACGGAAATAATGTAATGCCCACACTTGATTTCAAAGGCAAACAGTTTGTCTGGTCGCATCACCTGAGCGTTCCGTTTCGTGAGCTGCGGGTGGTGGGGGAGTTGTCGCTGCCGGAAAAGGGGAAGAAGGCTTCGCTGGATGACAATTTGGTCATTCACGGGGACAACCTGGAGGCTTTGAAGGCGCTGCTGCCGACCCATGCAGGAAAAGTGGATTGCATCTTCATCGATCCTCCCTACAACACGGGTAACGAGGGCTGGTGTTACAATGACAATGTCCGCTCTCCCCTGATGAAAGAATGGCTGAAAAAGTCGGCCAATCCTGTCGACAAGGAGGACCTCGAACGCCACGACAAGTGGCTTTGCATGATGTGGCCGCGTCTTTGTTTGTTGCATGAGTTGTTGAGTGATTCTGGTATTATATTCACATCCCTTGATGATAATGAAATTCATCGTTATCGCTGTTTGCTTGATGAAATTTTCGGAGAAGATAATTTTATATGTAATGTTGCGTGGCAGAAAAGGACATCTCCTGACGCACGTAAAAACCTTTCGGCTGCGCATGACAATATTTTAATCTACGCAAAAAACCTCCCATACGGAAAACTGGCATTAAATAAAGTTCCGTTATCTGTCGGGAGAACTGATTCATACAAAAATCCAGATAATGATCCAAGAGGTGAGTGGGCTTCAACAGATATAACGGGCCAAACAGGTCATGCAACAAAAGACCAGTTTTACGAAATAAAGTTGCCGTCAGGAAGAATTGTTACGCCGCCGGAAGGTAGATGTTGGGCGTTATCTAAAGATACTTTTTATCAATTGGTAAGCGATAATAGGATTTGGTTTGGTGAATCAGGGGACAATCAACCTCGTCAAAAGAATTTTCTCAAAGAAAACGATGGGGCAACAGTCTGGTCATGGTGGACCTATCAAGAATGTGGTTCTAATGAAACTGCAACTCAATTTTTATCTCAAATATTCGACAATGAAGTTACTTTTGACGGACCTAAACCACATAAGTTGATTGCACGCATTCTTGATTTATGTGCCAGCGAAAACTCGATCATTCTTGACTCCTTTGCGGGGTCGGGGACCACGGGTCATGCGGTTTTGGAGGCGAATCGGAAGGATGGGGGGAATCGGAAGTTTATTCTGGTGGAATGCGAGGACTATGCGGACACGCTGACGGCGGAACGCCTGCGGCGGGTGATTCAGGGGTATGCGTATACGGGTACGCAGCGGGAGGAGCTGCTGAACGAAAAGATCACCTGGTCGGTTTTTGAGAAAAAGCAGCGGGAACTTCTTGAAAAGATCGATGGCATTGAGGCGCTCTACGGCCACGAGTACGACAAGATCAAAAAGGAGATCAAGGACGGGGTTTTGACGGTCACGGGGGAACGATCCGTCAGCGAAAAGGCCCCCGGCATCGGCGGGAGTTTTACCTTTTGCCGACTGGGCGATCCCATGGACATTGAGCATCTGCTCTCCGGGGAGGCCCTGCCCTCCTTCGAGGCCCTGGCGCGTTATGTGTTCTACACGGCGACGGGACGCTCGCTCGACAAACGGCCAACTCCCTCCGCCGACGGGTTCGTCGGGGAAACCGATCTATACCGCGTGCATCTCTTCTACCAGCCCAGCGTCGAGTGGCTGCGCTCCAACGAGTCGGCCCTGAACACCCAGAAAGCGGAAGCCGTCGCCAAGGGGAACAAGGGTGGCAAGCGGGCGGTGGTCTTTGCGACCTGCAAATTCATGAGCCAGAAAGAACTCAGCCCCAAACGCATCGAGTTTTGCCAGCTTCCCTACGCGATTCACCGAATCCTTGGCGCGGATTGATTTCAACCACGGATAAACACGGATGAACACGGATCATACTGTGCAAGATGGGGAAAAGGAGGTTGAAACCTCCAGGTCCGTGAATCGTCGCTACGCGACGGTGCCTTGGACACGGGTTGGGCTCCGTGGGTTGAAAACCACGGCTACGCTTGGGACGTCGCTACTCGACGCAAAAACCAAGGTAATGTCGTTGCGCACCTCCCTCTTTATCCGTGTTCATCCGTTTTTATCCGTGGTTGACTCTTCTTCACGTTCCAACAGGGTGATGACATGGAACTGAAAGAATACCAACAAGCTGTTTTGACGAAGCTTGATCGTTATCTGTCCGTACTGGGGGAGATGCGGGAAGAGGCGGTGGCGTATGCCGAATTTCAGCGTTCGCGGGGAAAAGAAGCAGGCGTGGTGGATTGGTGTTCGACGACCTGGGAGAAACTGAACCAGGAAAAGGCCCTGCCCTTGTTGTCGGTGAAGGGGCTTTCGCAGGCGGCGGGATGGCTGTCCCGGCGGGACGGTCTGGGGCGTCCGATTCCCAACGTGTGTTTGAAGGTGCCGACCGGGGGAGGCAAAACCCTGCTGGCGACGGCGGCCCTGGAGCGCATTCAAACGGATTTCCTGAAACGGCAGACGGGTGTGGTGCTCTGGGTGGTGCCGAGCGAGGCGATTTACCGTCAGACCTGGAAACACCTGGCCAACCGTGAGCATCCCTACCGGCAGATGCTGGAACGGGCCTCGGGCGGGCGCGTGAAAATGCTGGAGAAAGCGGATGCCTTTACGAAACGGGACGTGGAGGAGCGTCTCTGTGTGATGCTCCTGATGCTTCCCTCGGCGTCGCGGAAAACGAAGGAAACCCTGCGTCTGTTCCGGGACAGCGGTCGTTTCACGTCGTTTTTTCCAGTGGAGGATGATGCGCCGGCCAATGCGGCCCTGTTGGAAAAGGTGCGCAACCTGGATTGCAACGACCTGGCGGACATGGGTTGGGCGCAGGGCATTCCGCCGGGCTCCGTGTCGTTGAAACAAAGCCTGGGGAACGTGCTGCGCCTGGTGCGCCCGGTGGTGGTGATCGACGAGGGGCACAAGGCCTATTCGGACACGGCGCGGGACACGCTGGGGGGCTTCAATCCGGTGTTCATGCTGGAGCTTTCGGCCACGCCAAACACGAATGGCAAACACCAGTCGAATGTGCTGGTGAACGTGCCCGGCGCGGCGCTGAAGGACGAGGAGATGATCAAGTTGCCGATCAACGTCATCAATGAGGAGAAGGGCGACTGGAAACAGACCCTGGCCTTGACGGCTTCGCATCGGGATGCCTTGGAAAAGGAGGCGGAAAAACACCGGACGGCCTCGGGCCGTTACATCCGCCCGCTGGCGCTGGTGCGCGTGGAGCGAACGGGGAAGGATCAGCGGGATGCCGGGTATGTGCACGCGGAGGATGTGCGGGAGTATTTGCAGGACAAGCTGGGCATTCCGGAGGAACACATTCGCCTGAAAACCTCGGAGACGGACGAATTGGGCAGCGACGATCTTCTGGTGGAAACCTGCGAGGTGCGCTGGATCATCACCAAAGACGCCTTGCGGGAGGGCTGGGATTGTCCTTTTGCGTATTTGCTGGCGGTTCTCTCGCGCACAACGGCCACGACGGCGCTGACGCAGATGGTGGGGCGGGTGCTGCGCCAGCCCTATGCGCGAAGAACGGGAATCAACGCCTTGGATGAATGTTACGTGTTCACCTTTGACCAGGATGTGAACAAAGCCGTGGAGGGGGTGCGAAAAGGCCTGGAGGATGAGGGCATGGCCGATTTGGCGTCGTGCGTGAAGGCCACGGAGGCAGGTTCGGGCACGGCGCGGAATCTGCGTAAGGAGACAATCCGGCGGCGTGAGGCGTTCCGGGGGCTGCCACCGATATTCCTTCCGCGTGTGTTGCACAAGGACGCGTCCTCCCCGGAGGGGTGGAGGGCGCTGGATTATGAGCGGGATATTCTTGGTGACCTCGATTGGGCGGGGCTGCGTTTCCTGGGGGCTGGGGACTTGAATCTGGAGGAAGGGAAACGACTTGAGCGCACGGTGGCCCGGATCAATCTGGGGCCTGCGAACGAGGCGGAGGGAGGAGTTTTACTTGAATTGGAACGAAGCGAAGTGACCTGGGATGAAAACAGCAGTTTGGATGAGCCGTTTTTGGTGCGTCAATTGACGGATGTGGTGCCAAACCCCTGGCAGGCGAGTCGGATATTGTCGGAAACGTTGGAAACCCTGCGGGCAAAGGGTGTCAGCGATCGTCACTTGTACTCAAACCGGCTTGAGTTGCTCAAGCAGATGAAGCAGGAACTTGGAGAAATGGCTGACAAACGGGCCGAACGACTCTTCAGGGACAAGCTGGCCTCGGGCGTCATTCGCCTGCGCCTGGTGAGTTCGAATGACCCTCAGTTGAACTGGCAACTTGCGGAAACGCTAGAGATTGAGGTGTCCGAAGGTGATATTCCCCTTCGCCGGAGGAACGGTTCCGAACTCGAAAGAAGCCTTTTTGAAAAGGTCTATCAACGGGATTTCAACGAGCTTGAAAAAAACACGGCGTGGTATCTGGATGAGGAAGCCAGTGTGTACTGGTGGCACCGGATCGCCGTGGGTCGCTCGTCCTATGGTCTCCAAGGTTGGCAGAGGCATAAGGTGTATCCTGACCTTTTGGCCTGCATTCACCAGACGGAATCCGGGAAATTCCGCTTCACCGTGCTCGAAACCAAGGGCGAACACCTCAAAGGCAACGACGACACCGACTACAAGCGGACGTTGTTTGAACTTCTCACCCTTCACTCCGGCGGTGACACACGTTTTGTCGGGGAACTGGATTTGCAAGGCATGCAAGAGAACCCGATACAGTTCCAGATGGTCATGGAAAACGCAGGTTTGCGTCTTCCAAGAGCGTAAGGGCCGTTATAGGGGAAGGATCCGAAGAGCTGATTTGACTCATGAAACTTGGGCGGCGAGGAGGTTGGGGACGAGGTGGAGGGCTTCGTGGAGTTTGGCGGGGTCTTTGCCGCCGGCCTGGGCGCGGTCGGCCTTGCCGCCGCCGCCGCCGCCGCAGTGTTTGGCGAGGGGGGCGACGAGTTGTCCGGCGTGTGCGCCGCGGGTCTGGCATTCGGGGGCGACGGAGACGTTGAAGAAGACTTTGCCGTCGGCGCTGCCGCCGAGGACGATGACGGCGGGGTCGTGCTGCTGGCGGAGGGAGTCCATGGCATCGCGGAGGCCGTTGGCGTCGACGTCTTCGAGGGCGGCGGCGAGGAGTTTGACGCCGTGGATGTCCTGGATCTGGGAGGAGAGGTCGGCGGCCTTGGCGCGGGCGGCGGCGGCCTGGAGTTCCTTGAGTTCTTTTTCGAGGGTATGGAGTTTGGCGAGGAGGGAGTCGACGCGGGCGGGGGCCTCGGCGGGTTTGACGCTGAGGGCGGAGGAGATGCGGTGGAGGAGGGCGTGTTCGTCGGCGGTGTGGCGAGCGGCGGCGTGGGCGCAGACGGCCTCGATGCGGCGGACACCGGCGGAGATGCTGGATTCGTGGAGGAGGCGGATCTGGCCGATTTCGCCGACGCGGGCGACGTGGGTGCCGCCGCAGAGTTCCTTGCTCCAGCCGCCAATGTCGACAACGCGGACGGTGTTGCCGTATTTTTCGCCGAAGGTGGCGATGACGTCGTCGGGTTTCTGGTCGAAGGGAATTTCGTAGGCGCGGACCTCGTCGTCATTGAAGAGGCGCTGGTTGACGAGGTTTTCGATTTCGGTGAGCTGTTCGGGGGAGAGGGCCTCGAAGTGGTTGAAGTCGAAGCGGAGGCGGTCGGGGCCGACGAGGGAGCCGGCCTGGCGGATGTGGGAGCCGAGGACCTGGATGAGAGCCCAGTCGAGGATGTGGGTGGCGGAGTGGTGGCGCTGGATGTCGCGGCGGCGGGGGGCATCGAGGGTGAGGAGCACCTCGTCGCCGGGGGCGGCGTGGAGGGGGGTGTCGAGTTTGTGAAGGTGGCGGCCGGCATCGTCGCGGAGGGTGTCGATGACGCGGCGGGTCTCGCCGCCGACGCGGAGGGTGCCGGTGTCGCCGATCTGTCCGCCCATTTCGGCGTAGAAGGGGGTGGATTCGGCGACGAGGAAGCTGGCCTTGTCGGTGGAGATGACTTCGACGACGCGGGAGGAATGGTTGTTCCAGGCGGCGGGGTCGTAGCCGGTGAAGGTGGTGGCCTGTCCTTCGCCGGCGAGGCGGATGACGGATTTTTTCTGGGCGTCGCGGGCGCGTTGGCGCTGTTGTTCCATGCAGGTTTCGAAGCCGGACTTGTCGATGGAGAGGCCGCGTTCGCGGGCGAGGATCTCGGTGAGGTCGAGGGGGAAGCCGTAGGTGTCGTAGAGGGTGAAGGCGTCGGGGCCGGAGAGGTCGCCTTTTTCGGCGAGGGAGGCGAAGAGGTTCATGCCGCGGTCGAGGGTGCGGTCGAAGGCGTTTTCTTCGGCGGCGATGACCTTGCGGACGACGTCGGCCTGTTTCCGAAGTTCGGGAAAGACGTCGCCGAGGCTTCCGATGGTCGGAAGGACGAGTTCAGCGAAGAAGCCGGGGGGGAGGTTGAGGCGGCGGCCGTACATGACGGCGCGGCGGAGGATGCGGCGGAGGACGTAGTTGCGGCCTTCGTTGCCGGGGAGGATGCCGTCGGCGATGGCGCAGCAGAGGGTGCGGATGTGGTCGCCAAGGACGCGGAAGACGACGTCGCGCTGTTCGTCGGGGGTGAGGTGGTGGACGTCTTTGGGGAGGGTGCCGCCGTAGGATTGTCCGGAGAGTTCGGAGATTTTGGCGAAGATGCCGGTGAAGAGGTCGGCGTTGTAGTTGCTGGGGGGGGTGGAGAAGTCAGTGAAGTTTTTGGTGGTGGCGAGGATGCCGGCGACGCGTTCGAAGCCCATGCCGGTGTCGACGTGGCAGGCGGAGAGGGGTTCGAATGTGCCGTCCTCGCGGGCGTTGTACTGCATGAAGACGAGGTTCCAGATCTCGATGCACCAGGGGGAGGAGGCGTTGACAAGGGCGCCGCGGGTGTCGCCGGCGGGGGTGAGATCGATGTGGATTTCGGAGCAGGGGCCGCAGGGACCGGTGTCGCCCATCATCCAGAAGTTGTCTTTTTTGTTGCCGCGGACGATGCGTTCGGCGGGGTCGAGGCCCTCGCGGCGGAAGATATCGGCCCAGAGGTCGTGGGCTTGTTGGTCGAATTCGGCGGGGTCGCCGGGGCCGGGCTGGTAGACGGAGGCGTAGAGGCGTTCCTTGGGGAAGCCCCAGACCTTGGTGAGGAGTTCCCAGGCCCAGGCGATGGCCTCGGCCTTGAAGTAGTCGCCGAAGGACCAGTTGCCGAGCATTTCGAAAAAGGTCTGGTGGTAGGTGTCGTAGCCGACGTCGTCGAGGTCGTTGTGTTTGCCGCCAGCGCGGATGCATTTCTGGGTGTCGGCGACGCGGGGCTGGGGTGCGGCGCGTTCGCCGAGGAAGTAGGGCACGAAGGGGTTCATGCCGGCGTTGGTGAAGAGCAGGTTGGGAGAGGAGGGCAGCAGGGGCGCGGAAGGGACGATGTGGTGTCCCTTGGAGGCGAAGAAATCGAGGAAGGACTGGCGGACCAGGGCGGCTTTCATGGAAACTCCCGGAGGGTGGCTGGAAAAAGGGCACCGCCCTATAGCAAAGCTGCCGACGGGGTCAAGGATGCTTGCCCCGCTTCCGGGTCGCCTCCTTCCTGCCGATTCCCCTGCCGTCCCTCTCCCCCCCCAAAAAAAAGAACCCCTGGTTTGCAGGGGTTCCTGAGGGCTGAAAATGGTGCTCGGGGTGGGAGTTGAACCCACACGCCCTTGCGGGCACCAGCCCCTCAAGCTGGCGTGTCTGCCATTTCACCACCCGAGCAGGATTGTGCGGCAAGGAGGGGACACCTACCGGGGAGCCGGCCGGTTGGCAAGTGAAAATTGAGGAGAAAATCAGGGGTCCAGAGAGGAGGGGGTGGTTGGCGGAGGCGGCCCGAGGTCACGGGGGGGGCTCCATTGCCCATCCCATGTCTTCTGCATCGTCCCAGAGGGGTTTGGCGACGAGGATGGGGGCGCCATAGTGGGCGGCCAGCACAAGGCAGTCGCTGGGGCGCGCGTCGATCTCGGCGAGGCTTTTGCCGAGTTCATTCTGTTGTTCCAGGCAAAGGGTCGCGTAGTAGGTTCCTTCCTCGCACCGGGTGATCAGGACGCGGGGCACGCGCACGCCCAGGCCGTCGAAGATGGCGGCGACGAGGTCGTGTGTCAGTGGGCGGGGCGGGGTTTCCCCTTCGAGGACCAGCGAGAGGGCGCGGGCGACCATGGGGTCGATGAAGAGGGAGAGGGTTTTCGTGCCGTCGGTGAGGAAGACCGCCGCTCCGGTCGGTGTGGGGAGCAGGCCTCGGATGCGGGCGTGGATCCAGTCGGTTTCCATGGTTCAGGCCGTGGGTTCGGGCATTTTGCGGTAGAGGGTGGCCAGGCTCACCTTCAGGTCCCTGGCGGCGGCTTCTTTGTCACCGTTGTGCTGTCGGATGGCCCGGGCGATGAAGTCCTTCTCCATCTCCCGTAGGAAGGCCTTGAGGGACTTTCCGGCGTGCGCGGCGGCGGGGTCGCCCGCGGCCGCGGGAAGGCGTTGAGGGGCGCGGTTCAGGACACGGGCGGGCAGGTCGCCGGGAACGATGGCGGCGGAGTCGGCGAAGGTGCAGGCGTGCCGCATCGCGTTTTCGAGTTCGCGGACGTTGCCGGGCCAGGGGTAGGCCTCGAGGAGTTCCTGTGTCTCGGGCGAGAGTTCGGGTGGGGAGCCCCCGGCGGCCTGCATTACTTGACGGAGGAAGTGGTAGGCCAGCGGCAGGATGTCGTCGGGCCGATCCCTCAGGGGGGGGATGTGCAGGGGAATGACGCTGAGGCGGTAGTAGAGATCCTCGCGGAAGCGCCCCTGGGCAATGAGTTCCTCGAGGTCTTCGTGGGACGCTGCGATCACCCGGGGGTCCACCGCGATTTGTTTCAGCCCCCCTACGCGGCGAATTTCTTTTTCTTGGAGGACCCGCAGCAGTTTGCTTTGGAGGTTCAGCGACATCGAGCCGATCTCGTCGAGGAAAAGTGTCCCCCCGCTGGCCGCTTCGAACAGGCCTTCCTTGTCGGAGGACGCCCCGGTGAAGGCTCCCTTCACGTGCCCGAAGAGTTCGGATTCCAGGAGGGGTTCAGGAAGGGCGGCGCAATTGATGGGGACGAAGGCGCTGGCCTTCCGCGCGCTCAGGGTGTGGATGGCCTTTGCCACGACCTCTTTTCCCGTTCCGCTCTCGCCGCCGATCAGGACGGTTTGGTCGGTCGGCGCGACCCGTTCGACCATGGCGCAGATCTTGCGCATGGCGGTGCTTTCGGCGATCATGCTCCCGATGCCGCGGCGTGCTTCCAGCTGGGCCTTGAGCTGTTGGTTCTCGCTGAGGGCGCGGCGGTACTCCAGGGCACGCTGCACGGTGATGAGCAGTTCGTCGACCTTGAAGGGTTTGGTGACGTAGTCGAACGCGCCCATTTTCATGGCGTCGACGGCGGACTCGACGGAGCCGTAGGCGGTGATCATGATGACGGCCATGGCGGGTTGCAGGGACTTGGCGGTCTTGAGGAGTTCGAGGCCGTTGATGGGGGCCATGCGGATGTCGGAGATCATCAGGTCGAATTCGTCGCCGCGCAGGAGTTCGGAGGCTTTGGCGGCGCCGAGGGCGGGTTGGGTCTCGAAGCCCTTGCCTTTGAGGAGGGAGGAAAGGACACTGAGGATGCTGGGTTCGTCGTCCACCAGGAGGATGCGCGGCATGTTATCACCTTTTAGAAGCCTAGAGTCTGCGAAAGATTCTCAAATATGATTGGCATGGGGATGCGGGAGTTCAAGCACGAAAACGCTTGTCAGCGTGAAGAGAGGGGGAGTAGGAGGGGGCATGGACGAACGAATCCGCAAGTTGGCGGGCACGATGGCCCGGTATTGTCTGGCGGCGCAGCCGAGGGAAGTTTTCTCGATCCAGGCCTCGGTGGCCGCGGCGCCGCTGGTGGAGGCTCTGAACGAGGAGCTGCTGCGCGCGGGGGCGTGGCCGCTGATCCGCATGGTGCCGGACGGGGCGGCGGAGGCGGTCTACCGGTGTGGGCACCCACACCACTTCGACGAGGCGAGTCCGGCGGACAAGGCGATCCTCCGGACCCTGGCCGGAACGGCGATTATCTACAGCAGTCGCAACACGCGGGCGCTGGGCGGGGTCGACAGCGCCCAGCAGGCGCGTCTGGCCAGGGCCTCGCGTCCTTTGAAGGACCAGATGATGAGGAAGAAGTGGACGTTGACGCTGTTTCCGACGGAGGCCTACGCGCAGGATGCGGAGATGTCGCTGCGTGAATTCGAGGATTTTGTGTATTCGGCGACGTTTTCGGACGAGGCGGAGCCCGTGAAGGCGTGGACGGCGCTGAAGGTGAGGCAGGAGAAGCTGATCGGGAAGCTGGAGGGTGCGAGAGAGGTGCGGATTGTCGGGCCGGGCACGGACCTGACGATGAGCATTGCGGGGCGGACGTTCGTCAACTCGCCCGGGGTGCGCAACATGCCCAGCGGGGAGGTGTTCACGGGGCCGGTGGAGACGAGCGCGGAGGGGGAGATCGTGTATGATTACCCGGTGGTGAATCAGGGGAGGGAGATCGACGGGATCCGGTTGGTGTTCCGGAAAGGGGAGGTGGTGGAGGCGACGGCGACGAAGAACCAGGAATTCCTGAGGGCGATGCTGGAGATGGATCCCGGTGCGAAACGACTCGGCGAGCTGGGCATCGGCACCAATTTCCGCATCCAGCGCTTCATCAAGAACATTTTATTCGACGAGAAGATCGGGGGCACCGTGCATCTCGCGCTCGGGGCCTCGTATCCTGAGACGGGGGGCGTGAATACATCCTCCCTGCACTGGGACATGATCAAGGACCTCCGCAAGGGCGGCGAGCTCTGGGTCGACGGCACCTGCATCCAGAAGGACGGAAAGTTCCTCACGAGCTGGTTCCGCCCCTGAGGCGTCTTCTGTGCCGGACCCGGGACGGTTTCGGAGCTCCTCTGTTTTTTTCGATTTTTTCTCTTGCGCCTCCGGCGCCCGATCAGCTATAAGGCCCCCCCCGCGTGTACCAGTAGCTCAATTGGATAGAGCATCTGACTACGGATCAGAAGGTTGAGGGTTCAAGTCCTTCCTGGTACGCCACTTTTTCTCCGGAAGCCCTGCTTCCGGTTTTTTGTTTTGGGGGGGGAGGGGGCGAGTCAGTGGCATTGGCCGTACTTTGAGGCGTTTTTGGGATGTGATTGGATGCGATTTCTGGTAGGAGGCCAAGCCCTCATGACTACCCCAGCCCCCACCTGTCCAGACGCGCCCGGCCGCGAACACCCGTTACGGACCATCCGCAACATCGGGGTGGTGGCGCACATCGACGCGGGGAAGACGACGACGTCGGAGCGGATTCTTTTCTATAGTGGGAAGCTGCACCGGCTGGGGGAGGTGCACCATGGCACGGCGACCATGGACTGGATGGAGCAGGAGCGGGAGCGGGGGATCACGATCACGTCTGCGGCGACGACCACGTTCTGGCGGGAACACCAGATCAATCTGATCGACACGCCGGGGCATGTGGATTTCACGGTGGAGGTGGAGCGTTCGTTGCGGGTGCTGGACGGGGTGGTGGGGGTGTTCTGCGCGGTGGCGGGGGTGCAGCCGCAGTCGGAGACGGTGTGGCGGCAGGCGAAGAAGTACCATGTGCCGGGGATCGCGTTTGTGAACAAGGCGGACCGCATGGGCGCCGATTTCGGCCGCTGCGTCCTGCAGATGCGGGAAAAGCTTGGCTTGCCCGCAGTTCCGGTTCAATTGCCGATCGGCGCCGCCGAAACCTTTTCCGGCGTCGTTGACCTCGTGGGGGAACGGGCGCTGTTTTTCGAGGAGTCGGACAGTGGCTCCACGGTGAGGGTCGAGCCCATTCCCGCCTCAATGGCCGACGAAGCCGCCATGGCCCGAATGGAGCTCGTTGAGGCCGTGGCGGAGAGCGACGAAGCCCTTCTGGATCGATATATGGAGGAAGGCACCCTGCCTGCCTCGGATCTACTCGCGGGCATTCGGAAACTCACCTGCGCCCGGAAGATGGTTCCGGTGCTCGCCGGCAGCGCCCTGCGCAACAAGGGGGTTCAGCCCCTCCTCGACGCCGTGGTCGATTTCCTGCCTTCCCCCCTGGACGTTCCCCCCACCCAGGGAACACACCCCAAGACGGAGGTGCCCGTGGTGCGGCATGCCTCCGACCAGGAGCCTCTCGCGGCGCTGCTGTTCAAGATCGCCACCGACGGATTTGTGGGAAAAATCGCCTTTGTGCGGGTGTATTCGGGGCGGCTCACCAAGGGAATGAATTTGTGGAACGCGCGGACGGGCAAGCGGGAGCGTGTGGGAAGGATCGTGCGGTTGCACGCGAACGCGCGCGAAGACATCGAGACGCTCTACGCGGGCGAAATCGGGGGATTGGTGGGCATCAAGGATGTGAGCACGGGTGACACCCTCTGCACCGAGGCCCACCCGATCCTCTTGGAGCGCATCGACTTCCCCGACACCGTCATCTCCATCTCCGTTGAGCCCAAGTCCAGCGCGGAGAAGGATGCGATGATGGCCGCCTTGCAGACGCTCGCCGAGGAGGATCCCACCTTCCGCTACAGCTACAACGCCGAAAGCGCCCAGACCCTGATGCATGGCATGGGTGAGCTGCACCTGGAGATTCTGCTCGACCGACTCCTGCGTGAGCATAAGGTGCAGGCCCGCGCCGGCAAACCTATGGTCGCCTACCGCGAGAGCATCGGCGCCGCCGGGGGCGGACGGGGGGTCTTCGATCGCGAGATCGCCGGCAAACGGCAGGTCGCCTCCCTCGACCTCCGCGTCCAACCCCGCGAACGCGGCAAGGGAAACCTCATCGAATTCTCCGTATCGAAAAATGTCTTGCCAGACGCATTCCGACCGGCTATTTTGTCCGGCCTTCAAGATGCGCTGGTCACCGGCATGGTACGCCATTACCCGATGACCGACGTGCAGGTGACCGTCAGCGGCGCCGAAGTCCACCCGATGGACTCGACGGAGTTGGCGTTCCGAAGCGCGGCCCATCTGGCCATTCGTGAAGCTCTGCAGGGGGCCTGCCCTCTGTTGTTAGAGCCTATCATGAATCTCGAGCTCGTCTGCCCGGAAGAACACATGGGAGACGTGCTGGCAGACCTGAACTCCCGGCGAGGCCGGATTCGGGATCTGGAGTCAACCCCGGAGGGGCAGAAGATCACAGCGGACGTCCCGCTGGCTGCCCTCTTCGGATACGCCACCACCCTGCGGTCATTGACCAAGGGGAGGGCGAGTCAGTCCATGGAACCGACCGCCTACGCGCCGGTTCCCCAGGAAGTGCTCGACGCGCTTCCGCTTTACTGAACAAGGAACAACATGAACGGTCAAAAAATCCGCATCAAACTCCGAGCGTACGACCATCGCGTCCTCGACCAGTCGTCCACCGACATCGTGGAAACCGCGAAGCGTACCGGGGCCCGAGTTGCCGGACCGATCCCGCTGCCCACGCGCATCGAGCGGTTCACGGTGAATCGGAGTCCGCACGTGGACAAGAAGTCCATGGAACAGTTCGAGATCCGCACGCACAAGCGCATGCTCGACATCATTGAACCCACCGCGAAGACCGTGGACGAGCTGAAGAAGCCCAACCTGCCGGCCGGCGTGGACATCCAGATCCGCATCTGAGGAGGAAAAGTCCATGCAAGCCATTATCGGCAAGAAAATTGGGATGACGCAGGTGTTCGACGAGAGCGGGGCCCAGGTTCCCGTGACTGTCATCGAGGCGGGTCCCTGTGTGGTCGTGCAGCGCAAGACCGTCGAGAATGACGGTTATGAAGCGGTGCAGCTCGGGTTTGACGAGCAGAAGGCCTCCCGCCTGAACAAGGCGGAACTGGCACGTTTTGAGAAGGTGTCCACGGCTCCGCGCCGGGTGGTCCGCGAAGTCCGCTGCGAGGCGGGTGACGCCCTGAAAGAGGGCGACGAGGTCAAGGCCGGGGTGCTCAACGGGGTGTCCTACGTGGACATCACGGGCATCTCGAAGGGCAAGGGCTTCCAGGGCGTGGTGCGTCGCCACGGCTTCGGGGGCGGCCGCGCTTCGCACGGTGGCAAGTCCAAACTGCGTTCACCGGGTTCGATCGGCCAGCGCGAATGGCCGGGCCGCGTGTTCAAGAACATGAAGATGGGCGGGCACATGGGCCACGAGCAGGTGACCACCCAGAACATTAAGGTCGTGCAGGTGCGCGAGGAGGACAATGTGATCCTCGTCCGCGGCTCCGTCCCCGGCCCGAACGGCGGGGTGGTCCTGCTGCGCAAGGCCATCAAGAAAGGCTGAGGAACACACTCATGAGCAAACTTCCGATCAAAGATTTCCAGGGCAAGTCCGCCGGTGAGTACGACCTCTCCGACGATTTGCTGGTGTATGACAAGGGCCTGCAAGCGGTGACCGACGCGGTGGTAAACCACCGTGCGAACCTGCGCCAGGGCTCGGCCTCGACCCTGAGCAAGGGCGAAGTCTCCGGCAGCAACAAGAAACTGTGGAAGCAGAAGGGCACCGGTCGCGCCCGCACTGGCCTCCGCCAGTCGCCTGTCTGGCGCGGCGGTGGCGTGGCCTTCGGGCCGAAACCGCGCGACTACAACCGCTCGCAGAACCGTCAGGAGGCCAGGCTGGCCTTCCGCCGTGCGGTGAGCGAGAAGGTGGCAGGCGGCCAGGTCGTGGTGGTGGAGGAGCTTTCGCTTCCGGCACCCAAGACCAAGGAGTTCGCGGGCCTGATGAAGGGCTTGGGCGTGGGGGCTCCCGCGCTGTTCGTCACGGACGTGGTGAACCCCGACGTTGTCCGCGCCACGCGCAACCTCGCCGGCGTCGAAGTCACGACGGCCGACAACCTGCACACCTATCAGGTGCTTCGTTACCCGAGCGTGGTCGTGACCCGCGCGGGAATGGCGGCCCTGGAGGAGCGTCTTCGCAAAGCCAAAGGAGGCAAGGCATGAAGCCCGCCCATCAGATTGTGGAAACCATTCTCCTGACCGAGAAGGGGACGATGTTGACCGAGTCGAACAACCAGTACGTGTTCCGTGTGCGGCCCGCCGCGAACAAGCTGGAGATCCAGCGCGCGGTCGAAACCCTGTTCAACGTGAAGGTCGCCACAGTGCGTACCCTCAATGTGCAGGGGAAAAGCAAACGCGAGCGGCGTCCGAACTACGGCCTGACCTCCGCCTGGAAGAAGGCGGTGGTGACCCTGGCCCCCGACAACAAGATTGACCTCACCTGAGAAGGAACCCTGTCATGGCTTTGAAAAAACGCAAACCCACCACCAAGAGCAACCGATTCACGGTGCTGTTGGATTCGGAGGGCCTGGACAAGGTGCGCCCGGAGGCGTCCCTGACCGAGCCCAAGAAGTCCCGCGCGGGACGCAACTCGGCGGGGCGCATCACGGTGCGTCACCGCGGGGGCGGCCACAAGCGGCTGTACCGAGTGATCGACTTCAAGCGCGACAAGACCGGGATCCCGGGCAAGGTTGCAACGCTGGAGTACGATCCGAACCGCAGCGCGAACATCGCTCTGGTGAACTACGTGGACGGCGAGAAACGCTACATCCTGGCTCCCGCGGGGCTGGAAAAGGGCGCGACGGTGCTGTCGGGTCCGGGATCCGCTCCCGCGCTGGGCAACTGCCTGCCGCTGAAGGAGATTCCCTTGGCCTCCTTCATCCACAACATTGAACTGGTCCGGGGGCGTGGCGGCAAGATCGTCCGCAGCGCCGGCGCCGCCGCGCAGCTCATGTCGCGCGACCGCGAGTTCGCCCAGATCAAGCTTCCCTCCGGCGAGATCCGGCTGGTGAGTGTGGAGTGCAGCGCGACGATTGGCCGCGTGGGCAACTCGGAACACATGTCCCGCTCGCTGGGCAAAGCGGGCCGCAAACGCTGGCTGGGGATTCGTCCCACCGTCCGCGGTGTGGCCATGAACCCCGTGGACCATCCGATGGGTGGCGGCGAAGGCCGCACCTCCGGCGGTGGCCATCCCGTGTCGCCTTGGGGCAAGATCACCAAGGGCAAGAAGACGCGTAAGCGCAGCAACCCCACCAATAAATTCATTGTTCAGCGGAGGAAGAAGTAATGCCCCGATCCATCAAAAAGGGCCCGTTCGTCGACGAGAAGCTCTACCAGAAGGTCGACAAGATGAACCAGGGCGGGCGCAAGCAGCCGATCAAGACCTGGTCGCGCCGCTCGATGATCCTGCCGGAGTTCGTCGGACACACGCTGTCCGTCCACAACGGCAAGGTGTTCATCAATGTGTTCGTGACCGAGAACATGGTCGGGCACAAGGTGGGAGAGTTCGCGCTCACCCGCACCTTCAAATCGCACGGCGTCTCATCGAAGTAAGCCGTGAGGCGAGGTTCCCGGGCCCCTCCGCAGCGTCGGAGGGGCGCCATTCCCCACGGGGAACGTCCCGGGTGGCTCGCCCTCCTCCGCCACCGCATTCCACTCTTTCCAAAGGATACAGATCATGGAACCGACTTACCATCCCTCGAACATCAAACGCGTCCGTAAACACGGATTCCGCGCCCGCATGGCGACGAAAAAGGGTCGCCAAGTGCTGGCCCGCCGTCGCCAGAAAGGCCGGAAGCGTCTGACGGTTTCCGACGAAGTGTGACCCCGGATCCTTCCAGGTCACGCCAGACACTGCCCGCTCGACGAAGAGTCAAGCGGGCTGTGTTGTTTCAGGAGGCCTACGCGCAGGGCCGGAAGCAGGCGGGAAGGCATGTGGTGGTGTGGCGTCGCGCCGGGGAGGATGCCTCTCGCAGGGTGGGGGTGGTGGCGAGCCGGAAGGTGGGCAATTCGGTAAAGCGCTCGCGCGCGAAGCGCAGGATGCGTGAGTTGTACCGTCTTCACCAACATCTGCTTGGGACGGAGGACGATCTGGTGCTGGTGGCGCGACATACGCTGCCGGAGGCGGAATGGGGGGAGTTGCGGGAGGATTTTCTGCGGACGCTGGGCCGAGCGGGCTGTCTGCTCGAGCCCCTGCCGTGATTGGCCGTGCGAGCGTGATTGATTTTCCGCTTGCGTTCATGGGGGAATGTGGGGATGATGAATGGGTCCGTGTTCCGCAACGTGTGCGGCCGCGGGTAAACAACACCCCTGAGGAAGCATTCATGAAAAAGACCCTGATGATGATGGCTGCCGCGGCGGCCTTGGCCCTGAGTGCCCAAGCCGGAACGGTTCGCGACAACTGTGGCTGTGGAATTGGAACGATGGCCCTGGGCGATGAAACCGGACTCTTGTCGCATCTGGCGGCCACGATCCTGAACGGGCTTTCCGGAAACCAGACCTTTGGCATCTCTTCGGGCACATTGGAGTGCGACCAGGCGGAGACGCTGGTCTCCGTCAAGGAAGTCGAAGTGTTCGTGGCTTCGAATATGGACCACATCGCGACCGATGCTGCGGTGGGAGAAGGCGCCTACCTCAATGCGCTGGCTGACCTGCTTCAGGTTGGGTCTTCCGATCGCCCGGCGTTCTTCGCTTCGATGCAGGTCAACTTCGACCGCATTTTCACGGGCACGCAGGCGGATGCCGGCGAGGTGACCCGGTCCATCGTGCGGCTCATCTGATCCGCGGATGGGTTGGAAGGACCTCCTTCGGCGCGCACGGCGTTGGCCGTGCGCGTTTCTCTTGACCGGTCCGGTGGCGCATGCGACCGGGCCGGAAGTTTTCGACGCATTGTGGTCAAGGGCGGTGGAGCGGCGGCTTTGGGACGATCCGGAATGGTGGACGCTCGGGCATTACCATCGCACGCTTTGGGGGCTGGTGCGCAGTCGGATCGATGATCCGGCGTTTTTTGTTCACCCGCGCGGCAAGTCGGACAGGCGGGCGGAGTTGGAGGCGACGCTCCGGGCGTTTGTGGAGCCGGAGGCGGTTCGGGAGGGGGAGCGAGGTGTGGCCTGTCGTTTCCCGGCGCGGCGTCGATGGTTGGTGGAGAAGCTGGAGATTCCCGGTGAGGTTTTCGCTGTGCCGGACTGCGCCGAGTACCGCCATGCGCTCGGGGAACTCGGAATTGCGCGCGCGACCGTGGTGTATCCGGCGGCGTATCTGAACAGTCCCGCCAGTATGTTCGGGCATCTCCTTCTGGTGCTCGACCGCGAGGGAAAGGACCGGCTGCTCTCCCGCGCCGTGAATTATGCGGCCGTCGTGACCGATCGTTTCGGTCCATTTTTCGCCTTCAAGGGAATCTTCGGTTTGTATGACGGGGTGTATGCGGTGCTGCCCTACTACGATAAGGTGGAGGAGTACAGCGCGGTGAACCGCCGTGATGTGTGGGAGTACCCGCTGCACATTGAGGGGGAGGCCCTGGACAGGTTTCTGCGGCATGTGTGGGAGCTTCAAGGGCTGCGGAGCCGCTACTTTTTCTTCAAGGAGAACTGTGCCTTCAATTTGCTCTATCCGATCGAGGTGGCCCGGCCTGACTTGTCGATGACGCAGCGATTCCGGACCAATGCGATTCCGATGGCGTTGCTGCGGGAGTTGACGCGGACAGGAGTCACGGGGCCACCCGTCTACCGTCCTTCGAAGACGACGATCCTGGCGCACCTGGCCTCGCTGCTGGACGAGGGGGAGCAGGGGAGGGCCCTGGCGTTGTCGCGCGGGGCGGCGCCGCGGGAGGACGAGGACGCGGTCACGCTGTCCCTTGCGATCGAGCTGGCGCAATACGCATACACGGAGCGTGAGGTCACGCCGGAGGCGTACCGGGAGCGCGTGTTTCCGTTGCTGCGGGAACGCGCGAAGCGTGGGAAGGTGGATCTTCCGGAGGTGCCCATGCCGGAGGCGCCCGAGAACGGCCATCCGGCGGCGCGGGTGCAGGTGTACGGTGGCTCGGACAGGGAGGAGGGTTTCGCGGGCCTGAAAGCGCGGTTCGCCTACCATGATCCGCTCGACGATTCGACCGGGTATCCGCCGGGGAGTTTCATCACGTTTCTGGAGGCGGACGCACGTACGCGGGGGCGGTCGGGGGACGTGTACCTACGGGAGCTGACTTTCGTGGACATCCGTTCGCTGTCGCCCCCACGGCTGTGGGTGACGCCGCTGAGCTGGGCGGTCAATTTCCGGATGGAGGCGGATCCCTTCGAGGTGGACCACCAACGGGGCTTCGTGCGTTTCGGCGCGGGGCGTGCGTACGAGATGGCCGGCACGTGGTTGGTGTATGCGATGTTCGATTCGGCGCTGAGGATCGATTCCTCGTTGGAGGAGGGCATTGGATGGGAGCCGGGAGGGAGGGCGGGGCTGCTGCGCGGCGGGGGGCGACTGCGTTTCGGGTTGGAGGGATCCAGCCACTTCGGGGTCTTGGGCTCGGCGGAGCAGCGTCACCAAGTGGATGCGGAGCTTCGCGTCTCCCTCGCGAGGGGGGTGGATGCTGGGGTGGGGGGCTCTATTCTCCGGGAGCAGGACGACTGCACTCGGGAAGTTCGGGTCAGTTTGGGGTGGTTGTTCTGACCTGTGTGGCCGATCAAAGGGGATTCAGGGTGGCTGTGCCGGTTTTTCGGGGGTAGCGGGCGGGAGTGGGTGCGAACTTCTTGAAAAGGAGCAGGGTGCCGCCGCCGGGCTGCTCCTGTTGTTTGCGCAGGCGGACGAAGAGGCGTTCGATGGCGTGGCCGGATTCGACAAGCTCGTCGCCGGCCCGGGCGCCTTTCATGGCGAAGAGAAAACCTTTGACGCGCAGGAGGGGTACGGTCCATTCCAGGAGGATGCGGAGGCGGGCGACGGCGCGGGCGGTGACGATCTGGTACTGTTCTCGGTGTTCGGGGGATTGGCCGAGGACCTCGGCGCGTTCGGAGGATGTGCGGACATTCTCGAGCCCGAGAAGGGCGGCGGTTTCGGCCAGGAACTTGGCTTTCTTGGCAACGGAATCAACGAGGGTCCACTGCAGGTCGGGGCGGAAGATGGCGAGGGGGATGCCGGGGAATCCCCCGCCGCTGCCCAGGTCGAGGGCCCTCTGCCCCGGGTCGTGCTTGAGCGTGTTGAGGAGCAGAAGGCTGTCGAAGACGTGGCGCATCCAGACCTCCTCCGGTTCTTGGGCGGCGGTGAGATTCATGTGCGCGTTGACCTCGAGGAGGTGCTGGACAAAACGGGTCAGGGTCTCCAGATGGTGGGAGGGAAGGTCGATGTTGTGCGCGGCGCAGGCCTGCAGGAAGGTGTCGGGTGGAGGGGTCATTCCCATCCCTTATGCGGAATCGGGTGGGAATCAAGGCGGGGGATTTGACATGGGGCGGGACTCGGATAAGCGAACAAGGATGGATGACGCCCCGAAAAGCTGGAAGGAAAGCCCCGCAGCCGATGCCGCATGTGCGCACTGCGGTGCCCGCTGCGGGCAGGGAGTGGTGCTGGAGGAGGAACGCCCTTTCTGCTGCCGGGGCTGCGCGGTGGTCTATGGCATTCTGCATCAGAATGCGCTGGGGCACTACTACGACCTGGATTCGGCCCCTGGAGTGCGGCCGGCGACGGCGGAGACGGCGGGCACCTACGAGTTTCTGGCCGATCCGGAATTGCGCCGGAAGCTGGTGGATTTCAGCGACGGGAAGGTGACGCGGGTGACCTTCCATCTGCCGCAAATCCACTGCGTGGCCTGTGTGTGGCTGTTGGAGCGGCTCTACAAGTTGCGGGACGGGATTGGTCAGCCGGAGGTGAATTTCACGCGCAAGACGGTGGCGATCCCCTTCGAGGAGGAGAAGATTTCGCTCGTGGAGTTGGCTGGACTGCTGGCTCGTCTGGGGTATGCGCCGGATCTTCGGTTGAAGGACGTGTCGCGCCGGGAAGGAGATGCGGGGAGGAGGCGGGATTGGATGCGACTCGGGATCGCGGGCTTTGCGTTCGGCAACATCATGATGCTGTCGTTTCCCTCGTACCTGGGCATGGACCTCGGGGAGACGCCCTGGTTGCCGCGGCTGTTCGGGTTCTACAGCCTGTTTTTGTCGGTGCCCGTGTTGTTGTTCTGCGCGGCCGACTATTTCCGGTCGGCCTGGCTTGGGCTCCGCCACGGGGAGCTCAGCATCGACATCCCGATCGCGGCAGGCATTCTCGCCCTGTTTTTTCAGAGCCTGTCGGACATCCTGGGCGGGAGGGGCGAGGGTTACCTCGATTCCCTTTCGGGGCTGGTTTTCTTCCTGTTGATCGGAAAAGCCTTCCAGCGCAGGACCTTTGATGCGCTCTCGTTTGACCGTGATTACACGCATTATTTTCCGTTGGCGGCACTGCGGGTGGACGGTCAGGGGAGGGGGACGACCGTGCCGATCGATCGCCTCCAGGTGGGGGACCGTCTGCGGGTGCGTAATGGCGAGCTGATTCCCGCAGACAGCGTGCTGCTCTCGGGCACGGCGCTGGTGGACTACAGTTTTGTGACAGGGGAAGCGACGCCGGTCGAGCGCGCAAACGGGGACACGCTTCACGCGGGGGGGCGGCACCATGGGGCTCCGATCGACGTCGAGGTGGTCAAGGAGGTCAACCAGGGCTACCTTACCTCCCTCTGGAACCATCAGGCCTTCCGCAAGGAGAACGAGCGGCAATTCGACTGGATGACCCGACAGGTCAGCCGCTGGTTCATTCGCGCTGTTCTTCTCGTCGCGCTGGCGACCGGCCTTACCTGGTTGTGGATCGATGCCTCTCAGGCCCTGCGGGTTCTCTCGGCCGTCCTCATCGTGGCCTGCCCCTGCGCGCTGGCGTTGTCGGCCCCCTTCGCTTTCGGGACGGCGCTTCGGGTGCTGAGGGGACAGGGGATGTACCTCAAGAACGGCTTTGTGGTGGAGGGGATGGCCCGGGTGCGGCATCTTGCCTTTGACAAGACGGGGACGCTGACGCGTGGGGGGTTGGGGGCGGTTCGCTGGGAGGGCGATGTCCTGGACGGGCAGGTCTGCGGGGCCCTGAGGGCGCTGGCGCAGGCCTCGACGCACCCATTGAGCCGCGCGATTTTCGGGTACTTCGCGGATGCGCCCGTGGCCGAGCGTCCGCCCGAGTGGATCGAGGAACACGCGGGGAAGGGGATTGAGGGGCGCATCGGAGGGAAGCGCTACCGCCTTGGCTCTCGCGCCTGGCTGGTTTCCGAGGGGTTGTCCCTTCCCGATTCGCGACCCGCCGCCGCCGCGGAAACCTGGCTCGCGGTGGACCAGTCTGTGCGCGGAGTGTTCCAGTTTGAGGATGCCCCAAGGGAGGGTCTGCCGGATGTCCTGCCTGAGTTGGGCGGGCGTTATGATCTTACGGTGCTGACGGGCGACCGTGCAGAGGGTTTGCGGGGGCTTCGGGAGTGGTTTCCGGGCTGCGAGGATGCGCGCCCGGGCCTTTCGCCCTCCGACAAGCTGGAGGCGATCGATGCGTTGAGGGCGGATGGTCGAACGGTGATGATGCTCGGGGACGGGTTGAACGATGCGGGGGCGCTGCGCCACAGCGATGTTGGGGTGGCGGTGGTGGAGGACATCCAGGCCTTCAGTCCCGCCTGCGACGCGATCCTGGACGCGAGGAGCCTGCCGCGACTCCCCCGTTTCCTGCGGTTGGCTCGAATGAGTGCGGGGGTGGTGGGGATTTGTTTTGGCATTTCCCTGCTCTACAACGCGGTAGGTATGGGCATCGCGGTTAGTGGCAGGCTTTCCCCTCTGGTGGCGGCGATCCTGATGCCGCTGAGTTCGGTTTCGGTGCTTGTGGTCAGCGTGCTGGGGGTTCGGTTGTCGGCGGTGCTTTGCGGGTTGGCACACCCGAGGAGAGGATGACCGGGCAGCGCCCCCGCGTGGCATTGAGGAGGAAAAGGGCTTCGGCGCGTGGGAGGTCGGCGGGGGTGAGTACGGCCTCGCGGAGGAGGCCCGTTTCGAGTTCGTGCCGGCGGGCGACGCCGGGGAGGAGTCCGGAGGCCAGAGGAGGGGTGAGGTCCTGTCCGTCGAGGCGCAGGACGAGGTTGCCAATGCAGAATTCGGTAAGCTCTCCACGTTCGTTGAGGAGGAGGACGTCGTCGGCCCCGGGGTGGCGCGCGAGGGCTTCGGTGTAGGGTTGTCGGCGTGTCGTTTTGTGGCGCAGGCGTGGATCGTCGGAGGGTGTGGGCTGGTGGTCGAGGACGACCCGGAGGGGGCGGGGGGCGGGAAGGGGTGAGGAGGAGGAATGGAGTCCTCCGTCGGGGTCGGCGAGGAGGCGGAGCCGGGCGGGGGCGCGCTGGCTGGCGTGCAGGGCCTGGACATGGTCGTCGAGGATCGCGGGGAGCAGGGGGAAGCCGAGGTCGTGGGCGGAGCGGAGGAGCCGATCGCGGTGGAGGGGCCAGAAGGGGGCTCCCTCCTCGGGGGTCCAGCGCCACGTCTCGACCAGGGAGTAGTCGTCAGCGGGATGGGTGAGGACGCGGGCCTTGAGGAGACTTTCCGCATATTCGGCCGCCGGGTCGCTGTCCCAGACAATGCCGCAGCCGCAGGGATACCGCAGGTGGCCGGTGTTGGGGTCGAGGAGAGCGGTGCGGATGGCGACGTTGAAGTGGGCGAGGCCACCGGGGTGGAAGGCCCCGATGGCGCCGCAGTATACCCCCCGGGGGGCCTGCTCCAGGCGTTGGATCCACTCCATGGTCCGGCGTTTGGGGGCACCAGTGATCGAGGCGCAGGGGAAGAGGGCCGCGAAGGTGTCGGCGGCCGACGGGCCGACCTCGGCGGTGATCGTCGAGGTCATCTGGGCAAGCGTGGGGTAGTGTTCAACCGAGAAGAGGCGGGGGACCCCGACGGATCCGGGGCGGGCGAGTTTACCAAGGTCGTTGCGGATCATGTCGACGATCATCACGTTCTCCGCGCGGTCCTTGGTCGAAACGGCGAGCTGGCTGGCGCAGGCGGGGGGCGCCGTGCCTTTCATCGGGCGGCAGGTGACGTGGCGGCCCCGCTGCTCGAAAAACAATTCCGGCGAGGCGCTGAGCAGGATGCGGTCGCTTTCCGCGAGGTAGGCCTGGTGGCGCCCGGCCTGTCCAAGCCGCATGGCGCGGAAGAGGGACCAGGGATCGCCCTCGAGGCGGCCTTCGAGTGCGTGGGTGAGGTTGACCTGGTAGGTTTCTCCCCGGGCGATGGCGTCGCGGATGGTCCGGACTCTGGCGTGGAAGTCGTGCTCGGACCAGACAGGGCGCAGGTCGTGGATACGGAAGGGGGAGGCGGGGCGGAAAGGTAGGCCCGCGATGCGGCGGCGGAAGAGGTGGAAACGGGCGAAGGGGCCCGCGGAGGGGCGGACCTCCAGGAAGGGGTCGAAGGCGGGGGCGGCTTCGTAGGCGACCCAACCGACGGCGTGGAGGCCGCGCCGAGTGGAAGCCTCGGCTTCCCGGAGGAGGGCGGGGACCTCGGAGGGCGTGTGGGCATCGAGGGTGGCCTGTGGCTCCTCGAAGTGGCACCAGCCCGCAGCGTGGGGGAGATCGGGGCACTGGAGAGCGGCGAAGGGCGGGCTCACGGGGCTTTGTCCCCGCGGAGCCAGCCGGCGCAGGCGGCGAACATCACGGTGAGGGAAATGCCGATGCTCAAGGTGCAGGCGATTTCAATCAGCAGAATCCAGTTTTTGGCGTGTTCGGGTGGATACTGGAGGAGGTTGCCACGGTTCCAGAGGATCATGGAGGCGCAGAGGAAGATCGCGAAGCCGAGGCTCAGGCTCCAGCGCACGATCCGGTGGCGGAGCCGGATCGGCCAGGGCGAGGGGCCGAGCAGGGTCAGGACTCCCAGTCCCGAGAGAAGGGCGCCGGCTTGGAAGGCCCCGCCGGGGGCGCGTCCCCCGACCCAAACCATGTAGGGAACCACAATCCAGAACACGGGTGTCATCCAGCGGAGGTAAAAACGGAAAATGGGGCCCGGCGGGGGGATGGGGCGGCTGCGGGCCGGTCCGGAAAGGGTGTAGACGGAGAGGGCGGCCACCCAGAGGACTCCGATCTCCAGAAGGGTGTCGTAGCCGCGGTAGTTGAGGATGACGGCGGTGACGGGGTTGAGGCTGCCGCTTTCGGCGAGATGCTCGTACGCCAGAGGTGTGAGGCCGACGGCGTGCGGCCAGCCCTCGACCACGAGGAGGCTCAGCCATGCGGCGACACCACAGCAGCCCAGTGTCACCGCGAGGCGGAGGGGGGCGGCGGCCGGGCGGGGAAAACGGCGCTCGGGCCTCAGGCGGCGCAGCGACGCCAGCAACAGGGCTCCGGTGACACCGGAACCGATGGCCGCCTCCGTGAGGGCGAGGTCCGGCGCCTCGACGCGAACCCAGGCGAGAGCCACCAGCAGGCCGAAAATCATCAGCTGGACCACGGTTTCGCGCGGCGTGTCCTGGTGCAGGGTGATGAGCGCGGAGACTACCAGCGAGGTGGCCAGGATGCCATCGAATAACAGCGCTCCGTCCATCAGGTGTCCTCCCGTCCCAGGAGTTTGCGGCGGACGCGCTGGGCAAGCAGGTAGCCCCCCGTCGCGGAGGAGAGAAGGGTGACCCCCCAGATGAGGGCGAGTTTTCCGATGGCGAGGGGGTCGGACTGCCGGAGCATCAGGGCAAGGACGACGCAGCCCAGGGCGAGGTTGTCGGCTTTGGCGAGGGCATGCAGGCGGCAGAGGGTGTCGGGGAAGCGCAGAAGCCCGATCGCCGAGGCCAGGAAGAAGAAGAAGCCGAGCAGGAGAAGCAGGGTGGAGAAGGCCTGGACGAGGATCATGGATCTTCCTCCGCGGGGTCTGCGTCGCCCGCACCGGGAAGGATGCGTGTGAAGGTGATGACGGTAACAGCCGAGAGCATGGCGAGGACGAGGGCGACGTCGACGAGGCTCTGCCGGTCCTCGGACTCGGCGAGCAGCAGCATGACGGCGGTGCCGACGGTGCCGAAAGCCTGGATGCCGAGGAGGCGGTCCTCCGCGCTTGGGCCGCGGAACACCCGCACAAAGGAGAGCAGCAGGGTGAGGAGGATGGCAAGGGCGACCGTCTCGTGGAGGTTCACAGAAGTTCCTCCAGGTGGATGCCGTAGAGCCGCCCGACGCGGCGTTCCAGGTCAGCCAGTTCCTCGTAGATCAAGGGGTGTCCGGAGAGGACATGCACCTTGTGCACCCCGTCGGCCAGCGACCAGCTCAGGGTCCCCGGCAAAAGGCTGATGAGGTTCGCAAACACCGCGCGAGGCGAGCCCTCTGGCAGCCGTGCGCGGTATTTTGTGAAGCCGGGATGGACGCCATGCCCCTCGAACAGGGCGCGGCGGGCGACATCCACGCCGGTCCGGAGGGACATGGCGAGGAAAAACACCAGGAAACCGGGAAGGGCGCGGAAACGGATTCGGGGGGCGTTTTTCGACCTGCCACCTTGGATGCCGAGGGCAAAGGCAAGGGCCGCAGGCAGGCCGAGGATCCAGCTTTCGGGGTCCGGTCCGGTGCAGGTAGTCCAGAGGAGCGCGCCCAGCAGGAAGCTGCCGATCCATCGGAAGGCGGCAAGGGGGCGGCTGTGGAGGGGAGGGGACATGGGACGTCAACCTGCCCCGGAACCGGCCTTTCCGCAAGTCGAAACCGGTGCGTCCTCGCGGGGGGCGGCGGATTCCGTCTCAGTCACCTTTCCCGGGTCGGAAGCAGAGCTGGTCGGGAAGGTCGGGGTCGACATCGACGACCAGGTGCTGGCGGTCGGCGACCTGTCCGTCGAGTATACCCTCTGCGAGGCGGTCCACGACGAGTCGCTGGATGGCGCGTTTGAGGGGGCGTGCGCCGTAGGAGGGGTCGTAGCCCGTCTGTGCGAGCAGACGGCGGGCCTCCCCGGTGAAAACGAGGGTGATGTGGCGGTCGGCCAGCAGTCGGTTGACGCGGCGGAGCTGAAGGTCGACGATCTCCTGGATCTGCTCGAACCGGAGGCTGTGGAAGACGATGGATTCATCGATGCGGTTGAGGAATTCCGGGCGGAAGTGGTGGCGGAGCTCCTCGAAGACGTCGTTCTCGAGGCGCGTGAGGCCGGCGGCGTCGTCGGGGGAGAGGGTTTGCAGGCGGTCGTGGATGAGGGCGCCTCCGATGTTGGAGGTCATGAGGAGGAGGGTGTTGGTGAAGTCGACGGTACGGCCGTGTCCGTCGGTGAGGCGCCCGTCGTCGAGGACCTGGAGGAGGATGTTGAAGACGTCGGGGTGGGCCTTCTCGATCTCGTCGAAGAGGAGGACGGAATAGGGTTTGCGGCGGACGGTTTCGGTGAGGTGTCCTCCTTCGTCGTAGCCGACGTAGCCGGGCGGTGCGCCGATGAGGCGGCTGACGGCGTGTTTTTCCATGTACTCGGACATGTCGATGCGGACCAGGTTCTGTTCGTCATCGAAGAGGAATTCGGCGAGGGCGCGGGCGAGTTCGGTTTTGCCGACGCCGGTGGGGCCGAGGAAGATGAAGGAGCCGATGGGGCGGTTGGGGTCCTGGAGACCGGAGCGGGAGCGGCGGACGGCGGCGGCGACGGCGGCGATGGCGCTGTCCTGTCCGATGACGCGGCGGCGGAGGTTGTCCTCGATCGCGCGGAGTTTGTCGCGCTCGCCCTGGAGGAGCTTGGAGACGGGGACGTGGGTCCACAGGGAGACGATCTCGGCGATGTCTTCGGCATCGACCTCCTGCTTGAGCATGCTGCGGTCCTTCTGGAAGTCGGCGAGTTTGGCCTTGGCCTCGTCAAGCTGCTTCTCGGTGGCGGGGATGCGCCCGTAGAGGATTTCGGCGGCCTTGCCGAGGTCGTTGGCGCGTTTGGCCTGTTCGGACTGGGCGCGGAGGAGATCGAGGGCCTCCCCAAGGGTGGAGATGTCGGCGATGAGTTTTTTCTCCTGGAGCCAATGTGCTCTCATGCCGTCGGCGGATTCGCGGAGGGAGGTGAGGGACTGTTCGAGGTCGGCGAGGCGGCGGCGGGAGTCCTCGTCTTTCTCCTTGCGGAGGGCCTCGCGCTCGATTTCGAGCTGCAGGATGCGGCGCTGGACCTGGTCGATCTCGGTGGGCATGGAGTCAATCTCCATGCGGATGCGGGAGGCCGCCTCGTCGATGAGGTCGATGGCCTTGTCCGGGAGGAAGCGGTCGTTGATGTAGCGGTGGGAGAGCGTGGCGGCGGAGACCAGGGCCCCGTCTTGGATGCGGACGCCGTGGTGGACCTCGTAGCGTTCCTTGAGCCCGCGGAGGATGGCGATGGTGTCCTCCACGGTGGGTTCGTCGACTAGGACCTGCTGGAAGCGGCGCTCGAGGGCCGGGTCCTTTTCGATGTGTTTGCGGAACTCGTCGAGCGTGGTGGCGCCGATGCAGCGGAGTTCGCCGCGGGCGAGGGGGGGTTTGATCATGTTGGAGGCGTCCACGGCGCCTTCGGCCCCGCCGGCGCCGACGAGGGTGTGGAGTTCGTCGATGAACAGGACGATCTCTCCATTGGATTCCATGACCTCCTTGATGAAGGCTTTGAAGCGGTCCTCGAATTCGCCGCGGTATTTGGCGCCGGCGAGCATGGAGCCGATGTCGAGGGCGATGATGCGTTTGTTCTTGAGGCTTTCGGGAACGTCGCCGGCGACGATGCGAAGGGCAAGGCCCTCGGCGATCGCGGTTTTGCCGACGCCGGGTTCTCCGATGAGCACCGGATTGTTCTTGGTTCGGCGGGAGAGGACTTGGATGACACGGCGGATTTCGGTGTCGCGCCCGATGACCGGGTCGAGTTTCTGGGCGCGGGCGACCTCGGTCAGGTCGCGTCCGTATTTTTGGAGGACGTTGTACTTGTCCTCGGCATGGGGGTCGTTCACGGTCTGTCTCCCTCGGTAGGATTGGATTTCGGCTTGAAGGCGTTTGGGGTCGAGGCCCATGCGCCGAAGCAGCGCGGGCACGTCGCCCGCGCGGGCAGAGCACATGGCCATCAACAGATGTTCGGAGGTGATATGGCTGTCGCCCATTTTCTTGGCCAGGGCTTCGGCCTCGGCCAACACGGAGCGGAGTTCCGGGTCGATGCCTTGGCGGGACGCCTCGCCGGCCACCCGGGGGAGACGCTCCATCATGGTCCGCAGTTCCCCGGTAAGCCTGGCAAGGTCGAGCCCGCAGCGTGTGAGCAGGGGCGTCACCACACCCGCGGTCCTCTCCACCATGGCCAGCAACACATGCGCCAGCCCCAGCTCGGGGTGCCCCCGCTCCTGTGCCAACGCCTGCGCCGCCGCCAGCGTCTCCTGTGTCTGTTGCGTGAATCGTTCGGGGTTCATATGGGTCTCCTGCGAAACATGGTGGCATTTTACCTCATCTTCTGTCTCTGCCGCAAGTTTCTGACGACAGGGCGGGTTGAAGAAGAGTCATAATGTCGCACTTTGGAGTCGCGGGAGCCGTGCAAAAACAGGGTTTGAAGTGATTGAGTAAATATGGCGCACTTTGTAAAAAAAAGGGGGGAGGATGTTTGCGCCACAGGCCCCCATCCATGGGGGGGGCGAGGGATCAGAGGGATAAGACGTAGTCCATCAGGGCTTTCGTCTCCTCGGGGCTGAGGGGGCGCACGGCATCTGGCACATGGAGCCGAACGGCCTCCTCGATCGTGGCGGCCCTTCCGTCGTGCAGGTAAGGCGCCGTCCTCCAGGCTTCGATGAGGGAGGGGACGTCGAAGGCTTTTCCGGTATCCACGCCGCGCCCCAGTTTCCGGTCGTACTGTTTGAGGTTGGTGAAGAGGGGGCCCGCGTGGCACTGGTTGCATTCCAGACGGCGGAAGATCTTTTCGCCCTTCAGGGCGGAAGCCGAACGTTTTCCGTCCACGAGGTGGGGGCTGGGCAGGGGGCGCAGGCTCTTCAAATAGGCGTCAAGGAGCTGGGCCTCCTCCTCGGGTCTTTCGGCAAACTGGATGTGCCGCAGACCCGCCCGGACGGAGGTTTCTGCGGAATCGCGCACGCCGGTGGCGGTCGTGGGGGGCGTCCGATGGGCGTACAGGAGGCTCTTGACGTTTTTGGCGTTGCCGACACCGTCGTTGAGCAGATCCCAGTTCAGCCCGTCGGTCCGGGCGTCTTCCGAGTGACAGCTGGCGCAGCTGAGCCACTTCTGGTAGCAGTGGGTGGCGTCGTTGAACAGGAATTCCCCGCGGCGCACTGGATCCTCCTCCGCCGGGGGCTGGAGGAGGATGGATTCCACGTTGAAGCCGCGCCCATTCTCCTTGCGCGCCACCACGCCCAGGGAGTCGCTGAAGTATTCGCCGATGTAGAGGCGGTCGCCGAGGAACAGCATCGAGCGGGGACCTTTGCCCTTGAGGGGCACACGGTTGGAGGCCTTGGAGATGAGGGTCAAGTCGTTGTGCGGTGCATAAGCGGGGCGCCCCGCGGTCGCGGCCGCAATTTTCCGCTCTAGATCCTTCAGGTCGATCCAACGCAGTTCGTGGCCGCCGGCAGCGCTTACGGCCAAGGTGCTGCCGGAAGGGTGGATCGCAAGAGCCCAAGGGTTGGGGAAGCCCTCGGCAATGTCGTCCAACAGTACGGTGTGGAGCAGGGTCCGGGTCTTCTGGGAGATGACGCTGAGTCCATTGGTGTTCACCCAGCCCCGGTCCAAGTGGGTGGTGGGGGCCTTGAAGCGGGCGACCAGGTGTACGGTGAAGATGTGGGCACCGTCGGGGGAGCAGATGATGTCCCGTACCGTGGTGGCACCATTGATGAGGGGAATGGTGTGGAGCAGCCGGTCGTGGACGGCATCGATCACCGAGACCTCCGCGGCGACCAGCTCCCCGTCACTCCTGCCGTTGGGCAGGTGATGGCCCACGTAGAGTTCCTCCCCCGAGGAACTGAAGCAGAGGGAGATGGGTTCCCGGTTGACGGGGATGCGGTGGAGGCGTTCCAGTTGTGGCAGGCCGTACACATCAATGGTGTTTTCGAAGCGGTTGCAGACGTAGAGCTTGTCCTCGTCGGCGTTCAGCACGGAGGCGCCGGGGGAATGGCCGGCTTCCACCTGTTTTCGGATCTGGCCGTTCTCCAGGTCCACCACTGCCAGCCACCCGGGAGCGATGCCCAGACACACATACAGGAGGGGGGCTGTGGGCGAGGCCGTGAGCCCATAAATGTCATGCCCCAACTGGATTTCCCGGCCCGCCTCCCGCGCACGGGTATCGAAGAGGATCACCCCCTGGCCGGTCCGGCCTGCGATCGCGATCACCTCCTCCTGGGAGGTCCGCACCAGTGCCGAAGGTGAAAACGGCTCACCGGCGGCCGACGCGGCATAAATCAACGCTGCCCCGAAGAGGATTCGCACCGCACGGGTGACGGCATCTGTAAAAGGGCTTCGTTTTGATTCCATGTGTTCTCCTCTGCGGGTAAAAAAAGGGCACCGGCCCCGGGGCGTCATTCAAAGACGGGAAATGCGTCCTCCCCTTTGTCGGTGACGGCGACACCCTCGATTTCCACCAGCCAACCGGGACGGCAGACCGGGGCGTGGACAAAACACACGGGGACTCCGGGGATGTGGTGGAGGACCTCCTCCTCCACACTCCGGATGTCACAGCGGTCCCGCAGGTAGACCGTGGCGCATTTCAGGTCGTCCAGCTTGGCATCGTTCTCCTCCAGCAGCGCCCGGACATTGCCGATCATGTGCCGTGTCTGGGCCCTCACATCCCCGGGGTGGGCCACCCCGCCGTGCCGGTCGATGCTGGCCGTTCCCGAGATGTGGCAATGGCAGCGGTCACCGAACAGGATGCGCACGCCCCTCTCGAAGCGGATGCCATAACGGAGGGTGGGAGGCATGGCGTGCTCGGCTTCCATGTAGCGCACCTGTTCGCGCCGGATGCCCAGGTAACTCAGGCTTTCCATACCCATTTTTGCCCCGGGCACCGGGCTGCTGCCCTCGATTCCGGTGCTGGCGATGCTGGGACCATCGGGGGGGAGGCCCAGTTGAGTGAAGACTTCGTTCCGCGCCTCCGCCACTTCCTGGTAGCGGGTGTCGATGTCCCGGATGTACAGCCAGGTGCGCAAGGTATGGTGGACGAGATTCGCCCCCAGTCCGTTCAGGGCGCACGCCAGCGCGTGGAAGGCCTCTTTGGTTTGCTCTCCGGCGCTTTCCGACCGTATGGCGGTGGAACCCAGATGGCAAAGGGTGGTGTTAACGAGATGGAAGAGGCTGGAACAGCTGGTCGCGTATGTTTCATGGATGCGCCGGGCCGGGGGAGCGCCGGGCCGCGTGCGGATGTGCCAGGCCTCGAGGGATACCCGGTTTCCATGGGCGGGCGGCTGACCCACCACGCTCACGAATCCATGCGGGGTGCCGGAGAGAATCTCCTGAACCCGGGGGAACTGCGACAGCGGATCGCTCAGGTGCAGACGCAGCCGGACTTCGCTGGAAGCCTCGCAGCCGCAGGCCTCCTTCTCGGCTTGGTACTGGTCGAGCAGGTCGCGCAACTCCTCTTCGATTCCCGCACCGGGGCGGGAATCCAGGCAGAAATAGGCTTCATGGGCTCCGGGCCCACTGGAAAATTGGCTGGAACGGGGGCTCAAAATCAGGTGGTGGCTTGGGGAAGGGGCAAAAAAAATCCAAAGGATCCTTGTCGCACATGTGGGGCCCCCTACGGGATCCCGCGGGACGTGGAACTCCGGACATGTGCCCGAAAACCGTTTCCCTGTCCATGTTTTTTGCGTCCTTTTTGGAAACTAAAATCACATAAAAGATAACATAATCTTTTCATCAAGCGGGGGGGGGGGCGGAATCGAATCTTGACAGCTCCCGACCGAAACATCACAAATCACCCTCAACATCCGGATTCCGGCCCAGACATATAACCACTCTTGGGATACTTCCTTGTTCTCATTTTATTGCCGCTCATTTTTCCGCATTATTGCAGTTCTGCTGACCTTTGGTGGGGGGATGCTCTCCGCCTCCGATGCGCCCGCTCCGGGGGTGCAGGCTCTGTTGAAGCGTCAGCTCCAGGCCCAGCAGGGTCCGGTGCAGGCTTTGCAGGCGCGGGTGGCGGAGCTCGGTCTCCGTTGTGGCACCTGGCACCGGATTGGTCCCTTCCGGGACGATTGGTACGGGGCGAAAATCGACGAGCGGCTGCTGGTGAAGAATCCCGTGCCGGACTCGGGCTTTGATTTTGTATTTGAGGTGGAAAAGGACTTGCTGAAGGACGGGGTGCCGGATCCGGAGGCGGTCTATGAGGCGGGGGACATGCCCGGGGATCCGGGGGCCAAGCGGCGCTGGGTGACCCATCCGGAGTGGCTCGATGGCTATTATTACGAACTGCCTCGGGGACCCGCCCCCTCGCGCAACGAGACCCAGTACCTCTACCGGGTGATCCATGCGGAGAAGGCGGGGGAAATCCATATGAATTTCTATTCCCAGGCTACTTCCTGCCTCTCCTCCCATACGGGGGCCTACACCAAGGGCTGGATCAACGGGCAGCCCATCCGATGGCCGGGCTGGCGTGCTGTCGGTGCCCGGGTGGTGTCGATCCCGGTCAACCTTACGCAGGGCGAGAACCATCTGGTGATCAAATTCACGAATCGGATTCAACAGTATGGATTTGCCTTCGGCATCGAGGGCATCGATCCTCCGCTGCCCGCGGAGAAGCGCCTTCCTGAGAACACTCTTTCCGGCTCGTGGGTGGAGGCCCGCCCCTGGGTGGGCGAAAGCGAGGGTCCCGTGGGGCAGGGCTTGGCGTCCTTCCTCACCATCGGAAAGGACTGGTTTGAGACCGCCCTGGCGTCGCCGGAGGGACTGCGGGCTTATGCGGAACAGGGGTCCTTCCGCCCGGCCACCTTCCGGGTCCGTGCGGGGGATCCCCTCCAAAAGGTGGAGATCGGGTTGCGGGGCTGTGATGAGCTGTGGGTCTCCGCCGAGCGCGCACACGCACAAGGGGGCTGGATCTGGACCGTGATCGGGGAGGCGATTTTGGTCGACGACCAGGGCAACCGGACCCCCCTGGCCACTCTGAAGCCCTTCCATCAACAGTTGAACCGCCATCTGGAGATCCAGGCCGACAATGAACCGGGGCAGGGGCCCAGGATCGGGGGGGGAGTTTTTTCGCACCACATTGCCATGCATACGGACGGTCGGATCGCTTTCCGTCTGGACAAGCCCTACGTGAAGCTGGAGGCGGTGTTGGGGCTGGATGACAAGACCCGAAAGGGGGCGGAGGTGGACGTGGGATTCCGGGGACGTTTCGGGGACGCGCCGGGACAGGAGTTGTGGAATACGCTGGCGGGCCTGTTTGGCGGCGATGCGGACCGGGCGGAAATGGAATTCGAAAAGCGAGCCGGGCTGTGGCAGGGGTATCTGGATTCCGCCGACCCGGCGGACCTGGTCGAGGCCTACCGGAAGGCGATCGCTGCAGAGCTGTCGCTCGAGGCGGAGGCGGCGGCCAAGGAGTTACCCTCGCCTCCGGAGGGGGCGTTTCCGGATCCACGTGCCTGGCATGAGATGTATCAGCAGGTTGCACGCTACAACCGGGCGTTGGAGGTGATCCGCACCTTCCGCTGGGAACCCGCCCCCGAACCCTACTATGAGGCGGCGGAGCGCAGTGCCGACGGGATCTTGCGGTCGTCCTATGAGGCGGCTATGAATCTGCAGGCCCCCTCGGAGGCGGGCGCGGCCTACACCGAGACCCTGGCGGCCCTTGGCAGGGAGGTGAGTGCGCTGTTGGAGGAGATTCGCGACAGCGGGGAGCCACGGATGGACCAAGTGTTCGATCTGGCCGGAAGGATTGACCGGGTGTTCGCAGACGAAATCAGGAAGATCGGACCCATTGCGTATGTCGAGGACATGAAACGCATTTGTGTGATACATCCCGCGGATCCGGCAGGCAGCCGCAAGGTGCTGTTTGAGACCCCCCGGGACAACATCGTGTACCTCAACCCCACCTGGGACGGCAAAACCCTGCTGTTTTCTGTCGGCAAGGACCTGCGCGAGGGGGGGTATTCCGGGGCCGAAAACAGCCAGATGTATGAGATCAACCTCGACGGCACTGGCCTGGTCGAAATCCCGAATGGGGAAGGCTGGGGGGCGGAGGAGTTGCCCGACGGGGCGCTGATGTTTGTGAGGCAGGTCGACAAGGGCATCGCGGTGTGCCAGTCGCACGACCGTTTCATGCTCTGCCGCATGAACCGAGATGGCAGTGGTTTCCAGGTGCTCTCCGCCAACATGGAAGATGATCATGCGCCGCGTCTGATGGCGGACGGCCGGGTGCTCTTCACCCGTTGGGATTACGGGGTGGAGAAGAATGTGGGCATGCGCCATGCGCTGTGGACCATGAATCCTGACGGCACAGGCCTCGATCTGTATTTCGGCAACACCATCGTCGACCCCATTGGTTTCTGGAGCGCCCGGCCCATTCCCGGACGACCCGAGGTGGTGTCCATCTTCGGCGGGCACCACCACCGCGAGTTCGGGGTGGTGGGTCTGGTGAGCAATCAGCAGGGACAGGAAAGTCAGCGCGGTCTGGGCTACCGTTATGTATCGCGGGACCTCATCCGCTACGATGACGAGTACCGCTGGTACATGTACCGTAATCCCTGGCCGCTTAATGAACAGCAGTACCTGGTGTCCTTCGGCGGCAACAACCGGGGGCGGCGAGGCATCCAGCTCCTGGACCGCGCTGGCAACCAACGGCCGGTTTTCGCACCCCGCGACCACGGCTGCGATTGGCCCGTGATCCTGCAGGCCCGCACCAAACCGCCCCTGATTCCGTACCAGTCGGACCGTGTCGACTGGGAGCCTTGGGACATCAGCGAGCGCAGCCGCGGACCGATCGACTGGTCGAAAAAAGCGACCATGATCCTCTCCGATGTGTACCTGGGTATCAGCCCGCCGGTCAAACGGGGACAAGCGAAATATCTCGCGGTGATGGAGCAGCTGCCGGTGTATGAAAAAGCCCGTTTTTATAACTGGGGCGGCCCGCTGGTCGACAGCACGGTCAGCCGCACCACCTCGCACGTGAAGCGTTTTGTTGGACTGGTTCCGATCGAGGTGGACGGCTCGGCGCATTTCGAAGTGCCGGCGCTTTCGAGCCTCTATTTCCATGTGCTGGACAAGGACGGCAAGACGCTGATGACGATGGGATCGGACCTGCATGCGATGCCGGGCGAAACCCGGAGCTGCACGGGTTGCCACGAAATCCGCCACGGGATCACCGCCCCGCCGCCCAGGGCGAACATGCCCCTGGCGGCCCAGAAGCCGGCCGTGCGTCCCGTGCAGCCGAATTGGGGAACCCATGGACTGGTCGATTTCCAACAGGTGGTGCAACCCGTTTTGGACCGTCATTGTGTCCGCTGCCACGGAGGCCCGAAACCAGAGGGGCGCCTGGACCTCAGCGGGGACCGGACCCGGGGCTTCAGCCAGTCCTACGACCAGATCCTTGAAAAGGAACTGATCGATTTCACTCCCCGTTTCCGGCAGGCTGACCACGACAACGAGGCTCCGCTGACCCGTTATTCCATGGTCAGCCGGCTGAACCGTTACCTGGATGACCCTGACCACTCGGGAAGTGAGGTTCCCTTCGAGGACAAGCTCCGCGTCAACATTTGGATCAATTCCAACGCCCCCTACTACGGTGCGAACCTGACTCTGCGAGCGGACCGTTCCCGGAATGTGTGGACGGCGCTGCAGCAGGAGGAGGCGGAACTTAAGGCCCTCTATAAAAAGCGCTGCACCTCCTGCCACACTGCGGACTTCCAGGAGCAGCAGTTGGCCCGCAAGCCCAAACGCTGGGTGATGGATACCTGGTCGCACGAGAACCTGACCCACCCCGGATGGAGCGCGATGCTTCAGGCCCCGTTGGCAGAGGCGGCTGGCGGTTGGGGGCTGTGCGGAAAGGAAAACCCGGTGTTCGAGGACAAGCAGGATCCGGTCTACGTCCGCATGCTGGAGCTGCTCGGGAAAGCCAAAGCCGAGCTGGAACGCGATCCCCGGCTGGATATGCGTCCGCTCCAGGAATGGTTGGTCGACCCGCCGCCGCCAACAGGTCCCTAGTACCCTTGGATGAACCATTTTATGGGGGGCTGTCTCTGCCGGGAAGGGGCTGGGGATGCGGGCGTGCGCGCAACTGCCGCCGCGCGGAAGGCGGGAGCCTCCCCTCCCTCCCCCACGTAGCACCTTCCAAGGGCTCGCTTCGCCTGGGAGACAGGGTCAGGTGGTTTCGTGGAGGATGGCGATGAGCTGGCCGGAGGTGACGGGGTCGCCAACGCGCACGGAGATTTCGCGGATTTCGCCGTCGTGTGGGACTTTGACGGCCATCTCCATTTTCATGGATTCGAGGACCATGAGGGTATCGCCGGCCTTGACCTTCTGTCCCACCCGGGCCTTGATCTGGTAGACGTTGCCTTCCGCCTGGGAAAGGAGTTTCAAGGTGTGGGGGGAATTGACGGTGGTGTCGGGTTCGGCATCGAGGGCGGAGCCGGCGCTGACCTGGAAGGAGTGTCCTTCCACGGTGGCGCGGGAGCCATCGATATCGACAATGTAAGGTTTGCCGTTGACGTTGACGGTGTAGCGGCCTCGGGAGGGAGGGGGAGGGGGCGCGGCGGGAGTGGGCGCGGGCGCCGCCACGGCGGGCGGGGCGCTTTCGGCAGGCTTCGGGGTGTTCTTGCGGACGCCCACCTTGGCGTCGCCCTTGAGGAAGGCGATGCCCTTGGCACCGCAGGAGGCCACGATAAAGATGTTCTCGTCGGTGACGGGGAGGTTGTTCTTTTTCAGTTCTTCGGTGACGGGTTTGATGCCGAGGGTGGGGTCGGCGTCAAGGCGTTCGAGGACCTTCTGGGTGGTGGGGGGAAGTCCCAGTTTCTCTGAGGCAAGCTGGACCACGTCCGGGTCGGGGGGCACGGGGGTTTTGCCGAAATAGCCGAGAACCATGCGGCCAAAGTCCTTGGCGATCTGCTGCCAGGGGCCCTGCATCACGTTGGTGAAGGCCTGCTGGAAGTAGAACTGGGAGACGGGGGTGACGGAGGTGCCGAAGCCGCCTTTGGCGACGACCTCGCCCATCGCGCGGAGGATTTCGGGGTAGCGGTCCATGATGCCATTGTCACGGAGCATCTGGGTGTTGGCGGTGAGGGCGCCTCCGGGCATGGGGCACCAGGGGATCATGGGTTCGACCATGACGGCCTCGGGCGGCAGGAAGTAGTCCTTCATGCAGTCCTTGAACACGTCGGTTGCTCCGCGAATCTTGTCGATGTCGATGTCCAGGGCGTAGTCGGTGTGGCGGAGGGCGTGCCACATGGTCAGGACGTCGGGCTGGCAGGTGCCGCCGGAGCAGGGGGCGATGGAGAGGTCGATGGCATTGGCCCCGGCCTCGATGGCGGCCTGGTTGCAGATGACGCCCGTGCCCGCGGTGTCGTGGGTGTGGAAGTGGATGTAGGTATCGGGGCCCAGGATTTCACGGGCGCGTTTGAGGGTGGCGTGCACGACGGCGGGCGTGGTGGTGCCGCTGGCGTCCTTGTAGCAGATGGAGTCGAAGGGGATGCCGGTGTCGAGGATGCCTCGGAGGGTCTTCTCGTAGAAGGCGGGGTCGTGGGCGCCCTCGCAGCCGGGCGGGAGGGACATGAGCGTCACGCAGACCTGGTGTTCGAGTCCGTGTTTCTGGATGTACTTGGCCGAATCGATGAGGTTTTCGACGTCATTGAGCGCGTCGAAGTTGCGGATGATGTCGATGCCGTGTTTCTTGAACATCTTCGCGTGAAGTTCGATGATGTCCGAGGGCTGGGAGTCGAGGGCGACCACGTTGACGCCGCGGGCGAGGGTCTGGAGTTTCGCATCGGGCCCCGCGGCTTTGCGGAACTGGTCCATCATCGCGAAGGCGTCTTCGTTGCAGTAGAAGTAGAGCGACTGGAAGCGCGCGCCGCCACCGGCCTCGAAGTAGCGGATGCCTGCCTCGCGGGCGGCCTCGACCGCCGGGAGGAAGTCTTTGGTGAAGACGCGGGCGCCGTAGGCGGACTGGAACCCGTCGCGGAACGCGGTAAGCATGAAGTCTACTTTTTTCATTTCAGGTGTCCTCGGAGGAAGTGGGGTTGTGAAGGTGGCGGGCGGCCGCGGCCGCTACGGCGCGGGCGCGGTCCTCGGGGTGCGGAATGGTCGAGGGGTGCGCCGAAAGCCGTCGGGATAACCAGACGATCAGAACGAAAAAACCCGCCAACAGCACCAATACCAACGCCAGCTTCCCGGTCGTCATCAGGAAGGGAGGCGGAAAATCCAGGAGCGTATAATTCGGATGCATAAAGGTGGAATTACCGGGGCGAATGGCAAAGGTCAACCGGAAAGGAGGGAAATCGGTAAAAATTTAACGATTTGTGGGGCGGGAAGGGGGGGAGAGAGAGGGCAAAAGCGAAAGGGTCGCCCCTGGCTTGCCCCTTCCGGCTCATCAGCTGTCGTTTTGATAGGTGTCGAGGATATCGCGGACGTACGCGCGTGTGGAGGGGAAGGGGATGAAGTCCTGGAAGTCGATGCCATCGGGGAGTCGTTGGTCCCAATCGATCGCGCGGGAGGGGCCGGCATTGTAGTAGGCCAGGGCGAAGGGGAGGGGGTCGGCGCGGTGAGGGAACCGGTCAAGGCCTCGTCGGAGGTACCAGGCGGCGATTTCGGCGTTGAGGGTCACCCGGAAGAGCCTGGCCTCGGAGGGAGGAGGTCGCTGGTGGACTTCGGCCCAGTGTTTGGCGGTGTTGGGCAGGATTTGGAAGAGGCCGATTTCGCCGGCTGCGCCGCGGGCGGAGGGATTCATGCGGCTTTCGCGCAGGGCGACGGCGCGGAGGAGGCGGGCATCAATGTGGTGGAGGCGGGCGGCCCCCAGGAGCGCACGATCCGTGCGGTGGTGTCGATGGAGGCAGGCCGTGAGGGCGCAGAGGAGAAAAAGCGCGGGGAGAGCGCGGACAACTCGTCGGTGGATCCCGGGTGTTGGGAATCTCATGGGAGCGTGGGGCAATGGGGATCGAGTCGGTTTGCGAAGGGGACACGAGGGGTTCCGACCCTCGGAAGGCCGCGGAAGCGGCGTTTCCGAGGGTCGGAATGGGGTCATCCCAAGGCTTGGGTCAGGTCTTCGAGGAGGTCCTCGATCGATTCGAGGCCGACGGAGAGGCGGACCATTTCGGGTGGGACGCCCGCGCCAGCCTGTTGTTCGGGGGTGAGCTGGGAGTGGGTGGTGCTGGCGGGGTGGATGGCCAGGCTCTTCGCGTCGCCGACGTTCGCGAGGTGGCTGAAGAGCTTGAGCTTTTCGATAAAGGCCGCGCCGGCGGCGGCGCCCCCCTCGATGCCGAAGACGACCATGGAGCCTCCTTTGCCCCGCAGGTATTTGGTGGTCATGGGTTTGGCGGGGTCATTGGCGAGGCCGGGGTAGCGGACCCACTTGACCTTGGGGTGGGTTTGGAGGTATTCGGCGGTCTTGAGGGCGTTCTCGCAGTGGCGGTCCATGCGGAGGGGCAGGGTTTCGATGCCCTGGAGGAACTGCCAGGCGTTGTCGGGGGAGATGCAGGCGCCGAGGTTGCGGAGGGGAATGACGCGCATGCGGATCGCGTAGGCGACCGGGGCGAGGAAGTCGGGGAGGTCATAGGCCCAGCGGACACCGTGGTACGAGGCCTCGGGCTGTGTCATGAGCGGAAATTTGTCGCTTTTCCAATCGAATTTGCCGGAGTCGACGACGATGCCTCCGATGCCGGCGTTGTGTCCCCCGAGCCACTTCGTGAGGGAGTGGACGACGATGTCGGCGCCGTGTTCGATCGGGCGCTGGAGGTAGGGGGTGGTGAAGGTGCTATCGACGATGAGGGGGAGGCCGTGGGCGTGGGCAACGTCGGCGATGGCGGCGATGTCGGAGACCTCCAGTGCGGGGTTGGTGACCGTCTCGCAGAAGAGCGCCTTGGTTTTGGGGGTGATGGCGGCGGCGAAGGCGGCGGGTCGGGTGCCGTCGACCAAGTGGACCTTGATGCCGAACTGGGGAAGGATGTCGTTGAACATCGTGTAGGTGCCGCCGTAGAGGTTGCGGGCGGAGACGACTTCGTCGCCTGCCTGACAGAGGTTGATGATGGCATAGAAGATGGCGGAGGTGCCGGAGGCGAGGGCCAGGCCAGCCGCACCGCCGTCGAGTGCCGCGACGCGCTGTTCGAGCACGTCGGTAGTGGGGTTCATGAGACGGGTGTAGATGTTGCCGAGCTCCTTGAGGGCGAAGAGGTTGGCCGCGTGTTCCGTACTTTTGAAGACGTAGGAAGCGGTGCGGTAGACCGGGACGCCGCGGGAGAGGGTGGTGGGGTCGGGCTGGGTGCCGCCGTGGAGGCAGAGGGTGTCGAAATGCATCGCGAGGATCTCCGGGTGTGTTGGGGGGAGGGAAGGTTTCCGGGTTTTACCCTAACGCGGGCTTCGCCCGCAACCCAAAAGCAGGGGCGGATCAACGACTCTTCTGTGCGCCCTCATTCCTGTGCGCCGCCAGGCGAGCCAGGGGAGGGGCCTTGATAGGCGGCCGGATCAGCGAAGAAGCGCAGAATTTCGGGGCGCAGGAGGTCGGGAAAGCGGAGGACGGCGTCGCAGTGGCTGGCACCCGGGACGATCCAGAGGTGGCGGGGGGCATTGGCTTTCTGGAAGAGACGTTGGGAGTGGTGGGGGGGGATCACGCGGTCGGCCTGACCGTGAAGGAAAAAGAGGGGGAGGTGCAGGCGGGGCAGCGCGTCGTCGGCATCGTGGCCACCGGAGACGACGAGGGGGCGGAAGGGGCGGAGCCACGCCAGCCACCATGGCAGGCCCCTCATTTTTTCGGCCGCGATCCGCGGGTGGTTTTCGAAGGTGGAGTCGATCAACGCGCCGGCGACGGGGGTGGGGGAGCGTGCGAGGGCCTGGAGGGCGATGGTGCCGCCGAGGCTTTGGCCCCAGACCAGCAGGCGCGTGGGCGGGGTTTCCGGGCGCGCGGCGGCGTAGGCGAGGGCGGCTTGGCCGTCGCGGACGAGGCCGTGTCGGGAGATGGCGCCCTGCGAGCGTCCGTAGCCGCGGTAGTCAAAGAGCAGGAGGTTGTAGCCAGCGGCGGGTAGCCAGTCGGAGAAGGCGATGTGGTTGCCGATGTTTCGGGCGTTGCCATGGAAGTGGACGACTGTGCCGCGGGGGTTGCCGTGGGCGGGGATCCACCAGGCGTGCAGGAGGACCCCGTCTTCGGCGCGGAAGGTGGCGTTTTCCCAGTGGGGGTGGCCGCGGGTTTCGGGGGTGCTGTCCCAGGCGCGGGTTGGGTGGTAGAAGAGTCCGTTGGCGCAGCCGGGGAGGAGGAGAACGGCGGCGAGTGGGGGGAGGAAACGGAAGCGCGGGAGTCTCATGCGGGGGCGATTCCGTCGGGGCCATGGTGGAACAGCGCGGCGAAATCGTCGAAGGGAAGTTTCGCGGTGGCAGGCGTCCAGAGCCCTTCGCGGATGCGGCGGACGACCTCGTGGAGACAGGTTTCGGCGGCGGGGGCGAGGGAGGGCTCGTCGGGCCAGGCGGCCAGGGCGCAGGCGGAACTGTCGCGGGGAAGCTGGAAATACAGCACCTCGAGGGGGGCCTGGGGGTCGAGGCCGGGGAGGGTGTGCGCGAGCCAGCGGTAGAGGGGGAGCTGGAGGGAGGTCCATTGGCGTGTTTTGCCCCCGAGGGAGAACTGCCACTGTTCGGCGCCGGGACGCGGAGCCGAGGTGTGGGCTTTGGCGGGGTCGGTCGCCGTGTCGGAGGTCTTGTAGTCGAGGATGCGGTAGCCAAGGTCGGGATGCCGGTCAATGCGATCCAAGGTCCCGTGTATGGGCAAGCCATCGCAGGAACGGGTGAGCGGGATTTCGAGGTGGAGGGGGGTCCATCCCTCCTGCCAGAGGCGTTCTTGCAGCCGGCCCGCCGCTTGGAGCCGTTGGAGGGCTCCGCGTTGCAGCACGCGGTGGGAGAGGGTGCGTTGGGTGCCGTACAGGGCGTCAATACGGTCCGCGAGCAGGGCTTCCGCCTGGGCGTCCCATTCGGGGGGGGAGACGGGGCCTCCGCGCATAAGGTCGCGGAGGACGCTGTGGAGGAGGGTTCCGAACGCGGCGGGGTCGGGTTCGCGGGCGAGGTCATCCACCGTGCGCATGCCGAGGACATGGCGCAGGAAGAAGCGCGTCGGGCAGCGGAGGTAGTCGCCGATGGAGGAGACGGAAAGGGAGTCGAGGGGGCGGTGGGGTGCGAGGTGGGGGCGGAGGAGCAGGCCGGGGGCGGGGGGAGGCGCGGGCGGAGGTGGGGGCGGTTCGCGGAAGAGGAGCGCGGCGCGCGCGAGCAGGGTGTCATCGTCGCAGGCGAAGAGCAGGCGCGAGGGGCGTTGGGGGTTGCCCTCGCCATCGCGCTTGAGCACGAGAACGCGCACGGCGCCGGGCGCGCGCGATTGGATGAGGCTGTGGAGGAGGTAGGCATCGCGCGCGCGCCAATCGCGGTCGGAGCGAAGCCGCAGGTGCGCCCGGAGCCCGTCCGGCAGAAAGGGATCCGCGGGTTTGGAGGCGGGAACGACGCCCTCGTGCAGGCCGATGAGGAGCAGGGAGGGGGCTTGGTGGTGGGGAAGCTCCAGCCAGCCTTCGGCGGTTACGTCGCCCTCGACACGCGGGGGATCGACGCGGACCTGCCGGAGGGCTTCGAGCAGAAGGGGGAGCGAGGGGGGGCGTCCGTCGCGTTCCCGCCGGGAGGCCTCTTGGAGGAGGTCTGCCAGGGCGTTCATCTCGCGGAGCGCGAAGCGTTCCTCCGGGAGGGCGGGGTCGAGCGTGCGCCGCGCATACACGGCGCGGAGGACGGCGAGGAGGCCGAGGGGCGTCTCGGCGGCGATCCAGGTGCGGAGCCGTTCCCAAGCCTCGCGGAGGGGGCCGGGGGGAAGGGTTTCGTCGACCGCGGAGGGGGTTTGGGGGAGATGGACGGCGGCGTATTCGTCCCAGGCGCGCAGGAGTTCGGAGGGCTGTGGGGAGAGGGCGGAGAGGAGGTCGGGGTGGCGCCAGAGGGCGCGCAGGGGGACGGGGCCTTCGCTGGTGCGGGCTTGGTGGAGGGCGTGGAGGAGGCCCACGGCGGGGCTGTCGGACAAGCGGCGGGGTTTGGGGTGGTAGAGTCGTTTCCCGGAGGCCTGGAGGGCTGCGCGTGCGACGGGGGCCAGGGGGTCGTCCAGCAGCCCAAAGGCGAGGTCGGGAAAGGCGGGGGAGGAGGCGAAGAGGTCGGCAAGGCGGCGTTCGAGGGCGGGGGGATCGGCGATCAGTTCGATCCAGCCCGGGGGTTCGGGGGAGGGGCCGACGCAGCGGGAGGCCCAGGCCTCGAGGGGGCGGCCCCATTCATCGAAGGCGGCGGCCTCGGAGGGGGGGGCGTGGACAAGGACGCGGATATCGAGGGTGACGTCGAGTTCGTGGAGGCGGCGGAGGACGAGGGGGGAGGGGTCGGGGACGGCGGCGAGGAGGAGGGTGCGGACAGCGGGGCGGGGGCGGAAGGCGGCGGCGGCGGCACGTTTGGCGTCGCAGGGGTCGAGGAGGCCGAGGGCGTGGAGGCGGTCGCGGTAGAGCTGTTCGAGGCGGGCGAGTTCGCGCCAGCGTTGTTGTTCCGATGCGAGGGGGTGGAGGTCGGCGACGGCGGTGAGGTCGAGGCCGCCGTCGAGCAGTTCCTCGCGCAGGCTCTGGAGCGGCCGGGCGAAATCGAGCGCCGCCGCGGGGCCCAGGCGTTCGCCGCGTTCGGGCAGCAGGCGGGGCAGCTCTGCGGGATCGGCTTCGGCCAGCAGGTCGCGCCAGGCCGCCAGGACGTCGAAGAGGTGCGCGACAGGGAGGTCGGGCCCGGGTTGCATCAGGAAGGAGGGGGGGCGCACCTCCAGGGAAAGCAGGGCGGTGCCGCCGCGTTCGCGCCAGGTGCGGGCAAGGTGTTCGCGGAGGCGGCGGCCGGACTGGCGCGTGGGAGCGAGGATCAGGCAGTGGCCGAGGTCGAGGGGGCCTTTGCCGACCGCGGGCAGCAGCCTGTCGGCCAGAAGGTCGGGGAGCGGGTGGGACCAGTCGAGGAATTCGCGGGTGGGCATGGGCGGGTCAGTAGCGGAAGCCCCGGTGAAGGCCGAAGGCGTTGGGGTGGTGGCGGATCCGGGGGGCGGGGCCTCCCGGGCGGCCGATCACTTCCACAATGTCGAAGCGGAGCGCCTCGGGGGGGGGGTGGAGGCGACGGGCATAGTGGAGAGCGGCACGGTTGAGGTGGTTTTGCTTGTGGAAATCAACGGCCCGGCGCGGGGGTTCGAGGCCCTCCTCGGAGCGGGTCTTGACCTCGATGATGACCAGGACCCCACCCTGGCGGGCGAGTAGGTCGATCTCGTCTTTTTTGCCCACGCGCACCCGGCGACCGAGGATTTTGAGCCCCTGGCGGCGCAGGAAGCGCTCCGCGCGGCGTTCGCCCCAGCGGCCCAGCCGCAGGTGGGGGGGCTCCCGTCGGAACCAGGGCCAGGATGGCAAACCTTTTAACCGCATGGAGGGGTTGTAGCGGGGGAGGGCTCCGGGCTCAATCCAAATAGTGTTCAGGGTTCAGAGCGGGGGAGGGGGAGGAGGAGTGATGGGGTGTTGGGGTGGTGGAGGGGAACCACGAAAGACGCGAAAGAGGCGAAAGGGAGGGGTGACGTTGGGACGTTGGGGGGAGTTGGAACGAAGGATTTACAATGGGTTTTTGTTTTGCTACACACATATCATGATGCGGAAAGTCGTCACCAAACGTGCACTCGGCGAATCGGATGTGCGGGAAGATCTTGAATTTTGGTTGTCCCGCAGTCCGGAAGAACGGGTGGGGGCGGTTGAAAAGCTTCGAAGGCAGTTTTATGGAAGTACAGCCCGACTTCAGAGATCTGCTCGCGTTGTTAAACGAGCATGAGGTTTCGTACCTGATCGTGGGAGGCTACGCGCTCGCGTTTCATGGCGCACCCCGTTTTACCGGGGACATCGATGTGTATGTCCGGCCAGATCCGGAAAACGCGCGAAGGGTTCTTGAGGCACTTTCGGCGTTTGGGTTTTCGTTCTCCAGTCTCAGCGTGAAGGATTTCGAGGAGCCAGACCACGTGGTGCAGCTTGGCGTTCCGCCGGTTCGGATTGATCTGCTGACCTCAATTTCGGGTGTCACCTGGGAGGAGGCTGATGCGCATAAAGTCCCCGGGATGTTCGGAGATGTGCCGGTTTCGTATATCGGACGGGCGTCGTTTGTGGCCAACAAACGAGCCTCGGGTAGACGGAAAGACCATGCGGATCTGGAGGCGCTTGGGGAGGAGGAGTGATGGGGTGTTGGGAGGTTGGGGGGAGGGGTGAACTATGAAACTCTCGAAAGAATGAGGAAAGGAGAGGAGGAGCGGATGGTTGCCCAGCCGGGACGGCTGGGTCTACGTTTTGGATTTGATGATGTGGGTAACGACGCCCCAGACGCGGGCATCGTCGTCCTCGTGGAGCTCGATGTCGGGGAAGTCGGGGTTGGCCGCGCGGAGGAGGGCCCGCCCTTCCCGGAGATGGAGGTGCTTGACGGTGAAGCCGCCGTCGACCCAGGCGAGGACGAGGGAACCGGAGCGGGGGCGGAGGGAGCGGTCGATGAGGACGAGATCTCCGTTTCCGAGTCCGGCATCGCGCATGGATTCGCCGCGGACGCGTGCGAGGAAGGTGGAGGTGGGGTTGCGGATGAGTTCGCGGGTGAGATCGATGCGCTCCTCCAGGTAGTCGGTCGCGGGGGAGGGGAAGCCGGCGGCGACCGGGCTGGGTGCGAAGGCGAGGGATGCGGAGGCAGAGGGCTCCGCCAGGCTGGCGAGGGAGAGGGGGGAGGGGTGCATTACGCATGTATAGGTTACATGCGTACAGTTTTCAAGGTGAAATTTGGTTGCACTGCGCGGGGTTCGGGATAGGGTGCGGGTATGACGGAGAAACCGAAGGCCTTCAAGGATTGGTTCGATGCGGAGGCGGCGGCGCGGCTGGGGCACCAAGTCGCAGGGGTGTGGCCGGAATTCGATGAGGCGGCGTTTTGTCGGCGGGCGCTGGCGGGAGCGGAGGGGAAGGAGTTCCATGGGCGGGTGGCGGCGTTTTCGGATGCGTTGCGGGCGGGGCTTCCGGAGTCGGTTCCGGAGGCGTTGGGGGTGCTGACGGCGTCGTTGCCGGCGGTTCTGCCGGACACGGAAGCGGTGACGGATGGGTGGCTGCAGTGGCCGCTGGGGCATTTCATCGCGGAGCATGGGGTGCCGCATTTCGAGGAGTCGATGGGGGCGATGCTGGAGCTGACGCGGCGGTTTTCGTCAGAGTTTGCGGTGCGGCCGTTTTTGGAGGCGTATCCGGAGGAGACCCTTGCGCGGCTGGGGGAGTGGGTGGGGCATCCGTGTGCGCATGTGCGCCGCTGGTGTTCGGAGGGGACGCGTCCTCGGCTGCCGTGGGCGCGGAGAGTGGGCTGGCTCCTGAAGGATCCGGGGCCGGGCTTGGCGCTGCTGGAGGCGTTGCGGGACGATGCGGACGCGTATGTGCGGCGTTCGGTGGCGAACCATCTGAATGATGTGTCGAAGGACCATCCAGAACGTGTGGTGGGGCTGTGCCGTCGCTGGATGTGCGGGGCTTCGCCGGAGCGGCGCTGGGTGGTGCGGCATGGGTTGCGCACGCTGGTGAAGGCGGGGCATGCGGGTGCGCTGGCGGTGCTGGGATTCGGGGGAGCGGAGGGATTGGAGGCGGAGCTGGAGATTTCGCCCGCCGCGCCGCGGATTGGCGGCGAGGTGACGTTGTCGGCGGAGCTGACGAACCGGGGGGATGCGAAGGTGGCGGTGGTGGTGGATTACGTGCTGCACTACGCGCGTCCTTCGGGGCGTGCCTCGCGGAAGGTGTTCAAGTGGAAAACGGTGAAGCTGGGGGCGGGGGAGACGATGCGCCTGGAGAAGCGGCATCCGCTGCGGCACGCCAGCATCCGGACGCTGTACGCGGGGGAGCATCCGGTGGAACTGCAGGTCAATGGCCAGGTGCTGGCGTCGGGGATTTTCCGGCTGCGGGGGGAGTGAGGGACGGGTGCGGGCCTTTTTTGACCTTCGTTTGGAGGTGTCCGTGCCGCTTTACATCAAGGGCTGCTTATGATATAAATCCTTCATGGAAAGGGCTTCTGTTTCTGTAAATCCGTATTTCCGCCGGATTGGAAGCAAAGGTGGAAAAAAAAGCCATCGGGTGCTTTCGCCTGAGCAAGCCCGGCGGATGGTGGCGGTGCGGGAGGCGCGACGAGCTTTCCGGGAGCACCGGGCAGATTGTTTCTGGTCATTTGATCCGGAGTGGCAGGTGGGGGCAGAGGAGATCCCCCTGGTGATCCGTACCCTCAAACATGAAGGGGATCGCAGGGCTTTTGAACGAGCCCGGGCCCTGCAGCGCTTGATCGGAGGATAACCATGCCGATCGGAGGGTTTGAGAAAGAAGTGCTGACCTTGCTGGCGGCGCATCGGAATCCGGAGAGCTACATCGGTGGTGCAACGGTCCTGAATCAGTCGCCGCAGAGCCCCCGCCGCTCCGAGGATATCGACGTCTTTCATGACAGCGAAGCGGCTTTGATCGATGCGCTGGATCAGGACATTCCGTTGCTGAAGGAGCGGGGGTACAGGGTGCGGGACTTGTTCAGGACACCTTCTCTTTATCGGGCGGTGGTTGAAAAAGGGGGGAGAGCCACCCGACTGGAATGGGTGACCGATTCCTCTTTTCGGTTTTTTCCCATCGAGCCTGACCCGGAACTGGGATACCGGCTGCATTTCTGGGATGCGGCGACGAACAAGGTTTTGGCGGGAGTGGGCCGGAGGGAGATCCGCGATTATGTCGATCTGCTGGAAATCCATCAACACCGACTCTCGCTTGGGGCCCTTATCTGGGCCGCGGCCGGAAAAGATCCCGGACTGAATCCCCATTCGATCCGGCAGGAATTGGCCCGCACCCACCGGTATGCGCCACCCGAATACGAAACCCTGAACATGGAGCCGGTGAATCCCGAAGAGATGCGGAGTCGATGGTGCAAGGGATTGCAGGAGGCGGACGAGCTTTTTGAGCACGTTTTGGCAGATGCTCCTGTGGGATGTCTTTTTCTTGATCAGGATCTGCGTCCCCAAACGCCTGACCGGGAAACGATTTTCCGCCTCCGACCTCATTTCGGCAGCGTTGGCGGCTGTTGGCCCCGGGTGGTGGATGGTGGTTCCTGATGGGGGGGCTTCGCCCGCAAAATAAAGAAGAGAGGGGGGGGGTGATGGGGTCATGTGAGGACACCGCTTCCTGATTGTGCGGCGGGTTCAGTTGCTGCACGGAGGGATCTCCGCGCACATTTCCTGTGGAGTGAGGGGGGAGGTTTTGCGGGCGATGTAGAGGCCGTAGCTGTAGTGGGCCCTGTGGGTTTCGTAGAGGGTGATCTCGCGTTGTTCGGCCTCGGCGATGGCGCGGGCTTCGGGGCTGTGGGCGTGGCGGTTGAGGAAGGCGGGGAGGCGGGCCTGGAGGGGGTGATAGTATTCGTCGAGCCAGCAGGATTCGGGGAGGCTGTGGTAGGCGAGAGGGGAGTAGCCGTTGGATTCGAGTTGATGGAGTTTGGTGGAGGCGGTGGCGATGCCGGGGTATTCCTTTTCCCAGTGTTGCTGGAGTTCGGGGGGGCGGGTGTGGGTGGTCCAGGTGATTTCGGTGAGGACGAGGAGGCCGCCGGGGCGCAGGAGTGGACGCCAGGCGGCGATCCCTTTATCGAAACCGATGCTGTAGATGGCGCCCTCGGACCAGAGGACATCGAAGGTGCCTGTAGGGAGGGGGAGTTCGTCCATGGAGGCGGCGAGGGGGGTGATGCGGTCGGTGAGGTGGGCGTTGTGTGCGCGGGAGGCGAGGGTGTCGAGGAATTCGGGGAAGAGATCCACGGCGGTGATGTGGGCGTTGGGGAGGAGGCGTGCGAGGAGGAGGGTGGAGGCTCCGGTACCGCAGCCGATGTCGGCGATACGGAGGGGGGCGGCGAAGTCGAGTCCGCACAGGCGCAGGGCGAGTTCGGTCTCGGAGTCGGAACCGGGGCCGAGGCGGGGTGCGTCCCGGTGGAGGTCGATCAGGAGGTGGAAATCGTTCATGGAGTTGTCTCAGGGAGGTCCTGAGGGGATTCGCGGCGATATCGCAGATAGTTGCGCGTGGTTTTGAAGAGGATCGCTCCGGGGAGGAGCAGCAGCGGGAGTGCGGTGAGCCATGTGGAGGCAGGGTCGATGAGGGTCATAACCGACCCTGAGAGAAACACCGGGAGGAACATCAGCCAGACGCCGCCGACCGTCCCGAGAAAGGTCCGCCAAGATTCGCCGGAAACCTCGGAGGTGAGGGAGGGTTTCACGGTGGGGAATGGGGTTGTCTGTGTGAAATCCAACCCGGTCTGGTTTCGGCAACTTTCAGGTTTTTAGAGGGATGGAGGGAGAAGGGTTCAGACATCCATCGTTCCTCGTCATGGAGTTGCATGCAGTTTTCGGGAGTTAGGACCTTATTCTGACGGATTGCGGTTTCGCAGAGTTCCCAAAATTGCGCCATTGGAAGGGAGGAGCTGGGAGGTGGATGATCCCAGTTGCCATTGAATTTCATCGAAGTTCCAGTCGCTTCAGGCGGATTTGGCGGCGGTGATGTGGTCGAGTTCGGCGAGGAAGCGGTCCATTTCGGCGTCGGTGCCGATGGTGATGCGGAGGTGGTTGCCAGTAAGGGGGCCGGGGAAGTAGCGGACGAAGACGTGGCGGTCGCGGAGGGCCTCGAAGAGGGTTTTGGCGTTGAGGTGGGACGGCACGCGGGCGAAGAGGAAATTGGTGCTGGAGGGGGGGATGTACCAGCCGCGGGTGCTGAGTTCGCGGGTGACGCGGGAGCGGGTGCCGCGGACGGCGGTGGCGTTGGTGGTCATCCAGGCCTGGTCGCGGAGGGCGGCGAGGGCGACGCGCTGGGCGATGGCGTCGGTGTTGTAGCTGTCTTTTATTTTATAGAGGGCGGCGATGAGGTCGGGGGCGCCGGCGAGGTAACCCATGCGGAGTCCGGCGAGGCTGTAGCTTTTGGAAAAGGTGCGGGAGACGATGAGGTTGGGGCAGTCGGCCAGCAGGGCCATGGCGCTGTGTTCGGCGAAATCGACGTAGGCCTCGTCGATGATGATGACGCCGGGACAGCGATCGGCGGCGGCACGGAGTGTGGGGAGATCGAGGGCGAGGCTGGTGGGGGCGTTGGGGTTGGTGAGGAAAAAGAGGTCGACATCCAGGGAGGCGGGAAGGGTCCAGGTGAAATCGGGGTGGAGGGGGAATTCCACGTGGTGGAGTTCGGCGATATCGGCGAGGACGGGGTAGAGGGAGTAGGAGGGGGAGAGCCATCCGGCGTGTCCGCCGGCGGAGGCGAAGGCGCGGGTGCAGAGGGCGAGGGCCTCGTCGCTGCCGTTGGTGACGATGACCTGGGAGGAGTGGAGGCCATGGAGTTCGGCGATGGCGTCGCGGAGGTCGGCGGCGACGGGGTGGGGGTATTTGCGGAGGGTGTCGGCGCTGACCCCGCCGAGGGCCTCGAAGCAGGTGGGAGAGGGCGGGTAGGGGTTTTCGTTGGTGTTGAGTTTCAGCACGTTGGCGCCGCGCGGCTGTTCGCCGGGGACGTAGGCGTGCATGGCGGCGACGGCGGGGCGGATGCGGGGATTCATGATTCGAAGCGGCTGGTGGCGGAGCGGACGTGTCCGTCGAGGCCCTCGACACGGCCGAAGGCCTCGATGATGGGGAGGGCGGCGGCGAGGTCCTTTTTGGTGTACTCGAGGACGCTGGAGCGGCGCTGGAAGTCGTCGATGGTGAGGCCGGAAAACATGGCGGCGGCCCCACCGGTGGGCAGGACGTGGCTGGGTCCGGCGGCGAAATCGCCGGCACTTTCGGGGGTCCAGGGGCCAAGGAAAATGGCCCCGGCGGCGCGCACCCCCCGGGACCAGCGGCGCGCATTGCGGGCGAGGATCTCGAGATGCTCGGGGGCAAAACGGTTGATGAGCTCCAGGCCATCTTCGAGGCTGGCGACCTTGACCGCGAGCACGCCTTTTTGGAGTACGGGCAGGGTGCGGGCGTAACGGCTGAGCTTTTCGGCCTGGCGTGGGAGCTCCTCGGCGACGGCGTCGATGAGCGGGGCGTGGTTGGTGACGAGGAGGGCTTTTTCCAGGCCTGTGCCGTGCTCGGCCTGCGCGAGCAGGTCCGCGGCCACGTGCACCGGGTTCGCGGTGTCGTCGGCCAACACGGCCACCTCGCTCGGCCCCGCCACGCTGTCGAGCGCCACCTCGCCATAGACGAGTTTCTTGGCCGCGGCCACATAGGCATTGCCGGGGCCGACGATTTTCTGGACCTTGGCGATGGTTTTGGTGCCGTAGGCCATGGCGCCGATCGCCTGGACGCCCCCGATGCGGTAGATTTCCGTCACCCCGGCCAGGTTCAGGGCGAAGAGGACGTAGGGGTTGACGTTGCCATCACGGTCGGCCGGGGTGCAGGCCACGATCTGCCTCACCCCGGCTGCCCGTGCGATGGTGGCTGTCATCAGCGAAGTCGAGGCGAGGGGTGCCGTACCACCGGGGATGTAGACGCCCACCCGGTCGAGGGGGCGGTACTGCTCCCCGAGTCGCCCCCCCCCGGGCTGGAGCCGGTACCATTCCTTTCGTTCGCCTGACTTCGCGAAGGCGAAGATGCGCCGGTCCGCCTCACGCGCGGCACGTCGGAAGTCTGTGTCAATCGCCTGCTTCGCCGCCTCGATCTCCTCCCCGCTGACCCGGAGGGCTTTCCCGGTGAGGCCCGGCGTGTCGAATTTCCGCGCGTATTCAAGCACCGCCTTGTCCCCGCGGGCCCGGAGGTCCTCGAGAATGGCCCGAGCCACCTCCTCCGCCGCCGGGTCGATCGCGGGACGGGTCAGGAATCGGTCGACTTCCTTCGTGGAGGCGGAGGGGGACCAGGTGGCGGTGGCGAGGCGAAAGGGTTTCATGGTTCACCTTTCTAGCATTCTTCTCGGCAAATTCACGGAAAAAAGCGCTTCGAGAGTGAACCGCGGCTGTGGGAGGCCGAAGGTGAGGAGCGCTTTTGGATTGCGCAGGCGCCAGCCGATAGGCTATGGATCCCCCTTTTTCCGCAGGAGAATCCCGATGATCGAGAACGTGAGCTTTAAACTGAAGGAATGGCGCGACAAACTGGAAGAGATGCGGGGGTATCTTTGACGTCGCCGGACGCAAGGAGGAGCTGAGCGCGCTGGAGGAGAAGATCGCTTCGCCGGAGTTTTGGAATGATCCGGACGCGGCGCGGGTGGTGATCGGGGAGGCGAACGCCCTGAAGGGGGTGATCGAGCCATTTGACAAGATGCTGGCGCAGTTGGACGACTGCGACATGATGCACGAGCTCATCCAGATGGAGGAGGACGAGGCGCAGGCGGAGCAGGGATGGAAGGATCTGGGGGCGGGTCTGGAGCGGGTGGAGAAGCTGTTCTCGGAGATGGAGCTGAAGTCGCTGCTGGGCGGCAAGCTGGACGCGAACAACTGCTATCTGTCGATCAACGCGGGGGCGGGAGGAACAGAATCCTGCGACTGGGCGTCGATCCTGAACCGGATGTACATGCGGTTCTGCGAGGATCAGGGCTGGAAATACAACATCCTGGACCTGCAGGACGGCGAGGAGGCCGGAATTAAGAGCGTCAACGTGCACATCGAGGGACCCTACGCCTATGGGATGCTGAAGTCGGAGCGCGGGGTACACCGTCTGGTGCGCATTTCGCCGTTCGACAGCAACGCGCGGCGCCATACGTCGTTCACGGCGGTGGATGTGGTGGCGGAGATCGACGAGTCGGTGGACGTGCAGATTCTGGACGCGGATGTCCGCGTGGATACGTACCGGGCCTCGGGTTCGGGTGGACAGCACGTGAACAAGACGGACTCGGCGATCCGGCTGACGCACATGCCCTCGGGCATTGTGGTGGCGGTTCAGTCGGAACGCAGCCAGCACTCGAACCGCGACAAGGCCTACAAGATGTTGGCGGCGAAGCTGTACGAGTACGAGATGGACAAGAAGCGGAAGGAGATGGAGAAGTTTTATGACCCGAAGGGCGCGATCGCCTGGGGGAGTCAGATCCGCTCCTACGTGCTGCAGCCCTACACGATGGTGACGGACCTGCGGACGGAGCTCAAGATCGGCAACGCGCAGGGGGTGTTGGACGGCGACCTGACGCCGCTGATCGAATCGTATCTGAAGGAAAAGCGCAAAGAGGGCGGATGAACATCCTGGATCGCATTCTGGCGAACAAGCGGGTGGAGGTGGCGGCGCGCCGTGCGGAGCTGCCGCTGGCGGAGCTGCGGGCGCGCGTCGTGCCGACGCCCCCGCCCTTCGCGGCGGCCTTGAGGGCGGCGCGCATGGGGCTGATTGCGGAGGTGAAACACCGCAGTCCGAGCGCGGGGGTGATCCGTGCACCCTTCGAGCCGGCGGAGATCGCGCGAGCCTACGAGCGTGGGGGCGCGAACGCGCTGTCGGTGCTGATGGACGAGAAGTATTTTGGTGGGGGGGAGGCGCATTTCCGGGAGGTGAGGGCGGCAGTGTCGTTGCCCATGTTGTACAAGGAGTTTGTGGTGGATGTGTGGCAGGTGTGGCACGCGCGGGCCCTGGGGGCTTCGGCGATTCTGTTGATTGCGGCGGCACTGCCGGAGTCGGAGCTTTCGGAACTGATGGCGGAGGCACGGGAGGCGGGGTTGGAGGTGCTGTTTGAGACGCACGACGGCGATGAGCTTTCGGTGGCGCTGAGGCTGGGGGCGGAACTGGTGGGGATCAACAACCGGAATCTGCGCACGTTTGAAACGCGGCTGGAGCATACGCTGGAGCTGATGGACCGGGTGCCGGAAGGGGTGACGTTGGTGAGCGAAAGCGGCATCCGCACGCGGGAGGATGTGGAGCGGCTGCGGGCGGCGGGGGCGAGGGGTGTGTTGGTGGGGGAACATCTGCTGCGGAAACCGGATGTGGAGCAGGCCGTGAGGGAGCTGATGGGATGAGCCTTTTCGTGAAATTGTGCGGGCTGTGCCGGGAGGAGGACGTTCGCGCGGCGGTGGCGGCGGGTCCGGACGCGATTGGATTTGTGTTCTGGCCGGGCAGTGCGCGGGCGGTGAAGGCAGGGCAGGTGGCGGCTTGGACGAAGGGGGTGGCCGGTCCTGTGAGGGTGGGGGTGTTTGTGGACCAGCCGGTGGACGAGGTTTGTGCGGCGGTGGAGGCGGCGGGGCTGGACGTGGTGCAGTTGCATGGGAAGGAGGATGCGGCGTATATCTGTGCGCTGGGGCTGCCGCGGGTCTGGAAGGCGCTGCATCTGGACCGGTTGCCGGAGGACTGGGCGGATCTGCCGGTGGAGGCCTTTTTGCTCGACAGCGGAACGGCGGAGATGCCCGGTGGAACGGGGCTGCGGGTGGAGACGGAGCGGGCGGAGATTTTTGTGGCGAACAGTCCGAGGCCGGTGTTGCTGGCGGGCGGTCTGACACCGGGGAATGTGGCGGAAGCGGTGGGGGAAGTGAAGCCCTGGGGGGTGGATGTCAGCTCCGGGGTGGAGCGGGCGAAAGGGGTAAAGGACGCGGAGGCGCTGCGGGCCTTCGTGGAGAACGCGCGGTCACTCCCGGCTTGATTTCAGGCAGGTTTCTGGCAAAGTGCCCAGCTTCACACCCTTACGAGGACAACCCCCCAGGAGATGTATGATCGAATCCGGAAAAACCTATGTTGTGATGGGCCTGCTGGACGCGGACTCCATCGCGTTCGCGATCGGCAAGATGCTGCAAGGCTTCGGCGCCAAGGTGATCTACACGGTGCAGAACGAGCGCATGAAGAAGATTTTCTTCGACCGCAGCAAAAAGCTGTCGGATGATGACCGCACGGAGCTGGATATCCGTTTCTGCGACATCACGAAGGACGAGGAGGTCAAGGCGCTGTATGACGGCATCGAGGGATCGGTGGCGGGTGTGGTGCATTCGATCGCCTACAGCAATCCGAAGACCTGTCTGGGGCCGGAGTTCCACACGGATGCCTACGAGGATCTGAAGCTGGGCTTCCACATCAGCGCGGTGTCGCTGGCGACAGTGGCGCGCTACGCGCAGCCGAAGATGACCGAGGGTGGGGGCATTGTGGCGCTCACCTTCTCGTCGCAGATTGCCTTCGCCTTCTACAACTGGATGGGTGTGAACAAGGCGGCACTGGAAGCGGTGGTGCGAGGTCTCGCGCGTCGTCACGGCAAGGACAAGATCCGCGTGAACGCGGTGTCGGCCGGTCCGGTATTCACGATCGCGGCCAAACACATTCCGGGTTTTGACGAGCTTGGCCAGACCTGGGCCAAATCCAGTCCGCTGAACTGGGATCCGATGACGGCGCAGCAGGAAGTGGCGGGAGCGGTGTCGTTCCTGCTGGGACCCTACTCCAAGCAGATCACCGGCCAGACCATCTACGTGGACGGCGGTGCCTCCTCCGTGGGTGGCGAGCTGCTGCCGCACGAGCGCAACGGCTGAGTAGGCCTATGAAGATGGAAAGGTGGGATGGCCTTCGGTCATCCCGCCTTTTTTTTTGTGAGTGGGAGGTGGGAAGAAGCCGGGGGGGACGCTCACCCGTGGGGCTCGATGTGGAGAGGAAAGATGCGGACAGGAATGTCCGCGCTCCGCTACTTGTCCCGTTCCAGGAGAATGCGGTCGAAACGTTCGAGGGCTTCGTGGTACTGGGTGTGCTTGGGGAAGTCCCGTTTGAACTGGTTGATTTGATGACGGCGGGTGTCGTGATCCTTCCAGCTCAGGGTACGGAGGATGGCCGCGTGACGGGCCTGGACCGCATAGGAGCTGCGGGGATAAAGAGTGTTCACACGGTCGAAGATTTCCCGAGTGGCCTGGGGCGGACCTTCCCACAGCAGCCCGGCGCGGTGGAGAAGGTGCGGGGCGGAGGGCGTGTCGGGATATTTCTCCGCCGCCGCCAGCAGCTCGGGCACGGTTTTCCCGCGGTTGGGATCATCCTTTGCACGCAGCAGCAGGCTTTCGGCCGCCAGGGCCCGGGTAACGGCCGCGCCCCGGCCGTTACGGTCCGCCACGGCGCGGATGCGGCGGTAGAGTTCCCGCGCGGTGTCGAAGTCCTCCAGCATGAATCGCATGTCGGCCCACTGGATCAGCAGCGCCTCCCGCTCCCGCAGACCGCCCATCTCCTCCGGCTCACCCACAAAAGGGCGACCGGAATCCAGACTGTCCCGGATGCGCTGGAAGGCATTGAAGAAGCCGGCCTCCGCCTGACGGCGCAGCGCCGGGTCGTGCGCCAGAGCCAGGTCCAAATGCCGCCGGGCCGCCTCCGCGTCTTTGCGGAGATAGGCCAGAAACATCCGTTTCCACTCGACCTCCGCCCGGAGAAAGTCCACATACCAGGGCGCGGTGCTCCGGTTCACCAGGGTGTGAATGGGAACCGGCTCCGTGCGCAGGATGCCATCCCCGTCCAGACTTCGCACGGATTCCGGGGGGCGGCTGATGTCCCTGGATTTCTCCGGTACCGCGTAGGTTTCCAGCACCCGGGTCTGTTCCGATACCGCGTGCAGCCAGGCGGCCGCGCGACCGTAGGCCTCCAGCGCGTTGCGCGGGTCCCCCTGCGCGAAAAGGGCCAGATCCCCGATGATCTTCAAGGCTTCGCCCCGGTACAGTCCCGTGGGATTCCGCCGGAAAAACGCGTTGAGTTCCTGTATCGCCCCGCGGGTGTCCCCGAGGTGTGCCAGACAGACGGCCGCATGGAGGGTCGCCGCCTCCGCGTAGATCCCATCGGGAAAGCCGCGGACCAGTTCCAGATAACGCTCCCGCGCCTTCGTGAAATCGGCTTCCGGGAGGCGGGTGGGGCCGCCACGCTCGCCAAACAGCTGCTCCACCCGCAGAAACTCCATGGCCAGCGGATGATCCGCGCGGCGAAGCGACTGCGCCTCCTCATACAGGACAAAATCCAGACCGTAGCGGTCCACGCGGATGCGGCGGCGCAGGAGGGCGACGCGCGCCTCGATCTCAGGTTTCCAGATCTCCCATGTCTCATGACCCGGCTTCGGCGGTTGCCATTCGCGCGAGTCCGTCTCCTCCACCCGTCGCCGACGGAACCAGGTTATGCCCTGCTCCAGGGCCAGCGACTCGTATTCCAGGGCCTTGTCGAGATCCGGTTGACATTCCAGCAGTTCCGACAGTGCCCGCAGCACCGCCGTCCTCGCCAGCCCCTCCGGCGCCGTCTCACGGGCCCGGTTCAGCCGCTGCAGGGCGTCAAAGGTCTGCCCCAGCTCCGCGCGGAGGCGTGAAACCTCCACCAGCCCCTGAATTCGGGGCCAGGCCAGATTCTCGGGAGTTGGCGCCGCATATTCCTCGACCCAAGGCAGAGCGGCCCGGGTTTGACCCCGCTTACGCTGTACCCGCGCCAGCCCCACCCGCGCCGTCACGCGTGGACCCGCCTCCGCCTCATTCGCATACCGCCGCAACTCCCGCTCCTCCGCCGCCCCCGCCAGGCCCCCCTTCACCCGCTCAAGGGCGGAGGCGAGCTGTTGGGGGAGTGGGGCGGCGTGTATCGAAATACAAAATAGCCATGGAAAATAGGAGAAGATACCGGTTTTCATCCTGCACTCACTGTATGCTAAGCCTCATTCCAACCAGCACAGCGCCATTTTCCTGCTTTTCCGCTATAAGGGTTGAGTCAGAGCTGTTTGGATATTCTGCTGTGTATTTCTGAATGGCCAGTTGTAACAACTCATATCCTTCGTCCGTATCCGCCACGCCGATCCCCCCGAACTCCGGGCTGCCCCCCAACAAGATGCTGAAAAGCACCATCCCATTCTCAACTTCTTTGTCAGGCCAGGCTGTTCCAGATTCCTGGATATATTTTCGGAGGATTTCGACCATAATATGTCGTTGTATTTCCAACTCGGCATTGGTGTACTCCGAAAGATCTTTGTTGAATCCGTACTTGTTATACAAATCAACATCTCCATTCCTCACGGCTTTTGTTAGCTGATAATGCTTTAAACCTAAATTTATTTGTTCAGAAAAATTTAAAAATATGAATGATAGCGCAAAAAAAATAAAGGCAAAAGTTAAACGAATTCTTATGGAAATATTGGTGTTCCTGTTTCGCTTTGCGAATTTAATGAATTTTGAGTAATAATTTTTCATTGTACACTCCAGTCCTTCAACAAAATTTGCTGGCGTTTATTTTCCACCTGCTGCTCGTTATTTTGACACAGACCGCCAACCGCATGGTGCATGGCGTCCATTTCCACGTGATTTTTCACATTCGGGTCGAAATTCTGATTGTTGATTTCAAACAATTTATGCACACAATCAGAATTGATTTCCCAAATAATCTTTGCCTGCTCCCGTGTCGCTGCATTACAAATGAAATTTGCAGTTAATGCATGGTCCCACCGATTCCCAGCCTGACCCGACCATCGTCCAGTGTCACAAGACTATACCTGCTAGTTCTCGACATAAAAGCATCATTGAATACTTCAACAGAATCGCGGATACTTTCCATGTCTTCATTGGTGATCAACTCGCCGTATAAATTAATGTCGCCGAAATTAACTAATATTAAATGTAGAAAAACGCCTATTGTTTCCGGGCTTTTGTATATTGCCGCTTCCTGAAAGACAAGTTCTTTTAATCTCCGTCTTCCTGACCGACCTAATCTTTCATTCAGCTCATACCTATTTTGATTTATTACAGATATCTTTTCGTCGCCCAACAAACCATCAATATTATAATGACCAAGGATTCGATGTAGAGTTTCGTTTCTGATTTCATTTGATTCAGATGTGAGATTTCTGAAAATATGGTTCGCATATTTGATTTGAAGGCAATGTTTAAAGCCAGAAATACCTAAAAGCAAACAGACAGGTATTGCCAGTAAAATAAAAATGCGTTTGAGTTTCTTCATATTTTATCCTTAAGGCACCATGCTCCAATCATTCAATATGATATCAGCGGACCTGCCATCAACTAGAGCTTCATATCTAGGACAAAGACCCATGTATTGCGGATGGTTCACGCCAATTGGATCGGGGTTTACATCCTTGACATTAATGCCGTTTTGCTCGGAGCTTTCCAAATCGTGCCAGCCGTGATCCCATGCAAATTTTCGCAATTTGTCACGATTATGAGTATTTCCTTGGGCAATATTATGCGCAACAGAAAAGCCGTATTGATTTCCAATTTGTCCTGCTGATTCCCAGTCGTCGTTAATGAGATCCAGATCTTTGTTTTTATCTGCTATCCAAATTAAATCATTTCCCCACCCGCCATTTGCATGAGGCTGTTGAAATGATACTTTATGGGCATTTTCATGATGAATTATCTTCAACATTGAGACAATTGAATCTTTTAGATTGTCATATAAGAGAATGGATTCGTTCCAAAAACCCTCCCCACCCTCATATGAATACGCCCCACCGGTTACTCCATTTGGCGAAGGACCTGAGTAAATTATGTCGATATGGGGTCCAAACCCGAACTGGACCGCGACCTGTTGCCAATACACATACCAGTTCGGGTCAACCGCATTGACATGTTCCATGGCCTCATGGTGCAAGGCGGAGGCTCCGGTGCCGGTGCGGTTGTAGCGGAATTGCACGGGCTGCTTGTAAGCCCATTCCGGTCTGTCCCGAAAATGGAGGATGATTTCCTTGTTTCCAAAGTCATTGTTGCTTTCAGGCATGCCATCATAGGTGAAGGTGTGAATGCGTCCGTCGGCGCTTGAGATGCCCTCCCCGGGTTCCAAGGTGGATAGGAGCTGTGCAGTGAGATCCGTCTCGCACACATTAGGGCTAATGTATAAAGGCAAGGTAATCAGAAAAGTTCTGCTCATTCGATAATCTGCTTGATGTAGTTGATTCCATACATCCGTTCAATCCGAAAACGAGGGCCGTTGCCCGCATTTGTGACGGCTCTGTTGTAGTGATCCACGGCTGCGCGGATGATCGCCCATTTTTCGTCACCGTATTTTCCAAAATCTAGGCCTGACTGTGAGGTGCCTCCGGTACCCTTGGACTCCAGCACTCTTATGAACTGTCGGAGGGTGTATGTATCTGTCTTATGAGGAAGGATGTCGAGAATTTCATGTTCAATTCGTAGGGCGGCATGGGTAGACCACCGATGATGGTTTGGATACCATTTGACTTTTTTGTGAGGATCAAGATCCGGATCATCTGCCCAACCTTTAATGCGCCATAATGTGGAATGGACGATTTGGGGATTATCCGACTTCAATCCATCGATGATTGAACGGGTTTCCAAATAGGGCTGTATAAGAGTAAGCCAACAGTGGCCCGCCATATAACCCGCAAGTAAAAGCATACTTAAGATGTAATAGATGCCATGGCGTTTCATTTTGAATTCCTGGGAAAGTTTTAAGTCCCGTCAGTGACTACCCATTTTGAGATAAAGAACGTGGACTTCATTTTCTTTCCTGACAAAATATCCATTTCCCCCACCGGGCCAGTTCTGGTGGTTATACCGATCGGCGGCCATGCGTATGATGTGCCACGCATCGTCGTCATAGGAACCGAAATCAAGACCCGCTGTTGTGAACGCCGACATAGATGGGGTGTTGATGACCTGGAAGATGTGCCACAATGACTTGCTGTCCTGAACATTTGGTAGGATTTTTAGAATCATTCGTTCAACGAATGCCGCCTCCGAATCTGAAAGTATTTTTTTATGTTTTGCCCTTTCACCAAAAGTGTAATTTTCATCAGTGCCTAGAACAGGATGAAAGCCTCTTAATTCCAGAAGAGTTTTCTGAATGGATAGAGCGTCATCGGGATCCATGGCCGAAACGATGTCGCGTGTGCTCATATAAGGGGAAACAATGAACACGTGGAGGTGATTGAGCATGAAACCGACCGCGAAAAAAGAGGAGCATATCAACGTCCGAATCATTCCAGATGGAGGATGATGGCTCATGGTTCACGTCCCGGGATTGGCAATGGTAAGGGTAATCCGCCATAAGCCCAGTTCAAGGATATAATTATATCCCTCTTTTCCTCCACATGCGCTTCGTTTCGGCAGCAAAGCCCCCGATCTGTCTGTGGATCATAGCCGTCCGGTTTTATGTACTCACCATTTTTCATTCCATTCTGGGCTTCCACAAGGCTGATCCAGCCATGATCCCATGCAATCCTCTGGCTGAAGTTGTTTTCAGAGATTGAGAATCCAAGCCCAGCCCCGGTAGGACCAGATTCCCACTCATTTTGTATGTAATCACGATCCAAGTCATTTTCCAAAACATAAACCAAATTTGCACCCCATCCTCCTTGGTTTGCCGGTAACCCCAACGAAGCAGCATGCCCATTTTCGTGATGTAAAGATTTTATAAAGTTGACAATATCCAAATAAAGAGATGAAAAAATTTCGATGTGCGTTCGAAGCATTCCTTCCTCAGTTGTTCCATTAATCCAATGTTTTGCGCTTTTTCCGTCCGGGCTATGAAAGGCTGGATTATAGACCATCATGGTGTGAGGGCCGAAGTTTCCACTAACCTCATGTGTAAAACTTTTGGCCGCCTGTGTCCAATAAACGTACCAGTTTGGATTTCCAGATTTTACATAGGAGAAATCAGGCTTTTCATGGTGTTCGGATGAAGCGGCTACGCCATCCTTCCAAAACCTGAAATTGACATTTTCCATCTGGGACCATTCCTTGCGATCCTTGAAGCGCACAGAGATTTCCGCGCTTCCGAAATGATCGTTGTGCACGGGCATGCCATCATACATGAATACAATGGATCGTCCGTTCTCATATGGTTCGCAGAACGGTAGGGCTGTAAGCTTGTTGTCGCCCTCTCCGATATCAGGCATGACCCATTCTAGCATTTCCCAAATGACAGATTTGTAGTCGACATGGATTCCGGGAAGATTTGAGAAGTTGCACATGGCGAAACCTTTTCCCTCCCTGCCAGATTGATTCGGACCATCAAATAAAAACGAGCCATTGGTGTCATCCAGTGACATGATTGACTCCATTTCAACAGGTATTAACACGATAGGAGGAGTTTTAGCGCTTCCTATGTACGGTAGTTGAGGACGGGTGATCGTGTCAAAGCGCTGCACCTTCAGGTATTCATCCAAATTTCGGATCACACCCGACCTTTGAGTTTCGAGAGAAGTAGTGTACAAAGCGCTTAGAAATAATGAGGTCTGGACCTCGAATTGAATTTTTACATTTTGGTCGTCAACCCTTTCGATATTGATGCCGTTACCCGAAGGCAGGTTCTTGTTAAATTTAGCGAGGAAGGCTCCTTCTGGACTAAAAGTCTGGTGCAATTCCACCGCGATTTTTGTTGGAACTTCAGAATTAGTGGAATCCTTGATGGACAATGGGAAAACGTGGATTGGGATTTCTTCTGAATTTTTAGTCAGGGGCGCCGGCTCCTGCTCGGGTAACCGCAACACACAGCCCAAGTCAATGACTTCAAACGGTTTTGAGAGTTTACTTAAGGATCCTTTGTACACAGGACATAGCCTGAATGCTCCGACTTTAGAGCTTCTCACCTTGAAACGAACAAACCTATTCAGATCCGCGTGACCAACATACAAGTCTCCGATGCGATCCTCCGTGCTTCCGTTTGTAACCGTCCAGGCAAAAGGAATTTCGTCGATCTTTTGAATTTGAAAACCATCCGTTACAGTGTTTCCGCTTGAATCCAACACCGCGATTCCAAAATCATCTATATCGTATCCGCCCAAAAAAACCGCGACATTCCACTCAAAGGATGTGTTGTTTTTAAAGTTGTATTCCCGAAGAATGAAACTTGGTGCATAAGCTATAACAGCATAATTGTTATTGTAGTCTTCAGGCGAAAGTGATGGTCGGATCTCTGTAGTTGAAGCGTCCTGAATTGGGTTTTGTGTTGAAGCGGCCGGGCCCTGCATAGCTGAAGGAGATTCATTCACATCCGTGTTCGAACAAATAGAATAATCATACGGGATTACAGATAAGGAAACAAGCTCAACCCGGTCCGCGATGTTCATGAAGGTGGTGGCCAAGCCGTCGCTGTCTGTGAAGACGGCTTGTGCGAAGGATGTCCATTCCTCGACGGCGGGATTGGGTTCGGAGGGGGAGTTTGTGATGATCTGCTGGTTGCCATGGGCATCCAGATAGACCAATTCCTCGACAAGAAAGCGGATTTCGTGTTGGTCCATGGGGACGACGGGGGAATCGGGATCGCCGGGGATGCGGCGGTGAAGGAAGGGGACCCGGTAATGCATTTTTCCCCCGCCATTGATAAAGGCGTAGTCGGTGAGCACAGCGTCCCTGTCCTCGAAGCGCGCCTCCCATTCGTCGGGCATGTCCAAGGGGTCCACCCAGGACTGCCTCACCATGGCGGTGAGATGGTCGGCCTGGATTTCAACCGTGCCCAGGGTATCGCCGGTGGTGAGCGTGCCCTCAATGAAACCTTGTGCATTGCTGGTGAGGAGGATTCCTCCCTGGTCGCCGTAGAGGACTTGATCGAGGATGGCCAGACGTGCGTTTCTATTCCTCCCGCCGCCGTTGAGCACGGCGACGTTGACGGAAAGGTCCGCAATGGGAGGGTAGAGATGGATTCGGACCTTGCCCTGATGGGCGGGAGATTCGAAACCGCCAGCGGCGAGGTGGATCTCATCGGGCAGATCCCGCCCATCCGGCCAATCCCCTGGAGTGACGGTGATGCGCTCCACGCCCGAGACGTGGAGGGTGGCATGAAGAGCCTGTTGTTCGCGTTCGGCTGGTAGGGCGATGAGAGGATGGGCTCCGATGGTTGTGGCGCGAACCCACACGCTGCCGCGGGTGAGTTGGCCCTCTTGCAGGGCGGGTCCCCCCTCCTCCGCGGAGAAGATCACATCTGTGGAATCCGATGCCCAGGTGACGAGGGCAGGTTGACGGTCGGCCTCTCCGGCAACTTCTCCCCGCCGGGTGAAGGCTTCATAGAGAACACTTTGTCCTGGAACGGCGGTGGCCTCCGAGGGCGTGAGCACAACCAGACCGTCCACAATTTCCAGCCGGAACCAGGGCGGTGTTCCGCCCATTCCACCCCCTCCCCCTCCGCAGGAACTCAGCACACCCCGAAGGGTGGTGTGGAAGGCGTGGGAGGTTTCGGGTCCGATCCAGAGCACTTCGGCGTATGAACGATCCGTATCGCACCCGATGGTGGCGGAATTTTGGCCGGGGTCCACGTCAAGGCTCCATCCGTCCGAGTCCGGAGTATGGATGAGGGCGCGTCGATTTGTGGGCACCGTGAGACGAAGCAACCAGCTTGTATGTATATCGTCCCCCCGGGAAAACATCACCGGTGGATTGTCGTGTAGTTGGATTTCCCGCTGCATGACTTGTTCCACTCCCCGGACCCCCGCGTGGTCAGCGCGAGGAAAACTCCAAGGAAAATCTTGAAATACTTATAGGGGGAGGCTATCCGGAGCAACGTCAAAAGCGATGGTTTATGTGTGTGCATCTGTATGGAGAGGGAATAAGGAGTCCGGGTAACAGACTATGCCTCCTAATTGCAGATCCTCTGAATACAAGTGAAAAGAAACATCAAGAATGAAGGCGATATGAAATCACGGATTTGTGCGATTGCAATTGAGCGTTTGATTCTTCCTATTTCAACAGTTCTCGTCCTTCTTTTTTCGGCTTGTGCGCCCGCCCCGGAGTTGATTGACCCCGGCAGTCCCTCGGGTGACCAGGGTACGCCGGTTCCTTCGGAGAAAGCGGATGTGGTTTTGGAGCTAGAGGCACTAACAAAGGCTACGGTTGAAGCCGTCCCAACGCCCGAGCCGGAAATGCGGGAATCCGCTAATCTGCTGCCACTTGCGGGGGTGGTCTGGCAGGCGGGGTTTCTCAATGGCCGTCCACGGCACCCCGGGGACGAGGTTCCGGAGGGCGAGTACGGTCCGGAACGTTTCGGGGAGGCGGTGGTCCGCATCGAGTCCGGCGAGGAGTTGCCGTCCACATTGGAGGCGGGCCAGAGGCTGGTGTTGCGCCTGCCCGCGTTTCCGGCGGATCTCTATCAGGTGGGGGTGGCATTGGGGACCTTGGGGACGCAGCGCTCCAACATGGACTATTCGCGGGAGGAGTCGCTCGCTGGTCGCCGGCTCTTGATCCGCTGGAATGACCGGGTGGTCTCGAATGACGGTTTCGCCCCGTTGCATGCGGTGGTGACGGCACTGCTGTTGCCGGACGAGATGAACCGGGAGGGGAACCTGCTCACGCTGGAAAACCGGGGCAATCGGGCGGCCTCGCTGGACGCGGTGTGGCTGGCGCGTGCCCGTCCGGACACGGTGTCTTTCGGCTTGCTGGCGCAGGAGGCGCAGTGGGTGAACCGGGGGGATGCGCAGTGGATACGGCAGACGCTGATCCGGGTGCCGGGGCCGGCGCACTCCCGGGAGACACGCATGGAGCCGCCGGAACTTGTTCTCTCGCCGCCGAATGGGTTGGAGGAGGTCCGGGAACGCTGGCGCGGGGCGGGGGAGCGCTTTCATCGTTTGGTGGAGATGGAACATCCGGATGTGGAGACGCTTCGCGCCTGGATCGGGCCACTTGGCGACGCGATCCGGCGGGGCATGGTGCCCTCGGTGGAGGTGAAGTCGGAGGAGCGGCAGCGCAGTGTCATTCTGGACGCCGCGATGTATGTGTTCGGGGATGTGGTGCATACCTGGCAGGTTCGGGACCCGGAATGGGGTTCCTCCTACGTGTACCTGAACGAGGAACGGATCCAAGGCATGAGGCTGGTTCGGGAAACGCCGGTTGGCCGCACCGACGAAAGTCCGCCCAGCTTCCGCACCCTCGCCTCCGAGGTGCCTCTGGAATATCTGATCCACATCGCCAAAGCCCGCCGTGCCCGGTTTGACGGGCAGTCGGGCCTGGACCGGCTGAATGTGCGGAACATGGCCCACGCGGTGATGGTGCGGCAACCCGACGGTGCGGCCTTTCAACCCGGTGGTGGTTTTATTCGGGCGGCCTCGTTTTTGGGGGCGGTGGCCGAGGCGCTGATGCACACCCGGCATCAGGTGGTGCTTTCGGGTTTGCATCCCGCGGGACCTTTTTTTCCGGATGGCAGCGATCGTCCCGGCCCCGCATGGACCCTGATGAAACCGCTGCTGCGCTTTGGCGGACCGGCGCACCACAAAGGGCATGCCCGTCTGCGTTCCTCGATGGAATCCCTGTCGCTCGAGGGTGCTCACTGGGCGGTGGCGGACAATGGAAAGGACTCCGTGCATGTGTTTGTGCATGCTCCGCCGAATCTGCATGGCCGCGATGTGATCCTGGAGCTACCGCTGCCCTGGTCGGGGGAGACCCGGGTACTGCATCACACCGCACAGGCACGTGCCGGGACGGCGGGGCCGCGCTCAGACACCCGAACCTTGGAGACAATGCCACTGACAGGAATGGATGCTTTGCCCGCGGACAATCCTTATGTTTCGTTGTTGCGGACGGAACTACGCCTGGAGCGGCTACAGGTTCTGGAACTCTCCCCCGTCGGCCATTCTCCGGAGCGTCGCGAGATCCAGGCTCCGGAGCGGGTCGGTTTCTCGGGAATGAACGCCACGGAGCCTCTTTTCACCCTCAGCCGCGAACCTCCCGCCGCTTCCTGGACACGTTCGACGGTGATCCGCAACAGCCGGACCGCCTGGCTGCGTCAGGGTCAGGTGGAAATCGAAGCCGGAGTCGACGCCACGGTTTCCTCTCTTGCGGATTGGACTCCTGCCTCGCGTGTGCAAGCGCCCGCTTTGGGTACTTTCAATGGGGTCACTCCCCTGCGTGACAAAAGCACGCGCATCCGCTTTGCCGACTCCGCCTCCCCTGAAAACGGCTATGCGCAGGGGATCTTGCTGGACAAGCCTCTCCAGCATGGAAGGGGAATCGGGATGTGGGTGCGCGCGCAGCGCCCTCCAAATCTCAACGCTCCATCCGGCAGTGTTCCAACCGCCTCCTTTTACATGGGAACTCCCCCTTATCGTCAGCGTATCCGCATTCCCTACGATACATGGATCTTTCTTCACGCGTCCGCGGAGCGGATGAGAAGGCCCTACTTCACCTTCATGCCGCGCTTTCTGATTTGGTCGGATCCGGAACTCAACGCGGGCCTGGATTTAGAAATCAATGATATTTCCGTCTATCAAATCAGCGCCACCCGGGGTGGGGCCGCACCGGAGGAGAGCCTGGGCTTTCTGCGAGAGCGGGAGGACGGAAAGCTGGTGCTGTTGCTGGTGGGGTCACCCGGCAAGGCGGGATTCTGGCGGCAGCGTCTGGAGCGGGCGGTGGATACCACCAAACTCGCACGGGTCCTGCCCGCCGCACAAGAGTCCGAGGTGGCGAGTACCCGATTCGACTTCCAAGCCGCCTCCCGTATCCTTGAAATCGAGCTGAAGCGGTTTCCGGAAGTAACAGACGAGACGATGATCTCACGCATCCGAACTGATTTTCCCGCTGTCGCCGACCTGCTTGGCGAGGGAAAACGTTCGGCAGTGTTGATGGAGGAACGGTGAGTATCGGTATTCCGACGAGTTGCAAGAGGCTTGAGTTCCACTCTGACGACTAAGAGGACGTTGGTGCCTCCTCCGTGGGTGGCGGGCTGCTGACGCATGAGCGCAACGGCTGAGTAGGCGTATGAAGATGGAAAGGTGGGATGGCCTTCGGCCATCCCGCTATTTTTTTTTGTGAGTGGGAGGTGGGAAGAAGCCGGGGGTGACCCTCACCCGTGGGGCAAGCCCACGGGGCTCGAAATGTTGGGGGAGGGTGGGGCGGGTAGCCACAGGTGACGCTCACCCACGGCGCGAGGCCGTGGGGCTCGATGGGAGGGGGATGGGATGCGGACAGGAGTGTCCGCGCTCCGTTTTGGTTCGCACGTACCCGATTTTTATCGGACACGTTGGAAGGCGATCGGGGCGACGCGGGGTTCGAACGGGAGTTCGAGCCCCATTTGGGTTGGGGTGATGGGGAAGCGGGGGAGATAACCGGGCAGGACCAGAAGTTTTCCGCCGCCGGGGGCGGTTTCGAGCGGGGTGGCGGGCGCATTCTGGTATTGGGCGCAGAGGGTGGGGCCGTTTTGTTCGATGAGCAGTGTGCCGTAGCCGGGGTGGTGGTAGAGACCGGGTTTGGGCGGGGGGGCGTGGTGGGATGTGGGTGCGGAAGGGTGAGGCGGTGGGGGGGGGGCGGGCAGGCTCAGGGGCTGCTTGTGGAGAAGGTGGAGTTCGAGGGCGAGGAGTTCGGGGAGGGCGCTATCGGTGTTGGTGAGGGCGGCGAAGCCGCGTTGTTGGTCGGGATAGAGACTGAGGAGGGCGGTGAAGCCGCTGCATTGACCGCTGTGCCAGACGCGTCGCTGGCCGTGGAGGTGGTCGATACGCCAGCCGAGTCCGTAGTCGGTGGGGGAGAGCAGGGGATGGGAGGGGGTGTCGGAGACGCGGTTGTGGGGGCGCCATCGTTCGTCATGGGGGGGGGGGGCGAGCTGGTATTGTCCCCAGCGGACGAGATCGGGAAGGGAGCAGGCGAGTTCGCTGGCGGGAGCGATGGGGTGGTGGGCGCGGGCGGCGAAGGGCGGCATGGGCTGGGGCTGGCCTTTGACACGGCGGTTCGGTGCGGCGCAGGCGGTGGCCCAGTGTTCGTCGAGAGTGCGGAGGGAACGGAGCTCGAGGGGGAGTTGGATGTGGTCGTGGAGGGCCTGTTCCCAGGAGAGTCCGGTGCGGGCTTCGAGGAGCTGGCCGAGAACGGCGTAGAGGAGATTGGAGTAGCGGTGCTCTGCGCGGAAGGGGCCGGTGGCGGCGAGGTGGGGGAGGCGTTCGCGGAGGAATCGGTCGCGGGAGAGATCGCCGTAGACCCAAGCCCAGGTGTGCGGGGGAAGGCCGGAGAAGTGGCAGAGCGCATCGCGGGGAGTCAGGTGCCGGGAAGCGTCGGGATCGGCGAGGGCGAAACCGGGAAGCTGCTCGGCGATGGGGGCGTCGAGGGAGAGCTGTTGACGGGCGGCGGCGCGGAGGATGAGTTCGGCGGTGAAGGTTTTGGTGACGGAGGCGATGGGTAGGAGTTCTTCGGCGCGGAGGCGGTGGGCCTGGAGTTCGAAGCCGGAGGCGTCGAAAACGGCGCAGGTCAGGCCGGCGAGGCCGCGCGGGTCGGCGAAATCCGCGAGTCGTGAATCAGGATTCATCCCCGTCTTTGGGTTTGTAGAAATCGATGATTTTGCAGACGATCCAGTAACCGAGGGCTCCGGCGATGAGGAGGATCCAGAGGTTGTCGGAGGAGATGGAGTTGAAGTCAGGAAGCATGGGGGGGTGCCGTTTTGGGGAAGAGGTTGACGCCGGGACAGTGGTTGCAGGGGCCGTCGGCCTGGAGATAGGCGGCCTCGCAGCGGGGGCAGTAGCCCTGTTCGTCGGGATGGAGGTCGGGAGGGAGGGGGGCGAGGAGTTCGGTAAGGCCCTGGTCGGCGAAAGTGGATTTCCAGAGGGCGAGGCGGCGGGTGTGATCGCGCTCGACGCGGAGGCGCTGGGCCGGATTGAGTTCGTCGAGGGAGAGGGGATGAAGGGCGTCGCGGGCCCAGGCGCGTAGTTCGGGGGAGTGGGCGGGGTCTGGCAGCAGAAGGGCGGGGGCGGGGGAGGGAAGGTGAAGGAAAAGGGGTCGGAGGAGCGCGTCGAAGCCGCGGGCGGCCATGGGGAAAGAAACGAGCATGGTGAGGGCCTGTTTCCAGCGGTCGCGGCGGGAGGCGGGGTAGAGGCGGGTGTGGGCGCGGAGGTAGAGGGAGACGTTGAGGAGGGTGCTGGCAAACAGAAGGAGGGCGGAGCGGAGGAGGCCGTGGTCGAGGCCGAAGCGCTGGCAGAGCAGGGGGGGCATGACGAAGAGGCCGAAGAGGTGGACCCATCCGGCAGAGAGGGAGGGCAGGGCAAGGCGGCGGGCGAGGTTGAGGCGTTCGCGCAGGGCGTCGGGGTTCATGGACGCCTTCCAGTAGCGGTCCTCGAGGGAGGCGCGTTGGGCGGCGGGGGCTTCGCGGAGGGCGCGCAGGTGGTCGGCCCAGGCGGCGGCGGCATGGGTGGCGCCAGCATCGGCGAAGGCCTTGTCGTTGACGTGGATCCAGGAGCCGTGGTGGGTGATGGAGGAGAGGTCGGACCACGCGAGGGCGATGGGGGCCTGGGCGGGGCGGCCGAGGGGACCGGGGGCGGAGGAGACCCAGGCGATGATGCCGTCGTCGTCCCAGGCGAAGGGAGGAGGGCGCAGCTCGGAGGGGCGGTCTATGCCGGGGATCAGCGGGAGGAACATCGCGCCCCCGTTGGCGTTGGAGAAGAGGCCCTCGATGGCGCGCAGGCGGCGGCGTCCCAGCAACAGGGCGTTGCGCGGAAGCCACCACAGGCAGTCGCTGATGTACAGCGCCGCGATGACGCCGTAGAGTTGCTGTCCGGGGTCCATGTTGGGGATTAGCCGCGTTTGCCGGTAAAGAGACGCTTGATGCCCGCTCCCACAGCCAGGACGCCGAGGAGGAGGGGCTTGAGCATACGGCCGAGGAGTCCGCTGCGGGCGGCGGCGGCGACGGCTCCACCGACGACGAGGCCGGTCAGGCCGTACTGGGCGATCTTGTCGCCCTGGCGGAACTCGGCATATTTTTCCCCGGATTTGTAGCCGAAGGTGGCGAGAAGATCACGCACGGTGGGGAGGAGGGATTCGAGTTGGGCGGGGTTGCAGACGAGGGTGGCCTCCACGTATCCGTTGCGGCCGAGGAGGCGCACGTTGTAGTTGACCCCGAGCGTGTTGCCGGGCTTGGCCAGCAGTTCGGTCGCCCATTCGAGGTTGTTGGTCTCGGGGTTGTAGCGGGGGGGGATGACCCAGCGCTGGATCTCGAGGGTGTCCATGCCGTTCTCGGCGCGGTACTTGTTGGCGGCCTTCTCGTTCTCGCGCATCTGCTGGAACATCTTGTCGGCGTCGAGGCTGTCCTTGTCGTCGTCCTTGACATAACCGACCTCGGAGAATTCGAAAACGAGGAACCAGCCGCGGTCGTCGCCGCTGTCGGCGGAGGGCATGATGAACCCGATTTCGTTCTCGCTGACGATGTTGCCGGTGAGACGCATCATCATCTGGGTGCCTTCGGGCCCTGTGAAGCGGTACCCCTCCGGCACTTCGATCTGCGCGCGTACCATGTCGCCGCGGATGGGGCCCTGTTGGAACTGGACAATCTGGTTGAGGACAGCCTCCGGATCCTGTTCGACCTCCGGTTCGGCGGTGGGTTGTGCGACGAGCAGGAGGGGGAGCAGCAGGGGCAGGCAGAGCAGGTGTTTCATGGGGATATGGGGGATAGGGAGGAGGGAAGCAGAGGGGGGGGCTTCCTGACGCTAGACCGGTCCATGGGCGATGCAAGAAGATTCCGGATTTTGGATTTGGGGTTGAAAAGGTGGATTGGGATATCCATAAGGAGGGATGCATTGGAACTATTCTCCCTTTGGCCGCCGGTTTGAGACACCGTCGGGGATTCTGGAATTGATGGACGACCTGGGGGAGGCGTTGGCTTCGGGGGACGAGGCGTTGTGTATGCTGGGGGGCGGGAATCCGGCGCCGGTGCCGGCGGTGGAGAAGTTGTTCCGGGAGCGCTGGGCGGAGCTGGGGGCGGAAGGGCCGCGTCTGGACGCTGTGCTGGGCAAATACGACACGCCGCAGGGGTCGCCGGAGTTCCTGGAGGCGCTGGCGGAGTTTTTGCGTCGACGGTATGGGTGGCCAATCACGCGGCGGAATCTCTTTGTGTGCAACGGAAGCCAGACGGCCTGTTTCTATTTGTTCAACCTGTTGGCGGGCGGTGGCAAAAAGATTCTGCTTCCGCTGTCGCCGGAGTACATCGGGTACGCGGATCAAGGGTTGGAGGAGGGGATGTTCGTGGCGCGGCACGGTCGGATGGAGATGACGGGGGAGCACCGCTTCAAGTATCGGCTGGATCTGGAGGGGCTGCGGATCGGTCCGGAGGTGGCCGCGCTGGCGGTGTCGCGTCCGACGAATCCGACGGGAAATGTGCTGACGGATGGGGAGCTGCGGGAGCTGTCGGCCCGGGCGAGGGCGGCGGGGGTGCCCTTGATTGTGGACAACGCGTACGGGGCGCCGTTTCCGGGGATTCTGTTCCGGGAGGTGACGCTGGAGTGGGAGCCGCACATGGTGCTGACGATGAGCCTGTCGAAGCTGGGACTGCCGGGAACGCGGACGGGCATTGTGGTGGCGGACGAGCCGCTGGTGAGGATGCTGGGGGCGGTACACGCGGTGGCGGGATTAGCGAGCGGCAACATCGGCCAAGCGCTGGTGACGCCTCTGTTGCGGGACGGTCGGCTGGAGAAATTGGTGAGGGAGGAGATTCGGCCGTTCTACGAGGAGCGGTCGCGTCAGGCGGCGGACTGGTGGGAGGAGGCGCTGGGGGATGCGGTGCCCTGGATGCGGCACGAATCGGAGGGATCGATGTTCCACTGGCTGCGTTTTCCGGGTCTGCCGGGAGGAAGCCGGGGAGTATATCAGCGTCTGAAAACTCTGGGCGTACTGGTGATTCCAGGGGATTGTTTTTTCTACGGTCTGAGCCATCCGGCCCCGGAGCAGCACGAATGCATCCGCGTGCATACCGCTATGGACCCCGTACGGCTGCAGCGGGGTATCGGTATCATCGCCGACGCCTTGCGGGATTTGTATGGGAGGGGGTAGGGTAGAGACGGGTGAGGGGGGGATGTGGGACAAGCGCGGAGCTTCGGCGTGGCAGGCTGATGGGGAGGGATGGGGAGGGGGGGGGCTTTTTCGATTACGATTACGAAATGGGATATGGGGTTCACGCCAAGGGAGGAGAAAAGGGCATGACAGGTGAGGAGGGGGAACTACGAAATACGCGGAAGGCGCGAAAGTGGGGGGGAGGGGGTGTGGGGATGGGGAGGAGGATCTCACGGAGGCACAGGGGCACGGAGAGGGGGGGATGGGTAAACAAACACTGATGGACACTGATGGAAGGAGATGGAGAGTTAGGGATATTTACTTTCGGATATTGAACGTTTGCTTGCAACGTGGATAGGAGCGGCATCCCCAGAATTCACCGTTCCGGCTGGTTCGACGGAGCATTTTTGTGTCGCAGGATGGGCAGGTTGGTGTCTTGTAGTCGCCCGTCGTGATTTTGGACAAGATGGAATCCCGTTTTTCTTGTTCCATTTTATTCAGGCGGAGAAGTAGGTTGTTGCCGTCGATGAGATCCAGCGGTTTGTTTTTGGCAAATGCCAGAGCTTCGGAGGTGAACTGACCTGATGTGAAGAAATAAGCGCGGGGAACACCCTCGGCGTGCATCACCCCAAAAAGTTCCCGGATAGGTTTCACCCCCACCGTGTAGGCTTTCCAGGCTTTGCACTGAACAATGGCGGTCACGGGACCCTGTGGAGATTCCCGCAGCGCAAGATCAATGCCCCCATCCGCGCCGGCACGTATCCGTGAAGCGATCTGGCCTTCCGCCTGGAACAGGGCTTGAACCAGCATTTCGAAACGCCGCCACTCCAGTTGGTCCAATAGCTCTCGGGTAAAGCGCTTTTGAGGGACGGGTTCCGGACGGGGGTTGGGTTGGATTGGAGTATTGTTATTGGGATGTGCGGAGACTTGTATGACGGGTCCGGCACCTGAGGTGGTGGATCCCACGTGGGTCTGATACGTAGTTGACGTTCTCGTAAATCCCGGATGAACCTTCGCAGGCCCGTTTATTTTAAACAGGAAATAAAGCACAAATCCAATCACGGCGAGTACGATGCATGCAATGAGGAGAAGCGGAAGAAGCTCCGCCGCCTGCAACAAATCACCGCCGGACAAACCCAATGCTAGCAGGAATATCAGGGCAGTGATGAGCTTTGCCGTTTCAAGCGAATTATCACGTTTGGATCTTCTTGCCATGATTATTGGGGTGTGGAATTGAAATTTTGTCGGACGGTGTTCCACTTCGACTTTTTCGGTTGCGGGGATTGATGGATTATCACATCAGGCAAACTCTATTGTTCGTATCAGGCATCAACTTAATTCCTTCGTTTGATTTCAAGTGTTTTAGGCCGGCCAAAAATACATCATACAATTTTCCTTGAGGGCTAACCGCTTCAACAGAAAGGCAGGAATTTAAAAAGAATCCAGCATTTTTTCCTGACAAGTCGCTACCTATCATCAGTTTTCCATCAAACAACTCAAACCGATTGGCAAATATCTTTATTGACTCAATATTCCCATCAATTGACAAAAGCATTTCTCCGGTGGGGTAGAGGCAGACTTCAATGTGACTTTTTTTATTCACAAAATTTGAAATTTTATAAGTTATGATGTTTTCTCTTTTCCCTGAAATCATACTGGTGACCACAAGCGCTCCGGAATTGTAGGATAATGAAATAAAATCCCTCGTTCTTCTGTTGCCATATGAAAAAATATAACCTGCTTCAATGGGACTTAATAGTTCAACGTCTAAACAAATTCTAACACCTCGTGATGTCTGTCCCCGAATAGGAATTTGCATAAATGAATTATCAAACCTTTGTGCTACACCTTGGTTTGTAAACTTAATAAGTTCGCCCGCCTTTACAATCATTGGCTGCCTGCTATTTATGTCGCAGTATGCATTATTATTTCCGGCTAATTTATCTCTTATCTCTTTAAAGCTATTTAATAAAACTTCTGATATTTCGAGGGTTAATTGAGTTGATTTGGTAATTTCTTTTGAAATAAACTCACGATACAGAAATTCTAGCTCAGGGCGTTCATTTGCTTCAAGATGGAAGGTTCCGTGATATCCAATTGATAACACAAAATCTTGAACGCTAAAAGCCTTGTCGCGTGTTTTAATTATTTTTATTGAGCGGAAGTCTTTCTCTTCTAGATATTGAATATCTGTCTTATCCGGGGTTATTCGTTTGGAGATAGAGAAAACTCCGATTATGTCTGACAAGTCTTCGAGAGATTTGCTGGTGGAAACCAGTGTCAGTAGATCATATTTATTAACAAACTTACTCCAAGCTTCCTTGCTTTCAATTAAACCCATTCGAACGAACTGCGGAAGTGAATTAAGAATTTCATCACTTTTTGCTGAGAAGTCTCTATGTAACCGGTCGTATAGGCTCACTGCGCGAATTTCGACCGAGAAGGGGTTTTTTTGATTCATCTCTAATTCCAACACTTTTGGTGTGAATGTGTGGCAATCGTCATCTGCATTCCGGAAGGGGCCCGGGTCTCCGGTTTGCCTTGGTTCCCCGCCTGGTTTTGGGGGTGGTGGCGAGGGGGGCGGTTAGGGTTTCGTATTGTTGGAAGAGGAATTCTACGCGGGCGCGGTCGTTGGGGAAGGGCTCTTTGCGGTAACAGCGTTCTACGGCGTGGTCGAGGTTGCTGTGGGCTTTCACGAGGGGCGGGGGCATGGTGACGGGGTCGTAGAGGTCGGCCAGGGTGGACGTGGGGAAACGTGCGCGGGCGTCCAGAACGGCGTGCGCGGGCGTTCTCCACCGTCGCCCGCTGCGCCTCCGTCACTCCCCGCGGCCAGGGGTAGTTGTTGTAGACGAGTTTGCTGGAGTAGCGGTAATCGGATTTCAGTCTTCCCGCGACCTGCCGCATCCAGGCCATGTGCATTCCGGAGGACAGGATTGCGAAGTGGAAGAGGCTGGCATTGGGCATCATCTTGACCAGATTGCTGCACAGGCCGTCTTCCGAAGTCAGGAAACCGATGGGAATATAATTCCGACGTTCGGAACTGACCTCGGGGATGACGAGGAAGCTGCCTTCGGGCATGTTTTCGACGTGGAAGCGGGTCGGCGTGGCCGCCAGTTTGTTGGTGGGGGTGCTTTTGCTGGCGAGGCGGGTCTGGCGGACCTTTTCGACGCGTTCCATGGCCAAGGGCATTTTGCGGAGCTGGTCCGGGGGGCAATCGCCGAGCCAGAGGCACCAGCGTTCGATGCCGTTGATGAACTCCTCGGAACCGAACCAGCGTTTGAAGTAGGGGGCGGCCTGGGGTTCGAGTTGAAGAAACTCGTTTTTCTCCTCGGGGGTGAAGAGGTAGTGTCCGCCGTCGATGGGTTTGTTGCCGATGCAGATTTCGGGAACGTCGCAGAGGGGTTTGGAGCGGTTGGTGAGGGCGCGGTCGGAACCTTCCACCAAATAGGGGCTGATGTTGGTGGGGTGGATGGAGGCGGGGCGTTCGGGGTCCTCGTAATCGGTGAGGGTTTTGCGGGGGACGTCGAAAGGGGCGAAGCCGATGATGATGACGTGGACGTGGGCCTTGCCGCGTGCCTCGCTTTCCCAGGGGAAGGTGCGGTGGGCGAAGTGGATTTTGATGCCGTATTTTTGGAAGAGGGGGTTCCAGAGAGTACCGGCCTGTTCGCCCTGGCAAATGGAGTTGGTGGAGACAAAGGCGGTGACCACCTGCGTGCCGCGCATGTAGTCCGCCGCCTTGAAATACCAGCCGGTGACAAAATCGAGCTGTCCGGCGTTGTCGATGCCGTGGGTAACGGCGGCCATGTCGGCGCGTTGCCCGGGGGATTGGTATTTTCCGCCCACAAAGGGAGGGTTGCCGAGGATGTAGGAGCAGTTTTCGGGGGGGGAGGAGGGATTTCCAGTCGGTTTGCAAGGCGTTTGCAACGAGGATGTGGGGGCTTTTTTTGAGGGGGATGCGGAGGTAGAACTGGCCGAAGGTCTGGGAGAGTTCGAGGTTGGCCTGGTGGTCGCAGAGCCAGAGGGCGACCTCGGCGATGCGGGCGGGGAATTCCTCGATTTCGATGCCGTACATCTGGTCGACGTCGATGAGGGAGAGGCGGTTGACGTCGTCGAGGCTCATTTCGAACTGGACGCCCTCGCGCCTGGCGTGGAGTTCGGTGAGGATGTCGAGTTCGAGGCGGCGGAGTTCGCGGTAGGTGATGACGAGGAAGTTGCCGCAGCCGCAGGCGGGGTCGAGGAAGCGGAGGGAGGCGATGTGTTTTTGCAGGGATTTGAGGCGTTCGTCGCGGGCGACGCGGAGGGAGCGGATGTGGTCGAACTCGGCGCGGAGGTCGTCGAGGAAGAGGGAGCGGACGAGTTTGAGGATGTTGGCCTCGTTGGTGTAGTGGGCGCCGATCTGGCGTCGTTCGCGGGGTTCCATGACGCCCTGGAAGAGGGAGCCGAAGACGGCGGGGGAGATGCGTTCCCAGTGGAAGGAGCAGGCGTCGAGGAGGGCGCGGCGCATGTCGGCGTTGAAGTCGGCGAAGTCGATGCGTTCCGCGAAGAGGTGTCCGTTGATGTAGGGGAAGTCGCGGAGGTCGTCGTCGAGGTTGGCCTGGCGCTGGGTCTCGGGGGTGTTGAGGATGGAGAAGAGGCGGTGGAGCTTGGGGCCGAGGTCGGAGCCGTCGGGGGCGGTGCGGTCGCGGATGTAGAGTTTGAAGGCGTCGGTGGGGAAGATGCTGGTGTCGTCGGCGAAGAAGCAGAAGAGGAGGCGGGTGAGGAAGAGGCGGAGGTCGTGACCGGTGTAGCCGCCGGTGGCGAGGGCGTCGTGGAGTTCGGCCATGAGTTCGGTGGCGCGGATGTTGGCGGGGTCCTCGGGGTTGAGTTTGTGCTGTTTGTAGCCGGCGATGAAGGCGAAGTGGCGGATGTTTCTGTGGAGGTCGGCGAGGGGGAAGATGTGGGTTTCGCCGTTTTCGTCGAGGTCGTGGAGGGCGACGCGCTGGAAGTCGGAGACAACGAGGTAGCGGGGGAGGTCGATCATGCGTCCGGCGGCGGCGAGGCCGCGGATGTAGGCCATTCCCTGGGCCTGGGCCTTGTCGAGGTCGGCTCCGGCGGATTTGTGTTCGACGAGGAGGGTGCCGGGCCAGAAGAGGTCGATGGAGCCCCAGTTGCCGGAGAGTTTGCGGACGGGCTCCTCGTAACTGGCGACGGCGCGGCGGTTGACGCCGAAGACGTCGAAGAACTCGTTCCAGAAGGTTTGTCGTTCGGCGGACTCGCGGGTTTCGCCCTGCCAGGCGTTGGAGAAGCGGAGTGCGCGTTGTCGGATTTCGTTCCAGGAGAGGGGCATGGAAGGGTTGTAGCGGGGTCGGGGTGAAAGGCAAGCTTGGGTGTGGGGGAAGAGGGGTGGACTACAAAACACTCGAAAGGCGCGAAAGTGGGGTGGTGGGGGAAGGGGGGGATGGGAGAGGATCTCACGTAGGCACAGGGGCACGGAGAGGGTGGGGCTAGGATGGGGAGGAAGAAGCCGGGGGTGACGCTCACCCGTGGGGCAAGCCCACGGGGCTCGAAACAATTGGTTTGAAGGGGAGGGTTTAGCCACAGGTGACCCTCACCCACGCCGCGAGGGCGTGGGGCTCGTTCAGAGAGGGTCCGGAGTGAGGGGAGTTGGGAAGGGTGTTGGGGTTAATCTGGTTTGGGTAAAAACTTTTCTTTGGTGGAAAAATGGGTAGGGGGAGCGGACCATGTTTTCAGCCGTATCCAACAAGATTGATTTCGCGCGCACCGAGGAGGAGGTTCTGGCCTTCTGGGAGGCGGAGGGGGTTTTCCGCAAGAGTATCGAGGCCCGTGCGGGTGGGCGGGAGTTTGTGTTTTATGATGGTCCGCCTTTCGCGACGGGGCTGCCGCATTATGGGCATCTGCTGGCGGGGACGATCAAAGACATCATTCCCCGGTACCAGACGATGCGGGGAAACAAGGTGGAGCGGCGGTTCGGCTGGGACTGTCACGGGCTGCCGATCGAGGCGCTGGCGCAGGATGCGCTGGGGCTGGCCGGCACGGGGGCGATCGTGGAGGCGGGGGTGGATGTGTTTAACGAGAAGTGCCGGTCGATGGTGCTGACGTATGTGTTGGAGTGGCGGAAGACGGTGACGCGGATGGGGCGCTGGGTGGATTTCGACAACGATTACAAGACGATGGACAAGGACTTCATGGAGTCCGTGTGGTGGGTGTTCAAGCAGTTGTGGGAGAAGGGGCGCATCTACAAGGCGCACCGGATCATGCCGTACAGTTGGAAGCTGACGACGCCGCTGTCGAATTTCGAGGCGAACCGGAACTATCAGGACGTGCAGGATCCGGCGGTGACGCTGCGGTTCCGTCTGCGGGACGGGGAGCGTTTCGGGGGAGAGGCGTATTTTCTGGCGTGGACGACGACACCGTGGACGCTGCCGGCGAACCTGGCGTTGTGCGTGGGGCCGGAGATCGAGTATGTGGCGGTGCGGGATGTGTCGGAGGGTTCGGTGTACGTATTGGCGGAGGCGCGGCTGGGGGCGTACTACAAGAAGGAGGAGGAGTACGAGGTGGTGGCACGGATGAAGGGGTCGGAGCTGGCGGGGCTGGGCTACGAGCCGCTGTTCCCCTATTTCGCGGGGCACACGAATGCGTTTGTGGTGCTGCAGGACGGGTATGTGACGACGGCGGATGGCACGGGGATTGTGCATATCGCGCCGGCCTACGGGGAGGACGACTACCGTGTGGCGCGCGCGGCGGGCATCGAGCTGGTGGACACGCTGGACGCGGACGCGCGTTTCACGGACAAGGCGCCGGATTTCGCGGGGCAGTTCTGCAAGGACGCGGACAAGGGGATCATCCGGGCGCTGAAGGATGCGGGCAAGCTGGTGCATCAGTCGACGATCCAGCACAGTTATCCGTTCTGTGAGCGCACGGACACGCCGCTGATCTACCGGGCGATCGAGGCCTGGTATGTGCGGGTGGAGGACCTGCGCGAACGCATGACGGCGCTGAATCAGGATATCCATTGGATGCCGGAGTATGTGGGGGCGAAGCGTTTCGGCAACTGGATCGCGGATGCGAAGGACTGGAATATCTCGCGGAACCGTTTCTGGGGCAGTTGCATCCCGGTGTGGATCGCGGAGGACGGCTCGGACGCGGTGTGTGTGGGGTCGGCGGCGGAACTGGAGGCGCTGTCGGGGCAGGTGGTGACGGACCTGCACAAACACATTGTGGACCGGATCACTTTCGAGAAGGACGGGATGCTGTACCGGAGGACGCCGGAGGTGCTGGACTGCTGGTTTGAGTCGGGGGCAATGCCCTACGCGCAGCAGCATTATCCTTTCGAGAATGCGGAGGGGTTCCAGGATCGTTTCCCGGCGGACTTCATCGCGGAGGGGTTGGACCAGACGCGCGGTTGGTTCTACACGCTGCATGTGCTGGCGGCGGCGCTGTTCGACAAGCCCGCGTTCCAGAACGTGGTGGTGAACGGGCTGGTGCTGGCGGAGAACGGCCAGAAGATGTCGAAGCGGCTGAAGAACTATCCGGACCCGATGGAGGTGATCCACCGCTGCGGCGCGGATGCGGTGCGGCTGTACATGATCAACTCGCCGGTGGTGCGGGCGGAGAATCTGTCCTTCAGCGAGGAGGGCGTGCGGCAGATCCTGCGGGATCTGCTGATCCCGATGTGGAACGCATACAGCTTCTTTGTGACCTATGCGAACACGGACGGCTGGGGGCCCGAGCGGCGGGAGACGTCGGTGAGTCCGAACCTGCTGGACCGCTGGATCCTGAGTCAGTTGGAGAAGCTGGCGGCGGATGTGACGGCAGCGCTGGACGGCTATGATCTGCAGTCGGCTGTGCGTCCGTTTGTACGGTTCATCGATGATTTGTGCAACTGGTACATCCGCCGCAGCCGGCGGCGTTTCTGGAAGAGCGGGGACGACGCGGACAAGTCGCAGGCCTACACGACGCTGTACGATGTGCTGATGACGCTGTCGAAAATCGGCGCGCCGTTCGTGCCGTTTGTGACGGAGGCGATCCACCGGAACCTGCGTGGGCCTTCGGATGCGGAGTCGGTGCATTTGTGCGATTTCCCGGTGTTCGCGGGAGAGCACCGCGACCCGGCGCTGGACCGTCAGATGGCGGTGGTGCAGACGGTGGTGACGCTGGGGCGGAGTCTGCGCAGCGAGTACGATCTGAAGGTGCGCATGCCGCTGAAGGGCATCCACGTGGTGACGCGCGACATGAACCTCCAGCAAAACATCGACGAGCTGAAACATCTCGTGATGGAGGAGCTGAACGTGAAGGAGGTCTGGTTCGGCGACGAAGAGACGTCGCTGGCCACTTACAGCGCGAAGCCAAATTTCAAGGAGCTGGGGCCTAAACTCGGCGCGAAGATCAAGCCCTGTGCGGGACAGGTGGCGAAGCTGGACACGGCGGCGATCGCGGCGGTGCTGCACGGCGGTACGGTGACGGTGGATCTGGACGGAACGGCGTTCGAGATGGGCGCGGCGGATCTGCTGATCACGCGGCATCCGAAGGAGGGTTTGGCGGTGGCGAGCGAGGGCGAGATTGTGGTGGCGCTGGAGACGGCGCTGACCCCGGAGTTGGAGAAGGAAGGGCTGGCGCGCGAGTTTGTGAGCCGGGTCCAGAATCTGCGCAAACAGAAGGATTTCGAGGTGAGCGACCGGATCCGTGTGATTTTCCGAGGTTCGGAAACGCTGCTTGCGGCGCTTTCCGAACATCGGAAGTATGTGATGGAGGAGGTGCTGGCCCTGGAGTTGGTGGAGAACGCCGCTTTGGAGGGCGACGTGCTGGATCTCAACGGGGATACTGTGGTGCTGGACGTCGCGCGGATTTAACCTGAAAACGGTGATGGGAGGGATGCAGATGTGGCAAGATCTTTGAGCGAAAGGGCTTGTGCGAAACCGAGGCATACCCGAAGGTATGTTGAGTGTTTCGCACAAGTGCTTGCAGCCAAAAAAATTGCCGCAGATGCGCCCGAACCATTACCGTTTTTAGGTTTAAGGAAAAGCGCAGTTTTACCAGAGAGGGTGGGAGGGCGCAGAGGGGGGGAAGAAGCGGGGATGACCTTCACCCCCGCCACGAGGGCGGGGGGCTCGAAAGACCGGGGTGTAGGAAAGGGGTTTAGCTACAGGTGACCCTCACCCCCGCCGCAAGGGCGGGGGGCTCGTTTTGGTGGGAGGGCTACAGGTGACCCTCACCCGTGCCGCCAGGGCGGGGGGCTCGTTTTGGTGGGAGGGCTACAGGTGACCCTCACCCGTGCCGCCAGGGCGGGGGGCTCGTTTTGGTGGGAGGGCTACAGGTGACCCTCACCCGTGCCGCCAGGGCGGGGGGCTCGTTTTGGTGGGAGGGCTACAGGTGACCCTCACCCGTGCCGCCAGGGCGGGGGGCTCGTTTTGGTGGGAGGG
>CAYLNG010000003.1:0-249135 GCA_964385155.1 uncultured Verrucomicrobiota bacterium
CCCCTCTACCCCCCCCGCGCCCGCATGAACCGCATCGAGGGATGGGTCGACCTCGAGTTCACCGTCACCGCCAGCGGCGAGGTCCTGGAGGCCCGCGTGCTGGACGCGGCCCCCGACGACACCTTTGTCCGCGCCACCCTCCAGGCCGCCCAGCGCTGGCGCTTTCACCCCGGACGCCACGAAGGACGCGAGGTCTCTGTCCGCGTCCGCCAACGCATCACCTTCGAGCTCGAACGATGAAACATCCCCTGCTTTTCCTCCTCCTCCTGGCTGCCCGCGCCCTCGCCACCACTCCCGAAGTGGGCCGTGCCGAGGCTGAGCGCCTTCAGCGCATCCTCCGCTTGGCGGAAAACAGCCCCGAGCAAGCGCTTTTACAGGCCTCCTCCGTGGCTCCTGCAGACCGCGACCCCCTCCTTTCGCGCTGGATCGGCGACCAGCTCGCCACCTCCGGCAAATGGCTGGAGGCCGTGGAAGCTTACGAGGCCGGCCTCGGAAAAGTTCCAGGCGATGCCGACCTCGTCCTCTCCCATGCCCGTGCCTGCCTGGCTGCCGACAGGCCCGCCCGCGCACTGCCCCCCCTCCGACGCGGCCTCGATGCCTCCCCACGCGAGCCCCGCCTGCATCAGGCTCTCGGACTTGCCGCGGAAGCCACCGGCGACCTCCCCCTTGCCGAGCAGGCCTTCCGCCTTGCCCTTCCCCTTTCCGACGACCCTCTTCCCCGCGAGGGTCTCGCCCGCGTTCTGGTCGCACAGGAACGTGTCCAGGAGGCCGAACCCCTCCTCCAACACCTCCTCCAACAGAACCCCGCCCGCCCTGAACTCTGGCGCCTGCATGCCGAACTCGCCCTCGCACGCGGTCAAATCCCCACCGCCATCGCCCGTCTCGAAACCGCCGACCGTCTCCGCCTGCTCGACCTCCCCGGCCGCCGGCGCCTCGCCGAGCTCTACCTCAGCCTCGGCCGCGCCGCGGAAGCCCTCGATCGCGCCAGGCACGAGCCCTCCCCTCTTGCCGATCCCGCCTTCCGTCTTCAGCTCGCCGAGGCCCTCGCCGCTGCCGGCGACACACCTAACGCCTCCCTCCTCCTCAAAGAACTTCCCTCACCCTTTCCCCAGCCAGCCGACGCCTCGCGGGCGGCCCTCGTCCGCATGCGCCTCTTCCTCGCCGAAGACAAAGCATCCGACGCCGCATCCATCGGCGAAGCCGCCCTCGACGCGGACCCCCTTCATCCCCGCCTTCTACGCCTCACCGGTGAAATCTGGCTCCAGCTGGATCAACCCCTCCGGGCGCTCCCGCTCTTTGAACGCCTCGCACGCCAGCCCGGACAAACCGCCCAAGCCCTCTGGCTCCAGGGCATCGCCCACGCCCGCCTCCAGGACGTTCCCCGTGCGATCGAACTCCTCCAGCAGGCCCGGCGCCTGGAGGACCTCCCCGGACTCGACCGGGCCCTCCGCATCCTCCAAACAAACCTTCCCTGAGTCTTTCCGGTTTCCGGGACCCGGAAGGCGCGTGGGGACGCCGTTCCGGGCCTCGGAAAACAGCTCAGGGGGCAGACTTGACGGCGTTCCAAGCGTCGATGTACAGGCGCTCCGCCTCGCCGATGTTGAAGATCGTCTCGGCCTTGGCAAGCTCCTCCGCGCTCAGGAAGATGCGGGTGTCGGCGCGGAAATCCTCCGACACGAGGGAATAGGCGGACTGGTTAGGGCAAAGGGCCTGGACCCACTCCATGTTGGCGGCGGCGACCTCCGGGCGGTGCAGGTAGTCCAGGAACTTGTGTGCGAGCTCCGGGTTCGGGGCGTCCTTGAGGATCACCATTTCGTCGAGGGCCACCGATACGCCCTCCTCCGGCTTCAGGTACTCGATATTCCCATTCTCGCCCACTGCCTGCAGGATGTCGCTGCTGTAGCCGTGCACCAAGAAAAATTCAGCCGAGATGAGGCCGTTTTTGTATTGTTCCGACTCGAACTTGGCCGCATTCTTTTTCCAGGCGATGACGACATCGCGGGCGGCGGCCACCTCGGCGGGACTGGTGCTGTTGAGGCTGAAGCCGAGGGACTTGAGGGCGGCGCCGAGGGTTTCGCGCATGTCGTCGAGCAAGGTCATCCGCCCCTGGTACGCGGGATCGGCGAAAAGGGCCCAGGTGGGGGAGGCATCGGGGATGCGGTCGCGGCGGATGCCGATGCCGGCGGAGGTCACGAGGTACGGCACACTGTGGCGGTGCTGCGGGTCCTGTGTGAACGCCTTCACGGCGGGGTCGAGGTGGGCGAGGTTGGGCACCAGAGCCGGATTGATCTCCTGGAGCATTCCCTCGTCGCGCATCCTCACCACCTGGTAGCTGCTGGGCACAACGATGTCGTACCCTGCACCGCCCGCCTTCAACTTGGCGTACATCGCCTCGTTCGAATCGAAATTCTCCACCACTACCGTGCATCCGAACTCCTCCTCGAAGGCGGCGACCACCTCGTCGGAGAGGTACTCCGCCCAGTTATAGAGGAGTAGGGTGGGCTTGGCGGCCTGCCGGGAGCAGGCGGCGCCGAGCAGCAACACGGCGCACAGGAAGGGTGTCATCGTTTTCATCGGGGTTTCTCCGGGTTAAGCCGGTGTGCGAGCCCCACCAGGAGCAGGGTCGCACACAGCATGAGGGTGGAAAGCGCGTTGATCAGCGCCGGCGCGTCCCGCCGGATCATCGCGTTGATCTTGATCGGCAAAGTCGTCGTCTCCGGACCGCTGATGAAAAAGGAGACCACGTAGTCGTCGATCGAAAGGGTGAAGGCGAGCAGTCCTCCCGCGAGGATGCCCGGGGCGAGCAAGGGGATGAGCACGCGCCTCAGGATGGTCCAGGGGCCCGCGCCTAGGTCCTGGGCCGCCTCGACCACCGCGAAATCGAAGTCTTGTAGGCGTGCGAGTACCACCATCGCGACGTAGCTGACGCAGAAGGTGGTGTGGCCGAGGAAGAGGACCGTGAGGTTGCGTTCCACGCCGAGGGCGACGAAAAGGAGGAGGAGGCTGACGCCGAGCAGGATTTCCGGCACGACCAGTGGCGTGTAGATCATCGTGTGGTGGGCGTCCTGGAGGCGGCCTCGGAAGCGGTGGAGTGCGAAGGCCGACATGGTTCCCAGCAACATCGAGGCGGCAGATGCGGAGGACGCCACGACGAGGGTGTTGCCGAAGGCCCGCCAGATGTCGCGCCGCGCGAACAGGCGGGTGTACCATTGCAGGGTGAAGCCCATCCAGGGCCCGCCGCCGCGCGAGGCATTGAAGGAGTTGATCACCAGTACGGCCACCGGTAGGTAGAAGAATGCGAGCACCGCGAGGGTGGTGAACAAGGGAAGGCAGCTGCGTTTCATGCCCTGCCCTCCTCCGCCTCATCCCGCCGCCGCCCCAGAAAGATCGCGGCCACCATGGGAAGCACCACGGCCAGAGTCAGCAGCGAGGCCAGGCCTGCCGCGTGCGGCAGGTTTCGGTCCGTGAACAGTCTGCGTGCGATCACATTGCCCAGCAGCTGGCTGTCGTGTCCGCCGAGGATTTGGGGGATCACATAGGAGCCCAGGTTGGGGATGAACACGAGAAGGGTGGCGGAAACCAGACCGCGACGGATGCCAGGCAGGAAGACCTTGCGGAAGGCGGAGAGTGGGCGGCAGCCCAGGTCCATCGCCGCTTCCATCAGCGAGAAGTCGAATTTCTCCGCCGCGGCATAGATCGGCAGGATCGCGAAGGGAAGATAGGTGTACACCGAGACGAGGATCACTGCCCACACGTTGTACAGAAGTTGCGCTCCCGGTGGAACCAGTCCCAGTCCCGACGCCAGCCGCCCCAGCAGCCCCTCCGGATGCAGGATCACTTTCCACGCGAAGACCCGGATGATGAAGTTCGTCAGGAAGGGCACCATCACCAACAGCAGCAACCGCGTCCGCCACCGTTCCGGCGCGCGCGCCATGAAGTATGCTACCGGCACCGCGGGAAGAAGGCAGCCCAGGGTGACCCCCCCGCTGACCCACAGGGTCCGCCAGACGATCGCGGGATAGTTGGGGTTGAGCAGTCCGCGCAGCGTGTCGAGGGTCCATCCCGTGCCGATGCCACCGTTGAGGGAGGAAGGACGGAAGCTGATCAGCAGGACGTTGAGCGTCGGCAGCAGGAAGAAAAAGCCCAGCCAAGCCAGGGCGGGCAGGGTGAGGGCCCTCTCCGCCGCGCGTGCGCGGCGGGCGGGCTCATGGCGCATCTGACGCCTCCGCGGGTGGGGTGTCGGCACCGGGGGAAACGGGGAGCCGCAGCAGGCCTTCGTCGTCCTCGTCGTATTTGTCCAGCATATAGCCATCGTCTGCGTGCCAGCTCACCCAGACGTCCTGGTTCCACTGGAGCGGGGGCTCGTCGAGCGCGAAGCGCTGGTGCGACCGGGTCACCGTCACGCGGTAGCCCGCGGGGCCGTCGACCCAATAGTCTGTGAGCCCTCCCTCGTAGATGATGTCGGAGATTCTTCCCGGGAAGGCGTTGATGCGGGGCGCGGGGGCGGGGCGCTCGCGGCTGATGCGGAACTTCTCCGGGCGCACGCTGAGGTAGGCTTCCTGGCCGGCGGGGAGCTTCTTGTCGTTGTAGCACAGGATTTCCTCGAAGCCATCGATGCGCAGAAGCGAATAGTCCGGGTCCGCGGCCGGAGCGATGGATCCGACGAAGAAATTGGTGTCGCCGATGAAGGCGGCGACAAAGGAGGTGTGCGGGGCCTCGTAGACCTCTGCGGGACGGCCCACTTGGGCGATCCTGCCTTTGTTCATGACCGCGATGCGGTCGGAAATCGCCATCGCCTCCGTCTGGTCGTGCGTGACCATCACGAAGGTGATGCCGACCTCGTCGTGGAGAGCGTCCAGCTCCACGAGCATGCGCTGGCGCAGCTTGAGGTCGAGGGCCGCCAGCGGTTCGTCGAGCAGGAGGATTTCCGGCTTGTTCACCAAGGCCCTGGCGATTGCCACCCGCTGCTTCTGGCCGCCGCTGATCTGGGCAGGCTTCTTGTGTTCGTGGCCGTGGAGCTGCATCGTGTGCAGCGCCTTTTCCACCTCGGCGCGCAGCTCGGCCTCCGGACGCCGCGCAACCCGTAGCCCGAAGGCGATGTTCTCATAGACGCTCAGGTGGGGGAACAGGGCGTAGCTTTGAAAAATCGTGTTCACCCGCCTCTCGTTGGGCGGAAGATCCGTAATGTCCCGCCCGTTGAGGAGGATGCGTCCCTCGTCCGGCCTCTCGAAACCCGCGCACATCCGCAGCAAGGTGGTTTTCCCGCAGCCGCTGGGACCCAGAAGGGATAACACCTCACCTTTCTCCACCTCCAGGCATACTCGGTCCACGGCGGTGAAACCGCCGAAGCGCTTGGTGACGTTCCGAAACTCTAGAATGGGCATGCCTATGGGCGTTTTCCCTGTTTTTGAATCCATTACAAGCCCGCTTTCACGTTGCGGGTGGGTTTTTCAGGGCGTCCGGCAAGGGCTGGGGAATGAAGCCGCTGTCGATGCGCCTGCCGTGCACCGTGACCATCGTGCCGCGTGCGAGGCTGGTTCCGGTGCTGTCGAGGAGGCGCCATTCCCAGGTGAGCGAGCTGCGGCCGTGGCGGAGCAGGTCGAGTTCCACGCGGAGCGGACGGAGGGGGAGGATCGGTGCCAAATATTCAGCGGAGAAGGCGGCCCGTGGCCACGCGGGCCCCTCCTCCCCGCCTGACCATACCTCCAATCCGAGCCTCGCCAGGTACGCGTGCTCAGCCTGCTCGACATACACGGCCACCTTCGAGAAATGAACCACACCGGCTGCGTCACTGTCGGCAAATGGGGGCGTCAGTTCGTGGACATGGGTGGGCATCGTCCTTTTATGTATGGACTTACCTTCGGCGTTTGGCAAGCCAACAAAACCCCCGCCGGACCAGAGGTTCGGCGGGGGAGGTGGGTGTAGAGCTTTGGGGAGGCTCAGGGGGAGACGGCTTCGACACTGATGCGGATGTCAACGTCGTTTCCGACAACCAAGCCGCCCGCCTCGGTGGTCTTGCTCCAGGTGAGACCGAACTGCGTGCGGTCGATCGTGGTGGCCGCGGTGAGGCCGTAGACGTCTTGGTTCTGGAAGTTTTTGACCGGCCCGACGAACTGGGCGTCCAAAACGACCTCTCGGGTGACGCCTTTGATGGTGAGATTTCCGGTGAGCTTTCCGTTCTCAAACTTGGTCCCCTCGAAGGTGATCGTGGGGAAGGTTTCGGCGTCGAAGAAATCAGCGCTACGAAGATGCCCGTCGCGGCGTTCGTTCTTGGTGTCGATGCTCGCGACCTGTATCACGGCTTTGGCTCCCTTGAGGTGGCCGTCGACCACGTTAAGGCTTCCTTCGAAGGTGTTGAAGGAACCATGGGTGCGGCTGACCACAAGGTGGGAGACGGAGAAGGTGATGGCGGCGTGGGCGTTGTCAATGGCAAGCTCCTCCGCGTGCAGGTAAGGAACGGTCAGCAAGAGAAGGGACGTAAGCAATGTGCGCATGTTGTTTTGAACTCCTAGGGGGTTGGTTTGTGCCGGTGAAGCCGACAGATATAAGTACGCACGGGCTGGCGAAAGCTTACAGCCGGGGACGTATTTCCATTGCAGGGAGGGGGGACCGCCGGTATAGTCCGTGCATCATGACTGCTCGCGCCTTCTTTCCGACGCCCGCCTGCCTGATCCTCTTGCTTTCCGCCGGCTGCGGAGGCTCCCCGGAACGCCAAGCCGCCCGTGGCATCGAGGCCCTCAACCGCGGAGAACCCGCGCGCGCCGAGCGGCTTCTCAGCCGCGCGCTCCGGGATGACGCGGATGGCCAGGCCCCCGCCCTCTGGTGGGAAGCCCTCGGGCTCGCCCGAGGCCGCCTGCAACAACCTGGCCCCGCAGAGGAGGCCCTCCGCCTTGCCCTGGACCGAGAGCCAGACGCCTATGCCCCCCGGTACAACCTCGGCGCCCTCCTGGTGATGGAAGGCCGACTCGAGGAGGCCGCCACCCAGCTTCGCCTCGCCGCCGCGGACACCTCCCGGACCGAAGCCCTTGAACTGCTCGCCAACCTGGCACTCGAAAGCGGCGCCACCTCCGGGGCGGTCGATCTCCTGGAACAGGCCCGGACCCGTTCTCCCTCCTCCCGCGTCCTTAATGCCCTTGCCCTCGCTCGCCGCCAGGACGGAGCTCCCGCCGAATCTGTCCGCGACCTGCTCCAACAGGCCGTAGTCCTCGACCCCGACTACCCCCCCGCACAGCTCAACCTTGCCGCCTTGCTCGACGACAAGCGCCTCGACCCCGTGCAAGCCTCCACCCATTACAACGCTTTCCTCCGCCTTGAACCCGACTCGCCACGTTCCTTCGCCGTGCGCCAGCGACTCCAAGTCCTCGCGGAGCGCATTGCCACTGGCGGCGTCGCCGCACCCGACCCCCTTCGCGGCGAGGTGGAGGATCTCCTCCGCCAGGCCGCTGACCTCCAGCGTGCCGGAGACCAGCCGCGTGCCCTCCACTTGTGCCTCCGCGCCGCCGCCAGCGCCAGCCGGGCCCAGCGAAAAGGCCTCGAGGAACGCGCCCTCCGCGCCGCCGCCACCCTCGCCCCCGATTCCCCGCGTGGACACGCCGCCCTCGGCCGCTTCCTCCTTCAGCAAGGCCAGCACGGCTCCGCCCTCACCAGCTTCCAACGGGCCCTCGCCCTTGCCCCTGACTGGTCCATCGCCCTCGAGGGGGTTGTCCAGGCGGCCGTCGCAGGCCGCCAACCCTCCCTCGCCCGCGACACCCTCCAACGCGCGGAGGCCGCCGCCGCCGACAACCCCGAGCTGCTCCTCATGGTCGCCACCCTTCACCGTGACAGTCTGAACGACCGTGGCCGTGCCAGACGCGTTGCCCAGGACTGGTTACGGCGCTTCACGGGGCACGCCCGGACCGAAGAAGCGCGTGCTTTTCTTTCCCCGCCCTGAGCGTCCCCAGGTGCGACGACCTTCGGTGTCCCTTCAAACCGAGTGACCTGAGCCGTGGCCCACGATTTCGGTGCCGACGCCCTTTTCGGTGAAGAGTTCGAGCAGGAGGGAATGGGGCATGCTGGAATCGATGATGTGAACCTTGCGGATGCCGGCCTCCAAGGCCTTGACCGCGCCGGAAACTTTGGGAAGCATTCCTCCGGCGATGATCCCGTCGCGGATGAGGGTGCGCATTTCCTCGAGGGGAAGCGTGCTGATCAGAGTGGACGGGTCCTTGGGATCGCGCAGGATACCGGGGACGTCGGAGAGGAACACCAGCTTCCGGGCCCTCAGCTCGCGGGCCATCGCCCCCGCCGCCTCGTCGGCGTTAATGTTGTAAATATTGCCTTCCGCGTCGCGCCCCAGAGGCGTCACCACCGGCACCCTCCCCGCGTCCAGCGCCTCCAGCACAGGCCCCACCCGGACCGACTCCACCTTCCCTACAAAGCCCCAGTCCAGGGTTCCTCCCGTGTCCGGATCCATCTCCGTGTGGCGGGAGACTTCAAAAATGTCCTGTCCCCTCACCCCGGTGGCTAGCGCCCCGTATCTTTCCAGCACCTCGCGCACCTGGGGGTTCACCTCCCCGTTCAGCACCTCGTCCACGATCCGGATCGTCTCCGCGTCCGTCACCCGAAGCCCCTTCACGAATTGCGCTGGCAGCCCCGCCTCCTTCATCCGCCGCGTGATCGCCTTCCCTCCCCCGTGGACCAACACCGGCCTCATCCCGATGATCTCCATGAACGCCACATCCCGCAGGATGTCCGCATACGCCTCTTCCGCGTCCAGGATGCTCCCCCCGAACTTCACCACCACCGTGGCTCCACGGAAAGACTGGATGTAGGGCATGGCCTCGATGAGGACGGCGGCTTTCTGTATGGCGTTTTCAATCATGGCGTGGGTCCTGGGGATATCTCCCCGTTCATACGGAATCGGGGAAGGGCTGTCAATGAAAGGCGCGAAGGTGGAGGCCGATGGCGGATAGGCAGGCGAGCAGGTTCCCAAGGGCGATGCCGGCGAAGAGCCCCGGCAGGCCGAGGAAAGCATTTCCGGCATGTGCCAGGGGAATGATGAACGCAAAGAAGCGCAGAAGGAAGACCGCGCTGGAATGCAGGGGCATGCGGCGGGCGTTGAAGGCCGAGGTGAATTGGAGCTTCCAACCGAATACCCCGTAGCTGGCCGGTACGATCCAGAGATACAATTGGATGACGCGAAGGGTGTGGGGGTTGTCGGAAAAACGGGCGGCGATGAACGGGGCGGCTGCGGCCGCCGCTGCCCAGATCAGCAGGGCGAGGCCCAGGCAGTAGAAGCCGGTGAAGCGCAGGGCCTCCCGGATGCGCCCGGCCTTGCGTGCGCCATGGTTTTGCCCGACGAAGGGGCCCATGACGACGCTCATCGCGAAAAAGGGGGCCATCATCAGGGATTCGAGGCGGATACCCACGCCCCACCCCGCCACGGCTTCGCCGCCATGGCGGGCAACCAGTGCCGTCAACACCCCGTTGGCGACGGGGATCATCTGGTTGGTGAGCATCGCAGGCAGGGCCACCACCAGCACCTCCTTCCAAGAGCCCAGCACCGCCGCGAGGCTGCCAAGCCGGAAAGTCAGCAGCCGGTAACGGGCACCCAGCAGGAACAGCATCGCCAGAAAGGCCAGGGCATACGCACCCACAGTCGCCAATGCCGCGCCCCTCACACCCATCGCGGGTACGGGCCCCCAGCCAAAAATGAACAATGGGTCCAGCAAGGCATTGGTGACCCCTGCGAAAAGCATGATCACCATGGGGCGGAGGGTGTCGCCAGTTGCCCGGATCGCGTTGTTGCCAACCATAGGCACCACCAGGAAGGCGATTCCGGAGAGCAACGGCACCATGTAGGCTCGGATCAGTGGCAGCAATTCCTCTTCGGCCCCCATGGCCAGGAACACACGGTCCATTCCCCACAGGCCCGCGCCCACCAGCAGCCCCACCAGCAGCAACGCCAGCAGGATACTGTCGGTCACCAGCCGCTTCACCCGTTCGGTTTCCCCACGCCCGATGGCCCGCGACACGCAGGATGCCACCCCGATTCCCATGCCCATCGCGCTTCCCGTGACAAAAAAGACCAGAGGGAAGGTGAAGCCCATCGCCGTGAGTTCACGATGTCCCAGCAGGCCGATGAAATACGTGTCCACGAGATTAAAGAGCATGTTCATGAACAGCCCCAGGGTCATGGGGCCGGCCATTCGGAGGAGAGAAAGGCCGACGGGTCCCTCGACCAGCGCCGCCTTGGGGGAGAGGGCCATGCGCCGCCTCAGCCCAGCAAGGTCCGCAGGGCGGGCCGGAGGTCGTCCTCAAGAAAGGCACGGATCCCCGACTCCGCCGCCATGTCCCCCGCCGTTTTGCTCACCGCTTCATCCATCAGGTGATCCAGGTGGGCGGTCAGATCGAGACCATCGAGGCGTGCGGCCGAGACAATCCCGCGTGCCGCGTCCGTGCCCAGCGTCTTTCCAGAGGAGTCCTCGGCCATCCGGGTATCCAGGATGTCATCCGCCAATTGGTACACCGTTCCCACCAGATAGCCCGCTTCCTTGAGCGCCTCCATGCGTTTGGGGTTCCCGTGGCCTGCCAACCGGGCCGCGAAGGCGAACAGGGCCCCCGTTTTCCGTCGCGCGATGCTTTGGCAGACCTCCAGCCTCGAATCCTCCGCTCCCAGAATCAGTTCCTGTTCGGATTCCGCCTCGCACACCTCGCCAGTCAGGCGGACCAGTTCATGGGTGTGGTGGCCGTCCGCCACCTGGCAGATCAGATCAATCGCTTTGAAAAGCAGCAGGTCACCCAGCAGGATCGCCCCGGCACTGCCCTTCTCCATCCAAAATGTAGGCATTCCTCTCCGCAGCACTCCCCCGTCGATCACATCGTCATGCAACAGACTGGCCGTGTGGATCATCTCCACCGCCGCCGCCCCATAGGTCAACAACCCGGTGTCCACTCCCGTTGCCAGGCCCGTCCGGAAGGCCAGACGGGATCTCAGCATCTTGCCCCCCAAACCAATCAGGCTGGCCGAGTCCCGTACCAGTCCTCTCAGCGCGGTTTCCCCCAGGGTACGGGCGATCAGGCGGCGGACCTCCTCGAGATGCTTCTCAAGATCCTGGGTAATGGGGGCAGCGGGTTCGGTCATGACGTCTCAATATGGGTGTGGGGGGGAAAAGGTCAACCTCTCCGGGTCCGGTTTTTCCAGGAAAGATTGAATCCTATCCGACGGTTCGTCCTCCTTATTGCAGCTGCTCCCGCTTGGCAAGTCCAGGCCTTCCCCGACAAATTAGGATGGATTGTGTTCGTATTCCCGGGCGGATTGGCATACATAGCCGCGCGCATGAACGCGCATTTTCCTTTCTGGTTGCAGCAAATCCTCATCTGGTCCTATGTCATCCCGGCGGCTTGGATGATGGCTTTCGCCGTGAACCTCTATGTGTTAATTTTCTTCTCCGTGCGGCGCCGTCGGCGCATGCGTCTTGAAATCAAGAGGTTGAGGGCCAATTTCGCCCGGACCCACGATGATGGGGATCTTCCACCCGTCACCACCCAGATCCCGGTCTACAACGAATACAACGTGATCGAGCGATGCATGCGTGCCTGCGCGGCGATGGACTATCCCCGCTCCTTGCACACCCTGCAGGTGCTCGATGACTCCAACGACGCCACCCGTGACCTGATCGACCGTGTCGCCGCTGACTTGCGCACCCGCGGCCATCGGGTGGACGTATTCCGGCGCGACAACCGAACGGGTTACAAGGCCGGTGCCCTTGATGCGGGCATGTCCGCCAATGACGACCCCTTCATCGCTATTTTCGACGCCGATTTCGTTCCTCCGCCCGACTTCCTCCGTCGAACGGTCGAGGTCATGGTGATGAAGCCGGATGTTGGGATGGTTCAGGCCCGCTGGGGCCATCTCAACGAAACCGAGAATATCCTCACCCGGGCGCAGGGAATCGGGATCGATGGGCATTTCACCATCGAACAGACCGCCCGCGCCTGGAACGAACTCATCATGAACTTCAACGGGACGGCCGGCATGTGGCGGCGCCAGGCGATCCTCGATGCCGGCGGCTGGGAACACGACACGCTGACGGAGGATCTGGACCTCTCCTACCGTGCCCAGCTCAAGCGTTGGAAACCCTACTTCCTGCCCGATCTCGTCGTGCCCGCCGAAATCCCGTGCGACATCAACGCGTTCAAGTCGCAACAATTCCGCTGGGCGAAGGGCTCGATCGAGACGGCGAAGAAGCTTCTGCCTGCGGTGCTTTCCTCCCGTCTGCCCTTGTTCACCAAACTGCAATCCAGCCTGCACATGACGCACTATATGGTGCACCCCATCATGCTTTGGCTCTCCCTCATGGCCCTGCCCCTCCTGAAGTTCACGTGGTACGCGAGCTATTCCTTCCAGATTTCCATGGGTCTGCTCTTCCTGATCCTGGCCACGATCGCCCCGACCGTGATGTATGCCGTGTCCCAGTGTGCCCTGCATCCGCGGCCTTGGAGGAGGCTGGCGCTCCTGCCGCTTCTGAGCATCCTTGGGGTGGGCATTGCCATCTCCAACAGCCAGGCCGTGTGGGAAGCCCTCCGCGGCCGCAAGTCTGGCTTTGTGCGTACTCCAAAAAGCGGGGACAAGAAGCAGGCCCAGTGCATCAACTACCACTTCCGCATGCCCAAGCTCGCGATCGCCGAGGTGTTGCTGGGGCTTTACTGCACCTTGACAAGCTTCGAATACTACCAGGACGACCGCTATTGGGTTGTCCCCTTCCTGCTCATCTACAGTATCGGGTTCACCTGGGTAGGCCTGTTATCGGTTGTCCATCACCTTCAGGCCCACCGCCGTCTCCCTGCCTGAGCCTCCCTCCCCCGCATTTTGGGATTCCCCTTTCCTGTCTACCCGCTAGACTGGCGAAGTGTCCCCGCCCGGGTCGCTCCCCTGGCGTTTTTCAGCCCCCAGCCCCCCGATCCCCATGCTCCTCCTCGCCGAAGGTTCCCCCACCACCGTCCTGAGCGAAGCCGACCTCAGGCGCCTCCTCTTCCAGGCACTGGACGCTCTCGGCACCCGCAACAAGGTCCTCGCCGTTCCTCCTGACTTCACTCGGCTCAATTCGCGCGCGGGGCCCCTCACCTGCATGGTCCACGAATACTATGGCGACGCCCTGGTCGATGTGATGCCCGCGCTTGGAACCCACGTTCCGATGCCCGATTGGCAGCTCGACCGCATGTATCCCAGCATTCCCCGTTCCCTCATCCGCGAACATGACTGGCGCAACGACGTGGTGACGGTCGGGGAGGTGCCCGCCTCCTTCGTGAGGGAGGCCACGGGGGGGATCTACGACAAGCCCTGGCCCGCGCAGATGAACCGCCTCCTTTGGGAGGGGGGACACGACCTCATCCTCAGCATCGGGCAGGTCGTTCCCCACGAGGTCATCGGCATGGCCAATTACACCAAGAACATTTTTGTTGGCACCGGTGGCGTTCTGGGCATCAACGAGTCCCATTTTATCGGTGCGGCCTACGGCATGGAACGCATGATGGGCCGGGCCGACACTCCCTTGCGCCGCATCCTCAACGAGGCGGCCGACCGCTTCTGCCGCCACCTTCCCATCGTGTATGTTCACACCGTCGTCGGCCCCGATGGACGGGGGGGGCTCGTGACCCGGGGCTTGTTCATCGGCGACCACCACGACTGCTTCGAACGCGCCGCCGAGCTTTCCCTCCAAGTCAATTTCACCCTTCTGGAAGAGGCACCTTCCAAGATCGTTGTGTACCTGGATCCCGAGGAGTTCCACAGCACCTGGCTTGGCAACAAGGCCATCTACCGAACCCGCATGGCGATCGCCGACGGCGGGGAGCTGGTGGTTCTGGGTCCTGAGGTGGGCACCTTTGGGGAGGACCGCGAGATCGATCGACTGATCCGCAAGTACGGTTACCGGACGACCCCGGAGATCATGGGCTTTGTGCGCGACAACGAGGACCTGCGGAACAACCTTTCTGCGGCGGCGCACCTGATTCATGGGTCCAGTGAGGGACGTTTCCGCGTCACCTACTGCCCCGGAAAACTCTCGCGTGATGAGGTCGAAGGGGTTGGTTATGCCTACGGCGACCTGTCGGAGCAGCTCGCGCGTTATCCGGTGGAGGAACTGGGGACCGGCTGGCACGAACGGGATGGCGAACGGTTTTTCTTCATCGGGAATCCGGCGCTGGGCCTGTGGGCCCATCGTGCGCGTTTCGCCTGATCCCCCCTTCCACGGGCGGCCTCATTGCCGCTCGCGGCGCAGCCGCTCCACGCCGCGTACCGCCGCCGCCCGGACGCTCTCTGCTCCGAAGGAAGGCCCAAGGAAGTCGTCGGGCGTATAGGGGCGTTCTAGGTCGTTGCTGATGTCGGTCAACAATTCCAGGCACTCTGTGCCGCCGCGGGCCGCGAGATATTCCGCCAGGAAGGTGGCAAGCGTCGCGCTCGTCTCGGAGGCCAGGGCCTCGCAGAAAACAGCCGCGGCGTCCTTGGGGAAATCGGACACCAGGAAACGTGCGGCTTCGGTGCGGAGCAAGGGGCGTGGATCGTGAAGGGCCACCTGCCGCAGGTCGTCCCGGAGCCTTGGGCTTTTTGGAAGCAGTGCGCGGGCGCTGTGCAGGTAGGCCGCGGCCGATTCGGCCGAGGGAGCTTCCCCGATCCGCCCCACGAGGCCCGCATAGTGTTCCGTGGCCTTTTTTGCCACCACCACCCCGAGCATCTCCTGGCGCAGTGTTTCGGAGCGTGCGCCCGGGAGGGCGTCGACGATGCGGGACACTTCCGCGGGCAGGAGGGAGCGTTGCCGGAGCACGCGCGCCGCCTGTACGGCTGTGTCCTCCGGGGTGCTCGGTTCCACCAGCACCCCAAGCAAGGCCTGATTGCCCAGAGTCTCCGGATGGAAGGGCGCGGGCGGGGATGTCGCGCACCCCGTCACCCACAGCAGGAACAACATCCGCGGGAAGATCAATTTCATGAATTTTCCGTAGCGCAGGCCCGTGGGCCTGTCAACCATCGAGGGCGGCATCGAGCCACTCCCGAAAGATCCGGGCATACTCGGGCGATGTCTGCCATCCCGCCTCCGCATGGCCTCCGTGCAGTCCGCAGAAGCGCTTCGGTTCGGGGGCCTCCTCGTACAGGCGCACTCCCATATCGTAGGGGACGATTTCATCGTCCGGGCTGTGCGCGACCAATACAGGAGCCTTGATCCGCTGGATCCTGAGGTCGGATCGGTAGGGATGTGGGCAGGTCAGCCCGGGCAAAAGCCAAGGGTGGTGACGTCGGCCCATTTCGAGGATCGAGGTGAACGTGCTCTCCAGCACCAGCGCCCTCACCTCCCGGCATGTGGCCAGTTGCAGGGCGACCGCACCGCCCAGCGACCGGCCATAGACGGCAATTGGGGGGCGTTCGGGATGTCCAAGTCTTGCGTGGACGAAGTCCCAGGCGGCCGCCACGTCGAGCCCCGTTCCTTTTTCGGAGGGGCGCCCTCCGCTTTTCCCATAGCCCCGGTAGTCGAAGATGAGCTTGTGGAGCCGGAGGTCCGCGAGGTCCTGTGCCATCCAGAGGCGGTCCGAGACGTTGCCGGCATTGCCGTGGCAGCAGATCAGCCCGCCGCGTGCGCAGGGGTGTGGAAACCACCAGCCATGCAGGCGAGTGCCGTCCTCCGCCGCGAACACCACCTCTTCCACCGGCAGTCCCGCATCCTCCGCCCGCGCGCGGAAGTGGCGGGACCTCGGGAAGATCATGCGCTGTGCCGTCACGCGCAGGGCCAGCCACCCCAGGCTCGCGCACAGGGCCAGGCCCCAGACGAAACTCACAGTTCGAACCTTTTTGTGCAGGTTGCCAGCGGCTCGCAGCCCGTCTCCGTCACCACCACCGTATCCTCGATGCGTACTGCGCCCACTCCGGGATAGTAGAGTCCCGGTTCGATGGTGATGACCTGTCCAGGCTCCAACGGGCCGCCCAAGGGACCGACCGAGGGCCCTTCGTGGATTTCCAGCCCCACCCCATGGCCCGTCGAATGGATGAACCCGCGCGGGATCCCGTCCACCTTCCCGGTGCGGTAACCCGCCGCCTCGAAGTCGGCGCAAACCCCCGCGTGGATCTCGGCTCCCGTCACCCCTGCGCGCACGCGTCCCACTGCGGCCTTCTGGACCCGGAGCACGGTGGCGTACAGACGCCGCTGTTCGGGCGTCGCCTCGCCGCGGATCACCGTGCGTGTGATGTCTCCCCAGTACCCACTCACACGCGAGCGCGGAAAGATATCCATCACCACCGTCTCCCCGGCACGCAGGGGCCCCGATCCGCGCTCGTGGGGATCGACGCCCTGCTCGCCTCCGGCTACGATGAGATCCTCGCACACGCATTGGGATTCAAGCAGAACCTGTTCGATTCGCGTCTTCACCCGTTCTGAGGTCAGTACACGCCCGCCCTCTTCCAGCCGCCCCCCCTTCCCCGGTGTCGAACCTGCGATCAGTCCCATGGCCGCCTTCATGGCGGCCACGGCCGCCCGCTGCGAACGCCGCAAGGCAAGGATTTCATTTTCTGTCTTCTGAAGACGCATCGGGAAAACCGGGTCGGGCAGCACGGTTGCCCGCACGGCCCGCTCCTCCAGCTGCCGCACCAGGCCCACCGGGCAACGCGCGCTTACGCCCACCTCGCGCACATGGAGCCGCCGCAACAAGGCCGCCGCCTGTGCCCCGTAGCTGCGCCGCTCCTCCCCTTCCAGCCCCAGATCGTCAATCCCGTGGCATTCCAAGTCATTCCCCGTACGAAGCGCCCGCCCCAGCTCCAAGGGCGAAACCACCACATGGCGACGGTTTCCGTGGAGCAGGAACAGGAAGGGGTCCGGGGCGTCGAATCCCGCGGCCCACCGCACATCCTCCCGGTCCGCACCGCCTCCCACCAGCAACACCGGCCCTGTGAATGGCCGGGCGCTCATACCTTATCTCCTTGGATATGAATGGTCTCCCACTCCCCCACCCTCCCCCGCTCTTTTCCCATTCCTTTCTTCGTCCTCTTGAAAAGCGTTTTTTTAGGAAAGGATGTGATTTTCCACATGTTGTGTACTCCTGGCGGTTAACCCACCACGTGTGGGGGCGTTTTTTTTTTAGGCTTTCCGTGTGCGTAACAGCTTGTCCAACCCGTCCAGATCGGATTAGGGTAACGAACCCCGGTTTGAGGCGACCGGAGCGGGCTGTGGACAACCTGTTCATAACTCATTCCGATCCCCTTGCACAAGGAAAACACGAACCGATGCGAACTGAACCCGAGAAACGTCACCCCACCATGCCGGAAACAATCCCTGACATAGAGACGATGCAGCTTTGGCGGAAGGTGTGCGGCCTTCTGGGCGAATCCCTCTCCTCAGACATTTTTGAGCGGTGGATCGCGGTGATCCAGCCGGGGAGCCGTGAAGGAGATCGGTTGGAACTTCGTGTGGCGAACGACTTCTATTCCACCTGGCTGGAGGAGAACTACCTGCCCATGATCTCGGACGCGATCACGGCGGTGACGGGGGAACGGCTGGACTGTGTGCTGGTGGTCGACCCCGGGTTGCGTCAATCCGCCCCGCGAAAGGAAACCGCCCCCGAACCCCCTTCCCGCCCGATCTCACGCCCCTCCACCCCCGCCTCCCGTCCCAGCCTGAATCCCCGCTACGTTTTCGAAACCTTCGTCGTCGGCTCTTCGAACGAATTCGCGCATGCCGCCGCCATGGCCGTTGCGCAAACCCCCGCCCGTGCCTACAACCCCCTCTTCCTCTACGGGGGCGTCGGCCTCGGCAAAACCCACCTGATGCAGGCGATCGGAAACTTCGCCCACAGCGCGAACGCCGCCTGCCGCGTGTGCTACCTGACCTGCGAGACCTTCGTCAACGAATACATTGATGCGCTGCAGAACGGAAAGCTCACGCAGTTCCGGAACCGACTGCGCGGGGCCGACATCCTCTTGATCGACGATGTTCAGTTCCTGGCTGGCAAGGAGCGCATGCAGGAGGAATTTTTCCACACCTTCAATGCCCTCTTCGACGGGCACAAGCAGATCGTCCTGACCTGTGACCGGCCCGCCTCCGAGATCGCCGGCCTCGAGCGCCGCCTCGTTTCCCGCTTCGAATGGGGGCTGGTCACTGAGATCGACGCCCCTGAATTTGAGACGCGCGTCGCGATCCTGAGGAAAAAGGCGGAGTTGATGGATATGCGGGTGCCGGACTCCACGGTCCAGTTCATTGCCGAACGCATCGCCGCCAATGTCCGCCGACTGGAGGGAGCCTTGGTGCGGGCCGCTTCCTTCGCCTCCCTCACCAACCGTGAGCTCACATCCGAGGCTCTGGAGCGCCTGCTGCGCGATGCGTTGGACGACGAGGCACCGGCCCCGCTGACGATGGAGCGCATCCAGAGGGCGGTCGCCGAGCACTTCGACATCCGCTACAGCGACATTCTGAGCCGGAAGCGCCCGGCGAACATCGCCCTGCCCCGACAGGTCGCCATGTACCTTTGCCGCGACCTCACTTCCCATTCCCTTCCCGCCATCGGGGAGGCCTTCGGCAAGAACCATGCCACCATCCTGCACGCCTGCCGTCTGATCGCGGAGAAGGAGAAAGAGGATCCTTCACTGCGCCAACGCCTGGCCAACCTACGCGAAACGCTCAACCGTCCCACGCGGTGAACCTTCCCCTACTGGCCGTCGGTCCCAGTCCCGCGCTCCAGCGCGAGCTCTGCTTTCCCGGCTGGGACGCCCCGGGGGATGTCGTTCGTTGCTCCTCCCTCCGACTCTCCGTGGGGGGGAAGGCGTCCAACGCGGTGAGGGCGGTCCACCACGACGGGGGACGCGCCACCCTGCTCTCTTTCGCGGGGGGAGCGCAAGGTCAGCGTATGCGGGAGCTCTTTGCCGCCGAGGGGTTGGAGGCTGTCTGGGTTCCGACCCGTGCCGAAACCCGTCTCTGCCAGACCCTGCTCGATCCTGAGGGGCGCCGAATCCGAGAACTGGTGGAGGAACCGGACCCCGTCTCCCCTCCGGAATGGGCGGAACTCCATGCTCGCTTCGACCAGGCGCTGTCTGGGCACGCCGGCGTACTGCTCTGCGGTTCCCTGCCGCGCAACGCGCCCGCCGGAACCTATGCCGGTCTGGTCCGCCGCGCCCGCGCCGGTCACCGGCCTGTTCTCCTCGATGCCAAGGGGCCCGAACTGCTTGCCGCGCTGCCTGAACGCCCCGAGTGGGTCAAGATTAACCGTGCCGAGGCCCTTGAGGCGACCGGATGCGACTCCGTGGGGGCGGCCGCGGAGAAACTACTCTCCCTGGGCGCGGGAGCCTTGCTGATCACCGATGGTTCGCGACCGGCTTTCCTCCACCACGGTGGACGCGGCCGCCATTTCGTGCAACCCTCGATCGAGCCGCTCAATCCGATTGGAGGTGGCGACACGGTGGCCGGCGTCCTGATGAACCGGCTTCTGCTTGGGGAAAGCCCCCCCGAGGCAGCCCGCCGGGCCTTAGGTGCCGCTCTCGCCCAGGCTCTGACCCCCTTTCCTGCGGTGTTTGATTCCGAACGCGCCACCGCCTTTGCCGAAGTCCTGCAAGAGACTTGACCCAGGACAAGAGGGCCCATAGGGGGAAGCCCCGGGATGAAAACCAACCTTTTTGAATTCCAGTGTCCGAGTTGCCACACCCGGCTCTGTGTCGGGGCCGCAGATGTGGGCGAGGCCGCCCAATGTCCCGCCTGTGGCGTCGGATTTCTCATTCCTTCTCCCTCACCCCGCTCCTCGCCGAAGCGTTCCTCTCCCCGCGCCTCCTCCCTGCCCGGCAGCTCCTCTCCCCGCGCCTCCTCCCTGCCCGGCAGTTCGTCGCGCCGTGTTGCACGCCGTTCCTCCCGTCCCTTGGCCGCCATTGTCCTTTCCCATCCCCCGCCGGCTTCCCGTGATCACCCGCTCATGCCTTGGGTGGTGCTTGCGCTGCTAATCACCCTTTTTCTCCTTGGGCTCTCGATAGGCCACAACGGGGGGCTTCCTCTTCCCGAGCCGCCTCCGCCGACCCCCACGCCACTTCCCGGCCCGGGCGGACTTCCCCGAACATTTCTTGCGGACACCCGGACCGGCCCTGGCAACCGCGTCTACATCGTTGGCCTCATTCCTTCCCTCGGGGAGGTGCCTGTCAGCCCGGCCCGCACCCTGCGACTCATCGATCAGGTAGGGCTCCGGAATATCGGGTTTGTCGCAGAAGTTTCCTCCGACCAGCAAACCATTCTGTGGCAAAGTCTATTTGGCGGCAACCTTCTCGAACCCGTTCACCTCTCGGTCGCGGAGAACGGGGAGCTCCTTCTGGGAGCCATCGCCCTTTCCAGGCTGCCGGGCCTCGGCCTGCCTGGCACCCAGGGCGTGGAGGCGGATGCCCCCGTGGTCGTACGTGTGAGTGCGGACGGCTCCCGCATCCGCTGGATCCGCCCTGCGGGAACCGCGGGTCAACGCCTGTCCCATTTCCGCGTAGAACCCGGCGGGGCTGTCTCCTGGTCCGTCACCGATCCCTCCGGAAACCGCAGCCGTAACCGACGGCTCGACGCGGAAGGCCGCCCCCTCTGAACCCATAATCCAGGCCCAGCTTCCTCTCCGATTCCAGCCCATGCCCCCCCTCTCCTCCTTTTTTTGGTGGCTTCCCCTTCTGTCCGTCCTGGCCGTTTTCGCTCTCCTTTCGTTTCTTTTCTGGCCTGTGACCTGTCGGGTGTTCGGGGCGCGGCCCGACCGCGGGGCGGCGCTCGCCCCCGCCGGAGGCTTTTTTGTGGCCATTCTGGCGGCCCAACTGCAATGGAGGCTGTCGATGGGCGCCGGCCACGGAATGGGGCTCTGGATGCTGCTTCTTGGCGCGGGAGGGTTTCTCTGGTGGCGATTCCCGCCTCCAGCGCTCCGCCCACGCCTGGTCGCTTCCCTCCGGCGAGGAGTCGCCTGGTTCTCCCTCTCTCTCTTTTTCTGGGGGTGGCTCCGCGCGGCCGACCCCGCTGTCGCCCACACGGAACAGCCCATGGACCTGATGTGGATGCGCGCGGCCATGACCGCTTCCGAGCCTCCGATCCGTGATGCCTGGTTCGCCGGAGCGCCCGCCAGCTACTACGTAGATGGCCACCAAATGCTCGCCTTCCTGGCTCTTCTGGCCGGGCAGGACTCTCCCATCGCCGTCAACACCACACAGGCCGCGCTCTTCGCTCTCTGCGTGCTCCTTTGCGCAGAAGGGATGCCCTCCCGCCGCCCCTTTCCTCTCCGCGGCGCCCTTTCCGTCCTTTTGTGCCTTTTCGCCTCCACCCCCCGCGGGGCATGGGACGCCCTGTTTGGCGCGCAAGGACATTGGTGGTGGTGGCGGGCCACGCGGGTGCTGTATGACGGGGACACCTCCCTGATCACCGAATTTCCGTTTTTCAGTTTTTGGCTGGGCGACAACCATGCGCATCTGATTGGGGTCGCCCCATTTCTGCTGGGGGTAGCGGGTGCCGTCCAGCTTGGCAGAGCCCGGCGGCCGACCCTCCTTCTCTGTCTTCCCTCCGCACTGGCCGTGCTGTGGAGTTGGCGCGTCCATCCGTGGCAGGCCCCCGCCGCACTCGGGCTCTTCGCCATCGGCCTGCTCTCCCGTCGACGCCTCCGCCTTTCCGATTTCCTCCCCCCCCTCTACGCCCTCGCCTGCATGCTCCCCCTCCTGTGGCCCACGGCCTCCGGCGGACTTTTTCAGGGCATCTCCCCCAACCGCTTCGGCCACAGCTCCCTTATCGATCTACTCGCGGTGTTCGCCTTCCTCCTGCCCGGTCTCGCCGGACTTCTTCTCCCCACTACGCTCCGAACCGCACGCTGGCTTCCCCTCCTCGCCCTCGGCCTGCTCCTCCTCTGTGAACTCCTCGTCGTTCGCGACGCCTTCCAGAACCGCATGAATACCGTGTTCAAGCTGTATTACCAGGCATGGATCCTCCTCGCCCTCGCCTCCGCCGCCGGCATGGCGGAGGCCCTTCGGCATCCCCGCACGCGCCGCGCCGCGCTCCTGCTTCCCTTTTTCGCCTTGCCAGCCTGGTTCTATTCCGCGCGTCTCTGCGGCGAGGCTTTCGCGGCCCCCCGCCGTTCCCTGGACGCCTGGGCATCCCTGCCCGAAGACACCCGCCAGTTGCTCTCCGTGGCCGATAGCCTCGTCGGAGCCGGGGACCTCATAGCCGAAGCCGTCGGTGAAAGTTATGCCGCCGATACCAGCCTGCTGGGGACGTGGACAGCCGGGGACACCCTTGTCGGGTGGCCCGGGCATGAGGCCCAATGGAGGCCTGGGGTCCCCCATGCCAATCCCGCCCTGCTTTACGAGGCGGAAACAGAGGATCGCCTTCACGCCGTGCTCCATGCTTTTGGGTTCCGCTGGATCCTGCTTGGCCCCCGCGAACGTTCCCTGTATTCGATTCACCCCGATTGGACCCGCTGGATGGACCGCCTTGCCAACCGGGCCGTAGAAAACCCGACGTTCCTCCTCTATCATGTCCGCCGATGATCCCGTCCCCCCCGGCCCGCGTCGGGCCGAGCTCCTCCATCACATGCGGCACCTCGCCTCGGAGGGGAAATCCTGCGCCGCTTGCTCCGGAGTCTGCTGCACCTTTGTCGCAAACTCCATGCGCATCACCCGTGCCGAAGCTCTCGACATGCGTGAGAGCCTCCAGGCCCAAGGCCGCTGGAATTCCACGCTGTTCGAACAGCTTCGCGAATGTGTCCGCCGCTATCGGCTCGACCACGAACCGGGCGACGGACGCCGCTCGCTGCGCCGCACCTACACCTGCCCCTTTTTTGCGGGAACCACCCTGGGCTGCACCCTTCCCCCCACCCACAAACCATACGGATGCCTCGCCTTCAACCCCCGCCGCTCCGGGCTCACCGAAGGGGGCGACTGTGCCTCCGACCAATCCCTCCTGCGCCGCCAAGCGGAGGCTTTTCCGGATGCCGATCCTTTTCCGCCCCTTCCCATCCCGCTCGCCCTTCTCGCGCTTCTCGCTCCCCCGCCGCACCTCCCCTGAGTACCGCCCCGGCCCGCCGCCCTTCAGCCCTGTTTCCCGGCCAGCGCCTGCCGGGCGATCCCGCGGACCATCCCTCGGAAAACGAGCTCATGCAGAGGATAAACCGCATACCAATAGAGGATTCCCGAGAGACCCAGCGGGTCGTACACCGCGGTTTGCCGCAGGAGGCTTCTGCTTTCCCCCAGATCGGAGACCTCGAATTCAAGCCAGGCCCGTCCCGGCAGTTTCATTTCCGCCCGCAGGCGCAGGCGTCGCCCGTCCTCCACGACCTCCACCCGCCAGCAGTCCAGAACATCGCCGGGCCGAAGTTCGGACGGATGCCTCCGGCCTCGGCGCATGCCCACGCCGCCGCATAGTTCGTCCAGGGCGCCGCGCATCTTCCAGAGGAATGTGGCGTAATACCATCCGTTCTGGCCGCCAATGCGGAGAAAGGCCTCATAAACCAACCGGGAGGGAGCCGCGACCTCGTGGGTCCTCACGTCGTACAGCCTTGTCCCGAAACGCAAGCCCGCCCAGGTTTTGTGGGTCTGTCCCGCGGTGAGGGAATCGCTCCAGCGGGTCTGCGCAAAACCCTCCTCCTCCTCGCGGAGTGCCGCGCGGACCGATGCCTCCACTCCCAGCGGCTTCACCGAGAAAAGGCTTTCCGCGCCCGGCTTGCGAATAATACTGGGGTGTGTCACACTTTCGATCAAGCGTCGGCCCACGCGCGCAAACAAAGGGGTCACCAGACCCAGCCAAAGACTGGACAGGTAAGGGCTGAGGACCGGGACAGGCACATAGACACGGCGAAGGCCCCGTTGAGTGGCGTAGGCCTTCATGATTCCGAGGTAGGACGTTGGTTCCGCCCCCCCGATCTCCACCACCCGGCTCTCCACCCGCCGCAGGTCTACGGCCTGCCTGAGAATTTCCACCAAATCCCCGATGAAGATCGGTTGGGCAGCCACGTGTACCCATTTTGGCGTAATCATCACCGGCAGCCGTTGCACCAGGGCCCGGATCATCTCAAACGAGAGGCTCCCCGCGCCCAGCACGATCGATGCCCTCAATTCCAGGACCGGAACCCCACTCGACCTCAGGATCCTGCCCGTCTCATGGCGGCTGCGCATGTGCGGGGATAGATCCGTCCGCTCATCGCACAATCCCCCCAGATACACGATTTTTCGCAGGCGGGCGGCCCGGGCTGCGGCCGCGAAATTCTCCGCGCAGGCCCGCTCCCTGGCCTCGAAATCCCCCGCGGCCCCCATGGAATGCACAAGGTAAACGGCTGTCTCCACGCCTGCGAGCGCCGGTCCGAGGCTTTCCGGCTCCATTAAGTTCCCCTTGACCGTTTCCACCGCCTCCCCATACCGCGCCACCAAACCCTCCGGTTCACGTGCGAGGCATCTCGGCTTGCGCCCCAGTTCCACGAGGCGCTGGACCAACCTTCCCCCCACATACCCGCTTGCTCCCGCCACGAGGATCCGGCCGGCCTCCCCGCTTTCTCTGCCCCCATTCCCCTCCGGAACATCCTCTATGCATCCAGAGACCTCCTGTTCTAGGCTCATTGGGTTGCCAGACTTGGCGTTCGATTCCGTCGACATCCATCTATCTTCCTCTGTTCTACGGTTTCCGCAAGCCATCTCCCTCTTTCTCTTTATCCTATGGGCTCGTCCTCCCCGTGAAAGGAAAAGGAAAAGGTGGCAAGTTTTATGGTCAACTGGGAGGGTTCCCTTTCTCGTCGTTTTCCGGATTACCGGGCGGTCCGGGGACATCTGCCCCACACCAAGGGTTAGTCCCCCCGCCTTTCCGCCAGCGTTCACGGGGGGCTCTCCGCCTCCCATAATGTCGCCATAGGAAATAATAATAAAATTCTCATCATTTAGGGGCTTACCCAAAAAGGAGGGTTGGGGTAGGATAGAGACATGAAGAACCGCACGCCCGCCCCGCAACCACTGGAAAGGAAGATAAGGATGAGCCATCCCTCCTGCCGCGGCCGTCGCCTCCTCAAGCAACTTCCTTCCCGCATCCGCATGGGATGCCCACACCCCCTCAACCGCCTCGACGAAACCATCGCCGCCCTCCGGGTTGTGGACGCTTCCTGCACTCCTCCCTCTTACATGATCGCCGACCTGCAATGGATCGGTGCCGTGCTCGGCTTCCGGCCAAACCGCCGTAGCTACCTCCGTCACATGGCCGCGAAAGCCGCCTCCACCCCCGGCGATGTCCTCGAATGCGGAAGCGGTCTTTCCACCCTCCTCCTCGGCATCACCGCCGGCCGCAGGGGACACCACGTCCACACCTTCGAACATGACTCCGCCTCCCATAAACGCCTTTGCAGGCTCGTCGAACGTTACCGACTCCCCAATGTCACCGTCCACCATACCCCCATCGTCTCCTATGGGGCCTTCGACTGGTATCAACTCCCCTCTCTCTCCCTCTCCAGCAATTTCAACCTCGTCATATGTGACGGACCCGCACAGCACCTGACCGACAGCGGTCGCTACGGCCTTTTCCCGGTCATGCGCGGGGCCCTGCATCCCCACTGCCGCGTGATCCTCGACGACAGCAACAGCCGCATTGACCGTCGTGTGATTCACCGCTGGCGAAAGGAACACCAGATCCAGGTGCAATCCTTCGGCCGGTTCCTTCAGTTCGCGGAAATCGTCTGTATCTGATTCTTTTTCCCCGCCCGGAACAGCCTCCGGTTTCCCCTGTTCTTTTTGGGGGATCGATTCTTGCGTGCCGGCACACATCCTAGTAGAATCAATGGAACCTCAAGGAAAAACCTTATGAAGAATTTTGTTCCGTTGGTGTTGGCTGTTTTGTTGGGATTGGCTGCCGTATTGGCTGTGGGGAGGCTGTTGAGGGCACAGAAGTTGCAGGAGGAGGAGACCGTGCAGGTGGTGGCGGCAGTGCGAGTCGTCGAGCAGGGCTCCGAAATCACCGAAGACATGATCCGTGCCAAAACCATTCCGGCTTCGGCCGAACCGATGCAGTCGATCCGCTGGCTGCGCAAGGACATGGTCATCGGCCAGAAGGCCCTGAGAGCCATCTCCGAAAACGACTACCTTCTCCTCTCCGATGTGGGCCTCTCCCGCTCCCTGGCCAACATCGTGGGCGAGGGGGAATGGGCTGTGGCCCTTAAACTGCCTTCCGGCGGCATCGGCCGCCTGGTTCAGCCAGGCGACGAAGTGGCGGTGATTGGACATTTTTCGGTCGAGAGTAAAATTCGTTCGGCGGACCTCAGCGCCGCCCAGGAGCTGCAGAAAAACGATGCGACCCTTGTTCTTTTTCCCCGCGTCCGCGTGCTGGATGTTGGCGTCGAGGGTACCGGCTCCTCCGGCTCCGAAATCATCCTTGCTCTCCCCCCGCAGCAGGCACAGACCCTCCTTGCGGCCTACCGCAAAGGCGACATCGAAGTCGCCCTCCGCCGTCCCAACGACGCCAGCGGACTCAACCGCCTCGACGCCGGCGTGGTGGACGACCGCACCTTCGAATCCCTGCTCAGCGGCCTTGAACCCGTGAACGTCCCCCTGGTTCCCGACCGCGCCGCCGCCCCCGCAACCCCCTGAACGAGGATCAACGCCCATGTGCCACCGTCTCCGCCTCCTCCTTCCCCTCCTCCTCCTCCCTCTTTTTCATCTTCCCGCCCAGAATCCACCCGAGGAAATGATTACACTCACCCTCGGCGGAACCCATATCGTCTCCACCCCCTTCGTCATCGAAGGGTTTTCCGTCGCTCGCCAGGACATCCTCAACGCGGTCGAGCTCACCGGCGGGCGCAGCCTCCAAGTCTCTGGCATCGCCCCGGGAAGCACCGACCTTCTCGTCGCAGGTTCCGGCCGCACCCTCGTCTACCGCTTTTCCGTCATCGAGGATGTCAAAAACGTGCTGCAAGGCCTGATGAGGGACCTCGACAGTCTGCCCGAACTCGATCTCTCCATCAACGGCCCCCGTGTCGTCGTGAAGGGCGTCGTCAACAGTATCGACAATTGGAAACTCCTGCAGAAAGTCCTTCCTGTCTATGGCAAACAGGTGCTCAACCTCGCGGTCTTCCGTCCGGCCCCCGAGGTCATGCAGCAACTCCAAAAATCCCTGGAACGCGCCGGCTTCCGGGTGACCGGCCCCGAGGACGATCTCCAGCCCGGCCAGGTCCGCCTCCGCTTCTCAGGCAACAGCCTTTTTATCGATTCCCGTTTCTACGTCGACCGCGACGTCGCGCGTCTCCAGAATGTCATTCGGTCGCATGGATGGCTGGTTCTTTCCGACAAGCCCGAGGACGACCTCCAGGAGGACGACCCCCGTGTGCGGACGGTCCTTAACGTGGAACTCATTCCCACCATGCTGGAGGTTGAGGTCGCCTTCATTGGCGTCAGCGACCAAGAGTACAAACAGATCGGAGTCAACCTCGCCAAGGCCGGCCTCTTAGCCATTGACGCAACCTCCGCAGCGTTCCAGGGGGCGATTGGCCGGGGACGGGGGGGCAGTGGATTCACGGGCGGCTACAGCATCTCCGCCGGGCTGCAAGGGTCCCTGCAATTTTTCCAGAGCGACGGTCCCGGGCGCTTCATGGAGCGGGCGCACATGACCTTCCGGAACGACACTCCCGAATGGAAGTCCTACCAGAGCGGCGGCACCCTCAAGGTCCGTGTCGCCTCCGAACAGGCCGTCGGCCTCGAGGACATCGACTACGGCCTCATCATGCGCGTCCGCGGGGGCCTCCTCGACGAGAAAAGCGTGAAAATGGACTTGGACCTGGAACTCAGCTACCCCCTGCCCGTTGGGGGTGACTACGACCTGAAGCGAAATCGCATCGACACCTCGGTGAACTGCCCTCTGGGCCATACCCTTGTTCTCGGGGGCATGCGGGGCATGATGGACCAAATCTCGAAGGACGGCGTACCCTTCCTCCGCAGCGTCCCGGTCCTATCCTGGCTCTTCTCCGAGAAATCGAGCCTCAAGTCCGACTCGCATGTCCTCATCCTGGTCAGCCCCTACCTCGCCCAGGAACCGGAACAGCGGGGATACCGTCCCCTCGGGGAAGATGCCGACACCCCCGCCGCCCCGGGTGAAAGCCCCCTCCGCGAAGGCGCGCCCTACCGCCAGCGTTCCCTCCGTCCCCTTGAGGAACCCGGCGCGAACAAAACCTCCATTCTGGACTGATGCCCTACCTTCTTCTCCTCTCTTCCACCCGCTCCGCCCCCCTCGACCTCTCCTCTCAGGAGGCCGAGTTCCTGATCGGCCGTCGGCAAGGCTGCGCCCTGGTTCTTGAGGGCGACCAGGTGAGTCGCCAGCACGCCTCCATCACACGCCTCTCCGGGCAATACTTCCTCAAGGATCTCGGCAGCACCCATGGCACCTGCCTCAACGGCGAAGCCATTCAGGCTCCATCCCCCCTCGCCTTCGGGGACCGAATTGAGATTGGAGGCCACGTGCTTCTCTACGCCGAAGCCCCCGGAACCCCCGATCCTCCCGCAACGCCCCTCCCTCCGCCCCCACCCTCCGCCACACCCAAGGATCAGGGGCATCCGGAAATGGATCCCCAGTTCGCACCCTACCGCCTTTTCTACACCCGCGAGATGATGGCGCTGAAGCGCAGGATCCACGAGATGGTCCTCACCAAGCTCAACCTTGGCGAGATCGCCACCAAGGAGGTCGAGAACCAGGAGATGCTGGATAAACTCTCCAGGGCCCTCGACGCTGTCATCCGCGAAATCCGGCACGAACTCCCGCGGGACATCGATCTTTCCCTCTTCCGCGAGGCCATGCACGACGAACTCGTCGGCTACGGACCCATCTCCCCCATGCTCCGCGAGAAGAACATCGACGAGATCATGGTCAACGGCCCCGACCGTATTTTCGTGGAACGACGTGGCGCCATCACCGAGACGGGCGCGGCCTTCATGGATAACCGCCACCTCATCCAGATCATTCAGCGCATCGTCGAACCGATCGGCCGCCATGTCGATGAGGCCAGTCCCATGGTCGACGCCCGCCTTCCCGACGGCTCCCGCGTGAATGCCATCATCCCTCCCCTGGCGCTGGACGGACCTTCCGTCACCATCCGAAAGTTCGCGAAGGAAAAATTGACGACCGACGACCTGATCCGATTTGGGTCGATGACCCCGGACATTGCCCTTTTCCTCGAAGAGGCGGTGAGGGCACGCATGAACATTATCGTCTCTGGGGGAACTGGCTCCGGCAAGACCACCCTCCTCAACGTCCTGTCCCAGTTCATCCCCCGTGCCGAACGGGTCGTCACTATCGAAGACTCCGCCGAACTCAAACTCGATCACCGCAACCTTGTCCGCCTGGAAACCCGCCCGCCCAACATCGAGGGACGCGGCCGCATCAGTATCCAGGACCTGGTCATCAACTCCCTGCGCATGCGCCCGGATCGGGTCATCGTGGGCGAATGCCGCGGCGCCGAGGCCCTCGACATGCTTCAGGCGATGAACACAGGCCACGACGGCTCCCTCACAACCCTCCACGCCAACAACCCGCGCGACGCCCTTTCCCGACTGGAGAATCTCGTCATGATGGCAGGCTTCGAGCTCCCCTCCGCCGCCATCCGCGAACAGATCGCCTCCGCCGTCGACCTCGTCGTCCAACAGAGTCGCCTGGTCGACGGCACACGCAAGATCACCCACATCTCGGAAGTCACGGGGCGCGAGGGGGACATGATCCTCCTGCAGGACATTTTCCTCTACAAGCAGAGGGGGTTCACCGCCACGGGCAAGGTCCAGGGCGAGTTCGCCGCCACGGGCAACATCCCCCGCTTCGTCGAGGACCTCAAGCGCAAGGGAGACCTGCGCGTCGACATGAATGTTTTCGTTCCCAAGGTCTGACCCCATGCCTCTCTCGCCTCCACCCCGGAAAATCCCATGGCCGAGCTGCTGACCCTCGCCCTGGTCTTCTTCGCCGTCTCCACCGCCGTCTGGTGCCTCACCCCTCTTGTCGCACAGGCCGGGGCCGACCGGGCCGCCGCAGCATCCCGCGGAGCTCCCCGCGGTCCCTTGCACCCCTTCAGCACTCCGGAACGTCTGGCCGCCTCCTGCTGGAGCGCCGCGGTTTTTGGTGGAGGCCTCACGGGCGCCCTCCTGCTTGCCTTCGGCGTGCTCCACCAAACCTTGCTCCTCTTCGCCTGCCTCTTTATGGGCGGTCTTTGTTTCCAGTTTCCCCGCCTCTGGTTGGCACGCAAAATCCGCGCCCGACAGGCCGCCTTCAACGCCCGGCTCATGGACATCACCCTCGGGCTGGCCAACGGCCTTCGCGCCGGAGCCGCACTGCCCCAGTCCATTGAAATGCTCACCCGGCAGATGACAGGTCCCGCACACGAGGAGTTCAGCCTCCTCCTCCGTGAATACCAGCTCGGTGTCGATCTCCCCGATGCCCTCGAACGCCTTTCCCTGCGGATGCCGGGAGAGGACCTGCTGCTGCTGACCACGGCCGTACGCCTGACCATGCGGTCCGGAGGAAGTTTGGCGGAGGTGCTGGAGCGCATCAGCGGAACCATTCGAGCCCGGACCGAGTTCCAGCAGAAACTCTCCACCATGACGGCGCAGGGTAAATTCGAGGCGATTGCGATGTCTTCCGCCCCCCTTGCCGCATTTCTCATCATTCTTCTCGTGGACCGGCAGCTCATGATGCCGCTCTTGACCACCTCCACCGGTTGGACCGCGATAGGCATCGTGGCCGTCCTTGAGGTCGTGGGCTTCCTCATTATCAACAAAATCGTGACGATCCGGGTCTGACATGGAAACCCTGCTTGCCCAGATTCTGGCCTTCGCCGCCGTCTTCCTCCTGGTGCTGGGTGTTCCTGCGGCGCTGCGTGGCTCGCGGGAACCGGAGGAAATCCGCCGCCTCCCCCCCCTCTTGCGCACCTTCCACCATGAGATGAACGGACTCCGCGCCTTCGCCTCCCGCTTCGGCTCCCCCTCCGCGAACCACGAACTCAATCTGCTCGCCCGCATTGCCAACCTCCCCCTCTCCGCAGACCAGCTTCGCGGCCTCCAGCTCCTCCTGGCTCTTCTCCTGGGCGTCTCCTTTGCCATCCTCACTTTCCTCCTCAGCCTCCATCCCGGCGCCACGGTCGGCGCCCTTTTCCTTGGAGCCTTCCTGGGCGCGATCTTCCCCAAGGCATGGCTCCGCGGGGTCGCCCGCCGCCGCCAGGAAGAAATGGCCCGTTCCCTTCCCTTCGCCATCGATCTCCTCACTGTGGCGATGGAAGCGGGCCAGGATTTCATCGCCTCCGTCCGACACCTTGTCCACGAAGGCCTCCGCGGTCCCCTCGCCGAGGAGTTTGGCCGGCTTCTCCGCGAAATCGAACTCGGGAAAAGCCGTGAGGAAGCCCTCAAGGCCATGTCTGACCGCATCCAGCTTACCGAGTTTCAATCGCTGGTTGCCAGTGTCATGCAAAGCGCGGAAATGGGCGCGAGCATCGCCAAAACCCTCAAGATCCAAGCCGAGGAAATCCGCCGGGACCGCTTCAACAAAGCCGAGAAACAGGCTGCACGCGCCCCCTCCCTCATGCTCATTCCCATGGCCCTCTTCATTCTTCCCTCCGTTTTCATCATTATTTTCACCCCTGTGATCATCCGTGTCCAGTCCTCCGGAATGGGCAACTTCCTCGGGAACATGTCGAAATGACCTTCCGTCTCACCCCCCTCCAGGGAGAACTCCTCGATGGCACCGGCATCCTGCAGCCGGGCGACAACACCATCGGGCGCTCCCGATCCTGCTCGGTTCGTATCGCCGCACCGGATGTTTCCGGCAAACACTGCCTCCTCAAAGTCAGTGGCCAGGCGGTCGCCATCGAAAACCTCAGCCCAAACGGCACGCGGGTGGATGGGAACCCCATCGAGTTCATCTCACTTCTCACCCCCGGCCAAGTTCTCCACCTTGGCACCGCCACCCGCCTGCGGCTCGACGATGACGGGCCTTCCCGTGAGGAGGCGACCGCGCCGGCCTCCGAGCCCCCCACCGCCGTCCCCACCTCCCGGACCTCTGCCCCGGTCCCGGCGTCCCCTCCAGAACCTGAGACCGCCAAGGGCCCTTCGCTTCCCCCGCCCACCTGTCGACTTCCCTCACCTCCACCACCACCTCCTCCTCCCCCTCCCGACGACCCGGACGCCATCGAACAGACCCGCGACGCCTACGAGCACACCCGGGCCATGGCCACACGCGTCCTTCGCCCGGAAGACATCGAGGCCCTCCGCGAGGCCGAACGTGCGAAACCCCGCAAACGCATGGCCCTCCTCATCGCCACAGGCATCCTCCTCGTCGTGGCCGTCTTCCTCCTCTGGCCCGAGTCCAAGCCTCCCGAGACCCTCTTCGAATGGCCTGTCGACAAGAATGGCGTCTACCTCACCGCGGTGATCCCCGCCCCTCGCGGGGGATATGAAATCGGCATTCCCGCCCCCCCGAATTGGTCCAGCGAAACCCCCGACGCCAACACCATCCGTGCCACCACTTGGCTTTCCCGCGACGCCAACATCCCCATGGTTATCGAGCTTCTCGACCTCCCTGACCCCCGCTTCCTCCACATGGGCCTCCCCGAGGCCATCGCGGACTGGCAGGACCGCATGCGGGCCCGTGGGACCGGGTGGTACTTCGACCCTCCCTCGAGCCTCAACTTCTTCGGGCGTGAGAACGGCATCCCCTTCCGCATGGTCTCCTACACCCACCAGGAAAACGGTTCCTGGTTCGGCGTCGCACGCCTCTGCCTCTACCAAGACCGCCTCCTGAGTGTCCGAACAGAGGTCCCCTACTCCGAACGCGTCCGGGCCTCGGCCATCATCAATTACAAATTGCTGGAGGCGGAACCGGCCTTCGAGCGGGCCTTCTGGGCCGGCTCAACGGTCGAACCTCCCGCCGATGCCGCCCCCCTGTTGGCCCGGGCCCGCACGGACCTCCAACGCAACGCCCCCTCCCTCTGGGCCGGCCTGGAACAGAGCCTTTTCGAGGCCTGCCGCCGCGCCGCGATCAACAGGGATGCCCTCCTTCTCGCGGAGTCCCAGGAAATGTTGGTCCGGCTGCGCGAGAAGCAGCGCCTCTGGTTCAACGCCCAGAAAATTGCCCGCTCCGAGGCTCTGCTCGCCTTGCAGGAAGCGAGGGTCCGCCAGATCGCCGACCTCTGCAAAGGGGTCTTCTCCAACCCCGGTGACCAGCGCCATTCCACTGTCCGCAGGGACGATTGGTGATCTTATGCATCTCCGCCTCGAACACCGCCAGACCACCCTTCATACCCTCGACGCCGCCGATATCGGCCCTGAGGGACTCACCATCGGCCGGGGAGCTTCCTGCACCTGGCGAACTCCTCCCGACGATCCCGGCGTGAGCACCGAACACCTGCGCGTGTTTTCCCGTGGGAAGACTCTCTGGATCGAGGATCTCCAAAGCACCAACGGCCTTTTTCTCCGAGGTAAACGCGTCCAGAAACATCGCCTCGAAATCGGCGACCAGTTCTCCTTCGGCAACGCCTGCCTGAGCGTTGAGCCCGACCCATCCTCCCACGCCAACGGGGGACCCTCCTGGCTCCTTCTCTCCTCCCCTCAGGCAGGCAAACGTAAAATCCTCCTCGACAAACCCGTTCTCTCCATCGGCTCCTCCCCCGATGCAGACCTCCGTTTTCCCAGCGAACTCGTCTCCCAGAAACACGCGGAAATCCGACGACAGGCCGATGGAGGTTGCTGGCTGGTCGATCTCAACAGCAAGAATGGAACACGCGTCAACGACGTGTCCCTCCCTTCCGACAAGGAACGACTCCTCAAGGAGCAGGACCGCATCGCCATCAGCCAGTTCGAGTTCGTCTACTTCGATGGATCGCTTGCCCGGCCCTCCAGCCGAATCGGAGTGAAGATCGCCGTCGTCGCCGCCGCCATTTCTCTCTCCTGGGTAGGCCACCGGGCCTGGCAACAGCTCACCCCCGCCGCCGCTGACTTTGTCCACCGCGCCGAAGCCCACGCCGAACGCGGCGATTTCCAGGGCGCTCTCGACCAGCTTTCCCGCGCCGTAGGTGGCCGCGGCTACCGTGACATGGAGCTGACCCTCTCCTCCCTCCGGCGATCCGTCCTGGAATGGAAGGCCGTCTCCGAGGCCTGGAACTCCTCCCTCTCCCTCCTCACCCAAAAAAAATGGGTGGAGGCCTCCCGCCTCCTCGCCGGCATCGCGAACAAGGGCAAAGACGCCTGGAGTTGGAATGCCGAAGCGCCAGCCCTCCGCGAACAGGCCCTTGACGCCCGAAGGCATCTGGACAATCTTCTCATCGCCAAAAACGCGGCCACGCGCGACTCCGTCGACCCCGCCTACCTAGCCGAGGTCCTCGGCAATGGCACGGCGTCCCTCTCCGTCCTCGGCGATGTTCCCCCTCCCTATCTCGACGGACTCCGCGACGAACTCTCTCAAGCCCTCGATCGCCTCACCTCCCTCCTCGAGGGCCAGCAGTCCCTCGAAACCTCCCTCAAACGGCTGGTCGACGAGTCCCCCCCTCCGGTCACGGAAGTCCTCGCCTCTCTCACCTCCCTCCAAAAGGACGCCAGTGGCGCGGTCCGCCGCCGTCTCGAAGCCGTTCTTCCTCCCCTCACCCAACTCCGAGACAGCCACACCCTCATCACCGAGGCCCTGCAAAACCTCTATCGGCTTAACTTGGAAGCCGCCACCTCCCTCGATCCGGCCCTCCCCTCCGTTGACTCCTGCGCCATCGACCCCAGCATCTCTCAGCTGCGCGCTAACCTCCAGTCCATGGCCGAAAACCTCGTCAACTCCACTATCGAACTCCGCACCCTGCTGACCCGAATGGGCCCCGGCCTTCCCCTCGACGGCTCCCCTGCCCCCGTTTTCCTGGAATTGTCTGACACCGCGAAGCTTGAAAAGGTCCTTGCCTGCGATGCCCTGGATGTCCCAATGCCCCGACGAACCCGCGAAGCCCCCACATCCGCCTATGATGCGTTCCTTGGGGTCGAGGAATTCCAGCTCCGCCTGCAGACTCTGCCCGATCGATTCGAGCCGGAGCTCCTCGGAGGCGCCCCTCGTTTTGTCCCTGTTCTCCGCCGCATGGAAGAACTGTGCCGCCACGTCGAACGATTCCTCGCCTACCTCGAAGAACCCCGCAATGCCTCCTGGCTCCCCTTCGGCGACATCCTCACCGCCCAGCAGTCCGCCCAACGCCTCCTGGAAAGACGCGACCAGCTGCTTCGCGAGTGGCGCCGCCGCATTCCCGACGCTTCCTCCCGACAACGGGTGCTTCTCGGAGGCATGATCGCCGCCCTCTCCCCCACCCTCGATCTCCAAGGCGTCCCGGCCGCAGAATGGACGCGCGATCAATTCCGCGACCTTCGCGCCGAGGTCCTCTCCCTGCACCGCCGCTACCTCGAATCCTCGCCAGAGGAGCAGATCCGCCAACGTGTGGTGCTCCTTCGTACCGGCCTTCCCGGCGATGGTATCCTCCGTCCCCTCTGGTCGGCCCTCGATGATGTCCGAGCCCCCTGAACCCACAGGATCCCTCCCTATGAATGCGACCCCCCTCCTACTTGCCCTCGGCTTCTCCCTCCTTTGCCACGCAGGCGCCGAGGAACCCTCGCTCCGAAACGTCTATGACTCCGTCCTCACCTCCGCGGGGCAGGCCGACTTCCGCCAAACGCTCAACCTCAACCGCCGCGACATCGGCCGCATGGTCTTGGAACAGGTTTCCCGCAACCTCCAAGGCGTCCGCGACTTTCGCGAGAACCTGAAAAACAGTGGACTCGAGGCCAGCGCCTCCTATGAGGTCACCCTCGCCCCCGGCGTCACGGTCACCATCGCCGCCGAACATCTACCCGCCATGTCCCTCTGGAACGGCCAATCCACACCCGACTTCCCCTTCAAGTTCACCGTCAAAAACCCCGACGCCGATGCCACCGGCCAGGAAGCCTCCCTCGAAATCGCCTACAACCCCGAAGCCAAGGACACCTATGGCGTCGAATCCATCCAATTCGAGGGGAAAGTCACCAAAGGCCCTCTCCACGACCGCGTCACGGTCAAAGTCTCCGGCCCCGAAGGCCTCCCCGTCGTCGAGGTCGACTATGGCAAGGGAGCCTCCACCCCTTCGTCCCTCCAGGAGGCCACCGGCTTCAAGCTCACCGCCGAACAAAACATCGGCCTGGACAGTTCCCGCGGTGCCGATGACTTCTACACCGAGGACATGGAGCGCAGCGACTACGCCGTTGTGCGATGGACCGAGGATTTTATTTCCCGGATCAAGTGGGGACTCTCCGGCACCCTCGAACACGAAAAGGACCTCGGGGACGGCTCAAAAATCAAAACCAACGTCAAATACACGTTCGGCACCGATTGGATTCGCGACTGGTGGACCCGGCGTCTTTTTGCGGAGGCTGACGAGGCCGCGAGGCGACTCGATGAGCAACTCACTCACATGGAACAGTGGCGACGCTCCCGCATCGAACGCGAAGCTGTCAAGTGGGGCATCGATCCCACCGGGAAGACGAACAATCAGCTGATCCGCGAGGTGGGCGACCGACGCCGTGCGGCGGGGGTCAACACCCCCGTCTTCGGGCCCGGTAGCCAGGCCGTCCCTCCCTCCGCCCCCTCCCTCCCTCCCGCCATGCCTCCCGTCACCCCTCCCTCCTCCAGCCGCGGCCGCGGCCTCAAACCGTTTCGCTGATCCTCTGCGCTCTTTCAGGTGTTCCACTCATTCACTTGCAGTCAATTTGATTGCCTCAGATGCGAACGGTTGCATGGACGGTTTTAGCCGTTCCGAGACTCGGAACCGCTTTCCGTTCCGCCTTCCGGACCTCGGAACCTTGCTTGACCTAAACCCGGAAATGGACGGGTGGGTGTCCGTGCAAATCATCCTTGTGTGAAACATACAATCCGCATGCCTCACACAGGGATTACTTTCTGGCATTCAAGCCTTAGCCCGGGAAAGGGGGAGTTTTCTCGCGCGTCACAGGCCCGAAGAGCTTGCCGCATCCACCTCCCTCCCATCCGTGGCGGGTGCTTTACTTTTTCTTTTTGGGCTGAAAGAAATGGGGACTGTGGCCGTAGTACACTTCGGCGCTTTCCATCACCGTTTCCGACAGGGTCGGGTGCGGGTGAATGGTCAGGGAAAGGTCCTCTACGGTTGCACCCATTTCGATGGCCAGAGTGCCCTCGGCGATCAGCTCACCGGCACCTGGGCCGCAGATCCCAATGCCGAGAATCTGTTCGGTCTCGGGATGCGTGATGAGTTTCGTGAGCCCGTCGCTGCGGTCCAGCGTGGTGGCGCGACCGGACGCGGCCCAGGGGAACTTCGCGACCTTCACCGCAATGCCCTGCTGCTTCGCCTCCAGCTCGGTCAGGCCCGCCCAGGCGATTTCAGGGTCGGTAAACACCACCGCCGGGATCGCCGCCGGATCGTACACCGAGCGTTTGCCCATGATGGCCTGCACCGCCACCTTGCCCTCGTAAGTCGCCTTGTGCGCCAGCATCGGTTCGCCCGCTACGTCGCCGATCGCCCAGATGTGCGACACGTGCGTGCGGCGCTGCGAATCGGTCTCGATCCAGCCGCGTTCGTTCACCTTCACCCCCGTGTTCTCCAGCCCAAAGCCCTTCGAGTTCGGACGGCGCCCGATCGACACCAGAACCAGTTCGTAGAGCTCCTCGCTCTTCTCGCCCTTCTCGTTCTCGAAGGTCACTTTCACTGCTTCGCCGACATCCTCGACGCCCGCCACCTTGGTCTTAAGCTTGAATTCTTTGAACACGCCCTTGAGACGCTTCTCCAGCGGCTGCACCAGGTCGCGGTCCGCGCTCGGCAGCAGGTAGGGTGTCATTTCAACCACCGTCACCGCCGCGCCCAGCGACGCGTACACCGAGCCCATTTCCAGGCCGATGTAGCCGCCGCCGATCACCAGCATGCTTTTCGGCTTGAAGGGCAACTCCAGCGCCCCGGTGGAATCCACCACCCGCGGCGAATCGATCGAAATTCCCGGAATACGTGTCGGATGCGAGCCCGTCGCAATGATGCACTTCTCGAACTTCAACTCCTCCGTCGTGCCGTCCACCCGGGTCACACTCAGGGTGTTGTTGTTCACGAAGGACGCCGTTCCCTGGATGAACTCGACATTGCGCTGCTTCGACAGCATGCCCAGCCCTCCCGTCAGTTTCTTCACCACACCGTCCTTGAACGAGCGCAGCTTGTCGATGTCGACGTCCACCGAACCGAAGTTGACGCCCCACTCGGAGGCTTCGCGGGATTCATTGATCACTTTGGCGACGTGCAGCAGCGCCTTGGAGGGGATGCAGCCCTTGAAAAGGCAGACCCCCCCCGGGTTCAACTCTTTGTCGATGACAGTGACTTTCAGACCAAGGTCGGCGGCATAGAAAGCGGCGGGATAGCCGCCGGGTCCGCCGCCGATGACGACGAGTTCGCGGGTTTGGCTCATGGATTATCCTTCGAGGGAGATGAGGAGGGGTTGTTCGATGGCCTCGACGATCCAGCGGAGGAACCTCGTTCCGTCCGCGCCGTCGATCAGCCGGTGGTCATAGGAAAGGGACAGCGGCATGAGCATTCGCGGCACGAAGGCGCCGTCGACCCACACCGGTTTCATGCTCGCGCGGCCGACGCCGAGGATCGCCACCTCGGGACCGTTCACGATGGGCGTGAAATGTTTGCCCCCGAGGCCGCCGAGGTTGGACAGCGTGATGCAGCCCCCCTGCAGCAAGGCGGGACTGATCTTGCCGTCGCGCATCTTGCCCGCCAGCTCGCCCAGATCCTTGCTGATCTCGATCATGTTCTTGCCGTCCACCCCGCGGATCACCGGCACCACAAGCCCCTTGGGCGTGTCCACCGCGCACCCGACGTTGTAGTACCTCTTGAACACGATCTCCCCGTTCTCCGCGTCGATTGACGCATTGAAATTCGGGAACGCCTTCAGCGCAGAGCCCAGGATCTTGATCAGCATCGCCGTCATCGTAAGTTTCGCGCCGGCCTTCTCGGCCTTCGACTGGAATGTCTTGCGCAAGGCCTCCAGATCCGTCACGTCCGCCTCGTCGAACTGCGTCACATGCGGGATCGTGCTCCAGCAGTTGTCCATGTGCTCGACCGTCATCTTGCGGATCGTGCTCATCTTCTCGCGGTTCACCTCGCCGAACGCGCTGAAATCGGGCAGCGGCACTTTCTTCGCCGCCGCCACCGCAACTGTAGCCGGCGACGCCGCGCGTTCCTGATGCAGCCGCTTCGAGAACGCTTTCACGTCCTCCATCGAAATGCGGCCCTTCGGCCCCGTTCCGGGAACCTGGCCGATCTCGACCCCGATCTCCCGCGCGAACTTCCGCACCGAGGGCGCGGCGGGAATCGGGGAATGTTGGGGGCGAGTGGGGGCGACCGGTGCCGGAGGCGGAAGGGAAGCGGGCGCTGTTCGCTGGAGCGTCTCTTGCGGCTTCGACGGGGCGCTGGGCGCTTTCGCCGGTGCGGGTGACGCAGGTACGGTGCCGCTGTCGTTCGCGGACGCCCCCTGGATCACCCCGATCTCCTGGCCCACCTTCACCTCATCGCCTTCGGCGACTGTGAGGCGGACGATGACCCCGGCGGAGGGAGCCGGCAACTCGGCGGTAGCCTTACCCGTCTCCAGTTCCAATAACACCTGCCCTTCCTTTACGGAGTCCCCTGCGCCAACGGAAATGGAAACCACTTTGCCGCCGGTCACCCCCTCGCCCAATGGCGGGACGACCAGGGGAAGCGAGGCGTTATGGGGGGGGAGCGAGGAATCGGGGGAGGACTCGACAGGCGCCGGAGAATCAGGGACGGGAGACTTCTTCTCCGCGACCGGTGCGGCGGGAGCCGCGCCACCGGCGGCGGCGAGCTGGCCGACCACCTGGCCCACGCTGATCTCGTCGCCCTCGGCCACGCTCAGGCTCTCAATCACACCCGCCGCGGAGGCCGGCACATCCACGGTCGCTTTGCCGGTCTCCAGCTCGAAGAGGCTCTGCCCCTTCTGGATGGAGTCACCCACCGCCACCGCGATGGAGATGATCTTTCCCTTGTCAACGCCCTCCCCGAGGGCCGGCACAATGATATCGTTTGCCATGTCTCGTACCTCCTGGGGTTAGGCCTGCAGCGGGTTGAGTTTCTCGGCGTCGATGCCCAGATCGGCGATCGCCTTCGGCAGGATGTCCGCCTTCAGTTCGCCTTTGCGCACCAGCAGCGTCAGCGCCGCCAGCACCACGTACTTGTGGTCCACCTCGAAGAAATCGCGCAGCGCCGCGCGGCTTTCGCTCCGCCCGAACCCGTTCGTTCCGAGCGATTGCAGCGAGCCTGGAATCCATCGCGCCAGCGTGTCCGACAGGCACTTCATGTAGTCGCTGCTCGTCACGAACAGGTCCGGCTCACCCTCGAAAAGCGTCTGTACGTATGGTTTCTTCGGCGCCTCGGTAGGATGCAGCAGGTTCCAGCGGTCGCATTCCAGCGCATCGTCCGTCAGCGACTTGTAACTCGTCACCGAATACACGTTCGCGGCAATGCCATATTTCTCGGCCAGCAGGGCGGCGCCCTTGACCACCTCGTTGAGGATGGTGCCGGAGCCGAGCAGGTTGACTTTGGCTTTGCCTTTTTCGGGTGCGCTGAACTTATAGCAGCCCTTGATGATGCCCTCGCGTACCCCGTTGCCTTTCGGCATCGGAGGCATGCGGTAGTTCTCATTCATCGCCGTGATGTAGTAGAACACATCCTGCCCCTCATGGTACATCTCGCGGATGCCCTCCTCAATGATCGCCGCCATCTCGTAGGCGTACGCAGGATCGTAGGACTTGCAGTTCGGCACTGTCGAGGAGATCACATGGCTGTGTCCGTCCTCGTGCTGAAGTCCCTCGCCGTTGAGCGTGGTGCGGCCCGCAGTGCCTCCGATCAGGAAGCCCTTGCAGCGGCTGTCGGCCGCCGCCCAGATCAGGTCCGCCACCCGCTGGAAACCGAACATGGAATAGAAAACGTAGAACGGGATCATGTTGAGGCTGTGCACCGAGTAACTTGTGCCACCGGCCACCCAGCTCGCGGTCGCTCCCGCTTCGTTGATGCCCTCCTGCAGAAGCTGTCCGTCTTTCGCTTCCTTGTAGTACATGAGTTGGTCACGGTCCACCGGGGTGTACAACTGCCCCGTCGGGGCGTAGATCCCGCACTGGCTGAACAGAGACTCCATGCCGAAGGTGCGGGATTCGTCGGGAATGATGGGCACGATCAGCTTGCCCACGCCCTTGTCCTTCAGCAACTTGCTGATGATTCGTCCCACCACCATCGTCGTCGAGGCCTCGCGGTCGCCCGTGCCTTCATCGAACTCGGTGAACACATCCGCCTTGGGCAGATCGATCGGCACTGTCACCGTATTGCGGCTCGGCACGTAACCGCCCAGGGCTGCGCGGCGCTCGCGAAGGTACTCCATCTCCACGCTCTTTTCGGGCGGACGGTAGAAGGGTGCCTTCGCCACCTCCTCGTCGCTGATCGGAATGCCGAAGCGGGTCCGGAACGAGAGCAACTCGTCCTCGTTCAGCTTCTTCTGGTTGTGGGCGATGTTCTTGCCCTCCCCCGCCTCGCCAAGGCCGTAGCCCTTCACCGTCTTCGCGATGATGATCGTGGGTTGCCCCTCCGTCTCCGTCGCCGCCTTGTACGCGTTGTAGACCTTGGCCGGATCGTGGCCGCCCCGCTTCAGCTTCTTCAGCTCCTGGTCCGCCATGTTCGCGACCAGCTTCTTGAGCTCGTCGTTCGCCCCGAAGAAGTGCTCGCGCACATAGGCACCATCCGAGACGGACAGTTTCTGGTATTGGCCGTCAACCACCTCGTCGAAGCGTTTCGCCAGGGCCCCGGTCGTGTCCCGCGCCAGCAGGTTGTCCCACTCGGACCCCCAGAGGCACTTGATCACATTCCATCCCGCGGAACGGAAACGCGCCTCGGCTTCCTTCACAATGCTGCCATTACCGCGCACCGGACCGTCCAGGCGCTGCAGGTTGCAGTTCAGCACAAAAATCAGGTTGTCGAGTTTCTCGCGTCCGGCGATGCTGATGCATCCCGTCGTTTCGGGTTCGTCAAATTCGCCGTCCCCGATGAAACACCAGACCTTCTGGCTCGATTTCGGTTTCAGCCCCCTGTTCTCCAAATACTTGATGAATCGTGCCTGATAGATGGCCATGAGCGGTCCGAGGCCCATAGACACGGTGGGGAATTTCCAGAAATCCTTCATCAGCCACGGGTGGGGATAGGAGCTGAGTCCTCCACCCGGCGCCAGTTCGCGGCGGAAATTCTCCAGCTTCTGCTCGCTGAGGCGGCCCTCGACAAAAGCGCGTGCGTAGACCCCCGGGGAGGCGTGGCCCTGGATGAAGACGAGATCGCCGGGGTGCTGCTCCGAGGCCGCGTGCCAGAAGTGGTTGAAGCCGATCTCGTAGAGGGTGGCGGCGGAGGCGAAGGTGGAGATGTGCCCCCCAATGCCGTCGAGCTTCTTGTTGGCACGGGTAACCATCGCCATGGCATTCCAGCGGATGATGCTCTTGATGCGCCGCTCGATCTCACGGCTCCCCGGAAACGGGACCTGTTTGTCGACCGCAATCGTGTTGAGGTACGGGGTATTCAGTGGATTATCGAACAGGACCCCCGCCTTGTGCGCCTCCGCCTGCAGCGCTTTCAGGATGGCTTTCGCTTGGTCGGGACCGGAAAGGGCCAGCACGTCACGCAAGGACTGCTGCCATTCCCGAAGTTCAAGGGTGTCGTGAACGTCGCTCATAAAACCTCGTGTGCGGGGGTGGGTATCAAGGCCTCTCAGCCTTTTAAATCAATAGGCATTTCCGGTTTCTGTCCCCGGAAACGGCCGTTCGCTTCCTATAACCGGGCGCATCGCATTTGGAAGCAAAAAAAGGCACATTCCCCTCAAATAAGGATTTTCAGGGTTTTCGGGGTGCCCGAAAGAACCCTCTGTTTTGTTTTTGCATAATTTTGGGGTTTTTTTGATGTGAAGGTTGCAAAAAAGCGTTTGTTTTTTAGGAAACGAATGAAAAGAGGGTGGTCTGGGAGGAGGGGAAGGCCGGGAGAGGGGTAGCGCGGGATGCCCTTCGGGATGCAGGAATTCCCGAAATTCCGGGGAAGACTCCCATTTCTTGGGTGCCCCGCTTTCTCTTCTCTCTTCTCTCAGGCTGGTGGGCGGATGGTCCACCCCCTTGCGGACGGGTATGCCCCCCACCTGTTTGCAAACCCCAACGAAACCGGGAAGTTTACCTGCAAAGAAGACTCCAAATGAGGGAAAGGCAAGGGAAAGGGCCCTCAGACGCTGAGTGCGCGGGCGACGGCGTGGAAGACCTGCTCGATATCCCCGGCGCCCGCCACGATGAAGAGGTCTCCGGGTTGAAGCCAAGCGGCCGCGTCCCCTGCGAGGGCCGCGGGGTCTTTCCAGAGGCGCGGACAAAGTCTGGGATGTCGCTGGTGGATGCACGCGGCCAAGGCCTCGCTGTCAACCCCCTGGGAAGGCAGTTCGGAAGCGGCGTAGACCGGGAGGAGGTCGAGCTGACCGGCTTCCGCGAGGGCGTCCGCGAAGGGGTCGAGGAGATGTTGCGTGCGGCTGTAGCGGTGGGGCTGGAAGGCGAGGCGGAGGCGGCGGGGGGCGAGGGAGCGGGCCGAGGCCAGCAGCGCGCGGAGTTCGGTGGGATGGTGGGCGTAATCGTGGACGAGCATCCGCCCGGCAATCTCGATGCGGTCGAAACGGCGGGCCACCGAACGGAAGTCCGCGAGGGCCGCGAGAGCCCGGCGGGGGTCGAGACCGGTTTCGCTGGCCGCGCCCAGGGCCAGAAGGGCGTTCCAGGCGTTATGAAGCCCAGGGAGGGGGAGAGTGCCTTCGAAAGTCCTGGATTGCCACTGCACCCGCAGCACCTGCCCTCCCGGGGTGTCACGGGTTTCGAGAAGACGGAGGTCGGCCTGCGTAGACACGCCGGCACGGCGGGCACGGGGATGGGCGACGGCAACCCTCCCGGCAAGCGGATCGTCTTCCCGGAACCACAGGCAGCCCGCCCTGCCTGCGAAGCGGCGGTAACAGGCGAGCAGGGCGTCCTCTGTCGGGAAACGCTCGATGTGGTCCCATTCCACACAGGAAAGCACCGCCACTTCTGGCGCGTATTCGACCAGGGTCCCATCGCTCTCGTCCGCCTCGAGGACGAACCAATCCGAGGCACCCCGGTCGGCCACGCTGCCGGGAAGGGAGGTTTCCCCACCGATCGCGTAGCCGCACGGGACCCCATTGGCGCGCAGGACATGGGCCAGCATCGCGCTGGTGGTGGTCTTGCCATGTGCGCCGGCAACCGCCAAGGCACGCCTGCGGTTTGCGTAATCCGCCAAAACCACGCCCCGTGCATACACAGGAACGCCCCTGCCCCGCAAGGTGGCCACCTCTGGGTTCCCCTCTTCCACCGCTGGCGTGCGCACGCCCCAGTCCACCCCCGTCGGCACATGGCCCGTCGCATGGCCTCGCCTCACCTCCACACCCAACTCCACCAGCTCCCGCGTCAATCGGCTCTCTGCCACATCCGATCCACTCACCAAGGCGCCCTCCTGCGCGTAGAGCCGCGCCAGTCCCGCCATGCCCACCCCGCCTATTCCCACAAAATGGATCCGGGGCCCGCTCATGGCACCTGGAACCCCATCTTCGCGTACACCTCCCGCTCTTCCCCCCTCAATCCCTCCACGCGCGTGGCCCCGAATTCCCGCCGATCCCGATAGGTGCGGCGCAATTGGGTGAATAAGCGGGCACGGTCCGGCGTTTCTCCGCGCAAGAGTGCGTCATCCCGTCGGATGTCATAACAGGCCCGAACGGCATGTCGCAGCCGCGTCTCGAAGTCCCCCTCGGGCAGCTGCACCACCGGATGTTCGGGGGGCGGAAGCAGCGGTGTCGGGTCCCAGGGAGGTACCGCGAGTCCCGCCCAGGTGACGAACGCCTCGCGGATTTGACGGGTTCCGTTCACCTTGCCCTCCACGCTATGGCCCGCGATATGAGCGGTTCCCAGGTCCGCTGCGGCCAACAGGGTCTCCGGCAGACCCGGTTCGGGATCCCATACGTCGAGCACCATCCAGGAAATGCGGCCCGACTGACGCGCGGCGACCAGCGCCTCGCTGTCGACCACCTCGCCGCGGCAGGCATTGATCAGGAGGACGTTGGGGCGCAGGGAGGCAACCCGGGGGGGCGACAACAAGCCGCGGGTGGGGAAGAGGCCTTCCTCGACCAAGGGCACATGAAGCGTGAGTACATCGCAATCGTCCAGAAGGTCCTGCAGGGGGGTCCAGGGGCCCGGGGCGCCGGCCGCTTCTTTGGGTGGATCGTTTCGGAGCACCCGCATTCCCAGCGCCTCCGCTTTTGCGCAGACCCGGCTTCCCACCTCTCCGCACCCCACCACTCCCACTGTCTTTCCCTGGAACCGGAAACCCGGTGCCTCCAGCAGCGCAGCCACCACGTATTCCGAGACCGCATTGGCGTTGCAGCCGGGTGCCGAGGCGAAGCGCACTCCCAGTTCTGCCAGGGCATGCAGGTCGGCATGGTCCGTTCCAGCCGTGCAGGTTCCCGCGAACCCCACCCGGCTTCCTCGCAGCAACTCCCCGTCCAGCCGCGTTTTTGTGCGCGTCACCAGCGCGTCGGCCTCCCGCACGTCCTCCGGCCCGATCTCCGTCTCCGGAAGCCATTTCAAGTCGCCAAGCCCCGCGAATGCCTCACGGCCCAGGGTCACACTTGAGGCGCAAACGAGATTCATGCGTTGCATTTTCCTGTCGAACGGTTCATAGAGGACACCATGGCCTATCTGAGATCTCTTGATGATCAAATCCAAATCCATCTTGAGGAGGGGCAAAACCTCCTGGTGGGTAGGCTCCCCATCTGCGACGTCGTGATCGACGACGGCTCGGTCTCTTCTCAACACGCGCGTATCCAGCTATTGGAAAATCAGTTACGTCTAGTTGACATGGGGAGCACCAATGGAACACGCGTCAACTACACGCAGATTGACGCCCCGCACTATCTGCTCGACGGTGACACGGTCGAATTCGGCAACATGACCTTCACGGTCGACGCCCCCGGCCTTCAGGCCCCCGAAACGGACGCCCACGGAGAATTGACCGAACTCCGCCCCCTGGCCTCCTCCCAGAAACTTTCCGACACCTATCTTTCCATCGCCGTACCCTCTGAGGCGGACCTCCAGACCGGTCAAACCGGCACGGGTGTCGAGACGTTTCTCGATCCCGTTCCCTCTCCTTTCCCCGTGGGGGATGACCCAGTGGACCCCCAAACGTTTCCCCCCACGGATTTTGAGGTGGACCCCCTGCTCCGTGGCTTTCTTCTCGCCCTCTTCCTCCTTCTTCTGTGGGGGGCTCTCCTCCTTCTCCACTTCCGCTCCGCCTTCCCGGGATAATCCCGGGATTTGTGCGAACCTCCACACCTTTGGTGGCGATGAATTGGTTTTCACCCCACCGTACCACAACCTAGGAGTTCTCATGAAACGATGTGCCCTCTTCTCGTTTGCCGCACTTTTCTGCCTCGCCGCCACCGCCGAAATCCCCCTGAGTAACCGCAAGGAGGGCGAGGCCGCCGTGCAACGCGCGACCCAATGGCTCCTTTCCCAGCAAAAGGAGGACGGTCACTGGAGCAATCCCCAATGGCCCGCGCTCACGGGCTTCCCCGTCTGGGCCCTCAGCCTCACCGATGCCTCCCGAGATTCGGAGGCCGTCCGCATGGGCGTTGCCTTCCTCCTCTCCCATGCACGCGAGAACGGAGGCATCTATGTCGAGCCCCGCGAAGAACTCAAAGGGGGAGGAATGAGCAACTACAACACCGCCATCTGCATGGTCGCCCTCCATCTCTCCCAGCTGCCCGATACCCGCCCCGCTGTCCTCAGGGCGCGCCGCTTTGTCGCTGCTTCCCAGCACCTCGGAGGCGATGTCTACCGCGGCGGCTTCGGTTATGACGCCGACACGAAACGCGCCTACGCCGACCTCTCCAACACCTACATCGCCCTGGAAGGACTCAAACTCACTGAAAACGCGGAGGACGCCTCCAGCGGCCCCCGTCCCGAAATCAACAAGGAAGCCGCTGCCGCTTTCGTCTCCTCCATCCAGAATCGCCGCGAAAGCAACCCCGCCGATTGGGTTTCCGACCACCCGGTGGACAAGGATGGCTTTGCCTACCGCCCGGATGACTCCCGTGGCATGGTCCGCCCCGCCGCCGATGGCAAGGAGGCCTTCCGCTCCTTCGGCTCCATGACCTACGCTGGCATGTTGTCCCTCATTTATGCCGATGTGGACCGGAACGACGACCGCATCAAGTCCGCCTTTGGCTGGGCACGCCGCAACTGGTCCGTCAAGGAGAACCCTCCCGCCGACCAGGAGGGCTACTATTACTTCATCAACGTCCTCTCCAAATGCATGGCTGTCATTGGACAGGACACCTTTACCCGCGAAAACGGCGACACGGTCCACTGGCGTGTAGATGTGATCAATGAACTCGTCGCCCGTCAGAAAACCGATGAAAACGGGAATGGCTACTGGGTCAATCCCGTCGCCCGCTATTGGGAAGGGGATCCCGTCCTCTCCACCGCCTACGCACTCATCGCCCTCCAGGTCGCCCTCCAGGAATAATCCTGTCGGCATGGCCCCGGCCCGCCCGTCTTGCCGATCCTGCGGCCGGGGCCACCTGCGGCTGAAACGAAGGAGCTCCCAACGGGGACGGGAGGGATACAGATGCGGCAAGATTCTTGAAAAGAAGGCCTTGCACAAAACCACGATATACCCAATATGCGCCCGATCCATTCCCGTGTTTAGGATTAGACATCCCCCCCGCTCCGACGTAGGGTGCCCCCATGCTTCGCTTTTGCCTTCTTTTTCTAATCCTCGTCGTATGTGCACCGGCCGGAGCGCTGGAGTCCAAAGTCCTCTTCCCTGCCTCCACTGTCTCCGGCTGGCGCAGCGAGCCCGACCGCATCCGGCCTTCCGCCACGCGCGAAGGCCTCCATTTCGACCTCCATTTCACCCGCGAAGACAAGCGCCTCCTTGCCGAACGCACCGGCCGCATGGACCTTTCCGGGATCAGCAGCTTCCGGCTGCGCGCGGATGTGGCCAATCCCGATGCCCTGCTGGAGGCCACCCTCTCTTTCCGCTCCGGCAACGGATGGTACAACCAGGGCTTCACGCTTCACCAGCCCGGCCCGCAGCACCTCCTCCTCCCTCGTGCCCTCTTCACCTCCGAAGGGTCCCCCGCCGGATGGGACCGCATCGACGCCCTCCGCATCAGTTTCTGGCCCCGCAGCACCGGCCACACTCGTGTGCGCCTCTCCGCTCTCGAAGCCTTCCGCGACACCCTCTGGGTCATCGACGGCCAGTCTGCCGCCCGCGGCCACGATGAAACCTACACCTCCCGCGTCACCCTCCGGCATCTCGATCGCATCCTCTCCAACCTCGCCCTCCCCCACGGGGTCGCCCCCCTTGACCGCCTCGACGATGCGCGCGACGCCCGCCTGATTCTCCTCCCCTACCTTCCCCGCCTCACCGAACCGCAAGCCGCATGGTTCGAACAACGCGTCCGCTCCGGTGCCAGACTCGTGGTTTTTGAAAACGAGTCCCCCCGACTCGCCCGTCTCCTCGGCGTCGATCTTGGTCCCGGTGTCGCTTCCCCCAGCTTCGGCCTTCACGACCACCTTGCCTTCGGGGACCCCGCCTTCCCCCGCCGCCTTTACCAGCATGCCTGGGGACTCCGCGAACTCCACCCCCGCGACGGCGCACGCGTGTTGGCCACCTGGCGCGACAGCCGCGACCAACCCGTTCCCGGCCTCAACGCCGCCCTCCTCCACCGCAACGGTGCCTGGTTCAACGCGGCCTGGCGCTCCGGCGACCTCCGCGCAAAAGAGGAAACCCTCCTCGCCCTCGTCCGCCACTTTCACCCCGAAATCCTCCCCCAGGCCGAAGCCTCTCTCCGCGAAACAGGATCCCCCCGCGCCTTTCAGCAACGCTTCGGCGTTCTGCCGGCCGCCAATCGCGCCGCACATAACCTCCGTCGGCGTGCGGAATCCCTTCAACGCGGCGGCATCGAGTCGCTCCGCGAACTCGACACCCTCCTGCAAAAAGCCCATGCCACAAGCCGGGTCCCATGGCCTGCCGAGATCCGGGGCATCTGGGAACAACAGGGCACGGGTTTCCATCCAGGCGGGTGGGACCAAACCTGCCGCATCCTCAAGGAAAACGGCTTCAACGCCGTCTTCCCCAACCTCAGCCCCGGTGGGCGGGCCCACTACCCCTCGCGACTCCTCCCCGCCTCCAAAACCCTCGAACTCCACGGCGATCAGCTCCTGGCCTTTTCGCAGGCCGCCCGCGCACATGGCCTCCAGGCGCACGTCTGGCGCATCAACTGGAAACTCGACAACGCCTCCCCGGAGCTCCTCGCACGCATGCGTTCCCAAGGCCGACTGATGCTCGACGACCAGGGCCGCGAAATCCCGTGGCTCTCCCCATCCCACCCCGACAACGTCCAATTCGAGATTGATCTCCTCCTCGAAATCCTCGACCATGCCCCCATCGACGGCATCCAACTCGACTACATGCGCTACCCAGGACGCGAGGCTGACTACGGCCCCGCCGCCCGCCGTGCCTTCGAAAAAAACCGCGGCCGTCCCGTGGCCCGATGGCCCGCAGACGTCCTGGGCCCCCTGCGAGAAGAATACCAGCGTTTCCGCCAACAGCAGATCCATAACGCTGTCGAGCGCATCTCCACCGCCGTCAAGGCCCGCCACCCCCGCACCACCCTCAGCGCCGCCGTCTGGGGGGCCTGGCCCGATTGCTCCATCAACCAGGCCCAGGACTGGCCCGTCTGGGTCCGCAACGGCTGGGTCGACTGGATCATCCCAATGAATTACACCGACAACCCCGCGCAGCTAGAGGGGTGGCTCACCCTCCAGCGTGCCCAGCCCGGCGTCGCCGCCCGCCTCGTTTCCGGACTCGGTCCCATCACCACCAACGCTGAACTCTCCCCCGCTCAGCTCCTCCAGCAAATGGAAACGGCCCGCCGCCTCGGCACCCGCGGATACGTCCTCTTCCGCCTCGACAGTTCCCTGCCCGATCGCCTTTTCCCCTACCTCCGGGCCGGCATCTCCCGGTTTTGATCCTCTACACCCGCCTGCTCCGGCACGGGGGGGAGGCGCTCCAGCACCTCCGCCAACCCTGGAATCTCCCCGCTCGCCTCGAAACCGGTCAGAAACTGCAAATGGTGGTAGGGAAGAACCACTCGGTCTCCTACGCCTTCCAAGGTCGCGCTCTCCAGCGCAACCGCCCCATCGCCCCGGCCACTCTGGAATCGCAGCATCACATCAATCCGCTCGATCGTCAGCAACCGCAACGCCTCCGCTAACCCCCAGGGATTCTCCCGCGCCTCCAGCTCCCCTCGGAGCTTCTCCAGCACGGGCGTGTCCACCACCCCGCGATTGCCGGCGAGTATGCTGTAGCGGACCGTGGGATTCCGTCCACGGGCATGTAATTCCTCCAGGAACAGGGAGCCCGGCATCAGATCCATCCCCGCCCGGCCCATTCCATCCCCTAGAAAATCCGGCGCGTGGTTGTCGGCGAAGAGCACTTTCAACACTTGGTCGCCCACCTCCACAAACCCCCGCAAGGCAGCCATTTCCGAGCCCTGGAATGGCGGGACGCAGGCGATCAGCCGCCCCACTCCCTCCACCGCCAACTCCGCATCCTCTATCATGTATTGGCTCACCAGCCCCCCCATCGAGACTGTCACCAATGAAAGATCGGCCCGCCGTCCCACCGGCAACTCCTTCAAGGCCTCCGACAAACGGGCCGCATTGCGGCGGATCGCGTCGTCATTCGGATACTCGAAGAAATACACATCATACCCTTTCTCCGCCAGGACCGTACAGGTTCCACCGAAGAGGCGCCGACCGCTGTCGAGGCCGTGCACCAACACGACGGCGGGACCGCGCGCACCGGGTGTCAGATGGTGCAGAACCGCCTGGCGTTGAATGCCGAAGAAGGCGCAGATGCTTTCCTCGAACGCGTCGAGCCTCCCCTCAAGTTTCCGAAGATCGGAGGTCACCTCCACTTCCTCTTCCGAGATTCGGAGGGTGATGCCGAAGTCCCGCAACAAAGTGTTCCATGTCAGGACGGTCAGGTTCGCCAGACCGCGGTCCACTGGAATCCGCTGGTCCGGGAAGCCCTCCGGGAGGTCAACCCCGGACCCCGCCGATCGCAACACCTCCTGCAACAGCACGCGCGTGCGCAGCCCTCCCTCTTCAAGGCGAACCTTTACCCGGCGCACCCCAGGCGCTTCCGCCACCGCCCCCATGAACACTCCGCATACCCCCACTGCCAGCCATAGTCTCGTTTTCATCACACCTATCCTAACCTTTCCCCCCCCTTTCTTGGCAACTCCAAACCCCTCGCCGGGCAAAAAAAAAGGGAACGCCGCCGTGCCGATGAGGTATCGTCTTTGAACCGAAGCTCAAAGTGGGAACAAGCCGGAAGCGGAGTAGTCCCTTCGCAAAGGGCGTATTTCTGCTTCACATGTGGCCTTTTTGCTCCCTGATGAATAGAAAGGTCAAAGGACTCACCTGATCTCGAACACGGTAGCAGTTCCGAAGAGGGATTCTACACCGACTACCCCCAACTTACAAAATTCTTTTTGGGGGAACGGCAAAAAAAACGACGCGGGCTTGTCAATCCTCAACCCCTGTGCCATAGACGCGCGCGTTCACCCCAAACGGAGAAACCCATGACTCTTTCGCTGAAACCCCTCGCCCATGCCGTCAAACCCCGCGGCCCTGTGGTTCTTGTCATCATGGACGGCGTGGGAATCGGCCCCGGCGATGCCTCCGACATGGTCGCCGCCGCCCACACTCCCCACCTCGACTGGCTCAAGGCCAACTGCCCCTCCTCCAGCCTGCGCGCCCACGGCTCCGCCGTAGGTATGCCCGCCGAGGACGACATGGGCAACAGCGAGGTCGGCCACAATGCCATCGGTGCCGGACGCGTCTTCGCCCAAGGCGCCAAACTCGTCGAACAGGCTGTCGAATCCGGCGCTCTTTACGATGGCGAAACCTGGAAGGCCTGCGTGCAACGCGTTAAGGCCTCCGGCGGAAAACTCCATTTTATCGGACTCCTCTCCGACGGCAACGTGCATACCCACATCCGCCACCTCGAGTCCATGCTCACCCGTGCCCACAAGGACGGAGTGCCCTGCGCCCGCATCCATGCGCTTCTCGACGGCCGCGATGTCGCTCCCGTCTCCGCCGACCTCTACGTCGAACGCATCGAATCCCTCATGTCCCGCCTCAATGCCGAAGGCGTTGACTACGCCATCGCCTCCGGCGGTGGCCGACTCTACATCACCATGGACCGTTATGAGGCCGACTGGGCCATGGTCCAACGCGGCTGGGACTGCCACGTCCACGGCAAGGGCCGCCCCTTCCCTTCCGCCCTGGAGGCCATCTCCACCCTCCGCGCCGAAACCCCCGGTGTCATCGACCAGGACCTCAAGGAGTTTGTCGTCGTGCGCGACGGCCAGCCCATCGGAAAAATCCAGGATGGCGACGCGGTCATCCTCTTCAACTTCCGCGGCGACCGCGCCATGGAAATCTCGAAATGTTTCGATGGAGGCCCTGACTTCGACAAGATCGACCGCGGAGTTGTTCCCGACGTCCTCTTCGCCGGCATGATGCAGTACGACGCCGAACTCCAGGTTCCCCGACGCTACCTCGTCACGCCCCCCCAGATCGACCGTCCCATGGGCCAGTACCTCGCCGACATGGGCCTCACACAGCTCGCCGTCTCCGAAACCCAGAAATACGGCCACGTCACCTACTTCTTCAATGGCAACCGCACCGGAAAGTTCTCCGACCCCCTCGAAACCTATGTCGAGATCCCCAGCGACAACGTCAGCTTCGACCAACGCCCCTGGATGAAGGCCGCTGAAATTACGGACGTCGCCCTCCACTCCATCGCCACCCGCAAACACGACGTCATCCGCATCAACTTCCCCAACGGCGACATGGTCGGTCACACCGGCGACCTCCAGGCGGTCAAAATCTCCGTCGAGGCCACCGACCTCTGCCTCGGCCGCCTCATGAAGGCCGCGCGCGCTGCCGGCGCCATCCTTGTCGTCACCGCCGACCACGGCAATGCCGACGAAATGTACGAACACAACAAGGACGGCTCCATCAAGGTCGGCAAGGACGGCAAACCCGCCTCCAAAACCTCCCACACCCTGAACCCCGTCCCCGTCCACTTCTACGACCCCGACGGCCGCCACCATATCCGCATCGCCGACCGTGCCAACCTTGGCATCAGCTCCCTCGCTGCCAGCCTCTTTCTCCTCCTCGGCTTCGAACCCCCCGCCGATTACGATCCTGCCATCATCGAAGTCGCTGGAGCATAACCCGCGCCCCCCGGCCGAAACGGGACCCGCACCGGGCCGGGAGTAGAGGGGAACAGGAAGGGCGCTGCCAACGCCTTTCCCTCCCCATGCCTTCCTTATGCGGTTCCCTCTCTTCAGTCACGTAGGATCTTCTCCATCACCTCCAGCACGTGCCCGGCCAACTTGTCGTTGGCGGCATGTGTCCTTCCCTCCTCGATCGCCAGGGCCATGTCGGCCACCCCAAGGCCGCGGAGGTTCCCCGTATGGTCGTTCACGTGCGCAAGCACGCGCTCCGATCGGTCACGGGCGATCAACACCACCTCCCCCCCGAAGGTGTTCGGATCGGGCACCTTAAGCGCACCCTCGGTTCCGGTGATCACGAGCGGTGGCAACCCAGGGGATACTGCGTCGAACGAGGTGACGAGCATGCCAGCGGCACCACACTCGAAATCCAGCAGCGCGGTGAGATGGGTATCGACCTCGACTGGGATGGTCGTGCCCGCCCGCGGTTGGCTGGTGATCGTCCTGGTCTCGAAGGCCTTCCCCCTCAGGGCCTTCACTTCCCTCACTCGGCCCAGCATCGCCACCATCGCCGTCAGGTAATACGGTCCCATGTCCATCAAGGGCCCTCCACCCTTCTGGTAATAGAACTCCGGCGAGGGATGCCAGCTCTCGTGCCCACGGCCGATCACATAGCCCATGACCCCCACGGGCTTGCCAATCAGTCCGTCCTCTATCGCACGCACGGCCGTCTGGATGCCTGCGCCCATGAAGGTGTCCGGCGCACAGCCCAGACGCACCCCCTGGGCCGCCGCCTCCTTCACCAGTTGCCCGGCCTCCACCGTGTCCAGCGCCATCGGTTTCTCCGAATAATGGTGCTTGCCCGCCCGAACCGCCTGCACCCCCACAGGATAATGCGCCTGCGGTACCGTCAGGTTCAGCACCAACCCAATCTCGGGATCGGAAAGCAGTTCCTCCACCGTGAGGACGCGGATGCCCGGCCGATCCGCGACGCTTCCGCGCGCACGTTCCTTGTCGAGGTCGGCGACCGCCGACAGCTCCACCCAGGGCCAACGGCCCGAGGTCAGGTTTTGAATGTAGATTCCTGAGATTTTACCGCAACCGATGATTCCGATTTTCATGGGCATGACTCCTGGTCAGATCCTGTACTTCTTAGTGGTACATCGCCGCGTTCAGACCCTCGCGTCGGGCGATGGCCTTGCCTTCCGCCGCCCACAGCAGGCCACGGCGCATCATTTCACGCGCCTCGGGGATATCGAACACCTCCGGCCTGTGACCGAGGGCATTGTAGTAGACCCGGCCCGCCCCCCAGCGCTTGGTCCACGCTTGCGGAATGTCCACCACCCCGTTCGGGCTATGGAAACCCGCCGCCTGCGGGAACCGCGTGCTCGCCAGCACCTCGTTCGCAGGATCCACATGCAGGTAGTACTGCTCACTTTTGACCTTGAAGTCGGCGATCCCCTCTACCAGCGGACTGCTGCTGTTACGCACGTTCACCATATACTCCACCTCCCCCCCCCCGGGGTGCGACACCCAATTCCCCCCCGTCATGAACTGCCAATTGACATCGTTCCGGAATGCATCGCACATCCCCCCATGGCATCCTGCCAATCCCGTGCCATCCGCCACCGCCTCCACCACATTCGCGGAAAACTCCTTCTTCAGTTCACCCATCGTCCAGATCGGCACGATCACATCGATACCTCGAAGTACCTCCAGATCCGCGAAGGCCTCCAACGTATCCGAGCATTTCACCTCGAATCCTTCCTTCTCCAACATGCCCGCAAACATGCGAGCCATTTGCTCAGGTGCGTGACCTTGCCATCCACCATGTACAATCAATGCCTGCTTTTTCATCCTCAGTCTCCGGGGGGGTGTCGGGAAAAATCCGGATCTTTTGTCCAGACTTTGTATATTTGATAACTTATCATAGTGAAGATACCACCGTAAATGGAAGTCCTGACCAATCATATGGAATATTTGACCGCACACCTCGGCCATCTGGAGCGACGCCATTCCAGCCCGTTCCCCCTTCAGAACCTCGGACATCACCCAAAGGGCCACGAGCAGTTCATCCGCCGCCGTAGCTTTCCTAGTCTCAATTTTTCTTTCATTCTGGAAGGGCGCGGGACCTACCAAATCGACGACCTTCCCCCACAGCGTGTACGCGCACCGTGCGTCCTTATCCAATCCGATCGACACGAGTACACCTATGGGCCAGGTCCCGGCGAGTTCTGGCGCGAACTCTTCCTGATTTATCCGCTCTCCTGCCGCGAGGCCTTTCTCGCGTCTCGCCTCCTTCTCCCCTCCCTCCACCTCTGGCCCATTCCCGATGCCGCACGACTACAGCACGAGCTCCTCGCCCTCGACCGCGCTATCCAATCGCGTGACGACCCCGGCATGGCGGACCGCATCGACCGCCTCTGCGAATTGTTGATCCTGGAAAGCCTCCGCATCCCCCCTCCGCGCTCACACCGCCCCCACTACGATGCCCTCCAGAACATCCGACTCCGGATCGACTCCCATCCAGGCGATCGGCATGACTTCCATCGCCTCGCCACCCGCTGCGGACTCAGCTACTCCTCTTTCCGCCGTCACTGGAAGCTCTATTTCCAGAAGTCTCCGGGGCAATACCTCCTCGAACGCCGCTTTCAAGAGGCCCGCCGCCTCCTGGTAGAGACCTCGCTTTCCATCGGCGCCATCGCTGAAACCCTCGGATTCGATGACCCTCTCTATTTCTCAAAACGATTCCACAAGACCACCGGACACACGGCCAGCGCATACCGGGAGCTGCACGAAGTCGATTCTTTCGATTTGACGTAAGCGATTTGGAGCTGCAACGTCTTATAGTTTTAGTCAACCCCCAACCCACGAGGATATTGTCATGAAGAATACCATCCTGTCCCTGATCGCCCTCGGTTTCGCCGGTTTCCTCTACGCCGGTTCCTCCTGTTGCCCCGTCGCAGGCGGCACCAAGGAAGCGAAAAAGCAAGTTGAAGCCAAGAAAGCCTGCTGCGAAGCCGCCAAGGCTGAAGGAAAGGACTGCGGCCAGTGCAAAACCGAAAAGCCCAAAGCCTGCTGCGAGGCTGCCAAGGCCGAGGGCAAGGAATGCGGAAAGTGCAAGGCGGAATAACCTCCCTCTCTCCCTATCCGGAAAAGCGGCCCCATCGGCCGCTTTTTTTTTGCGTGCGCCAGACATGACCTCTGACTGGGAGGAATGTTCCCAACAACCAGAGGTGAAATCAAATTGGGAAGTGGGAGCCTGGCCCCACCGCTCTCCCCGCACGGCCGATTCCGCCGCTGTGCCGAACGATCCCGTCCCCCTCTCGGCTGCAAGGACTCTGCCACGCCTCCCCTCCTCGACATCGCCCTTCCCAAATTCCGGGCTCGTTTCACCCCACAGCTTCTTCCGCTTCCGATTACTCCGAAAACGCATTTGAATCCCTGATGACTTCCCTCTAATGTGCACATTCAGCTCCCCTCCCCGGACACAAACCCCTCCCATGCTGAACGAACCTTTCCAACTTGGCTCCCTCACCGTACCCAACCGCCTCCTGCTCGCACCCCTGGCCGGGGTCAGCGACGTTCCTTTCCGCCGCATCTGTCAGGACCTCGGCGCAGGCCTGACCTACATCGAGATGCTTTCCGCTGCTGGCATGCCCCACGCAAACCGAAAACTCGGCGAACTCATCGCCCGTCACCCCGCCGAACCCATTCTCGGCGTGCAAATGACTGGGCCTGATCCCAAAACCCTCGCCAGCGGCGCCCGCATCCTCCACGACTATCACCTGCCCACCGACACCCTCGACCTCAACATGGGCTGCCCCGTTCGCAAAATCATCTCCAAGGGCTGCGGCTCCGCCATCGTCCGCGACCCCACCCTCGCCGGAGATATGGTCCGCGCCGCCCGCGACGCTGTCCCCATCCCCGTCACCGCCAAAATCCGTCTCGGCTACACCCGCTCCGAACAAACCGTCGAGGCGGTCTGCACCGAACTCGCACGCGCTGGCGCCCTCATGGTCACCATCCACGGACGCACCCGCGAAGACGGCTATTCCGATCCCGTCCAATACGACCGCATACGTGCGGGATTCGAGGCCATCGACTCCGCCCGCGGCAATCAAACCGTCTGGAAAATCGGCAACGGCAACATTTTCGACCTCGCTTCCGCCCGCCGCATGATCGACGAAACCGGTTGCGACGGCCTCATGATCAGCCGCGGCGCCCTGGGCAACCCCTGGCTTTTCCAGCAAATCCTCCGCAACGACCCCTCCGAACCCTCCGTCGCCGATTGGGCGACCGTCGTCCTCCGCCACATTGACTACCACCAGGACTTCTATGGCGACCGCCCCTACGCCGCCATCCGCTTCCGCAAACACCTCCTCTGGTACGTCTCCGGTTTCCCGGGCTCCCGTCACCTCCGCGGCGAACTCGGCCTCGTCTCCTCCATGGCCGAATGCCGCGACCGCATCCGCGCCTACGCCGACTCCCTTCCCTCCGACCTCACCCGTTACGCCGACCAACATCGCGGATCCACCCCGGACCACGACCCCAAACACGAGATGGACCGCGACCACGACCGCGGTGTCGAACACTATGAACCGGATTCTTTTTGAATCCCACGAGGTCGACGACGACACCCTCCGCCTCACCGGACCACGCGCCACCCACATCCGCCGCGTCCTCCGCGCCAAGCCCGGCGACTCCCTCCTCCTCGGCCTCCTCGACGGCCCCCTGTACCACGGCCGACTCCTCGCCATCGAACCGGAGGTCCTCCTCCGCCTCACCCCGGGCCCTATGCCGGAACGCCCGCCTATCGACCTTCTCCTCGCTCTTCCCCGTCCCAAGGTCCTCCACCGCCTCCTCCCACAAATCGCCGCCCTCGGCGTCCACCGCCTCTTCCTCACCAACGCCGCACGCGTCGAACGTTGCTATTTCGACACCCATGTCCTCGAACCCCATCACCTTCGTGACAGCTTGATCGAGGGACTCACCCAGGCCGGTGACACCCTCCTTCCCAAGGTCCGGATCATCCAACGCCTCAAACCCTTCCTTCAGGACGAACTCCCCGTCGTCTCCCAACACCACAACCGTTTCCTTTTGCATCCCCGCGACGCCACGCCACTCCTCAACTCCACGCTCTCCTATTCTCGCACTCTCCTCGCCATCGGCCCCGAAGGCGGTTGGGTTCCCCACGAATGCGACCTCTTCTCCTCTCTGGGCTTCCATCCCGTCCACATCGGCTCTCGCATCCTGCGCTCCGATACCGCCACTCTTGCCGCACTCGCCGTTATCCACATGACGCATCCAGCCCTCCCCTCTCCCCCCGCCACTTGAACTTCCTCCATCCGGCTTTATAAAATTCCATGCCGGAACTGCCTGAGGTCGAAACTTGGAGAAGAATGGCTCACGCGGAGCTGGTCGGACAATTCGTCCACACAGCAGAGGTGGCCAACGACACCCTTGTGGTGGATCAGGTGCCTCCCCGGCAACTGATGTGTAACTTAAAGGGAGCCTTCATGACGGATACCGGCAGGAAGGGAAAACATATGTGGGTCCTCCTGAATACTCCCGGCGTACTCTACGTCCATTTTGGCATGAGTGGCTCTCTGGAAGTCCTCTCCCCTCATCAAATGCCCCCCCCACACTGGAAGCTTATGCTCCATCTCCCTACTGGCAGGCGTCTGGTCTACAGGAATCCCCGCAGAATCGGAAAAATCCGTTGGTATGATTCGCTTCCATCCGTCCCCGAGCTCACCACGCTTGGGCCGGATCCTCTCTCTGCCGATTTCCACCTGTCCTTTCTGCAGCACGAACTTGCCCGACGGAGCGCCCCGATCAAATCCATCTTGCTGGACCAATCCGTTTTCGCCGGTGTCGGAAATTGGATCGCTGATGAAGTGCTGTATCAGTGCCGCCTCGATCCCCGAACTCCAGCCAATACACTCGGAAGGCAGTGGATCCAAAAAATCCAATCCACCCTCCTTTACGTGTTGCAAACCGCCATAGAGGCCGCTGCGGATGAAAAGCGCTTCCCTCATGACTGGCTGTTCCACACCCGATGGGGAAAGAAGGAAACCCGCACACGGAATGGAGAAGTGATGCGTTATGAGACCATTGGCGGACGCACCTGCGCCTGGGTTCCCTCCCGACAGCGCCGCCCCTCTCTCCAGGCTCTTCCCTGAATCCACCACCAACAGGCATAGCCAGACCATGCAAAACGGAGCACAGGCATTTCTGCATGTGAATGCCGCCCCGGGCATCCCCGTCTCCGACGAGCATGGGAAGGTCCATTCTCGCTGCTGCTCCGCCCTCGACCTACCCAAAAAGAAAGCAAGCGTCCGGGAGAACACCCTCTCCATGGATGAACGGGCCTATGGTATGGGAGTGGGTGTGACACGCAACCTATCTGTCCTCTGCCCCCCCCCCGCTGTCGATAACGCCGCAGTTCCACAGAAAAAGAAACGCTCATGGAGAGCCTTCGATCGATCAGGGCTTTCCGCCATGGCCTTTTGTGAGCAGCAGGGCCTCTGGGTCGCGACATTCGCGAACTGACGGAAGCGTCGCCGCGAAGAGGTGGTTCCATGTTAGTGTCCGCATGGATCTCCCAGGGCCTTCCCCGGACGGGGGGGGGGCAGTATGCGAGCTAGACTGCGCGGAAGACAGTGCAGCAGTTGTGGCCTCCGAAACCGAAGGCGTTGTTTAGGGCCACGTTTACCTTCATTTCTCGTGCGGTGTGGGGGGTCACATCGAGGTCGCACTGAGGATCCGGGGTGTCACGGTTGATCGTGGGGGGAATGACCCCGCGGTTGATCGACAGGACGCAGGCGATGGCCTCGATTGCGGCGGCACCGGCCAGGAGGTGACCGGTCATTGATTTCGTTGAGCTCACGCACACGCGGTTTGCTGCCTGGCCCAGAGCCATGCGGATTGCCTTGGTTTCGCAAATGTCGTTGAGCAAGGTCCCGGTACCGTGCGCGTTGATGTAGTCGACCTTCTCCGGGGAGACGCCCGCCCGTTGGAGAGCGAGGGAGATGCAGCGGGCGGCGGGTTTTGCCTCCGGATGCGGGGCCACAATGTGGTGGGCGTCGCAGGTGCGAGCAGCCCCGGCCAATTCGGCGTGTATGCGTGCGCCGCGTGCGCGTGCGTGCTCCTCGGTCTCCAGGACCAGGACGCCCGCGCCCTCCCCCATCACAAATCCGCCACGGTCCTTGTCGAATGGACGGGAAGCGCGAGCGGGATCGTCTTGGAAATTCCGGGCCAACGCGCGCATTGCCGCGAAACTTCCGATCCCCAGTTCGTTGATTGAACCCTCGCAGCCGCCGGCGAGCATGACATCCGCCTCGCCGCGCAGGAGGATGTCCATTGCGTCCGCCAGGGCGTGGTTGCCCCCGGCGCAGGCGGTGGTGACGACGTAGTTGGGGCCCTGGAGGCCGTAGCGCATGGCGATGTGGCCGGAGACGATGTTGAGGATCAATTGAGCGACCATAAAAGGATTAAAGGCTTTTGGGCCCTTATCCGGAAGTGCTGATCCCGCCTCTTGTACCACATGCAGGCCCCCTACCCCGCAGCCCATCACGACGCCCACCCGCTCGGGGTTGTAGCTGTCAGTGGCAAGTCCAGCGTCCTCGAAGGCGTCGACTGCCGCCGCGTATCCGTATTGGCAAAAGGGATCCATGCGGCGAGCCTCCTTCTCGGGCAGGTAGCGGGTGACGTGGAAATCCTTGACCTCGCCCGCGATGCGCACCGGCCAACCGTCCGTGTTGAAGCCCCGGATGGGAGCAAGTCCCGACCTGCCTGAGACCAGGGATGACCAGAAAGATTCCACATCGTTGCCCAGGGGGGAAACGACGCCCATGCCGGTGATGACCACGCGTTTCATGTTGTAAAACTAACAAAAGCCTAAGGAATGGCAAGCCCTTGGTTAATGCGCATCGAGCCAGGACGGGCCTGTTCCGGTCTCTACCAGGACGGGCACATCCAGCGGAAGAGCCGTTTCCATTGCCTTGCGGACCAAGGGGATGACTTGGTCCGCCTCGGGGTCGTAGAGATCGAAGACCAGTTCGTCGTGCACTTGCAGCAACAGGCGGGACCGATAGCCTCCCTCGCGCAGAAGGCGGTCCACCTCAACCATCGCAATTTTGATCATGTCGGCGGCGCTGCCCTGAATAGGCGAGTTGATTGCCGTGCGCTCGGCCGCCTGGCGCAGGGTGTTGTTGCGGGAGGCGATGTCGCGGATGATGCGACGGCGGCCAGAAAGGGTCTCGATGTATCCACGCTCCCGTGTCTCTCGAACCACCCGGTCCATGAATTCCCGCACCTGTGGGTACTGCATGAAGTAGGCCTGAATGATTTGTCCGGCTTCCTCGCGTGGAATGCCCAGACGTTGGCTGAGCCCGAAGGCACTGATCCCGTAGATGATCCCGAAATTGACCATTTTGGCCTTTCGGCGCATTTCGGAATCGACGTGTTGCAGCGGGATACCGTAGACCTTGGCGGCGGTGGCGGCGTGAATATCATGCCCGCGTGAGAAAGCTTCCTTCAAGCCCTCGTCCCCGCTGAGATGGGCCATGATCCGCAATTCGATCTGGGAATAATCGGCCGCGAGGAGCGACCAACCTTGGGCTCTCGCGACAAAAGCGCGCCGGATTTCACGCCCTCTTTCGGTGCGGATCGGGATGTTCTGCACATTCGGGTCGACAGAGGACAGCCTGCCGGTCGCTGCGCCTGTCTGCAGGAAACGGGTATGGATTCTGCCGGTCTTCGGGTGGACCTGGCGAGGGAGTGCGTCCACATAGGTTGACTTGAGTTTTCCGATTTCGCGGTGTTCCAGGATGGCGTCCAAGATGGGATGTGTGCCCGCGAGGGCCAGGAGGGTCTGCTCGTCCGTACTGTACTGCCCCGTGCGTGTTTTTTTGGTTTTTTCGGATAGTTTCAGTTTTTCGAACAAGACCACACCGAGCTGTTTGGGACTGTTGAGGTTGAAGGTTTCCCCGGCGAGGGCGTGCACCTGATGTTCCAGTTCGGAGAGTCGTGCGCCGAGTTCAAGGCTGTAGGCTTCCAGGGCGGTGGAGTCGACCCGAATACCCTCCGCCTCCATGCGTTGGAGGACGGGGAGGAGGGGCATCTCGATCCGCTCGAACACGCTGGTCTGACCTTCCGTCGCGAGCCGTGGGAGCAAAATTCCGAAGAGCCGGAGAGTCACATCCGCATCCTCGACGGCGTAGTCGGTCAAGTTGTCCAGCGGCACATCCCGCATATTCCGTTGTTCCGCGCCCCTGGGGCCGATCAGATCGGCGATTGGAATGGGCTCGTAGCCCAGCAGGGAGACGGCGAGGGTGTCCATGCCGTGGCGCAGCTCGGGTTCGAGCAGCGCGTGAGCGACCATGGTATCCGCGAAGGGGCCGGCAACCTCCACGCCGTGTGCGGCTAGGACGCCGAGGTCGAACTTGAGGTTGTGCCCGATCTTGAGGAGAGTCCCGTCCTCCCAGAGGGGGCGGAGAGCATCGAGCCCCCGCCGTTCGTCGTTGGCCGGAACCGGGAGCAGCCAGCCTGAGCCCTCCTCGCAGGCCAAAGCCACCGCAACAATTTCCGTGTCCAGCACATCGAGCCCGGTTGTCTCCAGATCAAAACTGAACCTGCCGGCTTTTTGGATCTGGGTGACTGCTTCCTCCAGTTGCTCCAAGCCGTCGATGAGGCGGTAGTTGTGGGGCACATCGGCCAGGCGTTTGAGGGAGGAGGGTGGAGACGGTGGAGGTGGGGAGGAGGAGTCAAAGAAAAGGTCGCCCTGGACGGGGGGTGGCATCGGCCCTTGCGGAGGGAGTGACTCCCCGAACAGCCGTCGTGCCATGGCGTGGAATTCGAATTCCGTGAGAAGGGCCTGGAGCTCTGCTTCATCTCGATCGCCCCTCCGCAGGTCGTTCGGGCCGATGCCCAGAGGAACCTCACAGTGGATTTCGGCAAGCCTGCGGCACAGCCGCGCCTGTTCTGCGAATTCGCGGAGCTTCTCGGCGACCTTTCCCTTCACCTTGTCCGTGTTTGCGAGGAGGTTTTCGACGTTGTCGAAGTCTGCGATGAGTTTCTGGGCGGTTTTGGGACCCACGCCGGGTACGCCGGGAATGTTGTCCGAGCTGTCGCCCATGAGGGCGAGCACGTCGACGACCTGTTCGGGCCGGACGATGCCCCACTGGGCACAGACTTCTGCGGGGCCGAGGATCTCCACCTCCGCCCCCTGTCTGCCGGGCTTGTACACCCTTGTGTGCTCGTCGACCAACTGCCCGAAGTCCTTGTCAGGCGTCACCATGAAAATCTCCTCAAAGCCGGCGGCCTCTGCCTGGCGGGCGAGGGTGCCGATGATATCGTCCGCCTCGGCGCCATCGTGTTCCAGCACAGGAATGCCGAGTGAAGCGAGGAGGCGTTTGACCTTTGGAATTGCCGCGCCAATGTCCTCCGGCATCGCATCCCGCTGGGCCTTGTACTCGGGATACATCACATGGCGGGGAGTGGGTGCGGGCGTATCGAAAGCCACCGCGATGTGGGAGGGGCGCTGGTTCTCGAGGATGTCGAGGAGAGTGTTGGCGAACCCGAAAACCGCCGAGAGGTTGAGGCCGCGAGAGTTCACGATAGGACGGCTGATGAAGGCGAAATGAGCGCGGTACACCAGGGCCATTCCATCGAGAAGAAACAGGGAACGGGACATAGACATCTGCCGGGGTTCGGGTTGTGGGCCTTTCTTTCCTACCAGATCCCCCTGAAGTGCCAATCTTCAATACAGACCGATTTGCCACAACGCGGGGACTGAGGACACCCCAAGGGGATATCGGTGCTGGTGGGGGTGGTGGAGGCACGTGAATCCGTTCTCGGTCCTTAAATCCTCTCGATTTTTCTTTCCGGCCCTCTAACGTGTTTACGCGACACGGACCTCTTGGCGTCCTGGCTGCCCTCCCCACTCCCACCGCTCCCCCATGCCTTTCCCTCTCCATCAAGCTTCTGCTCCAGGCACCCTGATGCTGATGGGTGAACATGCGGTCTTGCACGGACACCGATCCCTTTGCGCCGCCATCGACCGCCGCATCCGCGTTCGCGTTCGCCCCCGCTCCGACCGGCTCCTGCGCCTCCGCTCCGCCCTTGGAGAGTACGAGACCGACCTCGACCACCTTGTCCCCCTCCCCCCCTTCGGCTTTGTCCTGGCCAGTGTGCGCACCCGCAAGCCTGCGCGTGGCCTTGACCTTGAAATCGACGCCGATTTCTCCGCCTCCCTCGGTTTCGGATCCTCCTCGGCAGTCACCCTCGCCACCCTTGCCGCCCTCGACGCCCTGGTCGGCGCCCCTCTCGACCGTTCCGCCCTGTTCGAACGCGCCCTCGCTGTCTACCGTGATGTGCAGGGCCGCGGCTCCGGGGCGGATCTTGCTGCGGCCACCCACGGAGGTGTTGTCCTTTACCGTGCCACCCCCCTTGAAATCGAGCCGATCGTCTGCGACCTGCCCCTCAGTGCACACTACGCCGGCTATAAAACGCCCACGGCCGAGGTGGTGGCTCGCGTCGAAGAAACCCGCCTCCGTTTTCCTGCTCTCTTCGGCGAGGTTTTCCGCGCGATGGACCGTGCAGTGGACGAGGCCGCTCGCGCCCTTCGCGGCGGCGACCTGACCCGACTCGCCAGCCTCTTCCGGATTCACCAGGGCCTGCAGACAGCTCTGGGCACCTGTGACGAAACCCTTGGGCGCTTGGTGTACGGCCTTGAAAAACAGCCAGACGTGCTTGCAGCCAAAATTTCCGGTTCCGGACTTGGCGACTGTGTGATCGCGTTGGGTGGGATGCCCTCGCTAACGGGCCACGAGGCCTTTCGGCTGCGCATTGACACCCAGGGGGTCCACCGTGACGTTTGAAGCCCGCCGTTTTGTCGACGCCATCCTGCCATTCCGCGCCCTGGCGTGTGAGGAGGCGGAGGCCTACGCCCCCGCTAACATCGCCCTCTGCAAATATTGGGGAAAACGCGACGAGGCACTCAAGCTTCCCTTCACCGGAAGCCTCTCCGCCTCCCTCGGACAACTTGGCACCCGCACCCGCCTCCGCATCGGCTCTACGGACCGCCTCCGCATCAACGGCGTTGAACTGCCCTCCACCGACAAGGCCCATGCGCGCCTTTTCGGGTTTATGGATCTGCTTCGACCGGAAGGCGTGCGGCTGGAGGTGGAGAGCACGAACACGATCCCGATGGCCGCTGGCCTCGCGAGCAGTGCAAGCGCCTTCGCGGCTGTGGTGAAGGCCCTGAACATCCTCTGCGGGTGGGAGCTCAATCCACGCGGACTCAGTCTCCTCGCGCGGCTAGGAAGTGGGAGCGCTTGCCGAAGCGTCTTCGAAGGGTTCGTCGAATGGCATGCCGGCAGCGATCCGATGGGCCTTGATTCCTTTGCCGAACCCGTCGCTCCCCTGTGGCCCGACTTCCGGATCGGCGTGCTTGCTTTGTCCGAGGCCGAAAAACCTGTGGGATCCTCCGAAGGCATGAGACGGACTGTGGCGACGGCCACGCTCTACCAATCCTGGCCGGCGCAGGTCGCCCAAGACCTGCCCCGCATCCGCGACGCGGTCCTCGCTCATGATTTTGAGGCTCTGGGTTCGGCGGCCGAGCGCAATGCACTGGCGATGCACGCGACGATGATCTCCGCGTGGCCACCGGTCCTCTACTGGCGTCCGGAAACGGTGGAGACCCTTCACCGGGTTTGGGCCCTGCGCCGCGAGGGACTCCCTGTGTATGCGACGCTCGACGCCGGGCCCAACGTCAAACTCCTCCTCTTGGAGAAAGACCGGAGAGACGTGATGGCCGCTTTTCCCGGGTTGTTATTCGGGGAAAGGGAGGCGGAGAAAGCATCAGGGATCAGGCCGGAGAGGTGAAAGCCGCTTCCCTGCCACCCAGTGCCACATAGGGGCGGATGTCGGCGATAAACTGCAGGAAGGCGTCGAAGGTGAGCTGCTGCGCCTGGTCGCTGAGTGCGTGTTCGGGGTCGGGATGCACCTCGACGATCAGGCCATCGGCCCCGACCGCCACGCCGGCGCGTGCCAGAGGAGTGATGAGGTCGGCTCGTCCCGCAGCGTGACTGGGGTCCACAATCACCGGAAGGCCCGTCTCACGCCGCACTACCGCCACCGCGCTGAGATCCAATGTGTTGCGAGTGGCGTTTTCGTAAGTGCGGATGCCCCGCTCGCACAAGATAATCCTGCCATTGCCCTGCTTCGCGATGTATTCCGCCGCCAGAAGCCACTCTTGGATTGTCGAAGCCAGCCCCCGTTTGAGGAGGATGGCCCTGCCTGTCTTCGCCGCCTCCATCAAGAGAGCGTAATTCAGCGCGTTGCGTGCGCCGATCTGGATCACATCGGCCACCTCGGCCACACGTTCCGCATCCCGCTCGCTGACGAGTTCGGTCACCACGGGCAGCCCCGTTTCCGCCTTTGCCGCCGCGAGGATTTCCAGTCCCGCCTCGCCCAGCCCCTGGAAATCGTAGGGGGAGGTGCGCGGTTTGTAGGCGCCACCGCGTAGGAGGGTGGCTCCGGCCGCCTTCACGGCTCGGGCGGTGGAGAGGGTTTGCTCCAGGCTCTCGACGGCGCAGGGGCCGGCGATCACCTGAAAGGTTTTCTGGGAGAATAAGGCCTCCCCCACCCTGACGCTCATAGGTTCGGCCTGGACTTCGCGGCTGATGAGACGGTATTTTTTTTGGATGGGGAGGACCTCGGAGACGGCCGGGAGGGTGAGGAGGGCGTGGAGGTCCGAGTGCCGGGTTTCGTCGCCGATGCATGCGATAACCGTGCGCACCTCCCCGATAAGGGTGTGAGGTTCGTAGCCGAGGTCGCGGACATGGCGCTCCACTTCGTGGATTTCCTCGAGGGTGGGGTTCACTTTGAGAACGACAATCATGGAGGATTCCTTATGGGCGGTTGATCACCCGGTGGACGACAAACATGGCCACACTCCCCAGAGCCGCAAGGAGAGCGGTGACGCGGTTGAAACGGTAGAACTCGTATTTCAATCCGAGGGACCAGAAGTCGGCGGGGACTTCCGGGTACTTCTCGAGCTTGGAGGCGGGCGGAAACCAGCCGTCGCGAAAACACCACACGGCAAGGAGAAGGAGGCCGAGGGACCAGTAGAGAGGTTCGGGGTTTTTTTCGGGGGTGAAACGGCGGGCCATAAGAATCTCCAAGGATTCTTTACTTATCTGGAATTGACGGAACATTTCAACCCTGAAAAGCAAGGTCTCGCTTGCCAGACCCGGCGCGGCACCGTATGAGGCGGGCTCATGAAGACATTCATCACGGCGATCGCAAACCAGAAGGGCGGCGTGGGCAAAACCACGACAAGTGTCAACCTTGCGGCCGCCCTGGCCACCCTCGGAAAACGTGTCCTGCTCGTCGACCTGGATCCCCAGGCAAACGCGACGTCCGGGCTGGGTCTTGATAAACGCGGCGAAAAGAGCATCTATCCCGTGCTCATCGGTGAGGCGCCGATTCAGGACATCATCCAGGAAACCCGTCTCTCCCGCCTGCATGTCGCCTCCTCCGAGCTTGACCTCGCCGGAGCGGAAATCGAGATCGCACGCATGGACGACTACCTCCAGCGCCTCCGGATGTCCCTCCAGCCATTGCGCGACAGCGGGGCTTACCACCACATTCTCCTCGACTGCCCCCCGTCGCTGGGACTTCTGACCCTCAACGCGCTCACTGCCGCCGACGCGCTGTTGGTGCCCCTGCAGTGCGAATACTACGCGTTGGAGGGACTCAGCGTGATCACCGATATGGTCATCACGATCCAGGAGTCCAGCAATCCCGATCTGCGCCTCGACGGCATCCTCTTCACCATGTTCGACTCCCGCACCAATCTTTCCCAGGAGGTCGTGGCCGAAGTCCGAAACCATTTCAAGGACGGGCTCTACGAGACGGTCATTCCACGGAATGTGCGACTCAGCGAAGCCCCCAGCCACGGGGCCTCCATTTTCGAGTACGCGCCCGTCTCCACGGGTGCGGCCGCCTATCTCGCGCTTGCCAAAGAGTTTCTCAAGCGCAACCGGTGAGCGGGGCCGCGCCTTTTCTATGCGACGGGCAACTGGAGAATTTCCGCCAGGGCCTGGTGGTGCTCGACATTCTGGTCGCGGTGGGTTTCGACCTCGATCACGCAGGACATGCCTTTGTCCAGCGCGTCGCGATAGGTGTCGATAAACTCCTCCATGTCCCTCGGATGGGCGTAGGGAAGCCCGAATTGGCGGGCGGCATGCTGGAAACGCCACTCGTGGGGCGTGGCGAAAAAACGCTCGAAATCCTCCGAGCGCTCGGCCATCGGGAGGAAATGGAAAATGCCGCCTCCGTGGTTGTTGACGACAACCACGATGACACGGTTGCGAGGATCGGCCAGCATGGCCAGGCTGTTGAGGTCGTGGAGAGCCGTCAGATCGCCTAGGAGGACGCTGACCGGCCTGTTGAGGCCTCTCGAAAAGCCCGCCGCGGTGGCGATCGTGCCGTCGATGCCGCTGGCACCGCGGTTGCAGGCGACATGGACGTGGTTGGGGTTTCTGGCGGCGAACTGGTTGACATCACGCACGGGCATGGAGGCGCCGAGGACAAGGCCGTGGAGATTGGGGGTGAGGCGGGAGACCGCTCGGGCGACCGCGGGTTCACTGAGTGTGTGTGCCGAGTCCAGGTGCTCCTGATAAAGAAGCTCGACCCGCTGGTCCGCCTGGAGCCAACCCAGCTTCCATTCTGTGTCCCTTTCGGCATCGGCCCCGTGGCCGAACTGAAGGCAAAAACGATCGATATCCGAGGAAAAGCGGTGAGTAACCCGGTGCAGGGGGTCGAAACGTCCCTCGCGGGGAGTGACGACAGCCCAGACCCGAAGGGGAGCGGCCTCCAGGCTTTGGAGGAGGCGTTTGGAGAGGAAACGAGGGCCGAACTGGAGCACACAGCCGGGACGCAGGGATTCGGGAAAACCTTCGTGACCCACCAAGGCATCCACATGGCGGACCACGCCCGTGCGGTGGGGGCCAAAATGCAGTCCGGAGCTGATGTCGCTGACGATCGGCCATCCCCTTTGCCCGGCCAGCTGGTTCACCGCGAGGGCTTCAGACTCGCTTAATCCCCCTCCCGCGACCACCAGAACCCGGCCTTCTTCGGGGAAAAGCTCCTCCAGTTCGACCGCACTCACCTCGTCCAGCATGGCGACCGCCCCGTGAATGGCGCAGTAGGGCTCCCGGCCCTTCCGCCACGCCTCCACCGGAATCAGGTAGGATTCGGCGTCCGTCCGGTCTGGCATGGTGCCCAGGGGCTCCCGGAAAGCACAATTGAGGTGCACCGGGCCTGAACGCGTCCGGGCCAACGCCTGTGCCAGGGTCGTGAGCAGGTAGGACGGCGGGATGGAGCGGTCCGGACAAGGGAGATCGAGTTCCCAGGACACCCAGGGGGAAAAGGCGCGGGCCTGTGGGATCGACTGGTTGGCGCCGCATTCACGGAGTTCGGGCGGGCGGTCGGCCGTGAGGAGAAGCATGGGCTGGGCGTCCATTGCCGCCTCGACTACGGCAGGGGCAAGGTTGGCAACCGCGGTGCCGGAAGTGCAGACAACCACGCCGGGCCTGCCCGTGGCCCGCGCATATCCGAGGGCCGCGAAGGCCAGCCCCCTTTCGTCGATGTGTTGAAAAATACGGGCCTCCGGGTGGCGCGCGATGGCGAGAGTCAGGGGGGCGCAACGGGCGCCTGGAGCGAGGAAGAAAGCATCCGCGCCGTGGCGGATACATTCCTCCACAAGCAGAGAGGACCAGATCAGGTTGATGTTCTCGGTGAGGATCATGTTTCGGGTGTCTCCGGAGAAGGGGGGGGAGTTTCCGGATCGCGGAGGGGGTTCCACAGATGGCGCCTTCCGAAAGCGCGTCCCTCCGGGCTTTTGAGCCAGGAGGCGAAGGCCTGCGCACGGCTTTTCCGGGTGAAGGCGGCATAGAAAGCCAACCTCCAGGGGGCGTTCCGGGCCGTTTGGCTGATCTCCAGACGGTTGTGCATCTCGACCTTGCGATTCAACTGGGAAGTCACCCCGATGTGAGAGACCCCGGGCGAAGACAGACTTTCAAGTCGGTACACGTAAAACATTTCGCCATCTTACGCCCTTCGGGGCAGGCGGCAACCCGAAACCACACGGTGTGGGTTTTTCCGGGTCAGTCATCCTCCAGCAGGAGAGCATCGATATAGTGGTCCTCGAAGGCGCCGATCTGGTTCAATTCAATATGGCGAGAACGGGAGCAGAGGGAGTGGAGCGCCTCGAAGGAGGAAGGGTCAGCGAGGAGAAGGGATGCCCCACCGAGCGAGCTGTTTCCCACCAAACGCACCCTGTCGAGGGGTACGGGCGGGATCAGGCCCACGGCCTGGGCGTGGGCGGGGGTGAGGTGGTAGCCGAAGCCCCCCGCCACCCAGACCTGCCGAAGCTCCTCCGCCCTCAGGCCCGCCAGTTCGAGCAGCGTCGTCCAGCCTGCCTGCACCGCCGCCTTGGCCTGCAACAACTCCGCAATGTCCGCCTCCGTCACCTCCAGCCCCGGAACCAGCTCCAGCGAATGACCAGGGCCCTCCAGCCGCCCACCCGCCGTTAAGAGCCCTTCCCTGCGGCCGATCGCCATCACATCGACATACGCGGCACCAGCGATGCCGTGCCAGGGGCCCATTCCGCGCAGGCGCCAGCCCTCCGATACACTCCATCCCTCGACACCCCCCAGGACTCCCGGAGCCGCCGTGGCGCCGCGCGAAAGGCGCCCGCCCTCGAAGGCGGGCCCCAGTGCCGTAGCTGCGGCCAGATACACATCACCGACTTTCAGGAGCAACTCGCCATTGGTTCCAAAATCCATGAGCAAGGAGGGGCCCTCCCTGTCGGCCATGCCGCAGGCAAGAGCACCTGCGGAGACATCTGCCCCCACAAAGGGTCCGAGGGAGGGGGCCAGGCGCACGCGGGCCCGAACCCCCCAACGGGTTGCGTCAATTTCCCTTTCCCCGAGGAAAACCGGACGGAACGGATAGGCGGCCAGACCGCGGAGCGGTTCGCCCGCCACCGTGTGCAACATGGCCGGATTTCCGGTGACGACGATCTCCTCCACATCGCCGGGGGGGCAAAGACGTGACAACAAGGGAAGGATCCCCTCCTCCCACAGGACCTCGGTCATCTGAGTGTCCCCCCCTTCCGTGGCCATCCCATGATGGATGCGGCTTACCACGTTGTCGCCAAAACGGATTTGCGGATTGGGAGCGCCGAGGGTCGCTTCGCATTGGGCGGGATCGCCGCGCCAGAGGGCGGCAGCCAAGGTGGTGGTGCCCACATCGAGCGCGACACCCGCGCGAAGGGCACGGGGGCTGTTGCCGCGGCCGTCGGCGATCTCGAAAGCGCTGACGCCATGAAGGCCCCGGTCGTGCCGGGAGGCACGGGGAAGCACGATCACCGCATTGGCCACGTCCTCGACCCGCAGCTGGCAGGCTTTGCGGGGTTCGCCGTCGACGCAGACCCCGCACCCCCGGCACAATCCGCGACCTGCGCAACGGGTGTTGAGGGCCAGGCCGGCGGAGGCGAGCCAGTCCGACAGCAGCATACCGGGCCTGGGAGGCCGGGAAGGTGAGAGCGTCGCGCCTTCGTCATCCTGCAGGTGGGGAAGGTTCACGGCTGGTCCTCCACGCGGAAGATTCTTGAATCGGGGGACATGCGCAGGACTTGGCCCGGCTCAACGACGACAAAACGATCGGGCTGGTCGGCTGGCCCGAAAAGAAACTCGCGGAACCAGGTGGGATCGCTGGTTTCGGCGGCGCAGGACCAGCCCATGTGTTCCGCGCAGCGGGAGCAATAGGCCTGGTGTTCCGCCTTTCCGGCAGGTGTCTGAATGAACACGGCCTTGTTGTAATGACCGAAAGCCTCACGGTCGACCTCGAGAAGCTCCTCCACCCTTTCGGCGTCGTCGGGATAACGGCGCGCATATTCGGTGCGCATGTGGTTCCATCGGTCGGGGCCGGGTACCCGTTTTTCGCGGATCCAGCCGGGGGCGAAGAAATAAGTTCCCAGGTTTTCGCGTTGGATCCGCGCGTGTTTCTCGGAGGATCCCAACAGCAGAGCGATGCAGTCGGGAGTGCGGGGAACCCGCAGACGCTGACGGCCGGCGCGTACACCGTCGAGCCCACCCCCGCAGAGGCCATAGAGGAGGCGGACCTCTTCGATTTCGTCGGACAGGTTCGCCAATTCGTTTTCGAGGCGGCGCCTCAATTCGGAGGGTTGGTCGTGAAGACCCATGGGAAACCAGCGGATTTCCCGGGCCGGGGGGGGGCTGTCGAGGGCGGCGATTTCCTCGAGGAAGACATCACAGGCCAACAGCAGGTAGGAAGGGGACATGGTTCAACCTAAGAAGGGTGATGGGAGGGATGCAGATGTGGCTGGATCTTTGAGCGAAAGGTCTTGGGCGGAACCGGGGAATGCCCGGAGGTTTTCGGAGCATTTCGCGCAAGGACTTGCAGCCATGGAACTGGAAGCAGCTGCGCCTGAAGGATTAACGTTTTCAGGTGCAAAAGTTCTCTCGTGGCAAAAGGCGGAAGAGCACCTCCGCCCCACTTGAAATGCGTTTCCGGGGACATGGCGCCTCAAAGACTCCGCCAACCTTTTTCACGTGGGAGGTTGATGCCGTTCTCATGTCAACAACCCTATTCGTGGCTAAGTCTCCGTCAATCGCAAACAGGTCCGCCTCTTTGCTTTCGAGGGGGGCGCTCGGAGGATCATGGAGTCGGCTCGAGTCCGGTGCGATCGATCCAGCGCTGATCGGCCTCGGCATTCTCGGCCACATCCGTCACAATCCGCGGCGTCACAAAAATGAGTAGGTTGGTTTTTTCCCGGCGCTCGGACGTCTTGCGGAAAAGGAATCCGAGAATCGGAATGCGGCCAAGGATGGGCACACGTTTCTCCTCCTTCACGCGGTTCTCGCGAAGGAGGCCGCTGATGACAACCGTGGTGCGGTCAGGGAGTGTCAGCGTGCTTTTCACTTCGCGGCGTGCGATGGTGGGGGTCAGCGCAACCCCCGCGGCGGTTTCCTGGATGATGGCCTCAATGCTCGGATGGAGCTGGAGAGTGATTTCGCGGTTGGGATTCACCTGCGGACGCACGGTCAATTTGATCCCGACATCCAGACGCTCGATGTTCTGGATGACATCCCGGTTGTCGCCGGTCCCCCCCTCGATGATGGATTTGAGGATGGGGATATTTTCGACAACGCTCACGCTGGCCTCGGCGTTGTTCTGGGTGCGCAGGGGGACGTGGGAAAGGATGTTCACGTCCCGTTCACCGGCGAGGGCCTCGATCAGCAGCGGAATCCGGGACAAGTCTCCACGGATCAAGCCGAAGCTCATGCCCTGGGGGAAGGTCTGCTCCTGCACCAACCCCATAATGGTGTCCGTATCACCCGGACGGCTCCGCCCCGCAACCGTCGTGCTGCCCTCACGGGGCGCGTCAATCGTCGCCAGCTCCGCGCCAAGATTGAGGCTGTCGTTGCCGGCCACCTCCAGAATCATCACCTCCACCATCACCTGCTGGGGCGGGCGGTCCAGTTCCTCCAAGAGGCTCTTGACCGCGGCGAAATCCAGAGGACCCGCGTCGACCAGCACCGCATTGTTCGGAACATCCGCTTCGACGGCGATCATCTCGCGGTCTTTCCGCCGCGCCAGCAGGGCGCTAAGCTGCTTCGCGGCCGCCTCGGATGATACGTAATTGAGGAAGACGGCGCGGAGCCTGCCCGCGGCGGCGCTGGCGGCGGGCACGTCGAGCTGGGCGACCATCTCGCGGATTTGCTGGAGTTGCAGAGGTCCGGCGGACGCGATCAGGGCGTTGGCCTGTTCCGCCGCGACCAGAGTGAAGTCGGGCGGGAGGTCGGCCCTGCCGGCGATGACGCCCTGGACATGGCGGGAGACCTGGCTTCCGGCGGACTCTGCGCCCAGCAGGGCGGTGCGGATTTGATCCGCCAATTCGCGCGCCGAGGCGTGCTGAAGGGGAATGACCGTGAGGTGGGTGGATTGGCCCGGAAGGTCGAGCTCAGCCAGCAAGGCTTCGATGCGGGCCAGATTGGAGGCGGTGTCGGTGATGACCAGGTGATTGGTGGGAGTGAACGCCGTCAGGGCGCCCTCTTTGGCCCGACGCACCATGGGTTCCAATATCGGGCGGACATCGGAGGCGCGGATATGTTTCAGACGCAGCACGCGGGTGACCAAGCCTACGCCTTGGAGGGGCTCTTCCGCCCCCACCACGGGAGCCTGGAGGGGGTCGTCCCCCCCCAGTACGCGCACATGATAAGCCCCATCGCGCTCCACCACGGTGTAGCCAGCGCCTTCGAGGACCGCGACAAACAAGGGAAACACCTCTGAAACAGGAATGTGTTCGCGGGTGATCACCGACACCCTCCCCTTGATGTCGCCGTCCAACACGAAGCGACGACCCGTCTGGGCGCCCACAACCGTCACCAGATGGGGGATTTCCACCTGTTCGAAATTGAAATTCACGAAGCCGCCCGGTTCCTGAGCACGGACGGCGGCCACGAAGGAGAGCAAGAGGAAAATCAGGGAGGGCACGGCCCTCATCGGGTGATCCCGCGTTCGGACGCGAGCAGGAACCGCTCCAGGTGGTCCAGTTCGGGAGCGGAGGGGAGAGTGGAGCGCATTTCGGCCACCATTTCCTTCACGGCCATTTTCCGGCGGTAGAGCAGGCGGTAGGCCTCTTTGAGGCCGCGGATCGTCTCTGCAGAGACGTTGTGACGTTCCAGACCGATTTTATTGATCCCCCGGATTTCCAGAGGATTCCCGTCGGCCGTCATGAAAGGCGGCACATCCATTACGACCTTGGAGCAACCGCCTGTGATGCTCAGGCGGCCCACACGTACAAACTGATGAACACCGCAAAGGCCACCGATGATCGCCTGGTCCTCCACAATCACATGTCCGGCGAGCGTCGCCGCGTTCGCCATGATCACCTCATCACCGACGATGCAGTCGTGGGCAACATGGCTGTAGGCCATGATGTGGCAGCGGCGACCCACCACCGTCCATTCGCCATCGAAAGTGGCCGCGTTCACCGTCACATACTCCCGCAGAGTGGTTCCTTCGCCAATACGAACACCCGGGGCGCCGCCCTTGAATTTGAGGTCTTGCGTCTGGGTTCCCACTGAAGCAAAGGGCCAGAGGACGCAGCCAGGGCCGATCTCGGTGTTTCCGTCGACGTTCACGTGGGATTTCAGGACGGTGCCCGCGCCGATGCGGACCCGGGGGCCGACCACACAGAAGGGGCCCACCACGACGTCGTCCGCCAGTTCCGCCGCCGAATCCACCACCGATCTGGGGTCTATGTGTGCCATCGCCACCTCAGGAACGTTCGATGTGGAACATCAGCTCGCCTTCGGAGGCGATCTCCCCGTTCACCCGCGCGGTCGCCTGCACCTTTGCCAGGTTCAGGCGGCACTTCAGCAGCACGATCTCCATGATCAGCGCGTCCCCGGGCTTCACCACGCGCCGGAAACGCGCGTTGTCGATCGAGCTGAAATACGCGATTTGGCCGTCGCGCTGGTTGCGTTTGTTCAGCAGGATGCCGGCCACTTGGGCCATGGCCTCCATCTGGAGCACCCCCGGCATCACGGGATTGCCCGGGAAATGGCCTTGGAAATAGGGTTCGTTGGCGCAGACGTTCTTGAGGCCGACAATGCGCGTGTCCCAGTCGCTCTCCAAGATGCGGTCCACCAGCAGGAAGGGATAACGGTGCGGCAGGGTGCGCATGATTTCATCGATGCCAAACGACTCCATAAGAGAAACTCGGGGAAAGGGTTGGGACAGTGACGCCGTTGTCGCGATGTGCGCGGCGGAAGGGAGGTACTCACCATATCGGCCGGGCTTCGTCAAACTTTCTTTCATGCCTAGTCCGCAAAAACGTTTGCTCCCGGGCGAGGAATCCAGTAAGCCATTGGTATGGAGTTCGCACTGACTACCCGATGGAACGCCGCCCGGCACCGGGACGGGGAGAGCCTGATCGAGGAAATTCTCTCCCTGGGGATCACCCGCCTGGAACTTGGATACGACACGCGTGTCGACCTGCTTCCCGGCATCCAGGCCATGCAGGAGAACGGATCCGTCAGCATCCACAGCGTCCACAATTATTGCCCTGTTCCCCTTGGCGTGCCCCGCGGACACCCCGAGCTCTGGACCTTCTGCGACCTCGACCGCCGCGGCCACGAACTGGCGGTGCAACACACTCTCCGCACCATGGAGTTCGCCTCCGCGATCGGCGCAGGCATCGTGGTCATCCACTGTGGGTATGTCTCCCTCCGCCGCGCATCGACCCGCGACCTTATCGAACTGGTCCAGTTCCACCAACGCAACTCCCCCCGCTACGAGCGAGCCTTTCTCAAACTCATGAAGGAACGCGACAAACGCGCCGCCCGTCATTTCGAACCGCTCTGCCGTGCCCTCGACGTCCTCCTGCCTGAGGCCGAACGCCTCCAAGTGGCCCTTGGCCTCGAAAACCTCCCCACCTACGAGGCGATGCCCAATGAGGGCGAGATGGATGTCCTCCTCCAGCGCTACCCCTCCCCCTATCTCCGATACTGGCATGACCTTGGCCATGCACAGATCCGCGAGAACCTCGGCCTCATCCACCACGAACGCTGGCTCGACAAACTGGCCCCCGCTCTCGGCGGCATGCATATCCACGACGTGGCCCACTTCGTGCAGGACCATGTCATGCCGCCCGACGGCGACCTGGGCCTGGCACGTTTCCGGCGCTTCGCCTCGGAAGACATCCCCCTCGTCCTGGAACCCTCCAGTCAAGCCACTCCCCGCCAGGTCGCCGCCGGCCTCGCGTGGATGAAGCACTGGTGGGACGATGCCCCCGAGCCCTCCCCCACCCCCTCCCCTCCCCCCCCCCTCCCATGAAACGCATCCTGATCACCGGTGCCAACGGCTTCGTTGGCCGCCACGCCGTCCGCGAGTTCCAACAGCATGGCTACGAGGTCTTCGAGGGGCTAGGACCCAGCGGACATCCGCGCAACCCCCACCAGGTCCCCTTCAACCTCCTCCACTACGAGATCATCCGTTTCCTGGTCGACCAAATCCGGCCCGACCTCTGCCTCCACCTCGCCGGACAGGCCCACATCCCCTTTTGCCGCGAGGATCCCGTCACGGCCAACGACCTGAATGTCACCGGCACCGTCCGTCTCCTCGAGGCCTTCCGGCGCCACCGTCCCACCGCCCGCGTCCTGGTCGTCACCTCCGCCGAAGTCTACGGCCAAGTGCCCGCGGGACACCTTGTGCACGAAAACGATCCCCTCACACCGACCACCCTGTATGGCATCACGAAACAGGCCGCTGACGAGGCCTCCCTCGCCTTCGCCTCCCAGCTGGACCTTCCCGTGATGACCGCGCGTCCCTGGAACCACATTGGCCCCGGACAGCACCCCCGCTTCGTCGCCGCCGCCTTCGCCCGTCAGTTCGCCGACTTCGTCCGGGGCGCCCCCCCGCGCATGCGCACAGGCAACCTCGACTCCCGCCGCGATTTCACCGACGTTCGCGACATCGTCCGAGGCTACCGGTTGCTTTTGGAATCCGGCACCCCTGGCAATGCCTACAACCTGGCCTCCTCCACCCTCCGACCTGTCCGCGACCTCCTCGAGGGCTTCCGCGACATCACCGGAATCCAACCCACCCTCGAAACCGACCCCACCCTTTTCCGCCCCACCGACGCAAGCCCCCGCCTCGACACGCGCAAAATCCTCGAAGCCTGCGGCTGGCGTCCGGAAATCCCCTTCGAAACCTCCCTGCGCGACATCCTCGGCGAACAGCTCTCCCCCCCCTAGGACATGTCCGACGAAATCGTCACCCTTCCCCTCTCCCACACCCCCCGCTTGGACGACTGGCGACTCCGCCTCCACCGCCGCTTTGGGAGCCGGCTCAAGGTTGTCCTCACGCGCAACCGGCGCAGCATGATCAGCATCCTCCGCCCGCCCGGCGGCCCCATCCACCTCCGCCTGCAGATCGGTTTTGAGGAAGCACCCGAGGAGATCCTCGCCGACATCGAGGAGGTGATTGCCCATAACAACCCTTCCGCCTGGAAACGCGTCTGCCTCCACGCACGCTCCATGTCGGTTGATTCCTACACGCCCTCCTCTCGCGGCCCGCCCCTCCGCACTCTCGGCAAGCACTTCGACCTCCAACGCATCCTCGACGACGTCAACGCTCGCTTTTTTCAGGGTGCCATCGAGGCGCGTATTACCTGGGGCTCCCCCAAACACGCCTCCCCACCCCGCCGCCCCCGGCGCTCCCGCACCCTCCAATTTGGCGTATGGGACGAATCACGGCGCATCATCCGCATCCATGCCGGCCTCGACCGACCCGGCGTGCCCCTCGAATTTATGCGTTACCTCGTCCACCACGAACTCTGCCATGCCGCTTCCCCCCCCCGTCGAGGCCCCAACGGACAGCGCCTCATCCACCACGAGGACTTCCGTACCCTCGAACGCCGCTTTCCCGGCCTACGGCGAATGAAACAGCTCGGAACCGAACTCTTCGAGCAAATCACCCGCGAACGCGAACGCCCGGCCCACAAATAAACCACAAAACAGGAAGGAATCGGGCGCATCCGCGGTAATCATTTTAGCTGCAAGCCCTTTCTTTCAAAGATCTTGCCGCATCCGCGTCCCTTTCGTCCCCTCGGTTGGAATTTCCCGAAGAAAAGATAACACCCGGACTTTTCTTTTCAGTTGCGGGCGGAGCCCACGTTAGGTTTAGGGTTGTCGCTCCCCCGGGGACGTGCTAGGACGGCCGACCCACCCGTTACCCACCCCCCCGACGTCCCGGATGTACCTCAAACGCGTAGAATTCATCGGCTTCAAAAGCTTCGCCGACAAGACGGTCATGAACTTTCTTCCCGGAATGACCGCGATTGTCGGGCCGAATGGCTGCGGCAAAAGCAACATCGCCGACGCCATCCGCTGGGTTCTCGGGGAACAATCCGCCAAAGCCCTGCGTGGCGGCAAGATGATGGACGTCATCTTCAATGGCGCCGATGGCGTCAAACCCACCAACTATGCTGAGGTTGGCCTCACCCTGGCCGACTGCGAGGGCACCCTGAAGACCGACTACCACGAAGTCACCATCACCCGCCGCCTCTTCCGCGACGGCGCCAGCGAGTACTACCTCAACAAACAGGGCTGCCGCCTCAAGGACATCCACCGCCTCTTCATGGACACCGGCATGGGGCGCAGCAGCTATTCCATCCTCGAACAGGGCAAGATCGACCAGATCCTCAGCTCCCATCCCGAGGACCGACGCATCGTTTTCGAGGAGGCCAGCGGCATCACCAAATACAAGTCCGACCGCGCGGAAGCCCTCCGCAAACTTGAATCCACCGAACAAAACCTGGTACGGCTCGACGACGTCATCCGCGAAGTCAAACGCCGCATGATCTCCCTTCAGCGCCAGGCCGCCAAGGCCCGCCGCTACCAGGAAATCCAAATCAAGCTCCGCGCCGAGGATCTTTGGCTGACCCGACACCGCCTCGACGAAATGCGCGAGGCCCTCGGCGAACTCGAAGTTCACCACGACCAGCTCCGCCGCGCCACGGAGGCCTCCCGCACCGACATCGAAACCCGCGAGGATGCCATCGCTTCCGCCCGCGCCGACCTCGAGGCCGCCGACAAGGCCATCGCCGACCAGATGGAGGCCGCCGTCTCCCTCCGCAACGACCTCAATCAGGCCCGCCAGTCCGTAAAGGTCAACCGCGAACGCATCGAGGAGATGAAGACCTACGCCTCCCGCGACAGCCGCGACGCCGAGGAAGCACGTGCCCGCCTCGAGCAGCACCACCAAGCCATCACCGAAGGCGAAACCTCCCTCTCCGAGGCCCGCGTACTGCGCGACGAAGCCGAGGCCGGCTGGCAACAGCGGCAATCGGAACTCCGCGACCTCGAGTCCGCCGGACAAGACCAGCGCCGCCTTCTCCAGGAAAAACGAGCCCGCATCTCGGCCGTAGAAAACACCCTCAACCGTGCCCAAGGGCTCCTCCGCGATTTCGATATCCGCGAACGCTCCCGCCTCGTCCACCAGGAACGCCTCCGCGAGGAAGCCTCCGAACTCGACAAGGCGTCCTCCGGACGCGAATCCCGCGTCGCAGAACTTGAATCGGCCTTCCAGGAACTCCAAATCCGCGAACAGGCCCTCAAGACCCGTGTTGAGCAAGGCGCCTCCCAGCAGAACCTCCACGGCGAGGCCCTGCGTCAAAAACGCCGCGAAGTCGGCGAGGCCGACCAGGCCGTGGCCGGCCTCAAGGCCCGCCTCGACGTCCTCCGCGCCCAGGAGGCCGAAAAACAGGATTTCCCATCCGGGGCACGCGCCCTCCTCGGCAAATCCGAGATTGCCGGACTCGATCGGTCCCGAATCCTCGGGGCCCTCGCCAAACTCCTCCGCACCGATAAAAAGACCCAGCCCGCCCTCGAATCCGCCCTTCGCGGCTGGATCGATGCCGTGGTCGTTCGCGACGCCTCCGGCCTCTGCGACGTGCTCGATGCTCTGCAGGGCGCCAAGGCCGGTGCCGCCCGTGTGCTCGCCGCAGACGGCATCTCCTCCCCGGAACCCGCCCAGGGCCCTGGCGTCCCTCTCGCCTCCCGCGTCAAATGCGCCGATGATATCCGCCCCCTCGTCGACCGCCTCTTCCACGGCATCTTCCTGGTCGACGACCTCCGTTCCGCCGGGCTCCCCGCCGCCGGACAGGTTTTCGTGACACCCGCCGGACATCTCCTGCGCGGCGAGGGCGCCCTCGAAGTCTACGCCACCGACCAGGACCTTGGCAATCCCCTCGCCCTCCAGGCGCGCATTACCGAAACCGAGACCCTGCTTGCCGAACAGGCCGAACGCGCCGCCCAGCTTCGCGCCGAACTCGAGGCCGCACAGGGGGAGGAGTCCCGCATGCAGGAACGCCTCCGCGCCGCCCGCGAGGAACTCCAGGCCGTCAACCGCGAGGCCGCCGGACGCGAGGCCGAACTCCGAACCGCCCGCCGCGACCTTGAACAGGGGAGCACCCGACTCTCCCAGCTCCGCAACCAGCTCAAGGACCTCGACGCCAAACACCAGGCGTCCGATGCAGAACGCCGCTCCTTCTCCGAACAGGCCGAAGCCGCCCGCGTCGAACTCGAAACCCTCCGGGCCACCATCGAATCCGACGCCAAGGCCTTCGACGCCGCAGAAGCTGTCCGCAACGAGGCCGTCCGCACCGCCACTGAATTCCGCATCCGCTTCGCCGAACACCGACAGAAGGTCGAACTGCTCGAACGGCAGCAACACTCCCTCCGCGAGCGCATCCGCGAACTGGAGACCACCATTCGCGAGCGCAGCGAGGGCGTCAGCACCTACGAGGAGCGCGTTCTCAAACTCGACGCCGACCTCCAGGCCGCACAGGCCCGAATTGCCCCCCTCGAGGAGAAACTCGCTGCACGCAACTCCGACATCGAAAAAGCCAGGAACGAGCGTCAGGTTCGGCAGGACAGCCTCCAGACCCTCGAGCGCGAACTCCGCGCCCTGCGCGCCACGCTCGAACAGCGCACCACCGAACTTGGAGGCCTCGAGGTGGACATCGCCCAGCGCCGTGTCCGCTACGAGAATCTGATTCAGCGCGGCACCGAAACCTATCACATCACCCTCCCCGAGATCCAGCAAAGCCCCGAACCCGCATGGGAGAACGGAGAGCCCCCCTCCTGGGAAGAACTCGACCGCTCCGTGGAGACCATGAAACAGAAACTGGAGGAGATGGGGCCCGTCAACATGGTCGCCATCGAGGAATACCAGGAACAGGAAGACCGCCACCAGTTCCTGCTCACCCAGCAGGAGGACCTCGTCAAGTCCAAGGAGCAGCTCCTCGACACCATCCGCGCCATCAACGCCACCACCACCGAGATGTTCAACGAGACCTTCCAGAAGGTCAACGCCAACTTCCAGGACATGTTCAAGCGGCTTTTCGGTGGCGGCGAGGCCCGCCTCGAACTTGTCGACGCCGGCAATATCCTGGAATCGGGCATCGACATCGTCGCACGCCCCCCCGGCAAAAAACCCCAGGTCATCAGCCTCCTCTCCGGCGGCGAGCGCACCATGACCGCGGTCGCCCTTCTCTTCGCCCTCTATCAGGTCAAGCCCAGCCCTTTCTGCGTCCTCGATGAACTTGACGCGGCCCTCGACGACGCCAACATCGGCCGCTTCGTCGGCGTCGTCCAGGATTTCCTCCGCGAGTCCCAGTTTATCGTCATTACCCACAACCAGAAAACCATCGCCGCCGCCGACGTCCTCTACGGCGTCACCCAGGAACGCAAGGGCGTCTCCAAGGTTGTTTCCGTCAAGCTTACGGACCACGATAAGGACCCCGAGGACGTCGCCCGCTCCAAACAAATCCCCGCCGAGGCCTAAAATGGGGCGCGGACATTCCTGTCCGCGGAAACATCCCACCCCCAAAAAAACGGCGGGCACCATGTGAAAAGTTTAGTCGAGTTTTCTATTGTTTCAATTTCAACAGCTCATCGTCCAGCCCATAGCGAACCACGTCGATCCGGTCGCTGCGCTGGGAAACAAAATCTCCTGTCATCACAGGGAGCTGGAATGTGAAGAATGCCGGGTTGTTCAGGAGCAGCCCCAATGCGCCCTTGGCCTCCGGGGTGGCCAGGAGTGCGGACTCGAACATCAGGATGGCCAGGTTTGGCCCGGCAATGCTCACCGGAGCGGCTTTCTCATAGCAGCCTTTGGCCTCGGAATCTTTCAGGGCTCCCCAGGCGACAAAGGAGCGGATGACGAACCGGGCATAGCGGCTGACGGTTTGCCGGTCGCCGTACTGTTCCTTCAGGCGGTTGATGATCTGGGTCTGGGTCACCTGATCCTGCAAGGCCAGCAAACGGCCGGTCTGGCGGGCCACATTGAACCAGAAGGGATAGACCGCCGAGATCATCCCCCAGTGGACCGCCAGGGCCATGGACGGGTTTTCCCTCAGAAACGCCAGCGAGGCATCCCGGAATGGAATCAACTCGGGGTCAGGAGAGACCCAGATCTTCATCAGATTGTTGACGACAAAGGTCCGGGTCTGATCACTTCGTTCGCCTTCGGAGCCGTTGCCTTTTCGATCCGCGAGGAACTCATGCAGCTCCTGGCGGATGGTTTTGGCGTCGAGTCTCGCCAGCAGCAGATTGGCTGCTTTTTGCATCCACTCAAAACGAATCGCCTGCTTGATGCCAATGGCTTCGTGTCTTTTGCCCATCACCGTGTCCTCCTTTCAAACTTCACAAGGGGCACGATAACTTCTTCGATGGCTACACCGCCGTGACCTACGATGGCATCTCCCGGGTTCACGAATGCGTCGCGGCCACCGGCCACCAGGGGGAAATAATCTGCGGGCAACCCGACCGGCTGCCACTCGTGGGCAAACGGGAAGGCCCCAGCCACCTGAGCTCGGAGTTCCGGCGAGGGATAGACACGAACCCGCTCGCCGCGAGTTTCGGCAATAACACCTTCAGACGGGCGGCCTTTGCCTTCGCATTGGATGTTGCCGTGATCGGCCGTCAGCCAGACATCGTAGCCGTATTCCAGCAGTTGGCCGACCAGCGCAACCAGAAACCCACCCTCGCACCATTGCTTGATCTGGTTGTGCATCCCGGCCGAACCGAGTTGCATGCCGTGCATGATCTTGTCGACCTTGTCCACGACCAGCCCCACCACCTTGGTCTTCCCGGGGTGGATTGCGGAGTCGAGGACGCCCGCAGCATCGCCGTCGCCAAGACCTCGCTGGTAGGCGACATCCAGCCGGGACAGACCATGGCCTTCCCAGAACTGCTTCCAGAGTTTCTCTTCGCTGTTGGTCGAGTTAATGGATGACGGGAAATAGAGCGGCGGCTTACCGGAGAAGATCGACTGCCGCGATACCGAGGTCAGCGTCGGAATCCAGGCGAAGGTCGCGGATTCGCGCATGACCAGATTGGCGTCCTGCTTTTGCAGAAGCTGGCGAATGGTTACCCACTGATCCAAGGCCAGGCCGTCAACCACAATCAACGCGGCACGGCTGCTACCGGAGTCCTCGATATCCCGAGCCAGGCGGCGCGGCACATGGTGGAGCATGGCAGGATTAGTCGGCGGCAAGTTGATCAGACTGGAGTAGTGGTCGGCCAGCCAAGCGGCAAAGGTCGCGTTCAGTGCATCGCCGATTTCCCTGAGCCGGGTCTGATACTCGGTGCTGTTGCCACAATGAACCAGCGAAGAAAGTTCGGCCCATTTCAACGCAAAGGCGGTCCAGTCCGAGTAACGCGCTTCCGCAGTGGGCAGTTCCTTCTCGACAAGGCCAAACAAGCGAGAGATCCGCAGCTCGTCATCGTCCACGCCGGAGGTGGCGATGCCGCTTCGGACCCAGGACCCGGCATCCACTTCAATGCCTTTGGCCTCGACAGGGGTGAGTTTCCCCTCCAGGAACAGGTTGTCGATGTAGACCTTGATGTCCTGATGGTCGAACGGCAGGCGATCAGGGCCGGGATAACGAAAGTGCGGGGTGCGAGGTCCGTAGTGCGTTTCGGGTTCGCGAACTGTGGGTTCCGCACAGCGCACTCCGCACTTCGCACTCAAGAAGAGCGGCCAGCGTTCCTGCAAAAAGGCGAAGAAGGCCTCATCGTCCGGAACGATCTCGGAAAGCGGCCAGGCTTTGAACCCATCATGCCCTTTGAGAACCTGGATAAGCCGCTCAGCCAGCATCAGCGGGATCTGTAGCTTCCCATAGTGCAGGCGCAGCAATGCGCGAAGCAGCTCCACCTCGCCCCCAATTAGTTCCGCCGCAATGCCGAACACATGACGGAGAATGAAATCCTTGGTGGCGTTGTCGCCCATGCGATCCGGCGGCGACTTGCGCTGGGCCTCAAAAAGCGAATCCAGCAAGCTCCTGTCGAGCTTTTCAATGACCGGATAGCTCAGGTTGGGAAAGAGATCCCCCAAGTTGAATGAAAGCTTGCGGCCCGCCTGGAGTAGGTCGTAAGGCAAAGATTCCAGCTCCGCATCCTGCAAGCGGAGGACTACCACCAGATCGGTGTGCTCACCCCGGTCCCAGATCGAACGGTACTTTGACTCATAGGCGTATCTGAATTCGACCGGATCACTGAACTCGATCAGGTCGAACCCGCGCCCGCGAAGCTCCAATGCCAGCTTCTCCTCGGTCAGCAGACAATCCGGGTCCGCGACCAGGGTCAGCTTGCTGACGTTGGGCACAAAGTCGTTCAGGATGGCGTCTCGCCAGGAGGGAGAGTGCGAAGTGCGTTGTGCGGAGTGCGTTGTCATTCCCTTGTACTCCTATCCAATGACGAACGCAGGCCGCCTATTGCCCGGCTCAGGCCGATGCATTTCTCATAAATCTTTGAGCAATCGGAATCGGCAACATAGCCCAAGGACCTGGCCAATTGAATCTGGCTGCGGACTTCTGCGCATGATCCTCGAGCAAAAGAAAGAAACTGCTTGAATTCTTGCCTGCTGTAGCGCTCGAAGCCTTCAGCAATGTTGGACATCACCGAAACGGATGCTCGCTGAATCTGATCCCGAAGCCCCCAATCTTTGGAAAACTCTCCATCCCTTGTCAGGTCATAAATTGCCACCGATAGGTCATGAGCCATTTGCCAGACCTGCAAGTCCTCGAATCGTTCGACCTTGCTCATCACCGCACCTCGCACTCCGCACTTCGCACTCGCAACGCGAGCAGTGGACGGATTTCCGGTACGATCTGCCGCGCTGATTGCAGTTCATCCCTCCACTCCGCTTCCTCGGCATTACAGCGAGCCAGTCGGAATTGACGCACTTCGGGCAGCCCCACCCGTTCGATGGCCTTGCGCCGAGAGGCAAAGGCTGTTATGCCGCGTTCCTCTTCCCTGTTCACCGAAGAGAGGTGCGCGTGTTGCAATGTGTCGAACAGCTCCTGTCCGGCCTGTTCGGCAGCAATCTGCAACCGCTCATGGGCGATGATGGATTCGTCCTGGCCGAGGGTGGCCTGCACATGGGCTTCCGCTGTCTGCAGCGCATCCCAGATATGCCGGGCCGTGGGCAGAAACAGTTTGCCTTCCTCGCTCAGGAAAACACTGACATAGCCCCGCCGCACCATGGGAATGCGCAGGAGCTGTGTCTTCTGGTGCATCCCGGCCTGAAGGCGTATCTCAAAGAGCCCCCAGAGTCCGGAGATGCTGGCTGGCAATCCGCTCACGCTTACGCAAGGCAAAGGCTGGCCAGCCGCGATCTGCGGCAGGTTCAAGGCGAGCCCACGGACGCGGCTGTTTTCAAGATTGAGCAGGGTTGCGTCGGTTAGACGATCCGCTTCCCGAGCGCTGAATACGGCTTTGCGGTGTTCCTGGCCATCCGGCCAATTCAGATCCCACCAGGAGCGCTTGCGACTGGCCATACCGCCATGGGAGTTGAGGTAACCGACCGTCATCCGTTCCACCCAGTGGGGCAGCGGATGCGAGCGCAGACGCTCAGCCGCCTGCACATCCGGCTCTTCGGAGATGCCATAGATGGCGGAGGCCTCGCGCACCTGCTGAATTTCATCGCGAAGTCGAGCCACCGTGTGATCGACGGAGGTTTCGATACCGTCAGGATTGAGGATGGCGGAGGCGAACACATCCTCGAACAACTCACCGGCCTGGGCCGAGTCGAGCACGTCGCCGGTCTTGTCGATGCCGAACTCGTCGAAGATCACCGAGAGCTTCTGCTCCAGAACTTCGCGGACCCGGAACTCGACTGAATCCTCAAATACGAAATTGATCGCCTGTACGGTTTTGGGCTGCCCGATACGATCCACGCGGCCGATTCGCTGTTCCAGCCGCATCGGGTTCCAGGGGATGTCGTAGTTGATGATGACATGGGCGAACTGCAGGTTCAGGCCCTCACCACCCGCGTCGGTGGAAACCAGCACACGGTGCGATTTGCGGAAGGCATCCTGGGCCTGCTTGCGTTCCTCCATATCCATGGAGCCGTTCAGGGTGACGACCGAGATGCCCCGGGCTTCCAGAAACTCCTTCAGCATCTGCTGGGTGGGTACGAACTCAGTGAAGATCAACACCTTCAGGTCCGGCTCGTTTTCCTCGGCCTGCAGCTCGTAGATCCACTCGATCAACGCCTCGGCCTTGGCGTCCGGTCCAGCTTGTTCGCAGCGAACCGCCGCATCGAGCAGAGCTTGAACCTCGGATTTTTCATTCTGGTGGGCGGCCCGCATCTCCGCCAAAGCCTCCAGCTGCTCCTGCCCATCCATGTCTTCCCATTCTTCAGAGGAGAACCACAGATTCACAGCGATAGACGCGGATTCAGAATCCCCCCCCCCCATCTGTGTTAATCTGTGTCCATCTGTGGTTTCTTCCAAAACCGCGAGACGCCGTTCCAGCGTTGTGCGGATCGCCCGAGTGCTGGAGACCACCAGGCGCTGCATCAGGATCATCAGAAAACCGATATGGCGCTTCTTCTCGCGCAGGGCCTGGTTGTAGCCCTCGCGCACATAGTCGGTCACCGCCTCGTAGAGAAGCTGCTGCAGGTGATGACGGTGGGTCCAGGCCACCGGGGCCATCTGCGTGCGCCGGGGTTTGAAGAGCGGCTTGCCGTCGGTATCGATGGCCTTGCGCTTTTCGGTGCGGATGACATACGGGGCCACCCGCTCACGGGAGACGCTGTCCATATCCGGAAAGGCGTCATCATCCAGCAGGTTCATCAGGCGATGAAAGGCATCGGTCTTCCCCTGGTGGGGAGTCGCCGAAAGGAGCAGCACATAGGGCGCGGCTTCCGCCAGCCCCTTGCCGAGCTTGTAGCGGGCGACCTGATCGGTACTGCCACCCAGGCGGTGCGCTTCGTCCACCACTACCAGGTCCCAACCGGCAGTAATCAGATCCTCGAACCGGCTGCGGTTGTAGTCGGCAACGCGCTCGGCGGTCCAGCCGCGCCGCTTGTCCATGGGCTTGACCGAATCCAGGGAGACGATGACCTGATCGAACATCGACCAGGCTGAGTTCCGGTGGTCCGCCCCTGGTGCCAGGCGCTGCAAGGTGCCGATGTCGTCGCCCAGCACAAGCTGGAACTGCTCGTTGAAATGGGTCTGCATTTCCGCAACCCACTGAGTGGCGATGCCTTTGGGAGAGACGACCAGGATTCGCCGAACCAGCCCGCGCAGTTTGAGCTCACGCATGACCAGACCGGCCTCGATCGTCTTACCGAGACCCACCTCGTCGGCCAGCAGGTAGCGCACGCGGTCGCCGGAGATGGCCCGGGACAAGGCGTGGATCTGGTGCGGTAGCGGAATGACGTTGGACTCCATGGGAGCCAGCAGCACATGACCGTCGGTAGCGCTGGTGGAGCCTTCAAGCACCTCGGCCACCTTGGCTGCAGCGGCCACATAGGCAATGCGTCCGGCCTCGATCTCCGGCTGCAGGTCGGCACTCAGCGGCCGCAAAGCGGAGCGGGGCACGCGCACCACCGCGTCCTGGTTCGGCAACCAGACACGGCAAACCGTTTGCCCCCACAAGGTCTGTTCTTCGATGACCTTGCAGGCGCTGTTATGAACGGTGCTGTATTGCCAAAGCGACTCCATCCGCTAATTACCCTCTACCTTGATCTGTTGCCTGTTGAATCTGAATTGCAGGTGCAATTCGAGTTCGGATTTCGTTGTAAACAGCGATGTCGACGCCCTCGGCTACCTCCAGCGACACGGCCAAACCATACGCGACAGGGCTCTGGAATATTCCAGCGTCCTCACGGCAGTTCACTTTGATTTCGATAACTTCCCCGTCGATGAACGGCACCGCCCTCTGGCCTTCGAAAACTTCGTGCTGGACTGTTCCGCGCCGCACTGCTCGCCAGCCGTCAGTCCCGCTGCAGCTTTCTTTTCTATCTTTGGCTGGCACAACTCCGCCTACCTCGAACCACAGGCTTGATGTTCTGTACTTTTGCGTTCCTGCAGAAATTGGTGAAAGCCATGCCATGGTTACGGTCAGGCGTCGCCATTCAGGCCGGGAGCCCAGAGAAGGCGGCAGCGGCAATCTGAAAACATGGGCTTCACCATCCAAAAGTTGCCCAAAGCCCAACAAGGAGGCTCTCTGCTCCGTACAATCCAGAACGCGATCTACCTGTGGAACGCCATACCCCATCCATCTGCTAACAAGTCCACTGATCTGTCGATTATTCTCTGGCGTGCGCAGAAGTTCGCCGATTTGAGTGCCAATATCTCCCCACGCGCATCCATGAACCAGCATGGCCTTCACCAGGGGCGCTTCACATGCTCGCGCATCAACATCTGTAGCCTGCTCAGCGAATATTTGCTGAAGCGAGTCGTAACAAATACCAGCAGCACGACTCATCAATGCAGCGGCATTGCTTGTTCCACAGGAATAGGCAATACCTTCGAGATTCCCAGATTGCCGGGCAGGAATAGCGGTTTTGTTTCCTGGCGGAGTATTACGAATTGATGGTTCGACCGGCTTTATGACGTAGTTATCCCGCCGTGAAGACCGGAGATCTTCCTGGTACAGGACCCTGCCTCCCGGGAAGACGATATCCGGCTTAATCGCCCTTCGATAACCACTACCGAACGCTGAAACCGGGCTCGGCAAGAACTGCAGAAACGGGTTGAATCTCTTATTGACCACCCCAAAGTGAGATGAATCGTATTGAACTGAACCAACCGTCAGCCCATTGATACTCTCGGCTGGAGAAAGAAGCTTGCGATTCCTGGCATCAGAAAATAGTGCTTTAACAACGGCTACTTCTTGTTCTTGTGGATCTGAGGATTCAAATTCGGTCCGCGAAATCCCGAGTTGTATAGCGTCTGACTGATTCCCGGCGCTTACAACAAAAAGCACACCATAGGTGAGGCTGAGCCAATCCAGTAGCCTTGCTACAGGACTCATGGACTGCAGGAACTTTCTGTAGGGATCACCAATCGATAAATTGATCACCCTTACAGAGGGGGCTACCGGACCTTCTGTACCATCACCTTCAAATAGCCTTTTCACAGATCGGTGAATCAGGTCCACTAGCAGGACGTCATCCGGAATGTGTTCACGGCGAGGTGTCCGAAAATCATTTGGAATCGGCTGCATAATCGGGCGCACATACACTGGTCGCCCTAATGGCCGCAGCCCATCATTAAGGTCGCCGTGGACGATCAGAGACGCCATTGATGTGCCATGCACGCGCTCATTGGCGTTATAGCTGTTTTCTACATCGTCTGGGTCGTCGACGATTAGTCTTCCATTCAGAAGTCGATGATTCGCCAATGGGAGCCCATCCAAGACCGCAATTACCGGCTCTCCATCCGGCAGCGAATGTTCTTCAAGGTCGGAATAGACTGCCTCGTCTTCGAGAAGGCCATCGCCAGCAAGCATCTGCCCGACAGGTCGAAAGAACATGACGCTGTCACATTTCACCAGCTCCGTATTCGGATTATCGACAACGGCCTGGATGGCATTGGCTGGCAACTCGGCCAAAATGCCATGGTAGGCAATACCATCATGCAGTGACTCAGCCAAAACCTGCCCGCCAAGCTGCTGAATCAGGTTTGTAACGATTGCTGAGCCTTGCCGTCTCTTCTCTTCACTGTTTCGATACCATAGCTCGACTTCAAACCGGATAAGCCTGCCGCCGTCATGCTCCAGATCTTCTCGCCAGGCATCAATCACCCCGGTTTCCAGAAGCCTATCTTTGACGTCCCACCGGCGAATGTCCTTCAAGCACAGAAAGACATCACGAAACTTTGTGAGCCCGCCAGCGAATTTCTGTTTTGGGTCGTCCTGGTCCGTATAGCGACGCCACATGGAGAGCATCTCATCGAGAGCTCTCTGATTGGTCATAATCATATACAGGCGGCCACTCAGCGCTTTCTCCGGATGTTTTTCATCGAAGAATTCCTGATCAGGACCTATTTCATCAATCTCAAATTCGCCCATCCACTCAAAGCCATCGATACGCTTCACAGCATTGGCGAAATCTTCCACGCTCCCGATGGTTTCCATTACAAGTACCTGTTCAGGGTCTATGCCTGTCACAGCTTGCTGGAACTCGATGTTTCGGGCGCGAACAGCTTCTTGTAGCTGAGTAAATTTTGGAGCCAGCCTTTCCCCTTGCCGAAAATGTGTTGGCAGATGCGGACGACCACCTCCGCCGCCAAGATTCGACTTGGAAGTAACTTCAGGCGTCGGGAAAAGGAGTAGTGGGCGTTCAGGCATCCTTCACCTCCGGTTCGTCCTGTTGAGCCACGGTGACTGATCGGGCGGACCAGCTCTGGAGGGTTTTGGACACGATATCCTTCATGTCTGCATTCGGTTGTTCGAGCACATACTGGCGGAACACAGTTGTGCCGAACTCTTCGACTTCCGCGAAATTTGATCCCAGAAGGCGTTTTGCCAAAGTGCCAGGCGCGTATCCCAAAGAGATTTTGATCCGGCGTTCGAACTTTTCGAACCACTCAGTCAGACGAGCCCGGGTCGGGCCAGGCAGCGTCATGCGCACCTGGAAGCGTCGCCATACCGCACGATCCAGCAGTTCGGCATGATTGGTTGCCCCGATGACCATGACATGGCTAGGCAGGTTGTCGATCTGCATCAACAGCGAACTCACCACGCGCTTGATCTCACCGGTCTCGTGCAGATCGCCGCGTTCCTTGCCGAGGGTTTCAAACTCGTCAAAAAAGAGGACACATTTCCGAGTAGACGCGTACTCGAACAGCTTTTTCAGTCGGACAGCGGTCTCGCCCAAGTAGGTGCCGACGACGCTCTCGTAGCGAACCACAAGCAGTGGGACCACCAGTGCTTCTGCAATGGCTTCGGCCAAGGATGTCTTGCCATTACCCGGCGGTCCGATGAGGAGCACGCGGTTGCGGGGCTCCAGGTTGTAAGACCTAAGCAGGTCGGTCCGATGTTGTTCCTGAATCAGACTCTGACAAATCTGCAGCACCTCATCCGGGAGGATGAGATCGGACAGCTTTCGCTGGGGCATAACCTCATGGAACAGGTTGCCCATGCGTTGATCCAGCATAGGACCACCGCCATTGGTAACTGGGCGTTCTACCGGCGCGGCGGTGAGTAACTCCTCGAGTTTCTCGGCCAGCACCTTGTGCTGCTTGGTTCGCTCCTCGGCGATGATCGCCTCGACGACCTTTCTAAAGCTGGCCTTGTCGCCCCGTATGCCGGATTGGACAAGGCGAATAAGTAAATCCGCTCTTGCCATTATTCGCCTCCCATTCTTGTTACTGCCTGGTCGTACCACATGAGCAGTTTGGGATCTTCTTCCAGGACGTTGTTGGGAATCTTTTCAGCCACTGCTACGATTACATTGTAATCTCTCTCTTGCCAGGCCTTCTTGAAACCGGCTCGAACAGCTTCTAGCCGGAAAACTTTGAGATTCTTCTTGGCACCTTTATATTCCTCGAACTCCTTCAGCAACGCCCTTTCGCGTAATTTTTCGAGATCACCAGCCTTATTTGGATCGGGCAAGTACCAGCGATCACGAGCTTTCGCAATGAGCCCTGGATCATCTTTGGGGCGGTTGCGTAACTCCGGCCAGTTAGTCGACAGATAACTGTGAATTTGGCTCGGAACTTCACCACGCCCTTCGAATCGCAAGAAGTTCTGCTCTAGCAACGTAGACAGTTCAAGAGCTTTCTCATTCTTGCTCCACCCACCAATTTCCCTCAAAAACTGTGGGTGGAGATCCCGGAAGGTCTGCGGTTTATCACGGAGAAGGCTTCTCAACCATTCAATTGCCGAAGATTCATCAGAAACAAACAGAGTACCTTGAATCAACCGTTCAACGGTTAAGCGTTTTTTGTCATACTCTGCAGCTTGTTCGGGAAGAAAAAACATCCCATCACGCTCAGCAAACCTCTGTCTAATACCGAGCTGGAATTCTTGATTAGAAATAGGTACGGGATATCCATTCCTAACATAGTAGGCCACCATTTGATCGAACAATATTCTGGAGTCCCTTTCGGTGAGATACGCAACATCACTCCCTAACTTCTTGAAAGTGGGGAGATGAGAAAGATAGTTACGAACAAACTCCCAAACACCTCTCTCTTCTGAGGCAGATGCGTTGAATTTCTCAAGGAATTGAGTTGAAGGCTTGTAGGCAGAGATAATCAAATCCTGGACAACAGCCCCCGGCCTTATATCGGCAAGTATTGTTGTAGATCCTTTATCAAGCTTGCATACCTGAGCAACCACGAAACCTGCTTCGGATATCGCATTTTGTATTAGGTTCCAGACCGAAGCTTGCGTGTTGTGAAACTCTACAGTCAGCCATTTTCCTGGCCTTAATACTCTGTAACACTCTTTAAACGCTCGAAGCATTAACCGACCGTAATCTTCAAACTCCTTATGCTTTGTTTCATCGATTACTGCTTCTGGTGAATTGTTAGATCTTACCTTTAACCATCCCTCGAGAATCAAGTTCATTTCGCTGTATATTATGTTTGCACCAAAAGGAGGATCGGTATAGATGTAATCAATGCTCTGGTCCACAATCTGATCAAGCTTCGTGGCTGACTGCGTTGTTACAAGATGGCCTTCATGGTTTCGTGGCTTTTCACTTTCGGCATCAATGAATTTTTTTATCTTTCTTCTGAGAGAGTCGTAGATATTTTTTTCCATTCGAACGATTGGCATATACAGGTTTCCTGACATGCCTCCACCGCCACCGAAATATCCTTGACGCTCAGATATGACAGTGAAAATTGACGTTAAGCACGATCTAATAGCATTACGTATGGACGCGTCGTTGATTTCTGCCATACGTTGCCACAGGTCGGCAAAGACCAATCGGTTTCTTTCTGATAGAAACTTGCTAACGTCTGTAATTGCTTTGTCGCCTAACTGAGCGAGCTTTGCTGAGTATCCAGCTGGGTCTATTTCGTCAGATGGAATCCACAAAGGTGTATCTTGTAGGGCAGATATAACTTTGCGCACAACATCTCGATCGAAATCGTTTGGCTCTCGGTTAATCCGATTTCTTCCAGACGCAGCATTTACCCAAGCAAGAGATTTTTTCTTTCCATCAGTTGTAAGTACCCGTTCAACTTTCCTTACGTTTAGTTCAGCACCACATGATGGACACTTGAATTGCTTTTTAGTCTGGACCTTGTTGCCATGGTGAATAACGCCGTGCGGGAAAAACGGAAATTCATGAACACACTCAGGGCAATTAAACACATCCGTCCATACGTAATAGTTAACACTTGTACGTCTTCCGGCATCTTCTGTTTCATACACCCAGCTAAATTTTTTCTCGGACTGCCTTAATAAATTCTCAATTTCTTTTTTGAATAAGTGTTTGTCGAAACTAGACGTATTAACGCTAGAGATAAATGTCGCTATTGGTGAAAGATCGTTGACAATAACATTTCTTCCGCACTCTCTGGCGGCTACGCCCGTCATTCCGGTCCCACAGAAAATGTCCAGTACCAAATCACCTGGGGAGGTGTAGTAGGTAATCAAATCCTTGATAATCTCTGGAGGCACTTTGGTATGATAAGGATGAAATGAATAAACAGGATGCCGACCTGTCGCGGCAAGATCGCCCGAATATGGTTCCGAAACTACTTCCGTTGAGGAAGGATCTCCATATATCGACAAAAATTCCCCAATCCACGGATTAGGACAAGCGGTGTAATACGGCGGATCGCTCAGGTTCAGGATGTCCTCGTCGCTGCCGATAGGAAAGCCTTCGATCTTGCGGAACTCCGGGTCCTGCAGCTTCTTGCGCAGCTCCTCGGTGAAATGGGCGCGGCGGGCCTCATCGTTCTCGAAGGTCATACCGAGACAAGTCACCGGGCCGGAGGGCTTCTGCGGCTCTTCAAGCAGCGAGTCGAACAAACTGGTTTCTTTCATCTTCATATTCCTTTTTGGCGTCTTGTTTCTCAGCTTGGTCACTTTATGGGTGACTAAGCTCGGCGGAGTTGGTCACTCGCTTAGTCACTCTTATTCCATGACGATCCGCACCTTGGCCGGGTCCTTGCCCTTGGTGAGTTGATCGATGTATTCCTCAAAGCGTTTCTTCATCTCCGCCGGGGTGGCCGGGCCGTCGGTGACCTGCAGGGCCTGTTGCAGCTCCTGGGCTTTGACGGTGACCTTGACCAGACCGGAGAGCACTTCTTTCAGGGCGTGAACGAAATTGCTGTCCAGCGGCACCGGCAGTTCCTTCGATTTGATGAAGGCCTCCAGGGGCTCGCGGTCGTCGATCTTCAGCAGGTCCATGTTGGCCTGGGTGATCGGGTCCTCCAGGTTGCTGAGGATGGTGGAGGTCCAGGCCGTCACCATGGCGTCGAGCTGGGCGTCCATCTGGTCGATCATCTGCGAGCCTGCCGCCGCACCGGTTTCCACCGACGGCCGGAACCCGCAATGCGGGCAGATGGGCGAGGCGTCGAGGTTTTGCTCGGTCAGGGCGAAGCAGCTCTTTAGCCCGGCCAGGCGGTTCTGGGTTTCGGTGAGCTGCTGCCGGGGCATCAGGTCGATACCGGCCAGCTTGAGCAGGGTTTGCAGCCGCTGGTCGTTGAGTAGTCCCGCCTTGCGCTTGTCGTCGTTCACGCCCAGCCGGGCCTTGGTGTGCAGGCCGATGTAGGCGACGGTGTAATCCTTCTTCAGCTTCTGCAGTTTGGCCCCGATGCCCTGGGACTGGCTGGCCAGCTCGGTCAGGTCGGCCTGCTTGAGGGCATCCAGCACATCCTGCCGGGTGGTCTTCATGCGATCCACCCAGTCATGTTCGGCGGGCAGCACCGCCTCGGCGGTGGAGAGCCAGGACGCCGTCGGGCTGTGGTCCATGATGAACTCGCGCAGGGCGTCCAGCTCGTCCAGAGCCTTCACGGCCTTTTCATGGGCCAGAACCTCGGGAGCGCTGTAGCGGAAGTTTTTCAGCTTACCCGGCGAGGAGTAGGCCTGCAGCGATTCAAAGAAGCCCTTGGCCTCATCCAGTCCGCTGGCCTGGCTGGCCAGGTCGGTGCCCGCGAGCAGATCCAGCCCCCAGAATGAGAGCCCTTCGCGCAGGGTCTGCTGGGTCATGACGATGCGCTTGACGATCTTGCCCACTGCCTGCTGCAGGTTCTGCACCGGCTCGTCCTTGCCCTGGGTGACGAGCTGGGCCATGCCCGGCGTCATGCCGAGCAGTTCGAACAGCGCTTTGAGCGCGGGCAGGTTCCATTCCTTGGGCTGCTCCAGGTGCTTGAAGCGGACCAGCTCGTCCATGCCGGTCGCGGCAAGCTGCTGTAGTCCAGTGGCATCAAACTTTTTGCCCGGGATGGCGAGCACGATGTCGCCGGAATAGACCAGCGAAGCCAGGATGACCGCAACCCATTCCGGCTCAAGCCGACCACCGCCGGGGTTCATGTATTCCAGCCCGTGGTCGTCCTGGATGATCTCGTTGCGGTTGACTACCTGGCCGTGCCCCTTGGCCTTGACGGTATCGAGAATGAATTTGGTGTACTTCGACTTGTAGGGGTCGATCTTCTCGCCGTCGAGCAGCTCCAGGGCGTCCAGCACGGCGGTGGCCTGCTTGGTGCGGTTCTGCCCGGCGATGGCTCGCAGGGCGTCCTGCGCGGCTTGGGCGCGGTTGTTGCCGGTGATCAGGACCGAGAAGAACGGATAGTCCGGGGCCTGGTTCTCGAAGTTCGGTGCCAGGCAGACCCCGGCAATGGTGTTCACCAAGTCGCGGAAGTTGATAGTCTCGTGAGGCGACAGGCCCGACAGGTCGCGGATGGATTTGCCCTTGGCCCATTCGGTCATGGACTTGGGGCGGCCCTGATAAGTGACCTCGAAGGCATCGCTCATGTGCTTCTGCAGCCACTGGACCAGCTTCTTCAGGAAACCGTTGGCCTTCGATTCATAGGTGGCCTTGGCGTGGCCCGATGAAGTGGCCGCAAGATCCAGGGCGGCCGCGTAGCTCTTCAGCGCGGTCTGGAATTCCTCGTCGGTGCCTTTCAGGCGGAAGAAGACCTCGTCGTTGACCTTGTCGTCCTTGAAGCGCGGCGGATCGTTGGGCTGGATAAAGTAGAGGTAGAAGTCCCGCTGCGGCACGGCGGTGGAGCGTTCATTAGGAGCCCCGAAAAAGAGGTAGCCGGAGCGGGCGGCCTTGTGCTCCTGCCAGACCAGTTCGTGCTGCCAGATCTTGTAGCCGGTCACGTAGGTGGCGTCCTGGCATTCCATGACCCGCTTGAGCGCCTCGTAATAGAAACGGTCGAGCTGAGCCTGGCCCAGGCTTTCGGCCCGCTTGTCGATCAGAGCGTCGAAGTCGTCGGTCTTCTTCAGATCGAGATAGAACTGGCGGTTGTCGGCATTGACGGAGATGAACTGGCCGCTGACCGTTTTGTGGATCTCGCGCAGGACCGTTTCCACATGGGTCTGCAGGTCTTTGTCGGGCTCGTCGCTGCCCAGCTCGGCGATCAGCGGATCGAACAGGCAGAGGCGGTCACGCAGTTCCTCGGCGGACGCGCCCATTGGGGCATAGATGTCGCCGGTGGTGAGGCGGTGGACGGACAGCGCATGGATCAGGCGCAGCGCCATCGGCTTGTATTGCTTGCGGGTGATGGCGTTCTCGATGCGGGATTCCAGCACCTGGCTGCAATCGATGACCGCCCGGATCTCAGGAATGGCGCGGAAGGAGGCGTTCTGCTTGAGCGTGTTCCAGTAGTTGTCGAAGGCGATTAGGCCGGGTTCGTCCTGCGGCACGTCCTTGCCGAGAATGCCTTTCATGCCCATGGACAGGGTCTTGAGCACCTCGCGTTTTTCCACCACGGTGACCCGCTCGAAAGTGTCGATGTAATCGGGATGCACCGGAAAGAGCCGGACGAACTCGTCCATGCGCTCGTTGAGGCCGCCATAGTATTTGGCAAAGGGCATCAGGTAGTCGCGGATCTTGGCCTGTTGCTCGGTGGTTTTCTTGAGCAGACGCTCGGCCACAACGAATTTCACGTCGCTGCGGGCAATGAGGATCTGCTCGAAGCGGTCCTTCACCCGGCGGATGCTGTCGGCGACAAAGGCGAAGCGCGGGCTGTCGAAAATGGCTTCCTGGACACCGGCCATGAAACGGAAGCGCAGGTCCTTGCAGACCTCGCCGACCTCGCGGAGGAAGTTGAGGTCGAGGATCAGCTCCTGGTCCTTGCGGGTGCGCAGGTAATCGAGCAGTTCATCGACCACCAACAGCAGGCCATGCTCGGGGAAGACCTCGCCGAATTTGGCCATCATGTCTTCGAAGGCCCGTTTGTGGCTGGTGATGGTCCCGGCTTCGGGGAACACATACTCCACGCCGAGTTTTTCGAGATGCTCTTCCAGTTCGGCCACCAGGATGTCGCGCAGGGACATGGTGGTGGCTCCGATTTCGGTACGGATGACCTTGAAGCGCCCGGCGATCTGAGCGGCTGCGTCGCGGACACCATCGTTCTTCAGCCCTTCCAGCAGGGAGGCATCTGCGGCAAGGCTGGAGACCACCGACATCAAGTGCGACTTACCGGTGCCGTAGTTACCGACGACCAGCAGGCCCTTGTTGTCGACCGGCTGGTCGAACTGCATCTGAGGAATGACAAGCTGGGTGAGCCGTTCGGCCATTTCCTCGGAAATGACATAGGTGTTCACGAGGGTGTGCGCGGCGCTCGATTTGTCCGCGTCACGCAACTGAACGACCGACTCAATCGGGTCGAATTGGATAAGGTCTCCGTATTTCATGCTTGTCCTGCCTCTCTATTGTTTTTTGCCGAATCGACCGTGGCCGAGCCATCCATGCCCACAATCAGCGCATCGACCGAGTCATAGCTGCGGTACTCGGGATGGCCGGTTTCGGCGTACAAAAGCCTCCCGGAATTCATGATTCCGTTCCACGAAGCCACCACGGACCGATTTCTCGAAATGGACTGCAGCAGGCGCAAGGGGTCCTGCTGGAGATCCTTGTCGAAGAGGATCTCGAGATTATCCAGCACCACGGGTGACTGAGCCTGATCCGCTATCTGGTCGAGGATGCCCGGCAACCGAAGCGACCGCTGCTTTGCCGTCAACTCAAGCAGCTCGCCGGAAAGCGCCAGATTGACGTTGACGACGGATGAGCCGAACTCCTCGGCAACTTCCCGAAGAACGTCGGTCTTGCCGGAACCGGTCTCACCCACCAGCAACACCAGGCGGTGATACAAGCCTTCGGCTGCCTGGAGGGATCGTTTTATCTTGTCGTGAATCGGCTCGGGCATTCTCCTGTAATACGGTAAGCCCTTCACAAATAAAGCCTAAAGGTATGCCTCGATCTAAGGTAACCTGATCGGTCGAAATTCTTAGAACTCTTTTCCTGAAACTTAAGCAAAACCAAATAGCATAAACAATCACATCTATTTTTACATTAACCATTTATAAATTCAATATACCCAGACAGATCCTCACAATCATCCTCCAACTCTACATCCCCCCCCAAAAAAAATGAAGCACTCAAACCGGAGCGCGGACATTCCTGTCCGCGGAAACATCCCACCCCCAAAAAAACGGCGGGCACCAGGCCCGCCGTTCCCACTTTTCAGTTCTTTCCCCTCTCCCTCAGAACCGGTCCGCGTTCATGACCTTGTTCCAGGCGCTGACAAAGTCGCAGAGGAAACGGGGCATCGCGTCGTCGCAGGCGTACACCTCGGCGAGGGCACGCAGTTCGGAGTTGGAGCCGAACACGAGGTCGACCCGTGTCGCTTGCCATTTCACAGTACCGCTGGAGCGATCACGTCCCACGAATTCGGCCGCTTCGGGGCCAACCGGACTCCAGACGGTGCCGATGTCGAGCAGGTTGCGGAAGAAGTCGTTGGTGAGCACGCCGGGACGGTCGGTGAACACGCCGTGGGAGCGTCCGCCGAAGTTCGCGCCAAGAACACGCAGCCCCCCTACCAGCACGGTCATTTCCGGGGCGGTGAGCGTGAGGAGCTGCGCCTTGTCCACCAGCAGCTCCTCGGCCGACACCGTGTAGGCTCCCTTGAGATAATTGCGGAAACCATCGGCGATGGGTTCCAGCACCTGGAAGGACTCGACATCGGTCTGTACCGCCGTGGCATCACCCCGGCCGGCCTGGAAAGGAACCAGGATGTTGTGACCTGCCTTACGCGCGGCCTCCTCAATGGCTGCCGCGCCGCCAAGCACGATGAGGTCCGCCATCGAGATGGATTTCCCATCGGCCTCGTATTCGGACCGAATTCCTTCAAGCACGCCGAGTACGTGTGCGAGCTGTTCAGGCTGGTTCACCTGCCAGTCTTTCTGTGGAGCGAGGCGGATGCGCGCCCCATTCGCCCCACCGCGTTTGTCAGAGCCACGGAAGGTCGAGGCGGAGGACCAGGCCGTGTAGACCAGTTCGGAAACCGTCAGCCCCGAAGCGAGGATTCTGGCCTGGAGGGCGGCGATGTCGGTTTGGGCAGGAAGCGGCCGCGGCGCGGGCGGAACGGGGTCCTGCCAGATCAGGTCCTCGTTGGGCACGAGGGTGCCCAGGTAACAGGCCCGCGGTCCCATGTCCCGGTGGGTGAGCTTAAACCAGGCCCGGGCGAAGGCGTCGGCGAAGGCGGCCGGGTCCTGATGGAAACGTCGGGAAATTTTTTCGTAGGCCGGGTCCATGCGCAACGCCATGTCGGCGGTGGTCATCATGGGTTTGACCTTTTTCGAGGGGTCATGGGCGGAGGGTGCGAGGTGGGCGGGGGCTATGTCCTTCGGGGTCCACTGCCACGCGCCGGCCGGACTCTTGGTAAGCTCCCACTCGTAGCCGAAGAGCAGATCGAAGTAACCGTTGTCCCATTTCACGGGATTCGAGGTCCAGGAGCCCTCGATGCCGCTGGTGATCGTGTCGTCACCTTTGCCGCTGCCGTGCGTGCTGAGCCAGCCCAGGCCCTGTGCCTCGATCGGGGCGGCCTCGGGTTCCGGCCCCACTTTCGAGGCCTCGCCCGCTCCGTGGCACTTGCCGAAGGTGTGGCCACCCGCCACCAAGGCCACCGTCTCCTCGTCGTTCATCGCCATGCGCGCGAAGGTCTCGCGGATGTCCCGTCCAGAAGCCAACGGATCCGGTTTGCCGTTGGGCCCCTCCGGATTAACATAGATCAGACCCATCTGCACTGCCGCCAGCGGGTTCTCCAGCTCGCGGTCGCCCGAGTAGCGTTTGTCGCCAAGCCACTCCGTTTCGGTTCCCCAGTAGATGTCTTCTTCTGGCTCCCAGACATCCGCGCGGCCACCCCCGAAACCAAAGGGCTTCAGCCCCATGGACTCCAGCGCGCAGTTGCCAGCGAACACCATCAGGTCCGCCCAGGACAGTTTTTGCCCGTACTTTTGTTTGATGGGCCAGAGGAGACGGCGGGCCTTGTCGAGATTGGCGTTGTCCGGCCAGGAGTTCAACGGTGCGAAACGCTGGGTTCCGGTCGAGGCCCCACCGCGTCCATCGGCAGTGCGGTAGGTTCCTGCGCTGTGCCAGGCCATCCGGATGAAAAGAGGGCCGTAGTGGCCGTAATCGGCAGGCCACCATTCCTGCGAGGTCGTCATGAGCTTGAAGAGATCCTGTTTCAGCTCCTCCAGGTCCAACTCGTTGAAAGCCTTCGAATATTCGAAGCCCGCCCCCATGGGATTCGAGAGTTCCGAATGCTGCCGCAGGATGCGCAGGTTGAGTTGGTTGGGCCACCAATCCTGGTTGCGGGTGCCCTTGGTGCTGGGGGGAGCGTGATGGAAGGGGCATTTTCCGGAGGAGGTTTCGTTAGTGCTCATGGGGTTTCCCTGGGTGTAGGGGGCGTTGCAGTTTGACAGGCGGGGCATAGCCCCCAATAGATCACCTCCGCCTCATCGATGTGAAATCCGTGGAGGTCCACCGCCTCCAGGCAGGGAGCGTGTCCGGTCGCGCAGCGCGTGTCCTCCATGCTCCCGCAGGCACGACAAACCAGATGGTGGTGGTTGTCCGTAGCGTGTTCATAACGGGCGACCGATCCCGCCGGTTGGATCCTGCGGAGAAGCCCCTGCTCCGTCATCGTATTCAACGCGTCGTACACGGCCTGCTTTGAAATGCTCCCAATCGCATCGTTCACCCACTCACTGACCTCTTCCGCCATTGCATGTGGATGCTCGCACACCACACGATACACCGCAAGCCGCTGAGCGGTCACTTGCAGCCCAGCTCGCTTCAACCTTTCCCTCAACGTTTTCTGAATTGGAATCAGCATAATGATCAAAATATTCAAATTCCTGAATTAGTCCAGAATTTAAATGAAATCAAGAGAGGGTGGCGTGGAATTCCGGCCCGGACACATCTTGCCAAGTAGATGGAAACAGATAGGAAAGAGGAGATGCGCCTACTCGACCGCTATCTCCTGCGGACATTTCTGATGCCCTGGCTGACCTGCCTGCTGGGATTCGCCTTCCTCCTGATCCTGGTGGATTTGGTGGACCAGCTCAATGACTTCCTGGATGGGGGTGCGGGTCCTGGGATGGTCCTGCTCTACTATATCCGGTTCCTTCCAACGATCTGGATCTACGTGGGGCCGGTGACGTTGCTTCTGGGGACTTTGTACTGTTTCTACCAGCTGACACGCAACAACGAGGTCATCGCGATGAGGGCGAGCGGGATATCGCTGCACCGTATTCTGCGGCCTTTCCTCGCGCTGGGGGTGCTCTTCTCCCTGTTGTCGATCCACATGGCCGAAAATATCTCACCACGCAGCCTGGGATGGACCGAGCAGTTCCTGCAAAAGTTGAAAAATCCGGACAGCCGTGTGCTCAGTCGCCTGCGCTTCCGGGATCCCGAAAGCAACCGAACCTGGGACATCCACGCATTCGAGGTGGACACCGGAACGCTCCGCCAAGTCAACATCTGGCAACGCCGCCCCGGAACAGATTCTCTCGAATACCACCTCCGCGCGGAAAGCGCCGTGTGGATGGATACCTACTGGTTCTTTCGCGATGTCACCCTCCAGCCCCATTCCGAAGAGGGCCACCGCGTTGGCCCCCCTCAGACCTTCTCCGTGCTACCCCGCATCGAAATCACCGAATCCCCCGACCGCATCCTCCGCGAAACCCAGAACTTCGACTACATGACCTCCCGCGAAATGCGGCAGTACCTCGATACGCGTCCCTCGACGACCTCCCGCACCCGGGCTCGCCTGCTTACTCAGCTCTCGATCCGCCGCGCTCAGGGGTGGATGTGCCTTGTCAGCATGCTTCTTGCCGCCCCCTTCGCCACCCAAACCGCCCGCAAAGGCGTCTTCACCGGCGTCATGCTCTGCCTCGGCCTTTTCTTCGCCATGTTCTTCGCCATGAACCTGTTCAAGGCTCTTGGCCTCGGCATGCGCGTCCCCCCACTCGTCGCCGGCTGGGCCCCCCCCCTCCTCTTCGGGGGCCTCGGACTCCATCTTGTCCGCAAACTCCGTTGACAAGCCCCGTCCGCCGGGTCTAGGCTTTTCACAACCCCGGAGACCCCCATGGACCTTCTGCTTCACTTTTTCCTGCAAGCCGTCGAGGCGGAAGCCTCCGACATCCACCTCAAGGTCGGCCATGCCCCGGTGTACCGGCTCGATGGACAGCTCTTCAGCGCGGACGCCCCCCCGGTGACCCAGGCCCAGATGGAGGAGCTCATGGACGAGTTCCTGACACCGCCGCTGCGGGACATCTACACGAGAAAGTTTGAAGTGGACTTCGCGTGGAACTTCAACGACAACGTGCGTTTCCGTGCGAATCTCTTCAACAGCGGAGGGTTGCCGACCCTGACGCTCCGCTATGTCAAAAGCGCGAAGCACAGCTTCGAGAGCCTGAATCTTCCGCAGCAATTGTCGCAGATTGCGATGTCGCGACAGGGTATCGTACTGCTGGCAGGAACGACGGGTAGCGGGAAGTCCACCACGCTTGGTGCGATGATCAACTACATCAACGACCGGGAGTTTCGTCGGATCATCACGGTCGAAGATCCCATCGAATATCTCTTCAAGGACAACAAGTCCGTGATCTCGCAGCGCGAAGTGGGACTGGACACCACAACGTTCCAAACCGGGTTGAGAGCGGCGATGCGCCAGGATCCGGACATCATCATGGTGGGGGAAATCCGGGATCGCAGCAGCGTCGAGACCGCGATCACGGCCGCGGAGACCGGGCACTTGATCTTTTCAACGGTGCACGCGGACAACTCGGTGCAGGCGGTCTTGCGCCTGCTTGACCTGTTCGACTCGGAGGAGCGGCCGCAGATCCGGCTGGCGATTTCGCAGACCTTGCAGGCGATCGTCACGCAGCGCCTCGTACCGGGTCTGAATGGCCGGGTGAGGCCGGCGTGTGAAATCCTTCGGACAAACGCGTTGGTGCGCAAGCTGATCCAAGAGGAAAGCCCCGAGAAACTTTTCACGGCGATGGAGGGAGGAAAAGAGGAAGGGATGCAGACGTTCAACCAGGCGCTGTACAACATGATCAAGGCGGGGGTGATTGACCAGGAGACAGGCCTCCGTTTCGCCTCTAACCCAGAGGCCCTGCGTATGAACCTCCGGGGCATCTTCCTGGACTCCGGCAGTCGGATCGTGCGCTGATCCGGGGCCCAGAGCCCGAAGGCCCTCACTCCTCCATGACCCATCCGTGGGAAAGAACGAGGGCACCCAGTCCGGTGGCCCGCAGCCTCGGGGATTTCAGAAGATTCTCCGGCGGCAATTCCGTCACGACCAGCTCCGCATCGCGAGCAAGCGAGGGCCCCTCGGGCAAGGCAATCGCCGGACCGTCTTCCACCACCACCTCCAGGCTCCCCGTGTAGACCGCCCGCAGGAAAAGGCGGTCAGGCTCGAACGGCCTGTCGACCGAGAGGTCGAGGCTCTCGCCAGGGGCGAGGAAGTGGAAGAGAGCGGGGCGGGGAAGGAAAGATTGGTTGCGTACCCGGGAGGGGGCGTAGCCTTGGCGATGGAGGCGGATACGGAATGCAGCGCGGGGAGGGAGAGGGAACTGGAGTTCCCCGTTGCGGAGAGTCGGGTCCAGGCGGATCAACCTTGGTCTGGCGGGAGGCGCCTCTGAGAAGGCGTGCGGGAAAAGGACGAGCTCTGTTACGCGGAAACCAACCGGCATGGGGAAAGCAATGCGGGAGGAGCCAACGCCGTGGTCCGCGCCTACCACGACGATCTCGCCGGGCGCGGGATGCGACGCGGCCACGGTCAGACGAGGCGTGTCGACATCGATGTCGAGCAGGGTTCCCCGCAAGGGCGCCAACAGGACCTCCTCCCCGGCATCCTGCACGCCCTCTTCCGCAGCGGGGGGGCAGGAGCCCCTCCGCGCCTGGCCCCGAACGAGGTCGGGATGGGTCCGCAGAAGATGGAGGATCTCGGACACGTTCCACAATGAGCCGCATGTGGGGGATTCAGCGGGATCCTCGGCCACCATATTTACGATGGGAATCACACGTCCAGCGTGCAACATGGAAGCGGCACGGGCGACATCATAGGCCGCCGCAGAGATGAAGGGGTTGCCTCGACGGTGATGGTGTACGGTGAGGAAATCCAGTTCCCCACCGAGGGCTTGGAGAACGCGCAGGGTATGGCCACGGAAATCCAGGTAGTCGTTTGTGGCGAAATCAGGGGCGGAAGGTCCGCCAAGGCGGAGATGGGGATTGATGTTTCGGGCTCCGCGTGCGGCGGACCGGAAGAGTTGGATCCAGGCTTCGGTGGCCAGGCGTCCAGGAAAAGGCCCGACTTGCGTGGGGTCTTGCCAGTCCTTCACGCCCTGGGGAAGGAGGAAGCCTCTGTTGATGTGCCGCGCCCAGAGATGGGGTTGGTCCCACACTTCGAGGTCGCGGAGAACCCGTTCCGGGTGCTCCGGGGACCATGCGGTGGCGGCCAGGCTGGCATAATAGGCCTCCACTTTGGGAAGGAAGGATTCCAGCCCCTCGTCCATCCAAGCCGGACGCGCCCAGGGGTCGGCCGTATGTGTCCACACCCCCCTGTCCCGAGCGTCCGCTGGGTCGATACATGGGCCCGGGAAGGTACTTGCGGCCTTGCGGGTGTTGTCCTCCAGGGTGTCCCCGGAGTCCCGCGGCTTTTCCGGGAGCTCGCCATTCCCGAAGGCCGTAAGGGTGAGGAAACGAAGTAGTCCTGTGCGCGGTGCGCGCACGGGCTCCAGGGCATCCGGCCCACCTTCCTTGGATGTGGCTGGGGGAGAAAGGTCCGGGCCCTGGAAACCGAGAAGGCCTGGAGGCACCTCGGAGACCCCGTTCAGGGCATAGGCCGACTCGGGACGCAATACAACCCGAACCCTGGGAATGGATGGGGGGGCTTCCTCCGCTGCCCCGTTGTACAAAAGGGAAAGTCCAGCTATCTCGACCTCCACCCTTCCCACCCCCGATCCATCCACCACCCCTACGCGCACACGCTCCACCTTCTCCCCCGCGAAGGGGGTCCACCGATCCCCCAAACTGTCCAGCGGCCACCTGAATTCGCGGGGGGCCGGGCCCACCCGCTCTGCCTGGCGCGCGGAAAACCACCCCTGCTCCGTCTTCACCTGCAGGAAAACCCGGGTGGAGACGGGTGCGGAGGCCTTGAGGGACAGGATCGTCATTCCTTGGGGCAGGACTGGACCATCCATGATGAATTCCGCCCAGGCTTCGATTCCATCGTGGCGTTCTGTTTCAGGGAGAAAAGCCACCAGGGAGACAGAGTGCGGTGAGGCTTCGACCCAGGCCGGACCAACAGCCGACCAGCCATTGCGGGGGGGAGGACGCCAGGCGCCTGTCAGTTTCCCGGAAACCATCGTGTCACCGCGGCGGGCCTGGTAGGAGCCGGAGAGAGCCTTGCCTGCCACCGGCGGGGTGTCCTTGCATGTGGCGGGAAGGAAGAACTCCCGATCTGTGCGGATCGGGGCCCATTCCAGTGGGTTCAGTTCCGCGGAGAGGGATACCACGAAGACCTCCTCCTCCCCGGGAAAAGAGGGGTTTCCGGATCGAGGGGCGTCCGGGCCGATGCGCAGCTCGAGTTCCGCATCGAGGTGGTTTCCCACCAGCTCCCACTTCCGGGCCGTCACCTCATTCCGGCTCACCCCGTTGTAGTCGGCGGCCGCGGTAAAAACGGGACCTGTTTGAGACATCCGAAAGGTGACGAAAAGATTACCCTCGTGCCCATTGCCTAGCGGGCGGATGCTCTCCAGCACCAAGGTCATTTCGGGAATCTCAGCGGAAACCCGGCCCAGCGCCAGCAGAAGCCCGGCGAACAGGAGGGCTCTCATGACTCAGCCGGCGTCCTGCTCGGGCTTGGGATCCCGCGAAAGAAGGGCCTCCATCGACGTCCGCGGAGAACGGCCCTCGTAGAGGATTGCGTAGACCTCCGACATGATCGGAACCTCCACTCCCAGATGCTCCGCCAGGTGCTTTGCCGTCCGCGCGTTGAACACCCCTTCCGCCACCATCGCCATCGACGCCTCGATCTGCTCCATCGTCTCCCCACGCCCTAATCGTTCGCCGAAACCCCGGTTCCGGCTCAGGTGACTGCCACAGGTCACCATCAGGTCCCCTACCCCGCTTAGCCCCGAAAAGGTCTCCGGCCTCCCACCTGCCGCCGAACCCAGCCGGATGATCTCCGCCAATCCCCGCGTCACCAGCGCTGCCTTGGTGTTGTCTCCAAAACCAAGCCCGTCACTGATCCCCGCTGCAATCGCAATAACGTTCTTTAATGCTCCACCCAGTTCGACACCAACGATATCATCAGATGTGTACACCCGAAACCGCGGGGCGTTGAACCACTCCTGGAATCTGGACGCCAGCGCAGGATCGGAGGAGGCGACCGTAACGGCGGTGGGGGACTGGCGTGCCACCTCCTCGGCGTGGCTGGGACCCGAAAGTGCCGCCACCCCCCCCAGCCCCAGCAGCTCCGCCGTCACCGCGCTCAGTCGCCGGTCGTCAACCAGTCCTTTCGATACGCTCACCAGGGAAGCCTCCGCCGGCACCACGCCCCGGAACCCGGCCAAGGTACTGCGCAGGAACTTGGTGGGAACCGCCATGACAAAACCATCCCTGCCGCGGGCGGCCTCGGCGCGGTCGGCCGTCCAGACGATGTCTTTGGGCAGGGGGATGCCGGGAAGGAATCGGAAGTTCTCTCCTCGTTCGCGGAGTTCAGCAAGGTAGTTGGGGTCGTGGCCCCAGACGGTGACCTCGTGCCCATTGCGGTGAAGGACGAGGGCGAGGGCGGTGCCCCAGCCTCCGTCGCCAAGTACGGTGATGGATGCGGACATGAGGTTCTCCTGGGTTAGAACGCGCCGAAGAAAATACTGGTGAAGGTCGTGAGTGGCGCGGTCTCGCGGAAATCGTCGAGGGTCGCCCGCGCCTCGTCGACAAGCCCTTCGACCTTTACGTAGATGGAGTCCTCGTTGATGAGTCGGCCGAGGGTGCCCTGCTGGCGGGCAAGATCAGAGGAAAAGGCCTTGAGGGAGGCGAGGGTATCGGCGAGATCGCGGTAGAGGGTGTCATCGGAACTGAGGAGCTTGCCGAGGGAGCCCTCGCCCTTTTCGAGGCGGGCGATGATCCTGCGGGCATCGGCGGTGGCGGTGCCGAGTTCCCGGAGGGTGGTGGCGAGGTCATTGTAGAGGGAGTCGTCTTCGGAAAGGAGTTTGCCGATCATACCCTTGCCTTCCGACAAGCGGGTGGTGACCTCCCGCAGATGTCCCCCGGACACCTTGAGGTCCGTGACCAGCGCGCGTGCGTCCTCGTAGAGACCGTCCTCCCGGATCAGCCGTCCGATGGTCCCCCTGCCCTCCCTCACCTCTGCGGTGATGTCACGCAGGTTCGCCGAAACGTCCCGGATGTTGTCCAGAGTCCCCTCTTCTACGAGTGATTTGCGGATGCTCTCCAAGGTCCTGGTGGCCTCGCCCATGAGGTCTGGCGTGGGCTCTCCCCGAAGGTCCATGTACTCCGCCTCGGGGACGACCGGAAGGGAGGAGGACCCTTCCTCGATGAGGAGGCGCATCCCCCCCAGCATGGAGGAAGACTGGATCACCAGAGAGTAATCCTCGTAGAGGCGGATGTCGCGGGTCAGGCGCATGCGCACCCGGACGCCGGCCTCGTTTTCGTCCACCTCGATGCGGTTGATATTGCCAATCTTGACGCCGCGCAGGAAGACGCCCTCGCCCTCCTTGAGTCCCCCGACATCCGGGAAGAGGGCCTCGAGGAAGACCTTCTTTTCCCAGAATTTGTTCTGGGAGATGACGACCGTGAGGGTCAGCAGGACGACGAGGATGGTGAACATGAAGGCGCCCACCACGATCTCGGTGGTCACGTCGTTGCGTCGCTTCTGGGTTTGGCTCATGACAGGATTCTCCCTGGAAACTCTTCGAAGAAGTTGGGGCTGATGCACTGGGAATCGAGGAAACCGCGGACGATGGGGTTCGCGGAGTGGAGGAAATCTCGGGGGGGACTGACCTCCAGAACCGTCCCCTGGTGGAGCATGGCGATGCGGTCGGAGATCGTCAGAGCACTGATCATGTCGTGGGTGACCACCACGCTGGTCACGCCGAGGTCTTGTTGGAGCTTGAAGATCAGCTCGTCGATCGTGCGCGAGGTCACCGGATCCAGCCCCGAGGTCGGCTCGTCATACAGGAGAATGTCCGGCTCCGTCACCACGGCCCGGGCCAAGCCCGCGCGTTTCTGCATGCCGCCCGAAATGTCAGCTGGCCGCTTGCCCGCGGCTTCCAAGAGATTTACTTTCTCCAGGACCGACAGCACTTTCGCTTCGATCTCGTCGTCCCCCAACCGCGTGTTCTCGCGCAGGGGAAGCGCCACATTGTCGTATACCGTCATCCATTGCAGCAGCGCCGAACTCTGGAAGAGGTAGCCAAAACGCGAACGCAGCCGCGACAAGTCCCGGGGCCCCATCCCGCCCATCGACTGGCCGTCGATCTGGATTTCCCCGGAACTGGGACGGAGCAGACCCACCATGTGTTTGAGGGTGACGCTTTTGCCGGCGCCGGAGGTGCCCACGAGGGAAAGGGTTTCGCCTTTGAGCACATCGAGGTCGAACCCGCGCAGGACGGGTTTTCCCAAAAATTCCTTCCTGACATTGATGAAGCGGATCATCCGTAGAACAGTTTGGTGAGAATGAAGCCTGTGATGAGGATCGTAAGGAAGGAGATGACCACGGTGGCCCGCGTGGCGCGGCCGACGCCCACTGCGCCTCCCGTGGTGGTCAGCCCCTCGTGGCAGGCCACCAGATTGATGATGAACCCGAAACAGGCGGCCTTGAGCAGGCCTGTGTACAAATCCTTGTTCTCGGCGTAGAGTACGGCGTTGTCGACATAGGCCTGGAGTTCGATGCCAAGCTGGGTCAGGCCGATGAGGGCGCCGCCGGCAACGGCGAGGAGATTGGTGTAGAGGGTGAGCATCGGAAGCATGACCAGCATGGCCACAAGGCGTGGCATGACCAGGAAACGCACGGGGTCGATCGACATGATCTCGAGGGCGGCGATCTCCTCACTGACCGTCATGGTGCCGAGCTGGGCCGCGATGCTGGAACCCACCGAGGCCGCGATGATCAGCGCCGTCATGAAGGGCCCCATCTCACGGAGCATAACGACGGTGACGGCCCCGCCCACCTGGACCTCCTGGCCGAAGCGTTGCAGCTCAATGCCGGTCTGCACGGCAAAGATCATGCCGATGAAGAAGGCGACAACGGAGAGGACGGGGAGGCTGCGGATGCCGGTGAGGAACAACTGGTGGGCGACTTCCGAGCGCATGCGGCGGTCGAACATCCGGGGAATGAGCATCGTCGCCCGGAGGTTCATGAGCAGGGCCTGGCCCAGTTGCTGCCAGAAAGAGATCATGTTGTAGCCCCACCTGGCAAAGAGGCTGTCGCATTCAGGGCATTGGTAGGGCTCGCGCGTGATCATGGCGTGGGGTTCTCCTCCTGTTTACCCCCGAAACGGAAAAGGTACAGCAGACGCCACGAGGTTTTGTGGCCCTCGCGTGTCCGGGACAACAGCCCCTTGAGCAGCGAGAAATGCCCGCGATCCGGCTCACGACTCCAGCTGAAAAGAGGAAAGAGGCTGCGGTGGCGGCTGTCGTCCCCTCGTTTCCCCGATCGCCAAAGCCCCCACAGGATCTCCGTGTCCACCGCTTCCCCCACTTTTTCGCGAGAATACAAACGCCAGAACGGCTCGAGGTTGCGCTCAATCGGTCCGCCGCGCATCGGGTTGAGGTCTGGGAACACTGTGCGGCTGCTTTCCCCTCCGTTGCGCGACTGATGCGAGAACAGGGGCCAGACCTTGGTGTAGCACATCGAGTCGGCGTGGGTGCCGGCCTCCGGTTCTTCCCGGAAGTGCTGAAAGATGGGAAGGAAAAATAGGCGCCGCATCTCGGTGTTGCCCCGGCGGATGCGTTCGTGGGAACCGAGCGGCCAAAGGAAAAAGCCGCTGGAGACGCCGCCGATGCGTTTGCGGCCGTAGAGGGGCCAAAGGTAGAATTTGTCCAGGTCCTCGTCCCTCTCGTGCTGGAGAAAGGGCCAGGGGCCATAGAGACGCCCCCGTTCCTCGCCTCGGGTGTAGCGAAAGAAAGGGGGAAACAGCCACCACGTCTCTTGGTCGCCCAAACGGGCGTGGCCGGCCAGCGGGAAGAGTACCCATCCCGACCCTTCCGTCCGCGGATCGCTGCTGCGGATGGATGTCCAGAAGGGCCACATCACGAAGCTGACACGCCCCTTGCCTTCCTGTTCTGTGTAGCCAAAGAAGGGAAAAACCCGGAATCGGCGCAGACCGGGGCCTTCCGTGCGGGAATAGACCGGCCAGAACCAGCTTGAAGCGCGGGTCTGCCGGACCACGCTACGGATTCGCAGCGGGAACAGGGTGAACTCCACGCGGTCCCAGAAGAGGAACTCTCGGATTGTGCCGTGGAGGGGGAATAAGGCTCGATACGCATTGCCATCCTTGTCGCGTCCCGAGAACCAGAAAGGAAGGATCCAAAGCCGGCGGCGGGAGGCGGGATCGTCCACGTCCCAATCGACGCCGAAGGCGAGGAGTACGCGCCAGTAGCGATGGTCTCCCCGGCGAGCGGCGCTGGCGAGAGGCCAGAGGATTTCCCGGCGGGTCACGGCCGACTCGGCTTCGGTCCAGCGCACGGTGAAGGGGCGAAAGGCCTGGAAATTGTCGCCCTGGGGCGTTTGGATCGATTCGACGATCGGACCGAAGCTCTTGCGGCGTGTGTTTCCGTGGGGATCCGTTCCCTCGTACAGGATGGGGCCCCAATCCCGACGCACCCACGAGGGCTGCGCATTCAGTGCGCCCCCCAGCAGAAACATCAAGACAACAAAGCCCCGGCGGACCATCACCCCCCCCCCAGGGCGAGGCTCACCTCCCGCGCAATGTCCGCCGCCAACGAATCGGTCACCGCCGCCGTGGGCCCTTCCACCATCACACGGCACATCGACTGGGTTCCGCTGTAGCGCACCAAGACCCGACCGTCTCCTGCCAAGCGCTTTTCCGCCGCGGCCACCGCCTGCTGGATCGACTTCACCTCCTCCAGCGGCGGCTTGTCGACCACGTTGACATTGATGAGTTTCTGCGGGAAAAGTGACATCACCTGCGACAATTCCGAGAGCCTTTTTTTCTCCGTGCGCATCACGCTGAGGAGTTGGAGCGCAGCCAGAATGCCGTCACCGGTCGTGTGGAACTCACGGCAGATGAGGTGGCCACTCTGCTCGCCGCCGATGACCGCCCCGGTCTCGAGCATTTTCTGAAGGACATACCGGTCGCCCACGTTGGCCAACTCCAAGTCGACCTCCATGTCCCGCATCGCTTTCACGAAGCCAAAATTGCTCATGACGGTTGTGACAACGCTGTTATTGGCCAGGCGGCCCTCGGCCTTCATGCGGCGGGCCAGGATGGCGACGATGTGGTCACCGGTGAGTTCGCTGCCCCGCTCGTCCACGGCAATGAGCCGGTCCCCGTCACCATCAAAGGCCAAACCGATGTCCGCACGGGTCTCGCGAACCTTGCGGATGAGATCCTCGGGGTGCTGGGAACCGCAGTTGTCGTTGATATTTGTGCCATCCGGCTGGTTATGGATCGCGAACACTTCCGCGCCCATCTCCTCAAAAATGATCGGCGCCGCCTTGTACGTTGCACCGTTCGCGCAGTCCAGCACGATTCGGAGACCCTCCAGCGACAGCGCCGCAGGAAACGTATTTTTGCAGAAGACGATGTAGCGGCCCGTGGCATCGTCGATCCGCTTGGCGCGACCCACCTCGTTGGAGACAGGCCGCAGGTCGCGGATCTTGCCGGTGAGGATGATGTCCTCGATCTCATCCTCCAGCGCATCGGGGAACTTGAAGCCGTCGGGCCCGAAAATCTTGATTCCATTGTCCTCAAAGGGATTGTGGGAAGCCGAGAGCACAAGTCCGGCATCCGCCCGCATGCTCATGGTGGTAAACGCGATGCCGGGCGTCGGCATCGGCCCCAGCAGCAGAACGTCAGCGCCCATTGAACAGATCCCCGCTGAAAGGGCGTTCTCAAGCATATAGCCGCTCGCACGGGTGTCCTTGCCAATCACGATCCGGCGGCGGGGGCCCTTCGATCGACGGCGGTTCCGGTTGCACACGTGCGCCGTGGCCCGCCCGATCTCCAGCACGTTTTCCGGGGTCATTTGCCCAACATTCGCAATGCCGCGCACACCGTCCGTTCCAAACATTCTTGCCATGGGAGTCTCCAGGTTAAGGGGGGGGAATGGATCCCGCGAGGGCCGTAAGGCCGTCGACGATTTCCACGAGGGAAAGGGTGATCCGCTGTTTTTGTTCCGGGCCCAGGGAGGCTACGGCGGCGGGATGTGCCGCCCCTCCCCCGGGATGGAGGTCGGCCAAGGCCTGCTCGCAGGGCTCGCGGCTTCCGGCCCTCGCAAGCACCTCTTCCCTTATTTCTGTCCATCGGCGGGCGGCGGGCCCTCCCACGAGATCCGACAGCTTGTCCACCTGACGGCAACGCTCCTCCACGGATTCGGCCAGCAGACGCGTGGCCCCCTCCACGCAGGCCTTCCGCCATGGATCCCCCGCGGCACCACGCGCGCGGAAGCCCTGATACCAAGCCCGTAGGGCGAGCAGGTTTCCGATGTAGCGGAGGTTGGCCTCCACCCTGCGCGGGAAATCCCGGATTCTGCCGGGGGCATACGCCAGCAGGCGTTCTTTGGCGCCTCCAGACTGGTACAGGTGCCCAGGTTCATGCAGGTCGCGCCGCAATACCGTACCGGCTGCCTGCACCACGCCATAGGCGACCGATACCGGCCCCACCATCCCCCCTTGCCCCCCCAAGAAAATCGGCTCTTCCCCGAGCAGGACCCCGCGGGGAACATCGCCGACCAACGAGGGCGTCGCCTTGTCCCCGTGGGGCGTGAAATTAAAATGGATGAAGGACGAGCCGACCTCACTGTGGTCACGCCGCCCCCTGCCCCCCGCCATTAACACATCGCAGAAATTGACCAAGCTCCCTAGCGTCACAAACGAGAGAAGGACGGTCTGTTTCAAGCCTACGGCATGCGCTCCCGAGGCCTCCTCCTCCAGGAGGCAACCCGGGCGAACATGCGCGGAGGATCCCATCGAGCTCTTGTCCAGGAAGACAGACCCTTGAAAGAAACCACCCTTGAGCGATACCCCGTGTCCCACTTGGCAATCCAAGACCGTTGCCGGCGTCTCCCCCCCGATTTGGCACCCGGGCCCCAGACTCAACGAAGCCCCGCCCAGCCGCGTGCCCGGATACAAAACAACACCCTCCGCGATCCGGGATGGATCAACGGAGGGATCCACGTACACGGAGGAGGGGTGGGGAACGAGCACGCCCCTTTCAAGAAGAGCGACGAGTTCTGGCGGCAGGCTGGACTTCATGCGAAGCCATGATTTGCACGAAGAAAGGCCCTCGGTCAATGCAGAAGCATGATCCACAGGCGGGGGCAACGTCCTACAGGCCCGCCTCCCCGCTTTCCCCCGCCGAAATTCGGGCCATGGCGAAGGAGGCCACCACGCTTTTCCAAATGGGCACCATCTCGCGCATTCGGGGGAGGAGGGCTTGCAGATGGGCCTCCAGCAGGCGCAGGCGCTCGTTTTCGTCGGTCATCGAAAGAAAACGGCGCTGCGTTTCGGCATCGAGGCCGGAGCAGGCCCCCACGGCAAAAGCGAGGCCCTCCCGCCGGTTGTAGAAACTGTCGGGGGGTTCGTCCCCCGTGGCGAGCACAAGAAGCTGGCGGTGGAGGCCATACACATGGGTGGCCAGATCATCGTCCCAGTCCTCCGTTTGGTCCCGGAAATCATGAATTCGCGCGGATTCATAGCTGTGAAGAAGCAGGCGGTCGTCCACCCGGACACGTCGGCGCCCCTCCACCAGGATGTTGGCCGTGCCATCGGGCTGTTGATCCAGGATTTTGGTGACGGCCACGGCTGTTCCAACCGGGTCGATGTCGGAACCATCCCAATGCGCAATTACAAAGTCTCCAGCAGGGCGTGGGTGGAGGAGGCAATGGGCCAGCATCTCGCGGTATCGGGGTTCGAAAAGGTGCAAGGCTATCGTCTCTCCCGGAAACACCACAAGGGGGAGGGGAAAAAGGGGTAAGGTTGTGGCAGAGGCATCCATACAAAAAAATCTCTGGAGAAACCGTATCCTTACAAAATCCAAAAGCCCACTTGAGGCCCCTGCATGGGTTTGAGGGCATGTGGGCGGGAACGGATGGCGCCCCCCCCCTCCCTTTTTTTGCCGTGAAACGACACACCCAAGAGTCGCTGTTGGATTTCAACCTTGTGTGAAACATGCGGCATGCTGGTTTCACACGAAGTTCACACCCCTCGGGCCACAGTGAGGCTCCTGATTGGACAGCTATGGCTGCGGGAGGCTGTGGGGTTCGGGGGCCTTACGACAATCCGTATGTGACATGGGAACGGCCCTGCACAGGCTTACCCCTAAAAACATAAGCCTGGCAACCCGTTGTGGGCGGTGTGCGTCAAGCTGATTCGGGCGCGTTCCGGAAGGGATGCGGCCATGGGGGTGGTCATGTGGATCCTGGGTGGGGGCGACGAGACGAAAGCCCGCATTTCGCACCCCTCTCCCCCCCCCCCCCAGCGCCCTGCCACAGGGTGGCAGGGCTGGGGAAGGCGTGATCAGCCAAGATACTGCTGGAACAGCCAGGTGGAGAGGTAGCGCTCCCCGGTGTCACAACCGATCGTCACAATCTTCTTTCCTGCATTCTCGGGGCGTTTTGCGAACTCCACAGCTGCATGGACATTGCCACCCGCGGAGATCCCCAGCAGGATACCTTCCTCCCGCGCACAACGGCGCGCCATCTCACCCGCCTCGTCCTCCGTGATCTGGATCACTTCATCCACCACGTCCGCATGGTAGTTGTTCGGCTGGAATCCCGCTCCAATGCCTTGGATCTTGTGTTTGCCCGGCTTGCCGCCACTGAGCACCGGCGAACTCTTGGGCTCCACCGCGACCGCCCGGAACGAGGGATTCTTTTCTTTGAGGTATCGCCCGGCGCCACTCACCGTTCCTCCAGTCCCAACCCCGGCAACCAGCGCGTCCACCTTGCCCTCCAGGTCTTCCCAGATCTCCGGTCCCGTCGTAGTGTAGTGGATCGCAGGGTTCGCGGGATTGTTGAACTGCTGCGGCATAAACGAACCCTCCGTCGCCTTGTGCAACTCTTCCGCTTTCGCGATCGCTCCCGGCATTCCGTTCTCCGCAGGCGTCAACACCAGCTCCGCCCCCAGGATTTTCAACAGATGCCTGCGCTCCAGGCTCATGCTCTCCGGCATGCACAGAATGCAGCGATACCCCTTCGCCGCCGCCACAAACGCCAACGCGATCCCCGTGTTCCCCGAGGTCGGCTCGATGATCACCCCGCCCGGCTTCAGCACACCTTCTTTCTCCGCCGCTTCGATCATCGCCTTCCCAATGCGATCCTTTACGCTGTACAGTGGATTGCGCGATTCCAGCTTCACGTACACCTCCGCCACGCACCCTTCCGTCACGCGGTTCAACTTCACGAGCGGCGTGTGGCCAACGGTTTCCACAATGTTTGCATAGGCGGGCATGACTTTTCTCCAGGGGGTTCCCCGCTGTTTACAACGGGTTCAGGGGTGTTAGGACGATATGTCGATAAGGTTTGTAGAGATTTGATTACCCCGCCTCTCTCCATCTTCAAGCCCAAAACGCAAAAAATCATGTTCCCACAGCCGGATTTTTCACTTGTCATCGAGCCGTGCGGGCATAGTAAGGAGCCATGCAATCCCGAAACCTCTGGCATCCCCACGCGCAGGGCCCCGGCCGACGGTGACCGCACCGGTCGGATGACGGAAGGCCCCGGCTTGCCACACAGGTCCGGGGTTTTTTGTTTTCGGAAATCCCCCATGTTTGCAACCCCCTCCCCTCCCCCACGCCCATGTCAAAAGAACTCGAAGAAGGCAGCTCGTTCACCCTCGACTGGAGCAAACTGAAGAAAGTCGCGGACCGGAACCCGGATGTGGTGCCCGTCGCGGTGCAGAATGCCGACACGGGCGAGGTCATTTTGGTCGCCTATGCCAATGAACAGGCCCTGGAACATTCGATCCACACGGGAAACGCCACCTTCTGGTCGACCTCGCGCCGTGAACTCTGGGAAAAGGGAGCCTCATCCGGGGAGACCTTCGAGCTGCTCGAAGTCCGGGTGAACTGCGAGCAAAATTCGCTGCTCTACATTGTCCGCCCCCGTCGCGGGGGCATCTGCCATACGAAAGACGGCGAAGGCCGCCCCCGCTCCGGCTGTTATTACCGAAAACTTGATTTCAACACCCGCACCCTCGTCCAGCTCCATCCATGATCACCCCTGACCTGCCCACCTTCCGCGAGCGCGCTCGGCACGGCAACCTCATTCCCGTCGTCCGCGAGCTCCTCGCCGACCAGGATACCCCCGTCTCCGCCTACGAAAAACTGCGCACTGCCCTCCGGACCCTGGATCCCCAAGCCCCCACCTTCCTGCTGGAATCCGTCGAAGGCGGCGAGAACATCGGCCGTTATTCCATGCTCGGAGGCATGCCACGCGCCATCCTCCGCGCCCGGGGCCGCCGCGCGGAACTCGAGGATGCCTCCGGGAAACACATTTTCGAGGATGTGGATCCCCTCCGCGTCCTCCAGGACCTCATGGCCGCCTACAAACCCGTGCACGACCCCTCGCTTCCCCGTTTCAGCGGTGGGGCGGTCGGCTTCCTCGGCTATGATTGTGTCGCCCAGTTCGACCGTGTCCCCCTCTGTCCGCGCCCGGGCCTTGACTTTCCCGACATGGTCTTCCTCATCGCCGACACGGTCATCCTTTTCGACCAGGTGCGCCACACCATGAAACTCGTGGCAAACGCCCATGTGGAGGGAGACCCCGACGCGGCCTACGCCGACGCCGTGGAACGCATCGGCCGACTCGCCGCGATGTTGCAGACTCCTCTGCCCCGCCGCATGCTGGACGCGAATGCCCCCCCCACCGATCTTCCCTTCCACTCCAACACCCTGCGCGAGGATTTTCTCCGCTCCGTCGAGCGCTCCCGGGAGTACATCCGCGCCGGTGACATCATCCAGGTTGTCCTCTCCCAACGTTTCGAGGTCGAAGGAAGAGACGACCCCCTACAGGTTTACCGGGCCCTCCGATCCATCAACCCCTCCCCCTACATGTTCTGTCTGGAACTCGGAGACGTCGCCCTCGCCGGATCCTCCCCCGAGGTCCATGTCCGCAACGAAGAGCGACAGGTCGACATCCGCCCGATCGCCGGAACCCGTAAACGGGGAGCGACCCCTGAAGAGGACCTCTCCCTCGAAGAGGACCTCCTCGCCGATCCCAAGGAACGCGCCGAGCACGTGATGTTGGTCGACCTTGCCCGCAACGACATCGGCCGTGTCTGCTCCTGGGGCTCTGTTCGGGTAACCGAATTCATGGTCATCGAACGCTATTCCCACGTCATGCACATCGTCTCCAACGTCCGGGGAACCCTCCGCCCGGACCGGGACTCCTATGACCTCATGCGCGCGACCTTCCCCGCCGGCACCCTCAGCGGCGCCCCCAAGATCCGCGCCATGGAAATCATCGCGGAACTTGAACCCGACCGCCGCGGCCCCTACGGCGGCGCCGTTGGGTACTTCGGTTTCGACGGCAACCTCGACTGCTGCATCACCATCCGCACCTGTTTTTTCGCGGGCGACCGCACCTACGTGCAGGCGGGCGCCGGGCTCGTGGCCGACTCCCAGGCCGAATCCGAGTTCGAAGAAACCGTCAACAAGGCCCGTGGCATGATGCGCGCCCTCGCCTTGGCCCGTGGACACGGTAAAGGAGAAACGCCATGATCGTGGTCATCGACAACTATGACAGTTTCACCTACAACCTCGTCCAGTACCTCGGCGAGCTGGGGGCGGAAACTCGGGTCATCCGCAATGATGAGCTGGACCTCGCCGGAATCGAAGCGCTCCACCCGTCCAAGATCCTCGTCAGCCCCGGCCCCTGCAGCCCTGCCGAGGCGGGCATCAGCGTGTCGGCCATCCTCCACTTTGCCCCCCGCATGCCTGTCTTCGGCGTATGCCTCGGTCATCAATCTATCGGTCACGCCTATGGTGGGCGTGTCGTGAGGGCCGCCCGCCTGATGCACGGAAAGACCAGCCCGATCCACCACGACAACACCAGCGTGTTCGCCGGAATGCCGAACCCTTTCAACGCCACCCGTTACCATTCCCTCCTCGTGGAGCGGGAAACCCTGCCGGACTGCCTGCGGGTGACCGCGTGGACGGCCGAGGGCGAGATCATGGGGCTGGCGCACAAGACCCTGCCGGTCTTCGGTTGCCAGTTCCACCCGGAATCCGTCCTGACCGAACAAGGCATGCGTATGGTGCGCACCTTCGTGGAAATGCCTGTCTGACAGCGGCTCTCCTCGAGATTTTGCGAATCCAAGGTTGCCAAACGCCCCGCGGAATGCCACGAACCAGCGCGAATTTTCCTCCCGAACCCCCAGGCCCTCTCCTATGATTTCCGCTGTTTCCCTCACCATGCGCTTCGGCGAGAAGATCCTCTTCGAGAACGTGAGCGTCAAGTTTCGCGCCGGCAACCGCTACGGCCTCATCGGCGCCAACGGCTCAGGCAAATCCACCTTCATGAAAATCCTCTCGGGCCAGCTCGAACCCTCCTCCGGCGAGGTCGCGCTCGATACGGGCTGCACGATGGGCTACCTGCGCCAGGACCACAACGCCTTCGACCACCAGTCCGTGCTCGACACCGTCTTTCAGGGCAACGAGCTCCTCTGGAAACTGCACCTCGAACGCGAGCACCTCTACAGTGCCGTCGAACTTACCCCGTCCGAGGAGGAACGCATTGGCCATATCGAGGACGAATTCGGCGAGGCCGGTGGCTACACCATGGAGACCGACGCCGCCAAGCTCCTCGTGGGCCTGGGCATCCCCGAGGACAAGCACACCGGCCAGATGGAGGCTCTGCCCGCCGGACTCCGCCTCCGCGTGTTGCTCGCCCGCGTCCTCTTCGGCCACCCCGATGTCCTCTTGCTCGACGAGCCCACCAACCACCTCGACATGACCAGCCGCGACTGGCTGGAGTCCTTCCTCCAACAGTACACCGGCACCGTGATCGTCATCTCACACGACCGCTACTTCCTCAATGCCGTCTCCACCCACATTGCTGACCTCGACTATCAGCAGGTCCGCATGTTCACTGGAAACTACGACGACTTCATGATGACCAACGAGATGCTCCTTGAAAAGCGCCAGCGCGAGAACGCGGCGAAGGAGAAGCGTGCCGACGAGTTGCGGACCTTCATCAACCGCTTCGCCGCCAATGCCTCGAAGGCCCGCCAGGCCACCTCCCGCCAGAAGGAGCTCGAAAAGATCGAGGTCGAGAAAATCAAACCTTCCTCGCGGGTTTCCCCGTACATCCGTTTTGAGCCCCGAACCCGACTCGGCGACAAGGTCCTGGAGGCGGACAACCTCTCCAAGGCCTACGAACAGAGACTATACGAAGGTTTCAGCGCCACCTTCGGGCCGACGGAAAAAGTTGCGATCATCGGCAACAACGGGGTGGGCAAAACCACCCTCCTACGACTCCTTTGTGGAGAACTCGCCCCCGACACGGGTAGCGTCACCCGGGGCGAAACCGTCGAGCTCTCCGTCTTTCCCCAGGAGCCCATGGGACTTCTGGTGCCTGGAAAATCAGCCATCGACTGGCTGGCGCGGTTCTGCACCGATGACCAGCAGAAGGAAACCGAACTGCGTTCCGCCATGGGACGCATGCTTTTCCGCGGCGACGCCGTCTTCAAGCCCTGCGAAGTTCTCTCCGGCGGCGAGAAAGCCCGCCTCATCCTCGCTGCCATGATCATGCAGCAGGCCAACGTCATTGCACTTGACGAGCCCACCAACCACCTCGACCTTGAAAGCATCGAGGCCTTGAACTACGCCCTCTCCCTCTTCCCCAACACCGTTTTCTTCGTGAGCCACGACCGAGAATTCGTGCGATCCCTCGCCACCCGCATCCTCGAGATCCGCGATGGCGTCATACACGACTACCCCGGTACTCTCGCCGAATACGAGGAATGGAAAGCGGCTCAGGCCCGACGCTGAGCTCCTTCTTCTCCGCGCCCCCCCCCATCCAGATCCATTTTCTCTGGTGCGGGTCCCGCCAGCAGCACCGGGAGGTACGACCGGTCCGAAGGATCCTGCCGCCCGCGGAGCGGCTGGAGACGGCCGTGCTGAACACCGACTCCCCTTTCCTTAACCCAACGCGGGCTGAGCGGAAGAATCCCCGCGATTCATCTCTCGCATACACACGGTTAAGTATCCTCTTCCTTTGGGAGATTTGAAAAACCAGGGATGGGAGGGATGCAGATGGTACAAGATCTTTGAGCGAAGGGCCATGCGCGAACCCGAGAAATACTCTTTCGCTCTTTCAACTATTTCGCGCAAGAATTGGCAGCCCAAGAGATTTCCGCAGATGCGCACTGTCCATTCCCGTTTTTAGGTTTAGACGTACCTGTCCCCGCCTTTTCCGTTCCGCTGCGGCAAAACACGCCTTAGGTGGGTCGAGCCGTGCGAGGCGTGCCCCTTGTTTGCCTGCGCGCCTCCAGGACAACCGGACTTCCGAAAAGAGCTGTCAGCCCCGTCCAACGGAAGGGCGCCTCCAACAGCCGACTCAACAGCGGACATTTCAGCATGCGATGCACGACCATCGGCCAGAAAAACTGCGCGCGGCGTCGTTCAACACGGAAACCATTGGCCTCGAACGCCGAGCGGATTTGGGCGTGGTTGAACAAAGTGAAGGGCCGTGTGTTTTTTTCGAAGCCCTTTTTCAGGCGGAAAAGGGCGTCGGCTGCCACATTGAGGCTTTGTCCCGTGGGGTAGTCCACCACGACCCTTTCTCGGGCGACGCGGCAGAGCTCTGCGATGAGCTCGGGCCAACGGGTGCAATGGGTCACCAGGCGGAAGGAGATAACGGCATCCATCGACTGATCGGTGAAGGGCAGTGCAAGGTTGTCGGCCACCACAAATGGTAAATCCTCGGGAAGCCTGAGGGCGCAGACGTTATCGCTTCCGGTGACAGTGACCTTGTAGCCAGCGGTGCGGAGCACGGGGGCGGTTTGGGCATGGCCCCCTCCCACGTCGAGAACGCTGGCTCCGTCGGGCAGTCCTGCAAGGGCTTGGCGAAGGTGCCAAGCCTGTTCCCGAAGCATCCACGCGCCCGCCGCACCCCGGAAGCGGGTCGTGTAATCCTCAGACGCGGTCTCAATGTCGGCGGTTTCCAGAAAGGACATCAGAAGGTGTATTTGAGGCCGAAGCCAGTGACGGTTTGGTCCGCGTTGATCGTAACGGGAAGGGGGGGGCGGCCATCACGGTTGTTGTATTCGCCACTGAGGCCGTAACTCATCCATCGATAGAGGGCGTGGACCGAGAGGCTGCGGGTGATGTGGTATTCAAGGCCGACCGAATAGAAGGTGGCGTCTTCCACGGTCAAGTCGAGGCTGTTGCCGCGTGCCGCCCAACTTTCAAGGGGCTGGAAAGTGACGTCGTTGAGGGAACGGCCCAGTTCGAAGAAGGGGACGAAACCGTGGGGCAACGGATAGCGGAGAAGCAGGTGGATTTGGACACTGTCGACCTCTGCCGTCCCGTCCGTGTTCACCGCCAGGGGACCATCTCTCGTGATGATCTCGTAGTGGTCGAATCCCAGACCGAGCGCGACATATGGCTGAATAAAACGGTACTGAAGAAAAAGCTTGTTGGGCGCGCTGTCGTCCTCGATGACGATCTGGTTGATCGTCCCGAAATAGGTTCCCACGCGGGTTTCCCGATCCCCCTTGCGGGTCTCATCAAAGTTCCGGCTCGTTGTGCGCACTCCCACTTCCAGTCGGTCGACCACGAAGCGATCCAACACCCCACGGGCTACAGGAACTTCAACAGCTTCCGGGGCTGGGACGGAGGCCTCCGTAGTCTCGGCGGACTCGATGGCCGCGGGCGGGGGCGCGGAAGACTCGGCGGAATTCCGGGTGGCAGCGAGGATCAGGAGGCAGGACAACAGAAACGTTTTTTTCATGGAATGTGGAATCTCCTATAGCAGAAACCTTGCCGCTGGCAACTGGATTTCCTCGCGACGCCGGCTCTCAAGGGATCTGCGGGGTGTCCAGCTCCGCAAGGGAGGTGTCGATCTGAGTCTGGGTCAGTTCATGGTCCACAAGGCGACCGGACAAGTAGGACTCATAACTCGCGAGGTCGAAGTGCCCATGCCCACAGAGGTTGAACAGGATGATCCTCTTTTCACCCGAGACCTTGGCGACGTGCGCTTCGCGAATGGCGGCGGCGATGCCATGTGTGGCTTCGGGCGCAGGAAGAATGCCCTCCGTCCGTGCGAAAAGCAGACCCGCCTCGAAACAGCCGGTTTGGGGCAGGGCAACCGCCTCGATCAGGCCGTCCTTCAGGAGTTGGCTGACAATGACCCCGGCGCCGTGGTAGCGCAGCCCTCCCGCGTGGATAGGTTCGGGCACGAAGTTATGGCCCAGGGTGTACATCGGCAATAGCGGGGTCATCCCCGCCGTGTCGCCAAAGTCATAGCGGAAAACCCCGCGGGTCAACTTCGGGCAGCTTGCGGGCTCGACCGCAAGGCAGCGTACCGGGGAACCGCCGCGCAGACCGTCGCGCAGGAAAGGGAAACATAGGCCCGCAAAGTTCGATCCCCCTCCGAAGGGGGCAATGACGACATCCGGATATTCCCCCGCGATTTCCATCTGGCGGCGGGCCTCCTGGCCGATGATCGTCTGGTGGAGGAGGACATGGTTGAGGACGGAACCGAGGGCATAATGGGTGTCTTCCGCGGCAGCGGCGACCTCGATCGCCTCGGAAATGGCAATGCCGAGGCTCCCGGGACAATCCGGATCGCGGCTGAGGATGGCGCGGCCAGCGGCCGTGCGTGACGAGGGGGATGCATGGACTTCCGCCCCCCACGTGTTCATGAGCAGCTTGCGGTAGGGTTTGCTGTCGTAGCTGGTGCGGACCATGTAGACCTCACACGTGAGGCCGAACAGGTTGCAGGCATGACTCAACGCAGACCCCCATTGCCCCGCGCCGGTTTCCGTGGTGATGCGGCGAATCCCCTCCTCCCGGTTGTACCAAGCCTGTGGAATCGCCGTGTTGGGCTTGTGGGAACCCGCAGGGCTCACTCCCTCATATTTGTAGTAGATGTGCGCCGGAGTGTCCAGGGCCTTCTCCAGCCCAACAGCTCGGAACAGCGGAGTCGGGCGCCATTGCGCGTAGAGGTCCCGCACCTCGTCTGGTATCTCGATCTCCGGATCCGTGCTCACCTCCTGGGCGATCAGGGCCTGTGGAAACAAAGGGGCCAGTGCCTCCGGCCCGATCGGCTCCCGTGTCGCGGGATGCAGAGGCGGAAGGGGCTTGTTCGGCATGTCGGCGACGATATTGACCCAATGGGTAGGGATCTCACTCTCGGGCAGGAGGATTTTACGCGTGTTCATGAGGGCCCGTTGTACAGACGAGGAACGCGGGGATCCAGCCTGAAGTCTTGGCGTTTCGTCTTTGTTTCCGGCAGTCTTCCCTCGCAATCACAGGCTCCATCCTCCGTGCAATCGCTGCCACCACCCACATCCTTTAAGTACAATCTTTCTAGGGAGGCCACGAAAGAGCGTGGTGCCTTGCGGGAAGAGGTGTAGGGGGGGAGACAGAGAGAGGGGGAGGGCCCTGCGCCAGAGCCCTCCCCCTTCCTTATCTTTCCACTCCCGGTGACTTAGGAGCCCTTCTCGTGGAAGGTGCGGTTGATGACGTCGAGCTGCTGTTCGCGGGTCAATTTGATGAAGTTCACGGCGTAACCGGAAACACGCACCGTGAGTTGCGGATACTTTTCCGGGTGCTCCATCGCGTCCAGGAGGGTCTCACGCTCGAAGACATTGACGTTGATGTGATGACCCCCATCGCCGAAATAGCCGTCAAGCAAGTGGCAAAGGTTGTCCTTGCGGTCCTCTTCGCTGCGGCCCAGCGCCTTGGGCACGATCGAGAACGTGTAGCTGATGCCGTCGAGCGAATGCTCGTAGGGCAGTTTGGAGACCGACTTCATCGAGGCGACCGCGCCCTTGCTGTCGCGGCCGTGCATGGGGTTCGCGCCGGGGGCGAAGGGTTCTCCGGCCTTGCGGCCGTCGGGAGTGTTCCCGGTCTTCTTGCCGTACACCACGTTGGAGGTGATGGTCAGCACCGACTGCGTGGGCAGGGCATTGCGGTAGGTGCGGCATCCCCGGATCTTATCCATAAAGCGACGGACCATCTCCACCGCGATGCGGTCGGCACGGTCGTCATTGTTGCCATAAGCCGGATAGTCTCCCTCGATCTCGTAGTCCACCGCCATGCCGGTTTCCGGGTCGCGGATCACACGCACCTTGGCGTGCTTGATCGCGCTAAGCGAATCCGTGACGACGGAAAGCCCGGCGATACCGCAGGCCATTGTGCGGAGAATATCCTTGTCGTGCAGCGCCATCTCCACGCGCTCGTAGGCGTACTTGTCGTGCATGTAATGGATGATGTTGAGGGCCTTGACATAGGTCCGGGCCAGCCAGGTCATCATCATGTCGAAGCGCTCCAGCGTCTCCCCGTAGTCAAGCACGTCCGCGGTGATCGGCGCGAAGTGGGGGGCGACCTGTTTGCCCGTTTTCTCGTCGCGCCCGCCGTTGATCGCGTAGAGGAGGGTTTTGGCGAGGTTGACACGGGCCCCGAAGAACTGCATCTGTTTTCCGATGCGCATGGCCGAAACGCAGCATGCAATCCCGTAGTCGTCCCCCCACTTGGCACGCATCAGGGCGTCGCTCTCGTACTGGATCGAGCTGGTGTCGATGGAGACCTGGGCGCAGAACCGTTTGAAGTTGGAGGGCAGGTGTTCGTCCCAGAGCACCGTGAGGTTCGGTTCCGGGGCGGGACCCAGGTTGTAGAGGGTGTGGAGGAAGCGGAAACTGGTCCGCGTCACCAGCGGGCGGCCGTCGAGGCCCATTCCGCCGATGCACTCCGTGACCCAGGTGGGGTCTCCGGAGAAGAGTTCGTTGTAGTCGGGGGTCCGCGCGAAGCGGACCATGCGCAGTTTCATGACGAGGTGGTCGATCATCTCCTGCGCCTCGGCCTCGGTGATCAGCCCGGCTTCGATGTCGCGCTGGAGGTAGATGTCCAGAAACGTCGAAACCCTTCCGAGGCTCATCGCCGCGCCATTCTGCTCTTTCACAGCGGCGAGGTAGCCGAAGTAGGTCCACTGGACCGCCTCGCGGGCGTTTTCAGCGGGACGGGAAATGTCAAAGCCATAGGAGGCGGCCATCTGTTTGAGTTCCTGGAGGGAACGCAGCTGCTCGGCCAACTCCTCGCGGTTGCGGATCATCTCCTCGTCATACACCCCGGATCCGGCCTCGTCGTGTTCCTTCTCTTTGACAGAGATCAGGTGGTCCACGCCATAGAGGGCGACACGGCGGTAGTCCCCGATAATACGACCACGGCCGTAGGCGTCCGGGAGTCCGGTGATGATGCCCGAATTTCTCGCCCCGCGGATCTCGGCGTCGTACACATCGAAAACGCCCTCGTTGTGGGTCTTCCGGTACTCGAAGACCTTCTCGGTCGCAGGATCCATCTTGAACCCGTACGATTCCAGAGCGGACTTCGCCATCCGCAACCCGCCGAAGGGCATCAGGGCACGCTTCAGCGGCTTGTCCGTCTGCAGACCCACAATGACCTCCAGATCTTCCTCCGACATGTATCCCGCCGCATGCGAGGTGATCGTCGAGATCACCCGGTCGTCCGCGTCCAGCACTCCCCCCTTCTCGATCTCCTCTTTCTGGAGCCCGGCCAGCAGGATCCACAGCTTCTCTGTCCGCTCCGTTGGTCCTTTCAGGAATGCGCCATCCCCTTCGTACGGCGTGTAGTTGCGCTGGATGAAGTCCCGTACATCGATGTCATACACCCAATTCCCGCGCGCAAACGCCTTGGGCGCCGCGGAGGGGTTAGTTTTCGGCTCGGTTCCGGCATGCGTCGGATTCATCAGGTCCATGGGTTTTTCCGGGGTGGGGGTGGAAGGTTTAGTTTGCGTTGAAAGCGGAGGCCTTTTATCCGATTTGTCCCGGATGAGGCAAGAGAAATCGATCGGAAAGCCCATGCGAAATTTGGATAGGAACCATTGGAAACCTATATGCAGCATGGGTGGCAAGGTGGGAAAAAGGGTGAAAAACCGGTCCGGGAGTTTTGATACGCGAGAAGTGAATATGGCCTGAGAAACGGAAAACAACAGAACCAAAAGGCCTGTGGCCGTCTGTTCCCGGTGCTGAACGTTCCGAAGAAGACCTTCTCCCGCGTCTCCGTTGGTGAGTGGAGCGGAGCCCATGCCCAGGTCCCCGTCACCGGCCGATTCGGGATTTGGGACGTGTATGAATCGTGGGTGGGTTGGATGTGTCACACGCAGGGGTTGCCCCTCCTTTTTCGGCGCTTCCATACATTTTACGATTGTCATGCAGGACCAGCCGACATAACTACAGTGATTCATTTTTCCCGAACGCAGGAGTCCCCCGCATGAAATTGAGCCTGAACCGCGACGCCCTTCTCGACGCCCTCACACGCGTGCAATCCGTGGTCACCGCACGCAGCACCATCCCCGTCCTCTCCAACGTCCTGTTGCAGGCGGGTGACAACGGCCTGCGCCTCACCACCACCGACATGGAGCTCACCGTCAACACCGATGTCGTCGCCGAGGTCACCAAACGCGGCGAGACCACCCTCCCTGCCAAACGCCTCCACTCCGTTGTGCGCGAACTTCCCTCGCAGGTCGTCGACATCGAGGTCGACGCCAAGAACACAGCCAGCCTCCGCTGCGGAACCGCTTTCTTCAAGATTCTTGGACTGCCCGCCGAGGACTTCCCCGACATCCCGCAGCCCGACGGGCAGCAGTCCTACACCCTTGAAAAAGGGGTTCTCAAGCACATGCTCCGCTGCGTCCAGTACGCCGCCTCGGTCGATGAAACCCGCTACGTGCTCAATGGCACGCTCTTCAGTTTCCGGGACCAACGGTTGACCACCGTTTCGACCGACGGGCGCCGCTTGGCCCTGTGCGAGCAGGAAGTGGAATTCCCCGCTGGCAACGAACTGGACATGGTCGTGCCTGCGAAAACGATTAATGAACTTCTGAGGAACCTGGGGGACGAGGGGCCCCTGCGGATCACTGCCGCCGGCAACCAAGTCATTTTCGAGGCGGAGGGCATGCGGATCCTCTCGAAACTCATTGAGGGCAACTTCCCCAACTACCGCCAAGTCATCCCCGCCCAGTGCGAGGAACGAATCACCTTCGAGCGCGAGGCCCTGCTGCACGCCGTCCGCCGTGTTGCACTCGTCACCAACGAGCAGTCGAACAACATCAAGCTCACCTTCGGCGAAAACCAGGTCGAGGTCCTTAGCGCCACCCCGGAAATCGGGGAGGCCAACGAACGGATCCCTGCCAAGTACAACGGCCCCCCCATGACGATCGCCTACAATCCGGAGTTCCTTATGGCCCCCCTCCGCGTGCTGGATTCCGACGAGGTCTACCTCGAGCTGACCGATGCCCTCAGCCCCGGCGTCCTCAAGGCGGACATCGATTTCCTGTACGTCATCATGCCGATGCGCGTCCAGTGAGCCCTCCCATGCGACAACTTCTCCCCGCCTTCCTTGCTCTCGCCCTCTTCGGTGGATGCACCTCCGCTCGTTACCAGCTCACGGTTGGCAACGACCACCCCTCCCTCCCCGTTCGCGACGTGCGCGTCCTCCTCGATGGTCGCCCCCTGCCCTCCTTCCCCCTGATCGCCCCGCAGAAAATTGCCGCGGCAAAACCCAGGTCGGGCGACATCCCCCGGGAGATTCTATTGAGGTGGATGGATGCGGAAGGCCAAGGACGTGAAGTGCGGCTGGAAGGGGACGGATTGGGCCTTCCGCCCGATTTCCGGGGTCAGATTTCCCTCGCCATCACTCCCGCGGGGCAGGTCACCCTCACCCCCCTCCCCTCCCAGGGCCCCGCCCTTTCCGCCATTCCCTGGGCCGTACCCGAGCAGTGGGAGGGAAGTGTGTTCCTCCCCGGCATGAACGAATAGCCTCCCCCTCGCCCTTCCGGAGTCACGAGCATGGTCAGCGAAGTCATACACACACCCTGGGGGGCCCGACTCGCTTCTTCCCTCAAGGGCATCCTGGTCGGCCTCGTCCTCTTCTTCGCCAGCTTTTGGCTCTTGGCGTGGAACGAAGGCCGCGCCGTCGCCCGCTACCAGGACATCCATGAGATGCGCGACTCCGCCGTATCCACCCCTTCTTCCGTCCTGGATGCGACGGCTGAGGGCCGACTTGTCCACACCAGCGGCCTCGCCGAGACCAACGAAACCCTTCGTGACCCTGAATTCGCGGTCGAAGCCAACGCCCTCAAGCTCCGGCGTTCCGTCGAAATGTTCCAATGGGCCGAGCAGAAGTCCTCCCGTACCCGGAAAAAAATCGGGGGAGGCACCGAGACGGTGACGGAGTTCACCTATGTGACCGGCTGGGAGGATCGGGTGATCGACAGCTCCCGCTTCCACGACACTGCGGGTCACCTGAACCCCGACAGCATCCCCTACGAAGGATGGAGCGCCCAAGCGTCGGCCCCCACCTTGGGCGCCTTTTCTCTCGCCCCCCCCCTCGTCCGCGTTCTCAACCATTTCGAACCCGTTCCCCTGCGTGATCCGAAACTCCCCGAGGGGGGCAGAATACACGGAGACCGGATCTATGTGGGCGGGCGCCCGGATTCCCCCGCCGTCGGCGACGTTCGTATTTCCTTCGAGTCCGTTCCCCCCGGCATGCTCAGCGTGGTGGCCCGCCAGTCCAATGGCGTCCTCGTTCCTTGGATCAACTCCCGCGGGCGCGAGGATTTCCGCGTCCAACAGGGCGAACATTCCCTGCAATCGATGATGGACCAGGCCAAGCGCGAGAACCAGGTCGTCACCCTCCTCCTTCGTCTCGCGGGGTGGTTCCTCATGACCATCGGCCTGGCCTCCGTCTTTAAACCTCTCTCCGTCCTCGGCGACGTGGTCCCCCTCGTCGGCAGTCTCATCGGCGGAGGCATCGGCATCGCCGCTGGCCTCCTCTCCGCCGCCCTCTCGCTCGCCACTATCGCCATTGCCTGGATCGTGGTCCGCCCGCTCGTCGGCGTTCCCCTCCTGCTCCTCGCCGCAGGCCTTCTCGGTTTCCGTTTCCTCCATAAACCCGCGGCACACGCCGCTGTCCAAGGATAATCCCCCATGCTGGTCCATCCCTTCCCCGCCCTTCGCCCCCCCACCGAACTCGCCGCGCGTCTCGCGGCCCCCCCCTATGACGTGATCGACTCCGACGAGGCCCGAGTCATGGCCAAGGGAAACGAAGTCTCCTTCCTCCACATCAACAAGCCTGAGATCGACCTCCCGGTGGATATCGACCTCTATGATGACCGCGTCTATGCCCGTGGAGCTGAAAACTTCCGGAAGTTCCAGGAACAGGGCTGGCTCCTCCGCGATGCCACCCCTGGCCTCTACCTCTATCGCCAGTCCTACGGTGGGCACAGTCAGACGGGTGTCGTCGGCGTCTGTCACACCGCCGAATATGACCAGGACCTTATCAAGAAACATGAGCGAACCCTCCAGCGCAAGGAGGATGACCGTACCCGCCACGTCGCCACATTGCGCGCCAATGCCGGCCCCGTCTTCCTCATGGTCAGGGCCCCTCAGCCCCTGAAGGACCTTCTCGCCCGCATCCAGCGGGACCCCCCGGAGGTCGATTTCACCAGCCCCGACGGTGTCCGCCACTCCACCTGGCCCGTACCCGATCCTGCCGCCCTCTCCCGTCTTTTCGCCTCCATCCCCTGCGCCTACATCGCCGATGGCCACCATCGCGCCGCCAGTGCCGCCCGCTGCTCCCGCGAATTCGCCGCCGCCAACCCCACCAACACAGGCCGCGAGAACTACAACTGGTTCCTTTCTGTCCTTTTCCCCGCCGATCACCTCCAGGTCCTCCCCTATAACCGTCTCGTCTCCGGCCTCAATGGGCACAGCCCCGACAGCCTCCTCCAGCACATCGTCGACGCTGGTTTCCGCCTCTCTTCCGCCAACGGGGGAACGCCCACCGCCCGCGGGGACATCCGCATGTTCCTCGATGGCCGCTGGTACGCCTTGGAGCGTCCCCCTGAACCCGCCGCGGATCCCGTTTCCGCCCTCGATGTGTCTCTCCTCCAGAAACACCTCCTGGCACCCCTGCTGGGGATCGACGATCCGCGCACCAACGACCGTATCCGTTTCAAGGGCGGCTTCAATTGTGTCGAGGCTCTCGAGGCCTCCGTCCGCTCCGGCCGCGCCGATGTCGCCTTTTCCCTCTTCCCCACCAGCACCGAAGAAATCATGGCCGTGGCCGACGCGGGCATGATCATGCCCCCCAAAAGCACCTGGTTCGAGCCCAAGCTCCGCTCCGGCCTTTTCGTCCACACCCTTGACGCCTCCACCAGCGTCGCCGACGCGGTCTGATCCTCTTTTTCGCTTGCAGGAATCCCTCCCCTCCTCTAGCGCATACTCTTTCCTCAACCCTCGCAACGGGAACCTTTCCTTCATGAACATACACGAGTACCAAGCCAAAACCCTCTTCCGGGAGGCAGGAATCCCTGTCCCGGAGGGCCGCCTCGCCCTCAGCGTCGATGAAGCCCTCGACGCCTATGCCTCTCTTGGGGGCGGCGTCGTCGCCGTCAAGGCCCAAGTACACACCGGAGGCCGCGGCAAGGCCGGCGGGGTCAAGCTTGCGCGGAATGCCGAGGAAGTCCGCGCCCACGCCTCCTCCATCCTTGGCCTCGACATCAAGGGGCATGTCGTTCGCCGCCTCTGGATCGAAAAAGGCAGCCGCATCCAACGCGAGGCCTACCTCAGCGTCATCCTCGACCGCGCCGACAAGTCGATCGGCTTCATCGCCTCCGCCGCCGGGGGCATGGACATCGAAGAAGTTGCGGCCACCACGCCCGAGGAAATCCTTCGCTTCGGTTCGACCGATGGATCGTTTCCGGAGGCCGCCGCACGCGAAGCCGCCGCGCGGCTGTTCGACGGTTCCGGCACCGATGCCGTCCTCGATATCATGCGTAAGCTTTTCCAGCTCTTCATCGAAAAGGATCTCCAGCTCGCCGAAATCAATCCCTTGATCCTCGGCGAGGACGGATCCGTCACCGCCCTCGACGGCAAGATCACGATCGACGACAATGCGCTCATGCGTCAGGAGGCCCTGGAAGAGCTCCGGGACTTGGCCGAGGAGAACCCCGCCGAAATCGAGGCGCGGGCCAAGGGGCTGGCCTTCATCCAGCTCGATGGCGACATCGGGTGCATGGTCAACGGCGCGGGTCTTGCCATGGCGACCTTGGACATGATCAAGCTCCACGGAGGCGACCCCGCCAACTTCCTGGATGTTGGAGGCTCTTCCAACCCCGAGAAAGTCGTGCATGCCTTCCGTCTCATCCTCGCCGGAGGAAAGGTCAAGTCCGTCCTTATCAACATCTTCGGAGGTATCACCCGCTGCGATGACATCGCCCGCGGTATCCTCAAGGCCTTCGAGACCATGGACATCACGGTCCCAGTTGTCGTCCGCCTCACCGGCACGAACGCCGCGGAAGGCAAGGCCCTTCTCGAAGGTTCCCGCCTCATTCCCGCGACTTCCTTCTCCGAGGCCGTCCGTAAAACCATCGAACTCGGCAAAGGAGCCGCCGCATGAGCATCCTCATCGACTCGTCTACCAAGGTCATCGTCCAGGGCATCACAGGCCGAGACGGATCCTTCCATGCCCGCCAAATGCGCGATTACGGCACAAAAATCGTGGCGGGTGTCACCCCCGGAAAGGGCGGACAGGAATTCGATGGAATTCCGGTGTTCAACAGTGTGCGCGAGGCGGTCGACGCCACAGGTGCCAACGCGACCGTGATCTATGTCCCGGCCAAATTTGCCAAGGGGGCGATGCAGGAGGCGATCGATGCCAGCCTCCCGTTGATCATCTGTATCACCGAAGGGGTGCCCGTGAATGACATGGTCAGCCTGTACCATCAGGTAAGGGCCAAGGGCCTGACCCTGATCGGACCCAACTGCCCTGGACTCATCAGCCCTGGAAAATCGAAGATCGGGATCATGCCCGGGAGCATTTGCATCCCAGGGAAAGTGGGAGTCATCAGCCGCTCGGGTACCCTCACCTACGAGATCGTCCACGCCCTCAGCCAGCTTGGAATAGGCCAGTCCACCTGCGTCGGGATCGGGGGCGACCCCATCGTGGGCTCGAACTTCAGGGACATTCTCGCCCATTTCGAACAGGATCCCGAAACCGAGGCCGTTGTGATCATCGGGGAAATCGGAGGCGACGAAGAGGAGAAAACCGCCGCGTACATCCGCGGGAACATCTCGAAGCCCTGCTTCGCCTACATCGTGGGAGCCAGCGCTCCCGAGGGCCGCCGCATGGGCCATGCCGGAGCGATTGTGTCTGGAAACGCCGGCACGGCCGCCTCCAAGCAGGAAGCCTTCGCCAATGCGGGGGTGCCCGTCGCCAAAACCCTCGATGAAATGGCCTCCCTTGTCGCGAAAAAACTGGGGCTGGCCTAAGATTCCGGATTGCGGCACCTGCCTCCTCCCCTCTAAAATAAGACTCGCCAACGCATCGACCAGCCTCTAGCGTTGCAGGAAACAAGGAGTATCCCATGGCCGAAGATTCCCTCCAACTTGATTCCACGGAAAAACCCAAGCCCCAAGCCCCCCTCTGGATGCTCATCGTGGCACTCCTTGGCTTTGCCTGCTTCACCGCAAGCCTGGTCCTCCAGATTTTGGAAAGGAATTACATGCGGGGCAAGGCCACAAGCGAAACAGACACCTTCGCGGCGCAGACGCTCATTCCCCTTTCTGAATAAACCTAAAAACGGTGAGGGGAGGGATGCAGATGTGGCAACATCTTTGAGCGAAAGGGCTTGTGCGGAACCGAGGCATACCCGAAGGTATGGTAAGTGTTTCGCACAAGCGCTTGCAGCCAAAGAAATGGCCGCAGATGCGCCCGAACCATTACCGTTTTTAGGATAAACGCCACCCCATTCTTCCAAGGAGGAGGGGGGACTCAGAAAACCGCCCAGATCGCCATCAGGACCAACCCACCCGTGGCCAGGAGGGCGATACCTATGCGTCGTCGCCTGCTCAAGGGAATCCAGAGGATGAGTCCGCTCAACGAGAGGATCAAAAACAATCCGGCGCACAAGTCCGCAATCCACCGGCCGACGCGTGAGTCAAGGGAGTTTCGGTGCAGATCGAGGATCCTGCCGATGACCCCACTGGACTCTTTTGTGATCTCCATCCGGCGGCTGGCAAGATCGAACTCGGCGTAGACGGATTCCCCGGCGCGACGGAACTGGACCATGCGGTCCCCCATCTCCAGCACTTGCCCCGCGGCCAGCCTTTCCCCGCGCATCCACTCCACCAGCGAGGACTCCGTAATTCCCAAAGGGATATCGAGGGACTGACGACTCGTGTTTACCCTGTCGAGTCCGAAAGACTCGGCATGGACGAGCAACCAGCCAGTGACCGTGAAGAAAAACAGGAGGCAAAAGGAAAGAAGGCTGGCATAGATATGCAGGGATCTTGTCCAGGAGAGAAGGGTGCGGAAGCGGGCGTTCATGGGCGTGTGGTGTGCGGAGGAACAAGGGTGGCGTGGAAGGAGTGGATGTCACGGTCTTTGGGCCCTTCTTCCCGGAGTCCCGGGGGAGCCGAGGTGTCGATGGTTAAGCCGCTCGTACTGCGTGCTCCTTCCTCGCGTACGCATTCCGCCCGGAGGCGGTACACCCCGGGCGTCAGCTCCTTCCCCTCTGCGTCAAGACCATCCCAGATGACACGATACTCCCCATTCGGGCGTGTCGCCCCGCTCATCCCCTCCACCTTTCCGCCACCTCGTCGCCATTCCCGCAGCGCACTCTGGTATTTCGGTCTTCCCCCCCACATACGAAGGGTCCGCACATATTCCCCGGTCTCTTTCTCGACCCACACCACCACATACGGACGCGCCCCTTCTCCTGCGATGCACAACACCACCTCCACAGCCGCCAACAACCGAACCTCGAACAGCAACAAGAACCACACCACCGATGGTATCCAACACCTCATCCCGATACAAACGAATGACCTCTGGGTCTTATTGCATAAAACTACCGAAAAACGGTGCGCAAGTGGGATAGGTGGTCAAACCCTCAATTCCCCACGCCGGATTTTGCACAGTCTGCTCATATAGCTTCCCATGACCCGGACATAGTCGACATCTCGTCCCATGGCGGTCAACTGCTTGTGCACGATGCGCAAACCCTCCTGCTCCGTTTCTGCCGCCACGACGTTTGCATAGCGTCGCGTGGGATCCGGATCGATGAAACGCGCCAATACCTGGACGAACTCGGGGTTTTCTCGGACATAGGGGGGGAGCAGTTCCGGCAAACGGTCCACCAGGTCCATCTTGAAATGGTAGAGATCCTCCTCCGTCATGCTGGAAGCCTCCACCAACGGCTTTCCCCGTAGGATCTCCAGCCCCACCATGCCCACACCGTAAATGTCAGACTGCTCTGTGGCCGGCTCCCGTCGGTGGTTTTCAGGCGCCATGTAAAGGGGGCTTCCCAGCAGGATCGACACCTTCTCCTTCGGTTTTACCGCACGGCCATAGTCGATGATCTTCACGTAGCCGAACTGGTCGATCATGACGTTCGAGGGCTTGATGTCGCTGTGGATGAACCCGGCCTCATGCAAAGCCTCCAACCCTTTGAGCATCATCCGCATGACGTAGATGGCTACCCCAGGCTGGATGCACAGGCGGCCATCCTCCCATCGGAAAATGCAGTCCCTCATGATCTCCCATTCCAGGGGCGGCACGGTACGCTCCACCAGATCCATCCGCTTGCCCGTGAGGAGATACCTCAAATCCACCCCATTGATCAATTCCATCTGGAGGTACCCGATCCCGTTGATCTCGTCGTAGGTCTCCATCGACACCAGGTTCGGGCTTCTCAACTGTTGCATGACGGATATTTGCCCGGCTACACGCCCCATGTCCGTCCAATACAGCGCCGGGGTCGAGTAGATCCCAGGATCAAACACCTTGATCGCGTGCTTCGTCAGGCATCCCCGGCCCCCCTGCCGGTGCGCCAGGTACACCACCCCCTGCCTCCCCCGCCCGATCTCCTCCGCAAAACGGTAACATACCGGGAAATAGATAACCTGCTCCCCAAGCAACTGCTCGAAGTTTTCAATGAGGCGCTCCCGGTCCCGCTGGACCCCATAGGGTAGCACCCGCGTCGCGGCGGTGGGGTTCGACTGGCTGGCCGTCTCCTCGGACGACACACCAGTTATCGTCGCGGCGGCATCAACCAGCGTTCGGGTTTGATCGGGATGGTGGAGAGGGCGGGTTCGGTCCATTCGTTTCACATCTTAGGGGAAAAATGGAAAAGCGCAATGGCGGCTGCCACGGAAGCGTTGAGACTGGTGACATGTCCCTGTTGGGGAATGCGCAGGACCTGGTCGGCCTCGTTGAGGATGAATTGCCCGATACGTTTGTCCTCCCCGCCGATCACCAGGAGCAAGGGGCGGCCATCCTGGACAGGGGCCTCGCCGATGGGGGTTTGCCCTTTCATGTCCAGCGCGATGATGCGGTATCCGGCCTCCCGGGCCCTTAGGACGTAGCGGTTGCTGTTGGCTGCCCGGACGATGCGCAGGTGCTCGGAGGCGCCCGCGCTGGTTTTGACGACGGAAGGATACACTTGGGACCCTCCCCGCAACGGGAACAAGACCGTGTCAAAACCGAAAATGTCCGCACTTCGGAGGATCGCCCCGGCATTCCGGGGATCCTCGATGTTGTCCAAGAGCAACAAACGGGGACGGCGGAACACCTCGTCGTCGAGCTCCGCATACGGATAGGCGGAGGCATGAAGAACGACCCCCTGGTGCTGCCGGGTCTGACAGCGGTTGAACAGTTCCTGTTTGCTCACGCGCCTGACGGGAACTCCCCGCCGCTCCGCCTCCCGCCGCACTCCCTGCAGGCGGTCCCCCCCCGCTCCCTCGTCCATCAGCAGCTCCATCATTCCCCTGCGCCCAGCGCGGAGGACCTCCTCCACGGGATGGAGTCCATACAGATATTCGGATTCAGTTGTGTTTTGCATGGGGGAATCGATTGACTTTGGGAACCTCCCTTTTAGTCTTCCTCTTCCCCACTTCAATTCTTTTCCAAGGAAAGCGGATGCACTACGACGCAATATGGGTGGTCTCCTTCGGCGGACCGGAAGGCATGCAGGATGTCATGCCCTTTCTGGACAACGTCCTGCGAGGCAAAGGAGTCCCCGAAGAACGGAAACGCGAAGTCGCGCACCATTATGAGCTTTTCGGTGGGGTTAGCCCCATCAACGCCCAGAACCGGGAACTGGTCGGCAAACTCCAGGCCTCCCTGGCCTGCCACGGCGTGACCACGCCCGTATACCTGGCCAACCGCAACACGGCCCCCTTCATCCCCGATGTCCTCCGCGACTGCCGCGACAAGGGGGCCCGCCGCATCCTTGCCTATGTCACAAGCGGTTTCAGCTGCTACTCCGGCTGCCGGCAATACCGGGAAAATCTCATCGCCGCCCAGGAGAACCTCGGCCCGGATGCACCGGAAATCCATAAAATCCGGGTATTTTTCAACCACCCGCTCTTCATCGAGACGGTCGCCGACAACGTCGCACGCGCTCTCGAGCTCCTGCCCGCAGCAACCCGGTCCCGCGCAAGGGTCGTGTTCACCGCCCATAGCATCCCGCAGTCGATGGCTGACACGTCGGACTACACCCGACAGCTCGGCGAAGCCGCGCGCCTCGTGGCCCATCGGCTCTCCCTCCCCGAGTGGGACCTTGTGTATCAAAGCCGCAGCGGTTCACCACAGGTCCCCTGGCTCGGGCCCGACATCCTCGACCATCTCGACCATCTCCATGCCGAAGGGGTGCCCTCCGTGGCCGTATCCCCTCTTGGCTTCGTCTCCGACCACATGGAGGTCCTCTATGACCTGGACCTCGAAGCCCGTGAACATGCAGCCTCCCTTGGTATGGATTTTGTGCGGGCCTCCACTCCCGGCAACGATCCACGCATGGTGGAAATGATCACCGAATTGTTGCTGGAACGCATCGAGGACCGCGTCGAACGCCGGGCCATCGGCCAGTTCCCCCCCAACCACGACGTTTGCCCCCAAAACTGCTGCCCCGCTCCGCGTCGGCCCAGACCGACATAAAATCGACCGCCTCCCCCCCAGGGATAGTGGGGGGGGGCGCTACACTCCGGGGGGTATGGTCAATCCCGGCTTTCAACCAGAGCCATGACCTTACGGCTCAGAGAGCACTCGCATCCCGGCACATGCAACACATCGCACTCCGTCCCGAGCAGGAACGAATGCCCGGTCGGTTCCATACGCGCACACAGTTCGGCACAGGCCTCACGAACCTGTTCCTCGGTGATGGCGGAGTCCGAATAGAACTTCTTCGAAGGCAGATTGCCCATGATCACGGTCCGAGGAGACACATGGGCCGCCGCCGTCGGCAGGTCACACGGGCTTCCCAAGCTTAGGATCGCCGGGTCCAGCTCATTAAAACTCCTCAGGAGCGCCGGATTCAACTCCCCGCAGTCGTGGAAGATCAGGTCCGCTCCCTTTGCATCGAGCACCTCTTTGATCCGGCGGTTGTGACGGATCACCAACGTCTCGAGCAAGCCAGGATTTTCGTCCAACTGGTTGGGGGAGAGATAGACGATGTTGGCGGCCGGTTCGCAGACGCAGACCGCACGCGCGCCGGCATCCACCTGCATCCCGACCCATCGCGCGATCAGTTCCGTACCCAGCTCCAGCAAAGCGATCACCCGCTCCGCATCCTCGTCCTCGGGATCCACCGCCACCATGTACGCGGCCGTGATCGGGTCCGAAAGCAGCTTGGTCATCAGCGAAAACGGACCGATGCACATGCCGACAGGAATGAGGTCCGAGTGGGCCGCCACATAGGCGATGGCATCCCGGGAGGCCACCATACGCGGGGTGGGCGGGAGGGTGCACGATCTGCCCAGCGCGGCGAGCTGCTGCTCGTCCACGTCGTCCAGGTGGGTCGCATCCACGTCCGCCTCCTTCACACCGATACCCGTCAGGAGCCATTCCTTTTCAATCCGCAAGTCCATCAACGGAAACGCGAGGGGCATGTGGTAGCGGTGGGCCGCCTCCACCAACACCTCTCCCAGCCCGCTTCCCGAAAACCGGCAAGCTTTGGGATCCGGCCTCTCGTGCAAAACCAGATCCGCGCCAATGGGTACCCGCAGTTTGCGCCGGGCCAGTCCGTGGTAATATTCCCGGTCCATCTCAGACCCCTTTCCGATTGTACTCGTGCACCGCCTCGACCATGGCAACCACATTTTCGACGGGGGTTTTGGCCTGGACGTTGTGGATGGCGTTAAAGACGAATCCTCCGCCCGGTCCAAAGGTCCGGCAGCGCTCCAGGACCTCCTCGCGAACCTGTTTCGGGGTTCCGAAAGGAAGGGTCTGCTGGGTGTTCACGCCGCCACCCCAGAATGTGATGTCCTTGCCGTGTTTCGCCTTGAGCAGCGGGGCCTCCATGCCCCGCGCGGAACACTGCACCGGATTAAGGATATCGAAGCCGGACTCCACGAAGAGTGGGATGAAGGACTCCACCGCTCCGCAGGAATGCTTAAACGTTTTCCAGTGGGTGTTGGCGTGGATCCAGCCATTGATCCGCTGGTAATGCGGCATCCACAGCTCCCGGTATTTCTCGGCCGAGCAGAAGGTGGACTCCTGCGTACCGAAGTCCGTGCCACACACCACGACCACGTCGATCACATCTCCGGCGATTCCCTTGAGCTTCTCCATGTTCGCCAGCGCGATGTCGGTCTGGCGCTCGAAAACCTCATTCACAAAGTCCGGATCCGACGCCAGGATCATGTACCAGTCCTCGACCCCACGCACCCCCTTGGGCTGCCGCAGGAAGGGGGCCGGAACCAACGCGATGTCCCCCAGGCAGGTTCCATTCAGGTGGGTGATCACCGCACGTTCACACCCCCGCAGCCTTGCGGCCTCTGCCGCCCAGTACGCCGCCTCCTCGTCCGTCATCGGCCCGAATTCCTCGAGGTTGTCCTCCACACGAAGGTCGTCCTCGTCGTAGTCTTGAGGACGCACAATGCTGTCGAAAAAATACCCCGTGCTGGGCATGTGGCCGCTGGGGGAAACACTCCGGTCACCCTGCGGGTAGATGTAGGTGCCGTCCTCCCGTTCATCCGTCTGGAAATGCTCGGACACCAGAAGGGTCTGCCCCCACCAGGCCCGATATTCCCGCCAGTTCTCGTTCGGGAACCCGAAGATCGTGCGGTTGGGGAAGATGCTCTCGACGTCGATCCCCATCGCTTCTTTCAGGTCGTCCTCGACCAGTCCGAGCATCTGGTACGGTTCGCACACCTTCACCGGCCTTTTCTCCAATCCATAGTGCGCTCTCAACTGCTCGACGACACTGCAATGAATTCCGGTGATGAAACAGCCGCCTAGATCGATCGGAATCCGGTCCGGTTCCTTGTGGGCGATCGCAGACAAAACGCGTTGTTTGGAGTTCATTATGCGGCCCCCAACAGGCTGGATGCCAGGTCCACCGCACTCGCGGCATCGGCCGAATAGCCGTCCGCCCCGATCTCCGTCGCAAATCCAGGGGTGATCGGCGCGCCGCCCACCATGATCTTGGCCGCAACACCCGAGCCCTTCAGCGCGCACACCGCATCGCGCATCGCCGGCATCGTCGTCGTCAGCAATGCCGAAAGCCCCACAATCTGGGCCTTGTGCTCATGCACGGCCTCGACGAATCGTGCGGCAGGAACATTTGTGCCGAGGTCGATCACCTCATACCCCGCGCCCTTGAGCATCATGGCCACGAGATTTTTGCCAATGTCATGGAGGTCGCCCTCGACTGTTCCGATCACCACCCGGAACTCTGGGGCGATCCCCGAGGCCGCGAGCACCGGCTCCAGAAGCTCCATCGCCGTTTTCATCGCCCGCGCTGCCACCAGCACCTCCGGCACAAAAATCTCATTCGCTTTGAAACGCCGCCCCACATCGTCCATCCCCGTCTTCAGCGCGTCCAAAATCTCCTGAGGCGCCGTCTTCCCCTCCAAGGCCGCCGCGGTTAATGCCTGCGCGTCCTTTCTTTTCCCGGTTTTTATGGCTTCTGTGAGTGAGACAAGCGTAGGGTTTGTATTCATAGAATTCCAAGATTACCACGATTGGTTTGTTTTTGTGAATGCACTATAGTGACTATTTTTTGCACTTTAGTGCGCGCAAGCAGCTCCGTCGAACCCTTTTCGCGTAAAATGTGGAGGGGAATGGGTGTGGCTGGGATGGAAAATGCGGCTTGTGCGATTTGGGGGGTGGCGCAGGCGCCCACGGCCCACTTCCTCGCCAAAACGACCAAAGTCATCGTGCGGGAACTTGGTCCCGCCAAGAGGGAGCGATGCATGCAGCACCGGGACCGGGTTGTCTGCAGTGCGCCGCGGCTTCAGCCGCAGCGCGCAACGATCCACCCGTCCGCCACCAAACTGCGCCTCACCTCAAAAAGGGGATAGGAGCCAGCGGTACCACCATATCCACCCGTGTTCCAAAAAGCCGTTGGATGTAGCCATGCGTGAAACCTGCATACCGCCTGTCTCACACAAGGTCGATGCAATGTTTTCCCATGCCCTCCATCAGGCCCATAGCTTTCGCTGCCCTCGCGTTCGGGTGGGAACCAATGATCCGGAGGTTCGTTGCCTTCTTCCCCAAACACGGCAGTTCGCAAACTCTCAGGTTCTTATGCCATGGGAAAGCCTTTACTGAGTAGTGGTTACAGTGAGGACATATTCGCATCCCATGTGGCTTTCCTCTCGACCCTGCTTGGATTTTCCTCTAAATCGATTCCTTCCATAACCGGAATCAGCAAGGATAACGATCATGCCCGCAAGAAAAAAGACCCAATCCCCCTCCTCCCCTGAATGCGGCTCCTGCAGCTGCTCCGAAAGCTGTCCTCGTCCCTACTCCTCCCAGATCACCGAATCCCCGGAACGCGCCGCCTCCCGCGCCATGCTCCACGCTGTCGGCTTCTCCCGCGATGATTTCCAGAAGCCGCAGATCGGCATCGCCTCCACCTGGAGCATGGTCACCCCCTGTAACATGCACATCGACGGCCTGGCCCGCGAGGCCTGCGCCGGAGCCGACGAGGCCGGGGCAAAGGGGGTCATCTTCAACACGATCACCATCTCCGACGGCATCTCCATGGGCACCGACGGCATGCACTACTCTCTTGTTTCCCGAGAGGTCATCGCCGACTCCATCGAAACGGTCGCCGGCTGTGAAATGTTCGACGGCCTGGTTGCGATCGGTGGCTGTGACAAGAACATGCCCGGCTGCATGATGGCCCTTGCCCGTCTCAACCGTCCTTCCGTCTTCGTCTACGGGGGAACCATCCTCCCCGGCCGCCACAAAGGAAAGGACGTCGACATCGTCTCCGTCTTTGAGGCCGTCGGCGCCCACGCCCGCGGCGAGATCGACGATACCGAGCTCGAGCAGATCGAAAAATGCGCGATCCCCGGCCCCGGCTCCTGCGGTGGAATGTACACCGCCAATACCATGGCCTCCGCCATCGAGGCCCTCGGCATGTCACTCCCAGGCTCTTCCTCCCAGGCCGCCGTCTCCCCCGACAAAATCCGGGATTGCCGCGAAGCGGGCAAAGCCGTCATGAACCTCATCCAGAAGGGCATCCGCCCCTCCGACATCCTGACCCGTGAGGCCTTCGAGAACGCCATCACCGTCATCTGCGCCCTCGGAGGCTCCACCAACGCCGTCCTTCACCTTCTCGCCATGGCCTGGACCGCCGGCGTCAAGCTCGACATCGACGACTTCACCCGCATCGGCAAAAACGTGCCCGTCCTCGCCGACCTCAAGCCCAGCGGGAAGTACGTCATGTGGGAACTCGTCAAGATCGGCGGCATCCAGCCCCTCATGAAAATGCTGCTCGCCAAAGGCCTCCTCCATGGCGACTGCCTCACCGTCACCGGCAAGACCCTTGCCCAGAACCTCCGCGGCGTCAAGGCCTACCCCAAGGGCCAGGATATCATCCGCCCCTTCTCCAACCCCATCAAGAAGGACAGCCACCTCGTCATCCTCCGCGGCAACCTCGCCCCCGAAGGCGCCGTCGCCAAGATCAGCGGCAAGGAAGGCCTCTTCTTCCAGGGTTCCGCCAAGGTCTACGGCTCCGAGGAATCCGCCCTGAAGGCCATTCTCGACGGCTCCATCCGGAAGGGCGACGTCATCGTCATCCGCTACGAGGGCCCCGTCGGCGGCCCCGGCATGCGCGAAATGCTCTCCCCCACCAGCGCCGTCATGGGCAAGGGCCTCGGCAAAGATGTCGCCCTCATCACCGACGGACGCTTCTCCGGAGGCAGCCACGGCTTTGTCGTCGGCCACATCACCCCCGAGGCCGCCATCGGCGGCCCTCTCGCCATCGTCCAAGACGGCGATACCATCTCCATCGACGCCGAGAAACGCGAGATCAACCTCCACATCTCCAAGAAGGAGTTCAAGGCACGCATGGAACGCGTCAAGCTTCCAAAACCACGCGTCACCCGGGGGGTCCTCGCCAAGTTCGCCGCCACCGTGACCACCGCCAGCGAAGGGGCCCTCACCGACAAGGTCCTTCCCAAGCCTCGCACCCGCTGAACCCATGCAGCCCCGGACGCTCCCCGACCTCTGGCGACACGCCGCCGCCTCTTTCCCCTCGCACCCCGCCATCCTCGAGGATTCCCGATCCTGGTCGTTCGCCGAGGTCGGCGAGCTCTCCGACCGCGTTGCCGCCGGCCTTGCCGCCCGCGGCGTCCGCAAGGGCGACCGCATTGCCCTTTACTCCCCCAACACCGCAGCGTTCGCCATCGCCTACATGGGCATCGTCAAGGCCGGTGGATGCGTCTTGTCCCTCCACCTCCTCTATCACCCCAACGAACTCGCTTGGATCCTCAACGACGCCGGGGCCACCGGCCTCCTCTACCTCGCGCCCCTCGAGGCGGCCGTCGACGCCATCACTCCCCAAGTCCCCGGCCTCCGCCACATTGTCCGCATCGGCGGAGACCCCCGCCCGGATCACCTTTGCTGGACCGACCTGCTCGACTCCGACGCACCCGTCCCCTCCCCCGGAATTGAACCCGCCGAGGACCTTGCCGCCCTCCTTTACACGTCAGGCACCACCGGAAAGCCAAAAGGTGCGATGCTCACCCACCGCAACCTCGTCTCCAACACCTTCAGCGTCCGCGAGTCCATGAAACTCGTCCCCGGCGAGGACCGCATCCTTGTCGCCCTCCCCATGTTCCACGCCTTTGCCGCGATGGTGGGCATGCTCTTCCCCCTCGGACACGGCTGCACCCTCATCCCCCTCGCCAAGTTCGAACCCACCACCGTCGCCGAGGCCATCCGCCGCCACAAGGCTACCGTCCTCCCGCTCGTCCCCAGCATGTTCAACGTGCTCCTCCGCCTGCCCGACGAATTCACCGCCCACCTCGACTCCCTCCGCTATTGCATCTCCGGCGGCGCCGCCATGCCCGTCGAAATCCTCCGCCAATTCGAGGCCCGCTTCCACAAACCCATCTACGAGGGCGACGGACCCACCGAGTGCTCCCCCGTCACCTGCGTCAACCCCATCGGCGGCATCTCACGCCCCGGCTCCGTCGGCTTCCCCGTCGCCAACGTGGAAATGCGCATCCTCGACGAGCAAGGCCAGGAGCTCCCCACCGGCGTAATTGGCGAAATCTGTGTCCGCGCCCCCAGCGTCATGAAAGGCTACTGGAACCAGCCCGGCGAAACCGCCGCCTCCTTCTTCGGCGAGTGGTTCCGTACCGGAGACCTTGGACACGTCGACGACGACGGCTACTTCTACATCGTCGACCGCAAAAAGGACATGCTGATCGTCAACGGCATGAATGTCTACCCCCGTGTGGTCGAGGAAGTCCTCTATCAACACCCCGCCATCCTCGAGGCCGCCGTCATCGGTGTCGAACATAAAACCCACGGCGAAATCCCGGAGGCCTGGGTTGTCCTCCACCCCGGCATGCAGGACCAACTCCCCTCCCTCCGTCCCTTCTGCCTGCAGCACCTCGGCCGACACGAAGTCCCCCGCCACTTCCACCCCGTCCCTTCCCTCCCCAAGAACGCCGCCGGAAAAATCAACAAACGCGAACTCCGCAAACACGGCGAAACCGAACGCGGCATCCCGACGGCCTGAGCCCGCGTCTTCTTGAAGTGAAAGTATGGTGCCTTCCACCACTTCCAACTGGCATGCTGTCCGCTTAGTTCCTTATACATGTTTTCAACCGTGCCAAAGGCCAAATTAGTTGTGTTCCTCAAGTTCAGTAATAAGGATTTTGCTAGAGTATCTCCGAGATCTTGTAAGGTGAGGCAGCCTGCCCGCCGCCTCAACCGGCGGGGGTAGCCGGTGGCTTTCAGGCGGCCTCCGTTTTCATCAAGTGCAGTTTCTTGTGCTCCCTGAACAGTTCCATGTTCAGATAGCGGTTCTGTTTGATCCAGTCTTCATGGATTTCCACTGCCAGCGCCCCCAGCAATCTGAGACAACTGGCCTCGTCTGGAAAAATCGGATGATATGGCTGCGCCGTTTGAGCTCCAGATTGATCCGTTCGAGCATATTCGTAGATTTCAGGTGCTTGTGGTGGGCCAGAGGAAAGCGATAGAGCGTCAGGGTTTATTTGTTTTTTTCCGGATCGCATTCCTGATCCCTCACCAATGTGTTCAGATACGAAAGCGGGGGGCTTTCATCCATGAACAGGACATGCTTGGCTTCAAGGTCTTGTTTAGTCGTGTGTCCCTTGATGTTCAGGAGCGTCTCGAAACTGCTGATGGAGAGGATGTAGGCCTCCAGGGTTAGATTCGGGTCGTTGAGTTCCTTCTCGATCTTTTTGATCTCCCGGTAAAGCTGGAATTTCGGGTGCGAAAGGTCCAGGCTGCGAATCCCTTTGGGGTCAAGGAAGTAGAGGCTCTGCTTGCCCGTGCTGTCGTCCACCAGCCAGAGCAGGAAGTCCGGGTAGAAATTCCCGGCGGTGGCGAAACCGATGCCTTTGCTTTTGGTGTCGGCATTCCGCATCAGATAGAGGCTTCGGGTACCAACGGCAGCCTGACCTTGCTTCGTTTTAACAAAGGCCTCCAGATCCCTGATGAAGCGTAGTTCGCTCTCGCCCTCAAACACCACGGGACGCATTTTCAGGGGGAGTCCGGCGTCTTTTCCCACATGAAAGAGCGGGTAATAGAGGTGGCGATCAAAGCAGACGGCAACCAGTTGGTTCGCGTTCCATGCGCTGGCTCCGCCAATATCGCCGTCCCTCACCAACTTCTGCAAGGCCTGCAACCTCTCTTCATACGCCAAACCTTCTTCACTGTTCTCAATGTCAAACTGATACACTTTAAGGACAGAGCCATCCTCCGCCGAAAGCGGAACCACCTCGTAGAACTGACCCTCGTAGGCATTTTTCAGGGACTGGTAATAGCGTTCCGTGTAATCGACCAAGAGCTGGATGAGCAGATCCTCCTGCTTCCGCACATCGGCATACCGGCGGATGTCCAGCTCCGAGGATGGGGCATACAGCGTGTACCAGTCGGCGGGACCCAGGCAGAATTGACGCAATCTGTCCCGGTCCACACGCAGATTGCTCCAGCTTTTGCGCAGTTTGAAATCCTGGACGGCGAGATAGACCCGGTCCCAGTTTAGATGAGGAAAGACGAGAGGGTTCAGCTTCGCCTTCTTCCTGGCTTCGGCGGTGGAGGGTGTCCGACTGAGACTGTCCAGCGCCTCCACTCGGGGATAGAGATCGATGACCACATGCGGCATCTTGATCTTTGGACTGCCAGTCTTGCTGTCGATGAAAGCCTCCGGCACATCATACAGACTCGGGAAATGGGTGCGTTTGAAACCGAGCCGTTGGTTGTCCTTGTAGCCATCTTTCAGTCCAAGGGTCTTTAGCGGCGATTTAGGAAGGTTGCTCCGGGTCTCAAAATCCAGTTGCAGGATCTCATCGGTAGGGGTAACCCCCTCCTCCTTCAGGTACTCCTTGAACTTGGCCATGTAATTCGCACGGACCCCGAAGATGTTCAGCGTCTCCAGTTTCTCCAGGTGGAGCCCCTTGGGGCGTTCGGACGGCGAAGTCCTCTTCAGCGAAAAATTGCGGCCTTTCAAACGCACCCCACGACCAAAGAGCTGGATGATCTGCGAGCCCTCGCCGGTGCCCATGTTCAGCAGCCCCATGGTCGAGACCCGCCAACTGCTCCAGCCCTCGCTGAACTTGCGGGAGCCGATGAGCAGATTGACCCGGCTGTCTTTACGGTTGATGGCGTGGAACAGACTGCCTCCAAAGGCATCCTCCTCGCAGTCCAACCTCTTCTCCTTCTCCAGGTCTTTGAAAAATTTCGCATCATCTCCGATATTGATCAGACCGAAGGGCTCCGCCTCGCCGATCCGAAGTGCCAGCTCACCCTTGGAGTTTTTCAGATTCAACAGTTTCAAGCGCTGCGGGGATTCGGCGTTGAAGAGACGGCGAAGAATGTCGGTGTAAACATCCTCCGCATCCCGTCCCATGAGAGGCGTGAATCGGCCCTGAAAAATGTTGCGGTCACCCGGGCCCAGGATTCGAGCGCTGTCCGTCAGCAAATCCTTCAGCCGGGCCAACATGGCCGGGCGATCATTCACGAATTCGGCAAGGAAAAGCAACACCGTCAGCACATCGGAGTCGTCGTCGTTCACCTTGTTGCCAACGAAGACCCAGAGCGGTTTTTCAATGTTGAACTCCTTCAGAGGCTCCCGGTGTGTTTCAAACAGCCAGAGCTGCTGATAGAAGGACAGGAGACAGGCGGTGAAATACAGACTTTGCCTCTCGGCTTCCAGCACCTCCTTGAGGTTGAGGATGACGAATTCCTTGCCGTAGCCGTCCTCGTAGAAGAACTTGTAGCTGTAGTCGAAGAGCGTGCACTTGGCGTAAACTTCCCGCATGGCCATGGACCGGGCTTTTCGCCGCTCGTCTGGATCCAGCACAATGGCCTCCATATCCTCCTTGGAGATATCCCCCAGACGGGAGGTGTTGTGCAGCATCTTGGCCTTGTCCTTGCGAAGCTTCTCCTCCAGATCGCGCACGGTGTCGCCCTTGCCCACTGCCTGGCCAAAGGTGGCCGAATACTCAAAGGCGAAGCCCCGGCTGATCAGCGCGGCGCGACGGTTCATCCAAGCCTCCGCCTCCTTGCCTGCACCACGATGGCCCTCGTCCACCAGAACCAGATTGTTTCCCTCAAAGGCCTCCACGGCGACGGTCTTGGTCCCCATGCTGTCGGCCAGCTTATTGATGTCGATGATCTCGATCATTCCGCTCAGGGTTCCGGTCTTGTCCTTTTCGAACAGTTGGACCATGGAGAATCCCGAGAGGTCGGCCTCCGCGAGATGCTGCTTGGACAGACCCTCGTTGGGCGTCAGGATCAGAATCTTGTCCACCCGCCCACCCCGGCGGGACTGACCGTGGTAGTGAAGATATTGCCGGATGTTGACATGCATGAGCAGGGTCTTGCCGCTGCCCGTTGCATTCCAGAATGCGATCTTGTTCAGCTCCTCCTCCTGGTAGGGTTGGAACAAAGCGTCTCCTTCCTCCCGGTGAAACTCCATCAGCGCGGTATTCAATCCTGCCAGAAGCTCTTCCCGGCGGTTGAAATACCAGTCCAGGTAAATCTCCGTGAAGAGCAGGGACAGGTACTGGAAGTATTTCATGTGCAGCACATGGCCTTCCACCTTGTTCCGCTGGGTGGTTATGGCCCTCCAGTGTTCGACGATGTTCAGGTCAAACCGCCGCAACTCCCGCGTGTCGATGCGGTCAATGTTGAAGAGGTTGGCCGTCAGCTCATGGAAGAACAATGTCTGTCCATCCTCGTGCAGCCCTTCATGGCGGTCCTCCTCCAGACGGTCGCGGAGACGTTGCAGGGAGTCGCCGTGGAAGAAACCCAGCATCCATCGGTTCAGCACCAGGTCCTGATGAAAGGTCCGGGTGGAATGGCGAGGCTTGGCGCGGGCGGTGGGATAGGGTTTGGCGGGCATGGGAGTTGCGCTTACAAATCAGGAGGAAAGCAGGCGTTCAAGGCCCGAAACAAAGATACGGAAACTATGAGAGCGGTTGCGGGGTGGGTCCATGTGTTTTCCTACAGCCCTGGAGCCCCCGATTTTCTGGTAGGCGTTTTTCGTCAGCGTCCGTAGCTCCCGGTCTGGAGAGTGTACGGCATCGGGAACGCGGTATTTCGCCTTGTTGGCGTGGTGGGCTACTTGAATGTCAAAGGCCTTCCCCACCGCGTCCAGATCGCCAATGTACCAGCTTTCGAGAGTCCGGCACACCACCCGGACCAAGGTGTCGGGCCGCCCGGCCTCCGCACAGCGGGAAACCAGACGCTCCTTAATCGCCTTGCAATCCGCCACGTCCTGGTCCCTCAGCACCACGAACTGCGTGTCAGGGGAAAGCCAAGCTCGAATTTTCCGAGGTAGTTGCTTATCAAGATCGTTTTTTCCTTCGAAGGCTATGATATGAAAAACCACAGTATCCGGAAGCAAGCGGGGCAGGAGTCCCTCCAACATGGCGCGGGCAGATTCTTCCTCTACAAAAAACACGATCTGCCTCACTGGGGGTCCACTCCCGTGAAGAAGCCCTGTTTCCAAAGCGTCCCCATCTTGTCACCCTCCTCAACGTATGCCGCGATTTGTTTGTCGTCTGCCGCGCGATTGATGAGGGTGTAGCCCTGTTCCTTCCGCAGCAGGAAAACCTCGTCCAACCCGACCGCGTTCAGAAAGTCGGGAGAGTGCGTGGAGACAAACACCTGACCGCCACGCTGGGCATAGGCACGGAATTCCTCCGCAAGTTCGGCCAGCAGACGGGGGTAAAGCTGGTTCTCCGGCTCCTCCACACAGAGGAGCGGATGCGGGGTCGGGTCATACAGCAGCACCAAATAGGCCAGCATTTTGATCGTCCCGTCAGAGACATGACGGGCCAAAAAGGGATCCTCGAAGGCCCCGTCCTGGAACTTCAACAGCATCCGGCCCTCGTCCGTGGTCTTGCAGTCCACATGGGTAATGCCCGGCACGCGGTGTTTGAGGCTTTCAATGATCTTCTCATACACTTTTGGGTGCTGGCTGTGCAGATACTCGATCACCAGAGACAGGTTCTCGCCTTCCCGTGATAGATGCTCCGCATAGCCGGCTTCCTGTTCAGGGCGGGCTCGGCTGATGTGAAAATCCGACACATGCCAGCGTTCAATCAGATCCCCCAGCGCCACCACTGCCGGAAAACGTTCAAACTGGGCCAGCCCCTTGATGGCCAGAAGATCCGGTGACTTCAAAATCTGGTAATCGCGGGTCAGCTGGCTTTCGTGCTCCACTTTCTCCGCCTCGTTCGTGATGGCATAGCCTTTGCCACATTCAAAATCCAGAAAATGCCAGGGCTGTCCATAACTTGCACGGCGGTATTTCAGTACCTCTCGGGCGACCACAGGACGACCTTTGCGTTCGTCGATCTGGAGCATATAGGTGACCAAAGGGCTTTTGCTTTTCTCCCTGAATTTCAGCTCGATCTCGATGGGACCTTCGCAGTCACGGCTGCGAACTTCCCGCAGTCCCCGGCTGCCACCCAGCTTCGCCAATGCAGAGGTTACATTGCCCGTCATGGCGTCCCGCAAAAAGCCGAACACGGAAAACAGGGTGGACTTCCCTGTGCCGTTGGCGCCCACCAGCACCGCGAAACGGGGAATGTCCCGCATCTCCACCTCCCGGAACGCCCGGAAGTTTTTCAATCGGATGGATTCAATGTGCATGGGAGGCTCCTAGGAAATCGAGTTGGTGAAATATGGTTGGCAGATTTTGTAGGGTTGATGGTCGTTGAATCTTCCAAGGTTGTCGACAAGGGTGAGCAGCAGGCAGACATCCTTCCCTCCGTTGGCCCGCCCACGCAAACCACGCCCCACCATCTGCATGTAACGGACCGCACTATATACTTGCCGCGCAATGAAAACAACATCCGTTTGAGGGGCGTCGAAACCTGTGGTAAGCACACTGTGATTGCAGAGCACCTTGATGCGCTTTGCCTGGAATTCCTCGATGAAATACCGGCGCGCACTGCCGGGCGTGTCCCCACTGACAGCGGCGGCGTGGACGCCTGCCAGATTCAGCCGCAAGGCGATCTCCAGGGCATGGGCCTTTGTGTTTGAAAAAAACAAAACCTGTTTTTCACCTAGCTTGATGATTCGTTGCACAATCAATTTATTGCGGTCAACGTTGTCAGCCAGCTCCTCGTTGATTTCCTCGAAGAGGTTGTCGAGATCAACCCCTTTCAAGGAGGGCTCGGCCACTCGGAATGCCTCGGAGATCTTTCCCCGAAGCTCATTCCTGACTTCAGCCCCAGTGGGCAATGGCATTGCATTCGTCTGTGCCAACACTTTCCTGTCGAGAAGCATTTCATAGAGACCCTCTTGGTCCTCCGGCAAAAGAATGCCTCCAAAACGATTGGCCAGCCACCGAGACTCGTAGTTGTCTCCCGTTCCACGGAACGGTGTGGCGCTGAGACCCAGCAATGGCGGTTCGCGTTCTCCCTCAGGTTTGTCGCGCATTACCCAGGAGAGCAGTCCTGTGTACGAAGGCGCGGTGGCATGGTGGCATTCGTCGATGATCAGGATGCCGGGTTTGGCCAGCCATGCGAGTGTTGTCTGTCCGCATCGGCTGTTCAGGGTTTGGATGGAGGAAACCACAACAGTCGGCTCGGAGGCATCAGGGGGGCTCCATGGATTGGAATGCCCTCCCCAGAGGCGAATTATCCTCAAGTCTGTATGCCGGGCACCCCGATTGTGCCACACCTGGCGGAAGGATTGCACCGCTTGCTCGCACAGTTCATCCGTCTGAGCCACCCACAGCACCAGACGTTTGCCTTCAGCAGGAACCAGGATGAAACGAACAGCCGCCTCGACCGTCACGCGGGTCTTGCCGCTGCCCGTGGGCAGGCTGACCACGGCGCGCCGACGAGGAGTATCCTGCTTAAAAAGTACATCCAGCTTCGCGAGAACGTTTTTTTGGAAATCATGCAGTTCGGGCAGGGGGGAGGGACCGCTCACCCACATTTCGGGATCCCGTTTTTTCTCCTCGGCATCGGCAAAGGCCGCAGGGAAACCCAGGGCCTCTACAAACTGGCGGGCTTCAGATGTGCCCCATCGCATCGGCGGATTAAGCCCTTGGTTTGCCAGTTCCTCCTTCAAAGTCGAAAGCAACACGGGTCCGTACACACGGATGGCCACCTGTGCGATTTTTTTGTCCTCCAGATCCCCATCGATGTCTTCAAGGCCTTCCAGAAGTGGCAGTCGCCGCAAGGCCGCCGCAGTCCCGCCCAACGCAAGCAGCAGCCGTTCTTCAAGGGTGCCTGCCGCCGCGATGTCCCGAAAAAGTTTCTCACGCTTCTGGTGGTCGAGGCGGTCCAGAACGCTTTCAATACCGTCCCCCCGGCGAATGACCGACGCCCCTCCCAAGGCGTGAAGCACATTCCGAAGCTGCTCCCGGTGTGGAAAAGACAGGAAAGCCTGCTCATCGAGATACAAGACGTTTCCTTCCCTCACGCAGGGCACCACGGAGCACTGATCGGAGATGCTCTTCTGCAAGCTGCGCACAAAGCGGGCAATCAGACCACCGTCTGCGGTAAGATCCACTTCGGTACCCAGTTCGGGAAACAGGTCGGCCAAGTGCATCGAATCGCGCTCACCTGGTTCATATTGGAACGAGACCGCGTTTGAAAGCAATGGGTAGCCCGCTGCATGCCAGGATGCAAGGTGGGGAGGGGTAATCCACAGGGCATGTATCCCCAACTCTAGCGCTTCCTCCACTAGAAACCGGTTATCGGAAACGTGCACATTCTTACGGGAAATCTCTCTGTTATCCCTAAGAATGCTTTCCGGGTAAACGCTGTGCGAATCGGTGAAAGCCAACAGGGATTCCCACCAGGACACATCAAAATTCGTTGGCTGCAACAAGTATCGGACGATTGAAGCTGTAAATTGCCGCAATTTCGTCATGGAGCAGTGTGGGGCATGAACAAGGATGCGTTTAAAGTCCTCTGAATCCAAATCACCTAAAATAGCCTCAAAAAAATCCTCATCCACGAACGTCCCCAAGCAGGACAACGGCACGTTTACACCTGAAAGATTCAAGGTTCCATGATGGGCCAACAACCAGACCGCTGGACTGACAAACCGCATTTTTGGATATGAATCCGTTGTCCGGTGTTGAAAGATAACTTCGTCAGACAACTCACGATCCGAACAGACATTTTGTAAAAGAAAAAGAGTGGCTTCGGATCTAGATTGGCCTTCCAGAGAAAGAAAAAGATCTTTCCACAATGGGATCACGAAAGATTTGACAGAGATCATCCCAGACTGGGGAGTTTTCGGGTGATTTATGTCCCGTAAATGAGAAAGATAAGCGATTTTTCCTTTTCTGAACCAATCATCTAAATTCGAATATTTATCGAGGTTATGGTCTGAAATGTTGCGATTTCTTGATACCCAGAAAGGGATAGTATCGGTTAAAAGCTCTTTTGGAATAAGAGTCTTGATCTCGGCATGAAAATTCGTATCGATCAACACATGTCTATTCAAAAAATCGTTGTGATTAACGCATTCACCTGGGAGAAGAACCTCATAACAATAAGTCCAAGTTCCATCCACTCGTCTGAATTTTAATCGGGATTCATTTTTCCCCATGAACCGTTCAGAAATTTCCCGGGGTGCTGCCAGTGCAATTCTCCAAAATCCTTCCGGTTGGTTGATATTTTCCTCCAGCACCTTCTCCCAATCCTGGTCGCCGTAGGGTTTCAGTCCGAAACACTTTTCCAGGACGGCTCCGCTCTGCTTATCCTGCCAAAGGGCCGGATGCAGATTCTTCTTGGTGGGGACCTGGTATTCGGCAGGAGCCAAGATGGCGTCCTTCGCAGCACAGAGCTGCATATCCACTGTCAACAAGATTTTGGGGGTGGAAAGGTCTAGATTGGCCGGGCGGGAAGCATGGAGTTTGGCCACAAACGCCAAGACCTCCAGTGTGCGTTCCACAGTGGAATTCGAAATCGCCTCTAAGGCGAAATCCATTGACAGAGATGCCAAGCTTGGCATCCCCGAAATGTTGTACTTAGCTTGGGCGAACTTGTCCAAAACACCCACACGCTTCTTGTTTTTCAGAGCGGAAGGAGAGACTTGCCGTTCCATGGTCCCCTCGTCCACTAAGGCCAACCACCGCTCATACAGCTCCGCCTCCATCCCGGGAGGTGGTCTGAACAAAGCCTGCGGCTGAACATGTTCTCCTTTTGCGTTCGCTAGGAATGGCCTCTGCACGATTTGTCTGATGATCCCATCCACCAGTGGGTCAGTGAAGTCAGGCCAGGTTTGCCACGGCTCCTTGAACTCAGGAAATGCATCCAGACACTTGCAGGCGTCCTTTTTATCATTTAAGCTTGGAAGGGAATCGGCGACGAGTTCTGCGGCGAATTCCATCAAGGCCGTGTTCCATTCACCAGGCACCAGACTCGTCCTGCTGTCGTTGAGTTTCCATGGGGCGTTCAGGATGCCGGGAAGTGAGGATGATGTATCGGTGGGAAAAAAAGACCAAAAATCTTCGGGCATTTCGTCTTCACGATCCATCGGCACCGCCCAGGTAATAGGCACTTCATCACGCTGGTGGATGTGGGTGGCATCCTCTTTGGCATCCTCATCTTCCACACGCACTCGGCGGCTGAACAAACGCCAGCGGCTGTCCTCACCGTTGTCGAGAAGATGCACGAGTGTGGTTTTTGTCTGCCTGCTGATTTCCCGACACGCCCCATCCTGACCTATGAGGTTCATCTTGGCATCCGCCTGGAAGAACAGCATGAATTCCGCCGGGAATTCGCCCATCTCCGTCTGTAAATGTTCCAGCAGGTTGGGATTGACGATCTCCGCGCGGACGACGGTCGTCGCCCAATCCATTTCGCGGAGTATCGGATCGTCCTGCTGCTCTCTCACTGCATCCAGCTCCCATGCCATGCGCAGACCCGCAACCGGCGTATTCGGAGAGAGACGGAGGGCTTCCCGAACCGCGATGCGCGTACGCTCGGGGTCGAACCTCATGCAGATCGGACGACTCAGGATATCCACACGACCGCCCAATTTCAAAAGGGATTTGAAGCCTATGCCAAATCGGCCAATCTGGTTCTGCCGCTTGGGGGACGAATGCGAGTGCAGCAGCGCAACGACTCCCTCCTCACTCAGGGGAGCCCCCGTGTTCGCCACGTACAGGTGGTGGTCCGTCAAACGGACTTCGATCCGGCCACAGGTCTTTTTTCCGCTCGCCTCCTCGGCTTCAAGAATCGCATCAGCGGCATTTTGGATGAGTTCTGTCACCTGCCGGTAGGCATAGCCGCCTCCCAGCACAACCTCTTCGATCCCAAAGTGCTCGCGCACATAGTGCGGGTCTTTGGTGTAAATTTCAATGAGATCCTGCCGAAGTCTCTCCAGCGTCATACATCTTCCTCCCTGAAAAAAAGACCTTCCAAAGGTGCGGGGGCGAGTCCAAGGCTTCCCAACAAGGCGTGGTACTCCTTCACGAGTTTCCGGAAGGATCGGCAGCGGGAATACACCAGGTCCAGATCCATGCTGGCGCTCAGACGCGCTTGGTCGGTGGTTTCCACATAATAGTACCCTGGCACAAGCCGTTCCAGACATTCCTTGGCTCCCCGGACGCTCTCCGGATGTCGGTTCAAGTCGGCCGCCTGCGGAAAAAGTGTTTCCAGGGAAGCCAAAAACCAACCCTCGTATTCCCGCACGGCCAGAATCATGGCCTGGGGAATTCCCCCTGCGGCACGCATCAACTTCGGCTGGAGATCGCGGGCGATTTCCACGGCGCAATCGTCATCGGCGTCCAGCAGAACCAGAATGGCGCGGGCTTTCTCATTGCGCGCATGGCCGATGGCTTTGTCAAAGCCGGGTCCTGTCGTCCAGCCCGTCGGTTCTTTCTTGAGCAACTGTGAGGCCGGATAGCGGCCCGGACGCAACAAAGGTGGATCGTACACACCCATACGTTCCGCCAGTCGGCGCAGCAAGACTGGCGCGGCCCTGCATTCCCCATGCCCCTCGACGATCGGCTTAATCATGCGGACTCCCGAACAGGTCCATTTGATCCGGTCGGATGTCCGCGAAGATGTTTCCGGGTTGCAAACCCTCGCGGCGCATCAGCTCTCCGGCTCCCAACAGGTGCTGGCGCAAGGATTCCGCTGTAGCCTCGTCCAAGGGGTCGATCCGGGTCTTGCCGTTGTGCCAGGTGACCACACGCAAATGTTGGGGTCCCAGCCACTCACAGTCCAGCAGCTCGGGGCTGTGGGTGTTCACCACCACCTGCAATTGGTTGGCAAAACCGCGGATTAGCTCCAGCAAGGTCGCCAAAGCCTCCGGGTGGATGGTGGACTCCGGCTCCTCCAGCGCAAGGAGCGTCGGCGGATTGGGCTGAAGAAAGGCCACGAGAATTCCCAGCAGGCGCAGGGTTCCCTCCGACATGGCAAAGGCCTCATGCTCCGCGCTCTGAGGCGGCAGCCCTTCCTCCTTCCAACTCTGCTGAAACTTCAAGGTGACTTTCTTTCCATGCTTGAGGGGTTTCACCGAACTCACTCCCGGAACCAACTCCGCCAACAGCTCCGTCAGGCGTTCCAGCATCTCGTTCGGAAAGGTGGACAGCACACTGGCCAGATTTCCGCCGTCGGAACGGAGGCGCATTCCGGAATCCGGATCCTGCAGATCCTGCATCACATGGGGGTCTAGCGAAAAAACCTGTATGCCCTTCAACAACTCCACGACCGGGCGAAAAGCTTCCAGTCCACCCAGCAGTGGCAGGCAGAGCGCGTCACGGCTCACCTGCGGGGCCGCGCCCGTCACCGTGATTCTCACCTCACCCGTTCCACTGCGGTCAAATGAGTTCTCCCCCAGCGCACATTGCTCGCGCACCACTTCGAATTCATAGCCGGACAGCGCCTTGACCTCAAAGGCGTACATGCCAGCTTGACCGTTCGGAGTTGCAAAATCCACCCTCATGCCAAAGTTGCCCGGCCTGCTCCTGCCGCCACTACGATAGCGCACCGTCTCCAGCCCCCCCTGCTTTTGGAAAACGGAAGACAAGGGAAGATTCACGCAGTCGGACAAAAATTCCAATGCCTTGAAGAAATTGCTCTTCCCCGCCCCATTCTTTCCCACCAAAAAGGTGGGGTTCTCCAGGGGCACATCGCACCAAAGCAGACTACGGTAGCGTTTCAGCCGTATGCGCCGGATACCCGGCAGGTTTTTCTTGCTGTGATTGACTGGATCCGTGTTCATCCGTGTTCGTCCGTGGTTTGAAGTCTCATACGTCCTCCACCCGGAACATGCGGTCCAGGAATTCGGGTTCGATTTGGCGGATCTTGAGTTCGCGGGTGAGGCCGCCTTCTTTTTCGCTCTCCTGCATCAGGGTCGGGATGTTGTGGTCGCCGTTGATGTAGATGACGTCGTATTCACTGTCGCGGGGATTGAGGTTGTAGCGCTGGCAGAGTTTGTCCAGCTCCCCGTAACCCACCTTCTCGCAATCGCGCCAGAGGATAAGGGTTTTCTCTCCGCCGGGCAGACGGCCCTTGACCAGGGTGAAGCCCCGCGCGAGATCGGCGTCGATCTGCTCCACACGCAGGCCGAGCAGGTAGTTGAAGGTCTCCACCAGATCCACCGGACGACGCTCCGTCGCCCCCGCCGAATCCACCGCGATGTCGAGCGTCACGTCGAAGGGACGGGCAAAGCGCTCCAGCGACAGCAGGGAGCCCTCCGACTCCACGTCCAGCAGGTAGCGCAGAAGGTAGTCCTCCGCCAGCGCCGCGTTCTCGAAAAGGTCGCCACCTTTCCTCTCCAGCGCCAAGTTGTTCAGGGTGTCCTCGTAGGATTCCAGCCGAAGGTACTTGAATCCATGCGAAATCCCCGTGTCCCGCGCCGTCGGCTTTCCGTCTTTCCACTCCGCCGCATACGCCACCTTCTGCAAACGCGGCTTCATCACCGTGTCGAAGTGGTCCCCCATCTCCACGAGGATGTATTTCCGTTTGCCCCCGTCCTCCCGGTTCAGGTTGATCACCGCATGGCCCGTGGTGCCGGAACCGGCGAAACAATCAAGGAAACAACCTGATTTTTCTTCAGTGGAGTAGAATATCCATTCAGATAGCTTCACTGGCTTTGGATAGTCAAGTAGACCACCCAAACCTAGATTTTCTAACTGGATGCTGCCATCACTTTTTAAGCTAATAATGGATCTCAATAAGAAAGACTCTACTTCTTTAAGATAGGTTATAGAACTTGGTTGGATATTTTCATTAGGTGAATACCAAATTTTCCCTTTAATAACACTTCCGTCAGGTAATTCAAAAGTGGGACCATCAAGCTCTGCTTTTCTAAAAGTCTCTTCTTTCCATCGCCAACCCCGATCAGGAATTGGAGCAGGTTTTCCAGTTGCGGGATTAATCACTTTATATCGCGGACCTTCCGATTTTGCATTTGGCCAAGACATATTAATTTTGCCAAATATTTCAAAGTTTGGATCAAGTTCACAATACAATGTTAAACCTCTATCGAAACCTTGCTTTTTGTAAAATCGCTTTAGAGCACTTTGTGCTGTTAGTAAATCTGATCCCTTGGACTTTTCTTTCTTAACTATGTCATAAATATCTTCCAAGGCATCCTTTCGCATAACAAAACCACGCTCGTTCAGCCTCCGGGCCATGTGATTTTTTGCGAACAGGTAAATATACTCATGGATGTTGCCAATGCTCTTATCGTTCTTGGGCACTCTCTTGTTCCACGTGATAGTTTCAACATGATTCTTCTTATCAAAAACCGATTGCAAAATTTTTCCAAAGTTGAGGAATTCGTTCTCATCACAGTTGGCAAATAGAGAGCCTTCTTCCCCCAAAAAACAATAAAGTCTTTGAACCACTTGATTCATCATTGATGACCATGATGAGGATTGATAGCTATCTTTATAAACGAAGCCATCATCGCCTGTATTGTAAGGAGGATCAAAATAAGCACACTTAATAGCATCATGATACCGGTCCTGTAATAAATTCAGGGCCTGGAAATTCTCCGAGTGGACGAGGAGGCCGTCGCAGAGTTCGTCGAGGTTTTCGATGGACTTGAGGAGGCGGGCCTTGAAGTCGGGGGGGAAGAGGGCGGTGTCGAGCATCAGGTGGGGGTTGGCCTTGAGGAAGGCGACGCTGAGGGGGGCGGAGTAGGCGACGGGTCCTGTCTCAAACAAATCCTCTCCCTGTGCCTTCTGGTCTCCGTTAGTGTCTGTGGCTTTGATCTCGTCGATGGCGTAGAGTTTTACCCAGACCTCGCGCTGGGCCTCGTTTGCGGCGATTTCGGGATAAAGGGCCTCGGGTATGCGGTCGAGGCTGAGGCAGTAGTGGGCCTCGGTGACGAACTTCTTCTTGAGCCAGAGCTTTTTCTGGAAGTTTTCGATCTGGGCGAGGAAGTCGATGAGGTCGCGGGCGATGGCGCGGAGGCACTGGATCATGCGGAGATTCTTCTCGATCTCGGCGAAGCGTCCGGCGGCCTCCAGGTCGTCGAGGTGGAGGACTTCGTTTTTGATGTAGAAGTCGAGTTCGCGGGAGAGGAAGTCTTTGAGGTCCTTGTGGATGAAGTAGTCGGCGCTGTTTTTGGCGGTGTAGCGTTCGAGGTGTTTTTCCAGCAGGGTGCGTCCGGGATTGGCGGGGGTGGGTTCGCGAGTGGCGAGCTGCGCCCAGCGGGCGGAGATTGCGGACTGGGCAAGGATGCGCCGCAGGACCTCCTGGTTGAGGTCGGCCTGTTTGGTGCCCTTGGGCTGGGGGGCGTATTCGAAGCGGAGGACGAGGGCTCCGTCCTCTTCGGCGACAGGGTGGAGGGTTTCCTCCCAGGTCTCGCCATCGTCGTCCTGGCGGAGGCGGGTCTGTTCGTCGATGAGGCGGAAGCGGCGCTCCTGGCTGTTGTCCTTGCGGTTGTCCTTGGCGGTGTCGGCACTGACCAGGCGGAACTGCACGCGGCGTCCGTCGGAAAGTTTGAAGCTGTAGTTGGAGAAGCTCTCGCCGCTTTTGGTGTAGTACTGGTCCTTGTTGGCCCAGTGGAGGACGACCTCTTCGCCCGCGTAGGGGATGGCGTAGGTGTCGCCCTTGTAGCGGCGCTGGCTGATGAAGTCGCCGTCCTCGTAGTAGCGGGAGAAGAAGGTGAGCAGGTGGGTGAAGACGGCGTTTTCGTGCTCGGAGACATCGCCGGAGAGGGTTTTGTAGCGGGCTTGCAACTCGCGGACCTTGGGTACGGTGTCGGGGTCCATGCCGAGGTCCTCGGCGTTTTTGCGGGCGGCCTTCAGCTCCTTGTCCAGCTCGTCGCGTCCGGCGGCGTTGCCATCGGCCAGGGCGGATTCGACCTTGGCCTTGAGGTGGTTCTCCAGATAGTCCCGGATGAGGTCCGCGCGCTGGTTGATGACCCGGTAGATGCCGAAATCGAGGTCGGGCTGGTCGATCTGGAAGATTTCGCGGAGTTTCTGGACAAGGGCGTTGTATTTGCTCATGGGAGGGGTCATTCAAAGAGGGTATCGTTCCGGGAAGGCAGGCCCAACCAAGGGGATAAACACCAAAAGCCCCGCCTTGGCAAGCCGCGAACGTGACCGGCGGTGGTTTCGAGCTTCGGAGGGGATTGGAAACGTGGTTCCGAGGGTCGGAAAGGTGGCTGAGGGGTCAGGTCCAATCATACTCAGGGGGCTTCATCCCGTCATTCTTAGCCCGAATTTTGGCGAGGTTCGCGCGAGTGGAGATTCGGTGAAATGGTCACAAAGTGGGACCCAGTTTCCAAAGGTAGAGGTCAAAAATCTTCGTAAGGGGATACATGATTCCCAGATTGTGAAGAAGGGTGGTTTGTCCCGCCTTCAGGATGTGAAGATTTGAGTGCATGTACTCCCTAAGGGCTACCAATTTCACCTGGTTGAGGCAAGGACCTGTATTGAAACGAGGTATCAGTGTCGGTAACGCTTTTTTTACTTCCGTATCGAACGCCGGGATACACGCGAAAACATTCAGGAGGATTTTGGTAATAAGAGTTTCAGAAGCCTCGTAGGCATGCGCGGGATTTACGGGATCCGATTGAGCGAGGACCAAAATCCTGCGGAGGTCCTCCGCTAAATTCAACAGCAAGTCCGCCGATTCAGATGCTGGACATTCAGTTGTCAGGAGGTCTTGCAACTCGATTCCTTCACTTTTCCAGTTCCAGAAAGTACCATGGAGCCATCGACTGGCCCTTAGGAGTACCTTGTAGTCCCTCTGGAGCATTCGAGAGCTGCCGCGATACATCCCCCAACTCGCCAAGTAAAAGGCAAGATGTAGTGTGGCATTGTCGAGCTCCGCAGCGCTGGGGGCTGGGTTGGCAAGAAGGGTTCTCCACGTCGTGTTGGAGTGGTCCCAGGAATAGAGCCGATGGTGGGGATCAACCGTCATCTCCTTTGCCACGGTCAGCATCGCAATTTGCATTTCTTTTGTGGTCATTTGCTCTCCTGTTGAAAAAATAGATTGAAAATGAAGACCCGTATTCGCATCACTATACCTGGATCATCCTGATGTTTGAACCTGCATGCCCACTCCCCATCGCGCTCCGGGAACTCGAATCCAGCAAATAGTGGGTGCTCGCTCAACTTCGGCTCCACTTTCTCCAGGATGTCGCTGAACCCAGCGCGGTCTTTATTGAAGATTACAATTGCGGCCTTCACATCGCGCCATGTCAGATAGCCTATGATCTGGTCCACGCATTCGTGAAGGGTTTGGGGGCCCGACCAATTCTTGCATTCTGCGACGAACGCCGATCGGTCTTCATGCTCAATATTGATGTCCGTTTTGCCGTGTTTGCGGAAGGTTTCGCCTGTAGCGCGTCCCTGGTAGTGGGTGTTGAGGTGAGACAAGATCATATCCCTGAGTTCTTCCTCGTCCAGCTTGGCAAAGGTTCCGGGGGTGCGTTCAAATGATCGCCCCTCGTGCCGAAGGATGTCCAGGATGTGCTGGTACGTCTCCTCTTCGATCTGGAATCTTTTTTCCAAGGGAGTGGAAGGAATGGGCGGCAACGGTTTCACCAGCTTTCGTTGAACAGGGATGGGTGTCACTGGGGGAGCGTGGGGGGTTTGGGCCAATGGGATGCCAAGGATTTCGTCCAGCTCTGCATGTACATCCAAATTTCGTTTGCGTCGTTCGACATGTTGTCTGACGACTTCGGGGAGGCGTCGGTTATGCTGTTCGATCATCTCCCGCTGCAGGCTCAGGTGTTTGCGAATGCTTTCCAATGTTTGTTTAAGATCAGTAGGCAACTCGGATTTGACCCGCTCATTCCTCATAGCGAAAACCAGATTGATCCTATGGCGTTCCACCTTTCCTTTGGGCAGGTTCATGCCAATGACATTTGGCCTCATCCCCCACAGTTCCGACTGACCCGAAAAGGGGATCGAGACGGTAACCTCCACGCCATCGACAAAAATGGAGCCACCATGGATATTCACGACCCTCGGATCTCGACCGACATCCACCTTCGTTTCCCGCTGAGAACGTGTTGCATTCGCCTCGTTGATCGTCAACGGCTCCACCTCCATCTTGCTGGCAATATGTGCGACCAAATCGTCGACTGATGTAAGCTTGAAGGCTTTCTCGGAAATGGAATCGACCTCCTTGGGTATCACCGTCTCAAGTTGGTTACGGAGGCTGCCTGAAAGGTCGCATTTGCAGAAAAGGTACTCTTCAGGCATCAAATAGCTCCTTTCAATGCTTTGGCGACATCGACCATCTGTTGCCGGATTTTGTTGCGGCGGAAACTCAGGTCGGAATGCTCGTCTACCCGTTGTTCGCCCAGGAGGAAGTGGCTGGCCCGGACAGGACCAGGGGCTCGTTCATCCTTGAACATTGTTTCCAGGCAGGTGCGCGCGTCGATACATGCCCGGTTTCCGGCGCGGACTTCCTCTGCAAAGCCGACAATGGCGTCCTGAATGCCCTTGTCGTAGTTCAGCACGGTGTAGAGGATATCGAAGACATCCTTGCCCTGCTGGCGGCAGTTTCCGGTCGTGGACTGGTGTTGAAGCATTGCGGGTGGGGAGGAAAATTTGTGGATGCGCAAGTAAACCATCTTAAACCACCCGCCAACGGATGGCAAAGAGTTCGGTGAGTTGGGTGTCGCGGGAAAGGCGGCGTTCGAGTTCCTGAATGAGGCGGTCGCGTTTCTCCATGATCTCGTCCTCCACATCAAAAATCTGCTGGCGCTGACGGCGCTGCTTGCGCTCCAGTTCGCGGATTTCTTCTTGGAGGGTCTTTTGTTCGTCGAGGGTTTCGGATTGCCGAGCCTGACGCTGAAGGGCGCGGATTTGCTCCTTGGTGTCGCGTATGGCCTGTTCGGCGGCCAATACCGCGTCGTCGGCCCAGCGCTCCAAGCGTTCGCGGGCTTCGGTGAAGTGCTTGTGGTTGTTGTCGAGGGAACGACTGATGGTGGCATCGGCGTGTCGGCGCGCTTCCTGGGCGAGACGCTCGGCAACCTGAGGGGGGATGGAGGTCTGTGACGCAGCGCGGCCCTGACAGTTGAAGAGTTTTTCGCAGCTTTCCTGGTCCAGCGAGGCCCCCTTGTCGTCGACCGCCGAGAAGAGCAGGTGCTCTTCCTCTTCGTAGCTCTTGATGTTCAGGTGGTTGAGGACCAGATAACCGTAGCGTCCCCGCAGGGCTTCCACCAGAGCTAACCGGGTGGGATGGGAGGTGACATCGAACACGATCTCGGCAGTGGGGGTGTCGAGGGACTTGGCGTGGTGGAGGACCCACTCGCCCAGCGGGTGTGACAGGCGATAGAGAAAATGTCCGTGCTCTTCCTCCGGTCGCTCCGATGCTTCCCGACGGGTTTTGGAGATGAGGTAGTAGCGTCCGCTGGGGATTTCTTCAAGCGGGGGACGTTTGAGGTCGAAGCTGTGCGTGTCTTCCTGCCAGCGGGCGCGGTCGCCCAATAGATGCCGGGAGATCAGCCAAAAGCGGCGTCCCACAACATCGAGCCGGGACTGTGTATCCGCCAGTTCGAGTTTCAGGCGCTCGTGGACATCCTCATCGAAGTGTTCAAGAAGCTTTTGCCGCGTGTCGGCCATGCGGGCTTGTATCGAGTCGTCGAGTTCCTGGCGCAGGGCCTGGAAGGCTGCATCAATCTGCTCCGGGGTGCGGCATTCCTGGTAGATGGCGCAGATGCGTTTCTCGAAGTCCACGCCGCTTTCAATAGTTCCCAGGACTTCATCGGAGGCCCCGAAGACCCCGTCAAAGAGCAGGAACTTGTCCTGCAAAAGCTGGTGGACCCGCTGGTCGGCTTCGTTGCGGTTGTTGATGAAGTTGATGACGACCACGTCGTGTTTCTGGCCATAACGGTGGCAACGTCCGATGCGTTGCTCGATGCGCTGGGGGTTCCAGGGCAGGTCGTAGTTGACCACCTGCGAGCAAAACTGCATGTTTACCCCCTCGGCGGCGGCTTCCGTGGCGATGAGGATTTTCGCATGGTCCCGGAAGTGCTCGATCAGGGCGCTGCGTATGTCCACCATTTTCGATCCCGACACGCGCCCGGTACCTTCGTTATTGAGCACCCATGCCTGATAAATCTCCTGGGCTCCGGGGGCGTTGTTGCTCCCGTTGAAGAGAACGACCTGATCGCGGTAGCCGTTCTGTTCCAGAAAGGCAAGCAGCGCGTCCTGAGTGCGTCGGGATTCGGTGAAGACCAAAGCCTTTTCAGCCGCCCCCATGTCCCGCATGTGTTGGAATCCGATGTCCAAGGCTTGCAATAAGGTTCGGCGTTTGGTTTCCGTTCCCAATCTCCGACCCTGCGCTAACAGTTTCTCCAACTCCCGGATCTCCTCCGTCAACTTGATGATGTCCAGTGTTGGTAGGCTTTCGTTCTCTTCCTCGCCCTCCTCCTCCAGAATCTCGTCAAGCAGGTCCGCCTCCATCTCCTCAGAATCAATCCAGTCGAGAAAATCCGATGCAGGGACTGCAATGTGGCCATCCCCCAGATTGCGCAGGCGAATGAGCATGGTTTCCAAGGTGCCGAGAATAGCCTCAACCGAAGAGGCCAATAGCTTGCGCAGGATCAGCACCGTGAGGTGTCTTCGCTGCCGGGGAATGGCGTAGGTGTCTTCACGGGAAAGAAAGACGGAGACCGCGTTGTAGAAGGCCTGTTCGTCATCCGTGGGGTTGAAGGGGCGCGTAATCGCGCGTCGGCGGGTGTAGTTCACGTATTCAACCACGTCCTGGCGGAGCGTGCGTTTGCAGAAGCCGGAAATACGCTGGCGAAGGTCGTCCAGGTCCGATCCCGCCTGCATGTACTGCGAGCGGAAAGAGAGCTGATCTCCAAACAGGTTTTCGTCCAGAATCGTGGAGAGGCCGTAAAGTTCCAACAACGAGTTTTGCAGGGGTGTGGCTGTGAGCAACACTTTCTTGCGGTCTTCCACGGCCCAGCGGATTCCCTGTCCGATCCGGTTGCTGGGCCGGTAGGCATTTCGCAGTTTATGCGCTTCGTCGATCACCACGATGTCCCAAGGGATGCTGCGGATTTCCACCCGCTGACGGTTGGCGAAATGGTAGGAGCATATCACCACCTGCTTCTGGTCAAAGGGACGCGGGTACCCTTGTCGGTGCAGCGCGTTGTACTCCCGGGTGTCCAGAACCACGGAGGGAAGGTCAAACTTCTCCTGAAGCTCCAAGGCCCACTGCTTACGGATGGCGGCGGGGGTAATGACCAGAATACGGCGTTTGCGTTCCGCCCAAAGCTGGCAAAGAAGTATCCCCGCTTCGATGGTCTTCCCCAGACCGACTTCATCCGCCAGAACCACACCTTTGGACAAGGGGGAGGACAACGCGAAAAGCGCTGCCTCGATCTGGTGCGGATTGAGGTCCACCCGCGCGTCAAACAAAGCACGTGACAGCCTGCCCACACCCTCGACACTTCGTCGAGTCAGTTCATGTGCGTAAAATTTGGCGTGGTAGTTGGTTAGCTGCATGGGGGAAGCCCCAAAATTATTTTTAGATCATGCATCTGCCGAAATGCCTTGAAGCAAGGTTATGTCATATTTACCCACGTCTTGTCGAACAAAAGTAAGCGTCCGGCGAACCCCATCTGGGTGATTCGGTCACAGGCGTGCTAGGATCGTGCCTGACCCCGGGGGCCGGGGCTGTTTCTGATTTCCCGATGCCCTTTTCTCATTTACCCGTTGTCTTCATTGCTCTGGCTCGCGTCCTGTTTTGCGGGCGGCACCCAGCGCTTGTCCGGCAGGAGGGCCTCGGGATGGCTCTCGATCCAGATGTGGGGCAGAAGGTCGTCGATGTTTGTGGTCAGCGTGCCGGGCAGATCGCGGATCACGGCCTCCAGATAGGCCTGGGGGTTGACGCGGTTCGCCCAGCAGGTTCCCAGGATCGTCATGAGCGTCGCGGCGGTCTCCCCGCCGGTTTCGCTGCCCAGAAAGAGCCAGTTCTTCCGTCCGATGGCCACCCGGCGGATCGCGCGCTCGGCAGGGTTGTTGTCGATGGGAAGTCTTTGGTCCTCCACGAAGGCGCTGAGTCCTTTGCGGTGGGCCAGCAGGTAGTGTTAGGCCTTGCCCATGGCCGAACCGGGGCTGAAGGTCCGGCTTTCCACTGCCTCGAACACCTTCGCGAGCTGTGCGCGGCTTTCGGTGTTGCGCACAGCGGCGCGTTCCTCCGGCCCGGCATCGCGGATGCGCTCTGCAGTGGGCCCTTTAGCGGAGCCACGGAGCGGCGATTTTTAGTTATGTTCCGGGTGAGGTTCCCTGGGTTGAATGGGGGTAGAATAACAGGGGGTTGAGGGTATGGCAAGTTTGGGGTGGACAGGGGGTGTGGGTCTGGCCAGAGTGCTGCGGTCACGCGCAGGATACGGCTCTGCCGGAGGGCAACCGGAGCGGCGCGCGACCCCTCGGGATCCTCCCGGCCCCCCACCTTTCCTTTCCGGATAGGCGGAGGTTTTTCCCGGGTGGATCATCCTGGGGGCCCATGCAAAAAACTCCGGGGGTGTGGAGGCAGAGCCCCCATCGTTGCCGAAGGTGTTCATGCGACGGCCTCCGGTTTCTGGAAGTGGACTTCGTGCGGGGTTTTCATGCCGAGGGCCTGATGGGGACGGTAGGTGTTGTATCGCAGGAACCAGTCGGCGAGGCCCCGATCCAACTCCCGGGGGCTGGCGTAGACCTTGAGGTAGCAATACCCCCGTTTCTTGGGGATATACGTGATGTCCGCGCACCAGATCTGGTTGGGCGCGATGACCTTCAGATTCCGGAGCAGGTAGGGGAAAACCTTGTGTCCCGGCGCGGGGATGCTCGTGCGGGGGCCGGGATGGATCACCCGAATGTTGGGGATTCCCATGAGCCTCCGCAGGAGCTTCCGACCGAGGTGGATTTGGTGATCACGGCCGAGAAGAAACGCCAGTTTGCGGGAGCCGTAGCAGGGCTCCCGCAGATGGAGTTCGTCAAGGATCCTGCACACGTGCAGAGCCTGCTCACTGAGCTGGGGAGATGGGGGGGGGGAAGCCGGTTCCGGTTCACCCCCAACAGCGCGCACGGACGGCGAATGGACAGCGCTATATGATCTCGCTCCACCCGCGTTTTCCTCACGGTTCGACTCCCAGTTGCGCGCATTTTTGAGGTACTCGGTTTCGAGCATATTCTGGCCCAGCAGCCGCCCCATGTCGGAACAGCGGGCAAGCAGCTCTTGCTCGCTGTCCGTGGCGCGGCCCTTCTTCTCGAAGAGCTCATGGATGCGCTCCTCCAGCTCCTTATTTCCAGGCGCTGACCTGAACCGGATGAATCGGGTTCGCCTGGGCAATCTCGGTGATCGTCTGCACGCCCCGGAGGGCTTCCTTGGCGATGCGCGCCTTGACCTCGGCGCTGTGGTTTCTGCGTGGTCTTTTCATGGGGGGGCTTTGCGTTGGGTTTTGGGGTTGCCAACACACGGTTCCCTCACGTCAAATCATAACTAAGCCCCTGGCTCCGTTTTTGGGGACCACTACTGTTTGTCGGGGTGGGATTGGGCAAACGTTTCGACCAAAGGCGTGAAGTCGGAATCCCCTGTAAGCATGACGGCAATATCAAAGAGGTCGGCGGCTGCAAGCCCGAGGCAGGTACAGGCGATAGCCACGTCGATTTCTTTTTCCTCGAAGACGGTAACGAAGCGGTTGAGATCGTCGGCCCAGGCCTGGCGTTTCTGGAAACGGCTAATGTGGAGAGTTACTTTGTGGGCGGTAAGGGCGCGCACGTAGAGCTGGTGGCGGCTATATTTGCCGGGGTCTTTATGGCGGAGGTATTCGGCAAAGGCGGTGAAATAATGGATCGCTGTGCGTTGGGCTCCGTTGCCGATGAGTTGGAGGGTGGAGTCGCAAAGTCCGGGAAGATCGAGCCACTTGAGGGGGGTTCCGGCGAGGTGCTGTTCGGCGGACTTGATGGAGTGGTAGAGGTTGAAGCCGTCGATGAAAAATGCGACGCGGGGAGCTACGGAACTGGTCATGGGGGAAGATATGGAAAAGAAAAAACCCGTAGACCTCAGCCTACGGGGGGCTGCGGGGCTTTCGGCTAGCGAAAGCGATCCGCAGGGGGGATTTTTATATTTTTTGGGGATGGAGGTTGGATTGTCAAAGGGTTTTCGAGGTAAAGTGAACGGATAACTTCGATCGTGGCGGATACGGGAGACGGGAGAAACGTCCCGCGAGCGGGACTGGATAAGGGATGCAGGGGTTGAAGGGGAGTCCGGACGTGGTGCGCTTCAGATCCAGGGGCCGGGTGGGGTCCAGGTATGAGTAGGGTGTTGCGGGGCCATGGCGGGGGCGAGGAAGTCGGTGAGGTCAGTTTGGAGGGTTTGGAAGGTTTCGGGGCTTTGGCTGAGACGGCTTTTTCGGCGGAAGGCGGTCCATTGCTTTTGTTTGTCGGCGAGGTCCGGCGGGGCGGCGGCGAGGATGGAGGGAAGCGGGGGCAGGTCGGTGCGGCGGTGGAGGAAGGTGGCGGCGATGGCCTGGTGAAGTTGGTGGCGGCTGAAGGGGAAGGCGCGGGAGAGGGTCCAGATGTCGTGGAAGTCTTTCATGCGGGTGTTGAGGAGTCCGAGCTTGACCATGGCTTCGACTTTTTCAGCAATGAGGGTTTCGCGGTTGTAAGCGCGGAGGGTCGGGGCGGGGAAATCGAGGATGGCCGGGAATTGGATGTGTTCGGGGCCGGGGGTAATGATGTCGTTGAAGCCGATGTCGATTTGGAGGTGCAGGCGGACGGTGTCGAGGGTCGCTTGAAAGGTGGCGCGAACGCCTTCGTAGTCGGCATCTTCTTTGATGGCGATGGCTTTGACGGTTTGGGGGAGAAAGAGGAGTCCGTCGGGGATGGAGGGGAGAAGTGCGCAGATTTCCTGGAAGAGGGCCGAATGTTTTCGGGGGTGTTGGCGGTGCGTCCGAGGAAGTCGATGTCCATGGTGGGCCGGGAGGTTTCGCTGTCCCAAACGAGCAGCATTTGTGCGCCTTTGAGGATGAATCGGTCGGCGAAGGCGGACTGGGCAAGGCGGGAGAGGAAACGTTCGATGGCGTAGCGCTGGGCGAGTTCCTGAAAAGGGCGGTTTTTCTCGCGGGCGCGGTTGAGGAGCCGCTGGCGGACGGAGGCGGGGAGGTTGGTTTTGGATGAGTTCACAGGGTGCTTTGGATATAGGGGGTGAGGATGGCTTCGACACGGCATGCCCGGGCAAGGCTCAGGAGGGTGTCCACGTGGAGTGGCAGCCGTTCGCGGTAGAGCCGGAGGGCTTCGAGGGCGGTGTCGAGTCCGGTTTTGTTGCGGTGGCGGAAGGCGTCGATGACGCAGCGTTCAGGGCTGTAGATGCGCAGGGGCTGGCCGTCGACGGGGATTTGCTGAATGCCCTGGGTGAAAATGTGGGGGACGGTCCAATGGATGTTGACGGGGGGATAGTGTATGCGCGGGGGCTCGGTGCCTCGGGGGAGGGCGATATCGACGGCGTGGGGGATTTGGGTGGTGATGCCGTGGTACGCGAGAGCGGAGATCATGCAAATGACGGCGGTGGGGCAGCGCTTGCTGACGGTCAGCAGATCAGGCTGGCCGGGTTCGGGAAGGTCTGCGAGGCGGTAGAGACCGCGACTGAGTGCCTGGATGTGGCCGAGGTCTCTCATGCGGTAGAGGACTTCGGGGTGTATGCCCTCCCCCAGGGCTTCGCGGGTGCGCAGGATGCCGCCGTTTCGCTGGAAAATGGCGCGGGCGTTTTGAAGTCGCTTGGTGGGTATGAAGGACATGAGGATCGTTATACCAGCATTTTTAATTTATTGCAGGTATATTTATCGATATGGTTGATTTGTTTGTTGGGGTATGAAGGCCCCTTGGGGCGAAACCTGTTTGGAGATGATGATGAGTGATTCTGTTGATGTGAAAAAAGGGTCGGCGGTGGCCGGCGAGGCGCTGGGAGGCGGCACGGACGTTGCGTCGTTGCTGAGTTCGCTGCGTCTGGAGCGCGAGAAGAACGAGGTTCTTCTGGCGGAGGTCGTGGCGCTGGAGGATGAGCTGGTGAATCGTCAGCTCGGGGAGTTCGCGGGGGTGATCAGCGAGAACACGAAGGATTTTTGGCGGGAGCAGTTGCTTTCGAACCGGGATGCCGCGGCGTCGGCCCTGGAGGAGCTTCGTGAGGCGAAGCTGGCGGCGGGGGGTAAACCTGCGTCTGCGGCGGACACGCGGCGTCCGCTGCACAATCGCGAGACGGCGCGGATGGTGACGCGTCGGGGGCTGGTGGGCCAGGAGGGGGCCGGGGACGCGAATGCGGAAGGCAAGGCGGTGAGGATCCGCAACCGGGCGCAGGAGTTGTGCAAGTCGGAACGAATTCCGTTCAGTACGGCGTTCCAGCGGGCTGAAAAAGAAATCTGTGGGGAGGATGTGCGATGAATCAGTCGAATACGCGTGTGGGCTCTCGACCGTTTGTGGCGGGCGAGGATCTGCGGGGCCATGAGGGGCGTCTGGTGAAGGTCTGGCACAAGGAGGGGCCTCCGGAGGTGGCTTTGCCTTCGGATGAGGCGGATCTGGCGGTGTACGTGCTGCTGGAAGGTGCTGCCCAGGGGGAGACGACGGCAGTTTTGCCGTTGAGTCCGGAGCGGAATGTGCGGGTGACGCTGTTGGGGAGTTGTGACGCTGGTGCTGTGTTGGTGTTGGCGGACCCGTCGCAGGCGGAGGATCGTGGGAAGGTGCGGGAGTTGCCGGTGGATGCAGGCACGTACAGGGGGCTTCTGATCGCGGAGGAACCCGGAGTGAACGGTCAGCAGGTGTTGGCGCGTCCGGCGATGCTGGGCCTTTTGGTGGTTGGTTGAGTTTGAAAGGAGAAAATCATGAGTCGTTTGAGTGAAATCAGTTCGTCCCCCACCCTTCGCGAGTTCGCGCAGGGCGCGGCCCAGAGTTCGATCATGCCGGTGGCGGATTTCCTGGCACCGACGGTGGAGGTGCCCACGAGCACGGGGCGCTTCAAGGTGTATACGGAACGGAATCGGTTCCATATTCCGGACACGCTCCGCACGCTGGGTGGGCGGGCGTCCGAGCTTCGTTTCGATGTTTCGGATGCGACGTACAACTGCGAGCCGCACGCGCTGGATTATCCGGTGGATCATCTGGAGCAACTGGAAGCGGAGGGGCTGGAGAACATGCTTCGGGAGGGTGCTGTGGCGGTGGCGGAGGTTGCTGCGCTGGCGCACGAGAAGTCGGTGATCGACGCGGCCTTGCAGGCGGTCGGACCCGGGGAGGATCTCACCTGGGGATCGGCGGCGGATCCGGTGTCGAATGTGGACGAGGCGATCCTGACGGTGATCAAGGCGGCGAAGTACGGCAGTCTGATGGGCGTGGGGGTGCTGTTTGGTGCGACGGCGTGGAAGATCTTCAAGAATCAGGAGAAGGTCCGGGGGCGTTTTGTGGTGGGCAACGGGTCGCAGCGGGGTCAGCTGGGGCTGGCGGTCCCCACGGAGGCATCGGCGGGGCAGATGTTCATTGGCACGCCGGAGGTGCGGACCTCGTACATGATCTATGACGGCGCGGCGGCCGGACAGAATGAGAACATCCAGTTTCTGCTGGATTCGTCCATCCTGATTTTCGCACGGAAGGAGGCCCCGACGCGGCGTGATCCGAGTTTCATGAAGACGTTCCGTCTGATGAACAAGTTCATGGTGCCGGGGTCCTACTCGCGCGACGATGGCCGCGTGGAGGTGGCGAAGTTCGACTGGTCGGAGGATGTGCGGGTGACGAATTCGGCGGCCTGTGTCCGGCTGAATGTTTCCAGCACTTGAGGAGGGTGACGTGAGCGCTTGGACGGCATTCAGCTACGAGGTGGTTTGGGAGGCGTTGCCGACGGACGTGCGCACGTTCTACACCTCCTGGATCAACCAGTTCCCCGACAAGGCGGGACGGCTGGAGGAGCTTGTGGTCGAAACGGCCACATTGTTCCGGCAAGCGGTGGCATCGAATCCGGCGAATGTTCTGGACCCCGACGAGACGATGGTGCCGGTGACGGGTTTCCGCCATGCGTTGAACACTCTGTTGTTCAACCTGATGATGGAGACGGGGGCGCAACTGGTGCCGGAGGTGTATACGCTGATGACGCGGGCGGATATCTGGCTGCGGCAGGTGCAACGGGGAGAGGTGAGGCCATCGCTGGGGGCGTCGTATAGTGGAACGCCCTCGTACGGGGTGGCGGACCAGGTGGAAAGGAGTCTGGCATGAGGTGGACGGGGCTCTATGTGCTGGGGTTGTGTCTGTTGCCCATGTTGGGGTTTGCCCGCGGCTGGACTACGGTGCACGAGCTGGTGGATGGGGAGACGACGGTGACGAATACTCAGAGGAACAGTGCCTGGGTGCCGGTGGCGGTGATGATTCGTTTTGAGGAGCCGACCAGTGGGCAGATCAAGGTGATCCGGGAACGGGGCGGGGAGCGGTACACGCTGGGGATTTGTGTGTTTGTGGATGCGATCTCGGTGGTGTGGGTGCCGGATGCGCCGTATTCGTTTACTTTGGGCGATACGTTGGTGGTGGAGAGTAATTTGCCGGAAGGGACGATACAGCTGATCCGGAAGGGAGAATGAGCGGATGACCTGGCTGAGGAAATATAGAAGATGGTGGGTGCCGGTACTTTTGGGGGCGTTGGTGCCATTGGCGCTGGCGGAGTGGATCGTGGATGGGGACCGGTTTCCGTCGACGACAAATAAACTGTCGGAGATGCGGACGTTCCCAGTGTTGGTACTGGAGCTGGGGGGGGCCGTGGACGGATTTTGAAATCAAGGCGAGCACGGACAACTATGGTTCGCTGGTCTATTTTGTGAAGAGTTCGGAGCTGCTGGCGGCGAGCGATCCGGATGTGTGGGTGTATTTCACGGATGATTATTCGGACGATTCGCGGAAGTGGCGAAAGGCGGTGCCGGGCGTACCGATCGGCGATCAGCTGGCGGACCCGGTGAACTCGGAGGTGAAGTATGTGGTGGTGTGTCCGTCGCATGAAACGCCGGTGGACTGGTCGACGTGGATGTATGAGGACAACAGCAAGCTGGTTTGGGGATATGTGCGGTTTGATGGTGTGGATTTGGAACGGAATGCAGCGGGGACCCACTGGAAATGGAATGCGGTGGTGCCCACGACCTGGAGAAAGGAACGAATCGCCCCCTAGGGCGGAAGGAGTATGAAAACAATGAAAAGCATGGTGATGTGGATGATGGTGGGCCTTGGTCTGTTGCAGTGTGCGCAGGCGGGGGAACTTAGGAATTTCAAATCCTGGGTGGAGCATGTGGGTCAGGGAGATCCGCGTGGAGGTTTAAAAAAACTGGGGTTGAGTGATCCGGCCGCGCAGGCCCGGGTGGCGAACAGCTGGGAGGAAGCAAAGGTGCTGGAGACGTTGCTGGATGCCAATGCCATGTGGTTGATGCGCGGGATGCTGCGGAGTGAGCGGCTGAGTCCAGAGGGCTATGCGGGCATCGTGGAACGGGTGAAGCGTGATGGATTGCCCCGGGGGGCTCGGAACTGGTTTAAGGCGTTGCCCCTGGAGAACCGTCTGGAACTGGCGACGGAGATCAGCGAGGCGGTCCGGTCTGAGTTTAAGGAACGTCCGGTGTACGGGGAGCATTTGCTGAAATATTATTTGCTTGGCGAAGGGAACATGCTTTCTGCGGACTGCGGAATTCCGGATCTGGTGACTTTTGTGTTGGCCCCGGAGCCGCTGAATCTGCCGGAGGCGGAGAGGGTCAAGTCGGCGATTCATGAGGCGGCGGTGCGGCAGGCAAAGGTGCATCTGCGCGAGCAGGGGAGAAGTTTTGTGGTGCGAGACGGGGTGAATCCGCTGGTGGCGGTGGTGGCGCCGGTGGTGGATGCGCTGAATGCGCCCGGATGTGCGGGGCTGGAGGCGGCGTTGCGCGGTATCGGAGTGGCGATGGAGGACCGGGACCGCACGGATCTGGAGCGCATCGGTCAGGAATGGTCGGCCGCAGCTATGCGGGGAGAGTTGACCGGATCGCAGCTGAACGCCCGTCTAGGCCGGGTATCGATTGCCCTGGGGGTGGGCGGATTCAACGCGTTTGTGGAGGATTACAACCAGGGAGGGGGCGGTGAAGAGTAATCTGGGCACTTTGGGGCTATGCCTGCTGTTTGGGTTGGGCGCACTGGCGATGGCGGCCGAGGATCGTGTCCGGCTGCCGCGGCTGACGGCGCTTGTGCCGGAAAGCCCGGAGCATGAGCCGCTGCGCAAAATCGAGCCGGTGCGTTTTGAGCTCGCCAGGGTCGCGGAATACCGGCGTCTCCCGGGGGCGGTTACGCTCGATTCAGGGGATCTGGAACGGGCGGTCCCGATGTCCAGGGTGGGGTTTGCGGTGGAGATCCCACTGGTGCCGGGGTTGGCCGGAGTGCGGGAAACCAAGGTGGATCCGCTGCTGATGCCGGAGCCGGTGTGGCCGGGGGGGCCGCTGGGCCGTCGGGTAGACCGGCTGCGCGGGCTCCTGCAGGCGGGAGAGCCCGGGCGGTATTCGCAGGAGCTGGCGGAGTTTTGGCGCGCCTACGAGGCAGCGACAAAGCGCAGGGAAGGCTTCGGGGCTTCGGATGGTGAGGGCCCGCGTGAGTGAACCGGAGGATTGGCGGGTGTTGCTGGGAAAGTTGGAGGCGATTGAGCGCCGGCTGTTCAGGGACAACGGGACGCTGAGCATTCAGACACGTTTGGATCGACACGAGCAGGTCATTCGCGGAATCCTGTGGGCCCTGTCCGTGATCGGCGGTGCGTTCATCACCACGCTGGTGGCGGTCTGCGTGCTGGCGGTCAAGGCCTGGATCAAGATGGGGTGACGCCATGAACCGGGAAAGCGAACGGAAACGGATCGAGACGTCTTTTGAAGTGTTCGGCCTGACAACAGAACAGCGGGAATGGGTGCTGGAGGCCATGGATTCGCCGGAGTGGGACTGGTACGAGGACTGCGACGGCTGCACGGCGGTGTCGGAGGCACACTGGCCGACGAAGTATTTTCCGCCCTGCCTGCGACATGACTACGACTGGATGCGCGGGGATGGAGGCTGGGAGGCGAGTGTGCGGTTCTACGAATTGCAGCGGGCGTATGGGATGTCGGTCTGGCGTGCGGGGCTGCGGGCCGGAGCGGTGACGGTGTTTTGGTATGGGGGTGCGCGGCTGTTTCGGCCGAAGGGCTGAGCAGGCCGAAAATATTCTCTGGACTACACTGAGAAACACCTTTATTTTAGAAGCGTATCGGGGTGAAACAGGGGAAATTTGTGTGTGGGTTTGTGTGTGTTTTTGGACTCCGTTTTTCCCCCTGATTCATCCTGATTCACGCCAAACTCCGGAAAAGAAAAACCCTTGTAAACTGGTGATTTACAAGGGTTTAAAATGGTAGCGGGGGTAGGATTTGAACCTACGGCCTTCAGGTTATGAGCCTGACGAGCTACCTGGCTGCTCCACCCCGCAATGTTTGAGTGGAAGGAGAGGTTATCACAGTCAGACGAATTGAGGCAATAGAAAATTGGAAGTATTTTTCATCAGGGCTAGGTTCGACCATGGTCCTTTTCGACAATTCCTTTTCCCGGCTGCCCGGTTCCCTATTTGTTCGGGAATCGCCCTCGGCTGTGGCTCGTCCGGAACTGGTGGTGTGGAATGAGGAGCTGTCAAAAGAGTTGGGGCTGACGGAGGCCGAATGGGATGCGGATATTCTGACGGGAAACCGGCTGCCCATCGGTGCAGAACCTATCGCCCAGGCGTACGCGGGGCATCAGTTTGGGCACTTCACGATGCTGGGGGATGGACGGGCGCTTTTGCTGGGGGAGCTTGTGAGTCGAAACGGGAAAAGGGTCGACGTCCAGCTCAAAGGATCGGGACGGACACGATTCTCCCGGGGCGGGGATGGTCGGGCGGTCATGGGGCCGATGCTGCGGGAATATATTATCGGGGAAGGGCTGAACGGATTGGGGATCCCCACGACACGCGCGCTGGCGGTCTGCGGCACAGGTGAGCCGGTGTACCGCGAACGCTCCCGGCCCGGCGCCGTGCTCACCCGTGTCGCCGCCAGCCACATCCGTGTCGGCACCTTCCAATATGCGGCGGCATGGACTGACACCGAAACCCTCGCCGCGCTGGTCGACCACACCCTCTTGCGGCATTTTCCCGATCAAATCGGATCCCCCCGGCCCGCGCTCGCGTTGCTGGAGTCGGTTATCGCGTCGCAGGCCTCGCTGGTGGCGAAATGGATGCTGGTCGGTTTCGTACATGGTGTCATGAACACGGACAATATGGCGCTTTCCGGCGAGAGCATCGACTTTGGCCCCTGCGCGTTTTTGGACCGCCACCATCCCGGCACCGTCTTCAGCTCCATCGACACCCAGGGCCGCTACGCATACGGCAATCAGCCCGATATCGCCCTATGGAATCTCTGCCGCCTGGCCGAAGCTCTGCTCCCGCTTATCGATCCCGATGAGACCCGATCCATAGAGCTCGCCCGCGCGGCGCTGGAGAGTTTTGCGGGACGATATTCCGGCCACTGGTTTGCGGGGATGCGCAAGAAGCTGGGGCTTTTCACTCAGGAGGAGGGGGACGAAACGCTCGCCCGCTCGTTTGTTGATTCTCTGGTTGAAGAAGGTGCTGATCACACGCTTCATTTCGCGCGGCTGGATCCTGACAGGCCGCCCGCCGGGGAATGGGGAACACGATGGAGGGACCGGCTCACGCGGCAGCCCCAGTCCTCCTCCGAAGTGAGGGCACTCCTCCATTCCAGCAATCCTGTGTACATCCCGCGCAATCACAAGGTGGAAGAGGCCCTCGCCGCCGCGGAGGAAGGGGACACATGCCCGTTGCAGCGGCTTGTGGAGGCCCTCCGGTCCCCCTTCGACCGGACACGTGAGGGGCTGGAGGACCTCCAGCAACCCGCCCCGGGTGACGCCCCTCCCTACCGCACCTTCTGCGGCACCTGACCGAGCCTCCGCCGGAGCTTGCGCAGATCCAGCAACATGCCCAGGCCCATGCGGGCGACGGCGGGGAGGTAGATGCTGTTCGATCCCCCCTGCCTGTCCCGAAAATGGATCGGCACCCGTTTCCAACGGAGCGAGGGCTCTCTGCGCAGCACGTAGGAGAGCGCCACATTGTGGATGTCGAAGGCCGGGGGGATGAGGGCGAGAGCGGGGGCCAGGACCTGGCGGCGGATCATGCGATATGGCACGTTTGGATCGGGGAGATCCAAACCCGCCACCCACGAGGCGGCCAGACGACAGAAACGGGAGGCCCAGCGCCGCGCCGGGCCGTCGTCACGGCTCTTCCGCAAGCCAAACACACAGTCCGCCTCATCGCGCGCCGCCCAAAACTCCGCGAAGTACTTTGGGTCACACTGGCCGTCGGAATCGATCTGAAGCACCCATTCGACATTCGATGCGGCGGCGGCCTCGTATCCATGACGGCAGCTCCTTCCGTGGCCCGAGTTCAGTTTGTCGAGCAGCAGGACACGCGCCGGATCGGATGACTCCCATTTCCGCAGCACGTCAAGAGTGCCATCGTTTGAACCGTCGTTTACCAACACGAACACATACGAGATGCCCAAGGCCTCCAGGGCCCGCCTCCACTCGTCCAGGACCGCCTGGATCGTTTCCCGCTCATTGTAGACAGGTAGCACGACCGCCAAGGAACGGTCCTGAAGGGCTTCGGAGGCGGTGGAGGGATGCAGGGAGAAAAACATGGCTCTTCCATGAGGCCACGCGCCAATGAGTCAAGAGTGGAATGTGAAATGAACGTACCGGAGGGTCGATGCGTGAAAGGGAGTTGACCGCCCCCCTCCACAGGGACTAGGCTCACACCATGCCCGCAACCACCGAAATCCGTTGGGGGGTCCTAGGACCCGGCCGCATCGCCGAACGCTTTTGTTCAGACCTCGCCCGTGTCAAAGGCTGCCGCCTGCATGCGGTCGCCTCGCGCACTGCGAGCCGCGCCGCCGCCTTTGCGCTGAATCACCACGCCGTGCATGGCTACGACAGCTACGAGGCGCTCCTGGCGGATCCAGACGTGGATGTGGTGTACATCGCCACCCCCCACACTTTGCATGCCGAACAGATCCGACTCAGCCTCGCCGCCGGCAAGGCCGTGCTCTGTGAAAAACCCGTCACCACCTCCGCGGCGGACTTCGCGGGGTGCTCGGCGCTGGCACGTGAGCGGGGGTTGTTCCTCATGGAGGGGATGTGGAGCCGGCTGGGCCCGGTGTGGAGCAAAATGGCCGACTGGATTGAGTCCGGGCGGATAGGGGAGCCACGGCTCTGTTCCGCGACGTTTTGTTTCCAGGCGCGGAGTGAGGCGGGGGGGCGCCTTTTTACTCCTTCGCTGGGGGGCGGGGCTCTCTGGGATGTGGGGATTTATACCATTGCGTTTGCGACGACGGTGTTTGGGGTGGATGTGAGGGAGCAGAGAAGTCTGACGAGGCGCGGGGAGACGGGAGTGGACGAGCAGGCGGTTCTGCTGTTGAGTTTTGGGGAAGGAGGACTGGCGCATCTGGGCTGTGGCATCCGCCACGCGGCCCGAAACGAGGCCTGGGTGGCAGGAACGGAGGGACGGATCGAAATCCCGGAAACGTTCTGGCGCGCGCGCGAGATCCGTTTGTTGGACCCAGGTGGGGGTGTACGGGATCGGCTGGAGTTGCCGTGTGTGCCGGGATTCGACGAGATGATCGCGCATGTGAGGGATTGTCTGCACGCCGGTCTCACCGAAAGCCCCGTTCTGCCCCATTCGCACAGCCTGCTTTGGCAGCGCATCCTTGACAAGGCCCTCGCGGAGAACCCATGACCCCCCCCACCCTTTCCGATCTCCTTGGCGTCCTCGAAATCCTCGCGCCCCCCGAGCTCGCCGCCCCATGGGACAACACGGGCCTTCTGGTAGAAGGCGATCCAGGCCCGATCGACTCGATTCTCCTCACCCTCGACCTCACCCCGGCCGTCGCCGCCGAGGCCCTCCGCACCCGCGCCCGCGCCGTCATCGCCTACCACCCCCCCATTTTCGACGGCCTCAAACGCCTCGACCGAGCCGATCGGCTAACCGCCGCCCTACTCGATCTCCACCGCGCCGGCGTGTCTGTTTATAGCCCCCACACTGCGCTCGACGCCGCCCCCGGCGGGATCGCCGATTGGCTCGCCACCGCGCTGGCCCCCCTCGAATCCCTCCCCCTCGAAGGCTCCGGACGCCTCCTCCAGCTCCCCCGCGCCATGACCCTGCGGGCCGTCGGCGACGCCTTTGCTGCCCACCTGACGCTACCATACCTCCGGGTCGCCCGCTCGGCCCACGGCCCGACCCGCATTCGCCGCATCGCCCTCTGCCCCGGTTCGGGCGGTTCGCTCCTGCGGGAGGTGGACGCAGATCTTGTCTTCACGGGCGAACTCAAACACCACGACCTGCTCGCTTTCAACCGCCGGGGCGTACACGCCATCATCTCCGAACACGGCCACACCGAGCGTCCCTACCTTTCCGAACTTCGGAAGCGCCTGCTCACCCTGCTTCCGAACCTCGGAACCATCCGCCTTGCACGGGCCGACCGCGAACCCGTCGAACTCCGCCTCCCCTCCCGTCGCTGAAACCACCCCCTCGCGCCGACCGCATCGAATCCAAACAGAGGTGGGAGGCTGCCGTAATCCGTCTACCAGGGGGATCGGAGGGGGCTGTCGTACTGGACTGCCGCGGGCTGATTTTGTGGAGATCCGATTGGAATTCCCTCCCCTTGCCCCTTCAAAATGCAGGTCTCCCCCGACCTCTGGATCGACAAGCTCTTCGCCCGTCCCCACCGCCGCCCTATCTTGATTCCCCTGAAATTTGCGATTGCCAAAACGCGCGGAGTGGCGTAAAAGAGCCGTCCCTTATGGGGCGGTAGCTCAGCTGGGAGAGCGTCGCGTTCGCAATGCGAAGGTCGAGGGTTCGATCCCCTTCCGCTCCACCATTCTCCCCCGCCCGTTTCATCCAACCGGTGAAACGGGCTTTTTCATGCCCGCTTTTTCGCTTCCCCCCCGGCGGGATTTGGTTTAACGATAGCGCCTCACCTCAAACCCTTTTCCACGCCTATGTCCAGCAAACCGACCCTCATCTACACCCAGACCGACGAAGCCCCCGCTCTCGCCACCTACTCCCTCCTTCCCATCGTGCGCGCCTTCGCCTCTGCGGTTGGCATCTCCGTGGAAACCCGTGACATCTCCCTGGCGGGCCGCATCCTCGCCCAGTTCCCCGAACGCCTTACCGAGGCCCAACGCGTGGGCGACCACCTCGCCGAGCTGGGCGCCCTGACCCACCGCCCCGAGGCCAACATCGTGAAGCTTCCCAACATCAGCGCGTCGATGCCGCAGCTCAAGGCCGCGATCGCCGAACTGCAATCCAAGGGGTATGACCTTCCCGACTACCCGGAGGCGGCCACCACGGAAGCCGAGCGCGACATCCAGGCCCGCTACGACAAAGTCAAGGGCAGTGCGGTGAATCCGGTGCTGCGGGAAGGGAACTCGGACCGGCGCGCCCCCAAGGCCGTCAAGGATTACGCCCGCAAACACCCGCACCGCATGGGGGCCTGGAATCCGGCCTCCAAAACCCGTGTCGCCACCATGGGACGCGACGACTTCTACGCCAACGAACACTCCGTCACGGTTCCCGCCGCCACCACCGTCCGCATCGAACTCGCCGAAAGCACCGGCGCCATTCGCGTCCTCAAGGACGGACTGGTCCTACAGGCGGGGGAAATCCTCGATGCAACCGTCATGCGCGCCGCCGCCCTCCGCGCGTTCCTTGGCAAACAGATTCAGGCCGCCAAACAAGAGGGAGTCCTCTTCTCTCTGCATCTCAAGGCCACCATGATGAAGGTCTCCGACCCCATCCTCTTCGGCCACGCCGTCGAAACCTTCCTCGGTGAGTTTATCTCCACCCACGCGGCCACCCTCCGCGAGATGGGCGTCAACTTCAACAACGGGCTGGGCGACCTGGTTGGCAGGCTTGAAAAACTGCCCGCGGAGAGCCGGGACGCGCTCGAGAAAGACCTCGCCGCCGCCCTTGCAAACGGACCGGATTTGGCCATGGTGAACTCTGACAAGGGCATCACCAACCTGCACGTTCCCAGCGACGTGATCATCGACGCCTCCATGCCGGCCATGATCCGAGAGGGAGGCAAAATGTGGGACAAGGACGGAAAAACCCGAGATACCCTCGCCGTCATTCCCGACAGCTGTTATGCGGGGGTGTATCAGGCCGTGATCGACTTCTGCAAGGCCAACGGAGCGCTCGATCCGCGCACCATGGGTTCTGTCCCGAACGTCGGCCTCATGGCCCAGGCCGCGGAGGAATATGGATCGCACAATAAGACCTTCGAGATACCGGCCGACGGCGAGGTGCGGGTCGTCGACGCCTCCGGCAACGTCCTCCTCCGCCATACGGTGTCCGCTGGCGACATCTGGCGGGCCTGCCAGACGAAGGACGCCCCTGTCCGTGACTGGGTCAAACTTGCCGTCACCCGTGCCCGCGCCAGCAAGACCCCGGCCGTCTTCTGGCTGGACGAAAACCGCGCCCACGATGCCCAGCTCCTCCTCAAAGTGCGCGCCTACCTCGCCGAACACGACACCCGCGACCTCGAAATCCATCTCCTTCCCCCGGCGGAGGCCTGCACGTTCAGCCTCCGACGCATCGTCCAGGGCCTCGACACCATCTCCGTCACTGGCAACGTTCTGCGCGACTACCTCACCGACCTCTTCCCGATCCTCGAGGTTGGCACCAGCGCCAAGATGCTTTCGATCGTTCCCCTCATGAACGGTGGCGGACTCTTCGAAACCGGTGCCGGCGGCTCGGCTCCCAAACACGTGCAGCAGTTCATCGAGGAAAACTACCTCCGCTGGGATTCGCTGGGGGAATTCTTCGCGCTGGTCCCCTCCTTCGAGCATGTGGCGGCCACCTTCGATTCCCCACGCGCCGCTCTGTTGGCGCGCTGCCTGGACGCGGCCACGGGGAAATTCCTCGAAAACGACCGGTCTCCCGGCCGCGCGCTGGGTACGATCGACAACCGCGGCAGCCACTTCTATCTTGCCATGTATTGGGCGCAGGAACTGGCGGAGCAGGGAGAAGACCTCGGTTTGCAGACCCGATTCCGCCCCGTTGCGGAAGCGCTGGCCGCGAAGGAGGCGGAGATCGTGGCCGAGTTGCTGGCCGTGCAGGGGAATCGAGTGGACCTTGGAGGATATTATCGCCCTGACGATGCCAAGGCCACGGCCGCCCTGAGACCGAGCCCCACGTTCAATGCCATCCTCGAGACCTTCTAAGGCCCGACCATCGGCAAGGCGGGGACCGCAGAACCAAACTCATCCGTGGTTTCTTGGAGCCCTCCATTGACAAGTCCGGCCGCGTCCCATAGGGAAAACAGGCCCCATTTCCACACACACCAATCCTTTTGACGATGGAGTTCGCATGAATCCCTACGCCGACACCCTCCGCAGCCTCACCCTATCCAACGGGCGCACGGTCCACTATTACAGCCTCGCCGCCCTGCGCGAGCAGACGGGTGTGGCGCTTGAACGCTTTCCATTCGCAGTCAAGATCCTCCTGGAGTCCCTGCTCCGGATGCAGGAGCATCCCGCGTACACGGCGGGACAGGTGGAGGGGCTCCTCAAATGGTCGCCCACGGTAGACAAACCGGAGGAATTCCCCTTCATGCCCGGGCGCGTGCTGTTGCAGGACTTCACAGGGGTTCCCTGCGTGGTGGACCTTGCGGCTCTGCGAGCCGCCCTGAGCCGCGCCGGACAGGATCCCGCCAAAATCGAGCCCCAGATTCCGGTGGACCTGGTCATCGACCACTCGGTGATGATCGATGAATTCCGTGGGCCCAACGCTTTCGAACGCAACCTGGCGATCGAGTTCGAACGGAACCACGAACGGTATGTTTTCCTGCGCTGGGGCCAGCAGGCCTTCCAGAAACTCAGCGTATTGCCGCCGGGTTTGGGGATCTGCCACCAGGTCAACATGGAGTATCTCGCCTCCTGTGTCTCGACGATGCCCGACGCCGAAGGCCGCGAAATCGCGTTCCCCGACTCGCTTGTCGGCACCGACTCCCACACGGTCATGATCAATTCCATGGGGGTGCTGGGCTGGGGCGTGGGAGGCATCGAGGCCGAGGCCGCCATGCTGGGCCAACCCATTCCGATCCTCACCCCACGGGTCGTTGGCTGCCGCCTGACGGGCAAACTTCCAGACGCCTGCACCCCGACGGATATCGCCCTGAAAGCTACGCAACTCCTCCGAGCCAAAGGCGTGGTCGAGGCTTTCGTCGAATACTTCGGCCCGGGATTGGATACGATGACGGTGGCCGACCGCGCGCCCATCGCGAATATGGCCCCCGAATACGGAGCCACCATGGGCTTTTTCCCGATCGACCGATCGACGATCGATTACCTGCGGATGACGGGGCGAAGCGACGAGCAGCTTGAGCTCGTCGAGGCGTATTGCCGAGCGCAGGGGCTGTGGCGTGAGGCTGGCGCCCCGGATCCCCAGTATTCGGAGACGGTGGAGATCGACCTCGGGGAGCTCGAGCCGAGTGTGGCCGGTCCGAAACGGCCGCAGGACAGGATCCTGGTGAAGGACGTGGGGAATGAATTTGCCAAGTCGCTGGTCGCCCCCGTCGGTCCGAAGGGATTTGGGGTTCCGGCGGAAAAGACCTGCGCCACGGCAGAGGCCGGCCCCTATGGCACGCTCAAACACGGGGACGTTGTCATTGCCTCGATCACCTCCTGCACCAACACCTCGAACCCAACTCTCCTGCTCGGAGCGGGCCTTCTGGCGAAAAAAGCCTTGGCCAAGGGCCTCAAGGTCCCCGGATACGTCAAGACGAGCCTCGCCCCCGGCTCGCGGGTTGTCACGGAATACCTCCGCAAAACCGGCCTCAACATCTCCCTGGACGCGCTGGGGTTCCGCGTGGTGGCCTACGGCTGCACGACCTGCATTGGCAACAGCGGGCCGTTGGACGATGAGATCGAGGCGGCGATTAAGGCAGGGGACCTGAAAGTGGCCGCGGTCCTCTCGGGCAACCGAAACTTCGAGGGCCGCGTCCACCCCCTCACGCAGGCCAACTACCTCGCCAGCCCCCCCCTCGTCGTCGCCTATGCCCTCAAGGGCAATGTCGGGGGAAATCTCATGGAAGACCCCCTTGGCGTCGGGAACGATGGCAAGCCTGTCTACCTCCGCGATATCTGGCCGAGCCGCGAGGAGATTCTTTCGCTGCTCGCGGACGCCAACGATCCCGACCTCTACCGGCGCATGTACGACAATGTGGTCGCCTCCAGTCCCGTCTGGAATAAACTGCCGGAGATCAAAAGCCCCACCTTCGATTTTGCGGACGAATCCACCTACATCCGCGAACCCACCTTCTTCGAAGGTTTTGCGGCGACCCCTTCGGCACCGCGGGACATCCGTGATGCGCGAGCGCTGCTCTTCCTGGGGGACTTCATCACGACGGACCATATTTCGCCCGCCGGATCGATCCCTGTCCCCTCGCCTGCGCAGGAATACCTGAACAGGCATGGGGTGGACAAGAAGGACTTCAATTCCTTTGGGAGCCGGCGGGGGAACCACGAGGTGATGATGAGGGGGACGTTTGCGAACATCCGCATCCGCAACAAGCTGGCAGACCGGGAAGGAGGGCACACACGCCATCTTCCGGACGGGGAGCCGATGTTCGTCTACGACGCGGCCATGAAGTACCGTGAGGAGGGGCGCGACCTGGTGGTGCTGGCCGGACAGCTCTACGGGGCGGGATCCTCCCGGGACTGGGCGGCGAAGGGAACCTATCTGCTGGGAGTCAAGGCTGTCATCGCCGAGAGCTTCGAGCGCATCCACCGGAGCAATCTTGTGGAAATGGGTGTGCTTCCTCTGCAGTTCCCGCCGGGTGTCACAGCGGCTTCGCTGGGGCTTGACGGAACCGAAGCCTTCGGGATCGGCGGGATCGGAGAGGGGCTTTCGCCCAAGAAAATCCTACCGGTGACCGCGACGCGGGAAGACGGGTCCTCCACGACGTTCGAGGTGGTCTGCCGCATCGACTCCGCCATCGAGGTGGAGTACGTAAACCACGGGGGGATTCTTCCCTATGTGTTGCGCGAAGTGATGGCCCAGGGGTAAATCCTGGAGTCCCCCACCCCACCCCTTCCATGGGGGGTGGGGATCAAGCCTGCGGCAATTCGAAGTGGTCCCCGGACTCCTCCATCCACCGTGCGAGGCGCGCCTGTAGTTCCCGCCGTTTTTCGGCGAAGCGAGGATTAAAAGCGAGGTTGGCCAGTTCGAAAGGATCTTCGTTCAGGTTGAACATGGCCCAGGGGGCGCCGGGAATGCATACGAATTTCCAGCCGTCGCGGGTGACGATGCCGCGCCAGGGAAAGGCGAAACGGTTTTGGGTGTCCGTATGGCAGCCGTGTTGCAGGTAGGCGGAATCGGGCGGGGGCAAGCTGTTTGCGGAAGGCTTGTTCCACACGAAAGCACTGTAGTCGTATCCGGAGAGGTCCGGTGGCACGGAAATGCCGCAGAGCCCCAGGGAGGTGGGCAGGATGTCCAGGGTCGCCAGCGGTGCGTCCACGGGCCCACGGCGACGGCTCCCGGAGGCCTCCCCGCCGGCAACGAGGAAGGGGATGCGGACCGACTCCTCCCATGGCGAGCACATTTCTTGGTACCCATGGGAGCCCTTGCAGTCCCCGTGGTCCGAGAAGAACAGAATATGGGTGTTGTCGATCAGGTTCAGGTCTTGTAGCTTTGCCAACACTCTCCCCAGGTTCTGATCGAGATTTTCGATTTGGGCGTGGTAACCGGCCAGTTCACGCCGGGCCACCTGCTCGATGCGGTCCACCGGAGGTACATTTGGGCGAAGGAGGACCGACGCGGGGGCATGACGGCGCATGTTCTCGGGGGGGGCCACATTCGGGGAATGGGGGGGATGGACGGAGAGGACCGCGAAAAATGGTTGATGGGGGTCCTCGGCGCGACGGTCCAGCTCCTCGAGCAGGAGATCGGTCAGGCTGTCCGTCTCGTAACCGGGGAGGCGGTAAAAAGGGACAGGTCCCCAGCCGGCGAAGTGGCCGTGGACCCAGGTTTCGTAGGGGGAAAGGTGGTTGTCGTAGCCGATCCAGGTGTCGAACCCCCCGCGATGTTCCATGGGGACCTCCTGGGAGCGTCCTTCGGACTGGAGGGAATCGTCGTTCCCATAGAGGCGCCAGCCACCAAAAAAGGCGGTATGGTAGTTCGCGTCCCGGAAAAGGGTGGCGGCGGTGGGGAGGGAGGGGTCCAGCGGGGAGGCAGGAGGACTGCGGTCGATACCCTCGTGCGCGTGGCGTCCGGTCATGAGCGAAAAGCGGAAAGGGGAGGACCAGGGATTGGTGGCGACAGCGCGCTGGAACCAGAGCCCTTCTGTGGCCATGCGGTCCATGTTTGGGGTCCGCACGTTGGGATCTCCGGCGATGCTCAGGCATTGTCCACGGTGTTGGGCACCGAAAATCCAAAGGAGGTTAGGCTTTTCACGCATGGACGTGGTGTAACAGGACCGATGGGATTTTCGATTCAAAAATGCCGTTCCGCGAAGGTGGGGGAGCCTCCATGGGAATAAGGCGCCCGTTGCCCCCCCAGCGGGTCATCCCTCCTTCCGGGGTGGGCGGGATCAATAATACCCGCCGCGTTCGACCTGGAGGAGGCCCTCGCCGAGTTCCTTCACGAAGCGGGAGGGGGAATAATACACAATCGCGCCGGAGCGGTCCCGTCGCATCTGGGGCATGCAGAGCATCAGATGGTCCTTGGCCCGGGTGACCGCGACATAGAAGAGACGGCGCTCCTCCGACTCCCCGCCGCTTTCGGGATCCTCCAGCGAGCGTCCCGCAGGGAACATCCCGTCGGCGCACCAGAGCACGTAGACGATGGGATACTCCAGACCCTTGGCCTGGTGAATGGTGCCCAGCCGCACGGCGTCGCGATCCCTCTCCTCCTGTCTTCCCGCCGGTTCGTCCAGATTGGTTTGGAGGGCCACTTCATTGAGGAAAGTCTCCAGCGAGGGGAACTGGCCGGTGAAGTCCATGAGGCCGTTGATGTCCTCGAGCCTCTGCGGCGCGTTGTCGAAGCTGTCGACCAGGTACTCGTCGTAGTGGGCTTCGAGAAACAACTGGATGAATTCGGCGGCACTGCGTCGGAGCAGGGTTACGTCGGCGCCCTCCAGCGCGTCGTGCACCGGTTGCCAAGATTCTTTCCCGCGTTTCGGAAGAGCCGCGAGGAGGGCCTTCCTGTCCTCGGGAACGAGGGGGTCCCACCGTTTTGCCAGTTTGGCCCAGACCTTGGCCGCACCCGTGGCCGCAACCCCATCCTGGAGGCAGAGGAGGCGAAGGAAGGCTAGTTCGTCCCTTGGGTTCAAGGCGAGCCTGGGAAGGCAGAGAACATCCTTGATGTGGGCTTGTTCGAAAAAGCGGATGCCGGAGGTGATGACATGGGGCAGGCGTTCCGCGTTGAGTTCAAGCTGCATTTCCAAGGCGTGGTAGTGGGATCGGTAGAGGACGGCCATGTCCCGCCAGGCGTAGCCCGACCGGTGCATCATGCGCATGTGCTGGATGACGTGCCGGGCCTGGTGGCGGCCATCCTGTACTTTGGCCAGAACAGGCAGGGGGCCCTCGCGGCGGACGGCGACCAGCTCCTTCTGGAACTGTTCCGGATTGCCGGCGATGCAGCGGTTGGCCACTTTGAGGATCCCCGGATAGGATCGGTAGTTGGTGACCAGCCGGAAGACCTGAGCACCGGGATACTGTTCGGGGAACTGGAGGATGTTGCGGTAATCGGCACCGCGCCAGCCATAGATGCTCTGGAAATCGTCGCCCACGACCAGAAGATTGTTTTGGCCGCCAGAAAGGAGTTTCACAAAGCGGAACTGGACCGGATTGGTGTCCTGGTATTCGTCGACCATGACATAGCGGAAGCGGTGCTGGTAGTATTCGCGGGGGCCCTCATTGTCCTCCAGCATGCGCACGGCATTGAGGAGAAGGTCATCGAAATCCATGGCGTTCAATTCCTTCTTGCGGGCCGAGTAGGCCTCGCCGACCCTTAGAATGGCCGCGACATCGGCCTGGTGGTCCTCGAAACGCTGGACGATGAGCCTTTCGGGGGGCTCGGCCTTGTTGGCGGCGAGGGAGAGGAGGGCCAGGACCACCTCCGGTTTCGGGAAATTTTTATCTCCCTTGTGCCCCAGCTCATCATAGACACGTTTCATCAAGCTCTTCTGGTCGTCCGAGTCCAGGATCGTGAAATCCCGGCGGAACCCGACCTTGTCCGCATGTTGCCGCAGCATCCGGTTGGCGACATGATGGAAGGTCCCGCCCCACATGCCGTGCAGACGGTCCGGGCCCACCCGTGCCCGAGCCCGCTCCATCATTTCGTGCGCCGCCTTGTTGGTGAAGGTCAACAAGAGGATGTTTTCCCCCTTCACCCCCTTCTCGACCAGCCAGGCCACCCGGTACACCAGCGTACGTGTCTTGCCCGTACCCGCGGCCGCGATGATCAGCACCGGCCCATCACCCGCCTGAACGGCCGCCAACTGCTCCTCGTTCAACTCCTTGCCGAATTCGACCACGCTCATAGCAGGCATCCTTCCTGAAGACGGAACAGGAGCCAGGGCTCGCACACCCGACCGTCGTTCGGCCAGTTTTCAAAGGGTTTCGCGGTCATGGTTCTGGATCGATCCGCGGAAAGAACTCCCCCCGGGATGCAGGCCCCTTTTGCCCCATTTCGGGACCCACCGCAACCCCTTTCCTCCGGTTTCACATCCAGAGATCTACGGCAACGCACCCGAAGGGGCTCGCCTACCCTTTGGGCGGCGTGCGGGACCTGCCTTGTTTTACTTCTGGTCGATCCAGGCCAGGATCTGGTCGAAGACTTCCGGCGGGGCGGTCGCATGCCCCATTTCCGGCACATCGAAAAACCGAGCGTCGAAGCCCGCTTTTTGCCAAAGTGGCACGCTTGGCTTGACGTGTTTGTAGTTGAAATCCTTCTCACCGGAGACGAAGGCGAACCGGACACCGGATTTGGCCACCTTCGAGAGGTCGTTTCTGCTGGCGAAGGCGAAATCAGAGGGGTAGACCCCCCCATTTTCGGCGGGGCGTTCCAACATTTCGACCCCGCGGGCATGGCTTACCGCCCCCTTGAAGACATCCGCGTATCCGATCTGCATTTCGATGGCGGTGATGCCTCCACCGGAAAATCCACCCACAAAAACCCGGTTGGGGTCGATACGGTACTGGTCCTTGAGTGTCGCGACATAGTCCAGGGCCAAGGCACGGCGCCGGAACACCGGTTGTTTGTTTCCCGACAGGTGGGCGGAGACCCCAATGAGGTTGTGTTTTTCCAGGATCTCCGCATACCCCCCGGGAATACTGCCGGAATCGGTGGCGGAAATATGGACATAGATGCCAAATTTCCGGGTGGGATCCTCGTTGTAGTTTCGGGGGACATACAGCACGGCGGAGGGTTCCGTGACGGGATAGCCTAAAATGGTGGATTTGGAGGCTTCCTTCTTGCTTCGGCTGACCCCGTCTTGCCATTTAGAAAAGTAGTCATCCTGAAGGTGCTTGGTGGACAGGTAACCCTCCGGTGTATCCGCGTACCGCTTGGTCAGCTTGAAATTCGCGACATTGCCGGTGGGGCGCTGGTTTTTTTCGCGGAGCCAGGTGTCCAGATAGGCGATATCGTCTTTCGAAAGGAGTGTTTTGGAGAAAGCGAGGGGATTGCCGCGGACAAGAAGCCTCACCTGGGTTCCGTCATAGTCGATCAGTTCCCCCTCCAGCGTACGTCCATCGGTGCTGGTCCAGCTCCGCAAGGGGTCCGCCGCGCTGGCAACCGCGAGAAAGAAGGAAATGAGAACAACAAAAGGCCAAATCGACATAACAGGGGCTCCTTTATTTGGGCCTTCAAAAAATGCGGATTTCCCGATAAACTACAATGTATTTCTCCGAAAATCCGTTCACGGAGTTCTTTAGTTGGGTGGGTGGGTATGGGGGAGGCAAGGCCCCCGAGCGAAGGGCGAGCCGGAAGCCGGGGCCGCCGGGAGGAGACGCGTCCGATGTGGGTTCTGCCTGGGAGGGGCTATCGCGCCGCCCCACCAATTCCACCCTTGCCATTTGAACCAATTCCCTTTAGGAACCCCAGCCATGTTCTCTCCTTCCAGCTCATGCACGGCCCGCCGATGAGACAAATCCTAGGGTGGACCGAAAAAGACGACACCGGCCGCACGTTTGACGTGGAGGCTTCCCGTGAACGGAACGTGTGGAGCCTGAAACGCCGTGCGAACCGCCGCGACGAGTGGGAACCCCTCCCCTCCCCTTCCGTCGCGCAGTGGGAGGCACTTGTCGACCTTCTCCAACGCAAATACACACGGCGGCGCTGTGCATGGCGGGATGTCGAACAGGCACTTGCCTGCCTTGAGAACGCGCGTCAACAACTCCCCAACACATGAACCAGCAAAGGCGTGGCCACCAAAACATGTGCCAAAGCCGACCTCCCCCCGCCCCCTCCGGATGGACTCCAAGATGAACAAAGCCGATCAAATCCGCGAAGCGGCCCACCAACTCGCCGCGAGTCCAGCCACGGCCTGTGTCCTCATCGGTTTCGACGGATTCATCGACGAGATTATGCGCCCGGTTGACTCCCGTTCGTCCCCGACGGACTACGTACCCATCAGGACCATTGCGGAATTCGGCCGGCGCATCAGTGCGGCGGCGGGACTGAGCTGCAACATCGAGATGGTGCCCGAACAGGTCAAACTGGGTGGGAATGGCCCCATTATGGCCAACAATCTGGTGGAACAGGGTTTTGGTGTGGTCTATTGCGGTGCCGTGGGCGCCAACGGAGTGGTCCATCCCGTCTTTTCGGACTTTGCGGCCCGCTGCCGGCAGGTGATCACGCTCTGTGCCCCCGGCCGCACCGATGCGGTCGAGTTCGACGATGGCAAGGTCATGTTGGGCAAAATGAACACGCTGACAGAGGTGAATTGGGAACGGGTGCAGGAACAGGTTCCCGCCGCCCGACTGGCCCGGACCCTGCAGGAGGTCGAGCTGGTGGGATGTGTGAACTGGACCATGCTTCCCAACATGAACAGCATCCTCGAGGGACTGGGGGGACTGTTGGCGGGGGGCAACTCCCGCCGCAAGATGTTCGTGGACCTGACCGACCCGCGAAAAAGAAGCCGGGAGGACATCGCCGACGTCCTCACCCTGCTCTCTCGAATCGAGGAATTCGCGGATGTAATTCTCGGCCTCAATGAGAACGAATCCCGACAAGTCGCCGATGTCCTTTTCGGCAGTGAAGGGGACGACCTTGCGGTGCGTGCACGGGATATCCGGGCCAAGCTGGGACTCTTCCAGGTGGTCATCCACCCCACCCGCGGCGCGGCCGTCGCCACGGCGCAAGGAGAGTGGTTCGCCGAGGGGCCTTATACCCGAACACCCAAGCTCACCACCGGCGCCGGCGACAATTTCAATGCCGGCTACTGCAATGGTCTCCTCAGTGGCCTCAACCCGCTGGCCTGCCTTCTTGCTGGCGTCTCAAGTTCCGGTTTCTATGTGCGCAGGGGACGATCCGCCTCCCGAAGCGAACTGGTCGACTTCATGCACGCCTGGGCAGCCTCCAACGGCGACGAGCTGCCCTGAACAGGCCTCGAACCCTGTCCATGCCAACCGGAGCCGACTCCGCAGCCACCCTATAAAAGGGGTATATTAGGGGGTATTGAAGGCCCGTGCGGAGAAACGCCCCTCCCCACACACCACCCACTGCGTACAAAAAATGGGCGGGGCCCGCGTCTCCTGAAGCACGGGTCCCGCCCGGTGCAACAACACACACACACGAAGACAGGAGATAATGGATATTGTTTATCCGTTTTATACGCGCATGAATCCACTATGGCAAGTCCGTGTTTTGTTTTTTTTGGGGAGGGAAGCTAAGGATGAAATCCCTTGCGTTCCGGAAGGGAAGGCCTAGAAAATCTGAGAAGCCCACGCCCGGCACTGGCATGTTCCGCAGGAACCGCAACGAGCCCGTGTGACTTGGAAAGGGAGGGCCTGACGGACCTTCTTGACGGCAAACGATCTCAACGCCGAGGAGGAGGGAAGCCGTCCCCGCTGAACGAGAACGCCACGATGACGTCTGCCATGCCCGAATCCCCTAAGACCTTTTTTGACCACCAAACCGATGCCCATCGCCGCAGCAGGCGGGCCCTGATGCTGTTCCTGCTCACCCTTGCTGGTGTGGTCGCCAGCATGATGGCGATCGGGGCCTTCATCGTCTTATACGTCGGCAACACCCAAGAGGAAGGCCTCCACTCCTGGAACCTTGAGGCCTGGGTCGCCGCATGGCCATGGGGTGCGGGAGCCCTCGCCATCATCCTCGCCGCCTGGCTCGGACGACTCGCCGGCCTCTCGCAAGGAACCTCAGCCGTCATGCACTCCCTGGGAGGAGAACCCCTCCAGCCCGGCACAAAGGACCCCGACGAGCGCATGCTTTTGAACATTGTCGAGGAAATGTCGATCGCCAGCGGTGTGCCTGTACCAGACGTCTATCTTCTGGACGAGAACACGATCAACGCCTGTGCGGTGGGAATCCGTCTGGACCAGGCCGCTCTCGGCGTTACCCGCGGTGCCATCACCCGCCTCAACCGGGAGGAGCTCCAGGGCGTGGTGGCCCACGAATACAGCCACATCCTCCACGGCGACATGGCGCTGAATACGAACCTCATTGCAATGCTTTCCGGCCTCTTCGTCATCAGTCAAATCGGAGGCTTCCTCGTCCGCATGGGCTTGTACACGGGAGGAAGACGCCGTTCCAAGGAGGAAAAGCCCGCGGTTCCACTGGCGGTTCTCGGCGCCGCGATCTGGTGTGTAGGCTCCCTTGGGGCGCTGTTTGGTCGACTGCTCCAGTCCTCCATCAGCCGTCAGCGCGAGTTCCTGGCGGATGCATCGGCGGTTCAGTTCACGCGAAACCCGGAGGGGCTTGGGAACGCACTGAGAAAGCTTGGGGCCAATGGGGTTCGTGGGCGCGTGGTAAAGCTCCGCCAGGACTGCGCCCACATGATGTTCTCGAATGTCGTTACCTTGTCGGGCGTTTTTGCCACACACCCACCGCTCTCCGCCCGGATCCAGAGGGTGTTGCCCACCTGGGACGGAACCTGGCTGGAAACCGAGGCTCTTTGCCCGAACAGCGAGGCCGCCAGCCCTACGCCCCCACCTTCCCCTTCTCTGTCCCCGGGGCGCGGCCCCACCAGTGCCATCGCCATCGCCGCCCTTCTTGAGGACGGCCATGCTCTCAATTCCCGGCGAGTACAGGCGGCGCGCGCCTGGAGAGAATCCCTCCCCGCCCCCCTTCTGGAAACCGCCCGCGACCCGGAACGAGCCCCGGCCCTTGTCTTCCTGCTCCTCTTACAGGACAGCGCTCTCGACACCCAACTGGAGGTGATTCGCCTCCACGAAAGTCCTGGCCTCCTCGCCGTTTTGAATGAACTCCGCACCGCCTACCGGGTCGCCCCCTCCGACCGGCTCGCCGTCCTTGACCTCGCCCTCCCGGCCCTGCGCCGGATTCCCCTGGAACGACGGCAGGCTTTCCTGGCTTCGGTGGATGAACTGGTCCGCGCGGACGGACGCATTGACCTCTTTGAATTCGCCTTGGGGAACATCCTCCAGCAGGCGCTCGGGGACAGCCAATCCCTTCAGAAACCCCGCCCACGCATCCACATCCGCGAGGTGTCCGTCGAGGTCAACGTCGTGCTCTCCGTCCTTTCCCGACTTGGCGCTTCCGGGCCGGAGGCGGTCGATGCCGCCTTCGAGGCGGCCCGGAAACGGATCCTCGGCTACCACGCCGGCATCCCCCTGGAACTCCTTCCCGAACAGGCCTGCGGACTCAACGCCCTGGATGGGGCTCTCCGTCGGCTCCGCGACCTGGCACCCGCCTTTCAGCATAGGCTTGTCCTGGCCGCGCTGGCCGCGATCCAGCAGGACGGTGAGATCCAGCCGGAGGAACTCGATGCCTTCCGTGCGGTGGCCGCCGCGCTGCACGTTCCCATCCCCCCCGACCTTGGATTCTGACTCGCTGGGCTTGGCCTTTTCCGCAGCAAGGGATATCCTGAACCATCGAACCGGCATGCGTTTCCTCCTTTACAACATCCGATACGGCACGGGCGCCAACATGAACCGGGCGCCGTGGAGTGGTTACTTGGGCCGCACACACAACCACCTCCCCGAAATCATACACTTCCTGAAGGAGGAGGCACCGGATGTCTTGGGGCTCATCGAGGTCGACGCGGGCAGCTACCGGACCCGGCGGCGGAATCAGGCCCAACTCATCGCCGAATCCCTCGGACACTACCACACCTATCGCTGCAAATACCCTGAACAACACCGTGTACTTTCCCGTTTCCCCGTCCTCAACAAGCAGGGGAACGCCTTCGTCACCCGTGACAACGTCACCCGGGAACGATTCCACTACGTGACCCGAGGCATGAAACGGCTCGTGATGGAACTCGAACTGGATCAGGTGGTGCTCCTTCTCGTGCATCTCGCCCTCTCCTACCGGACCCGGCAGGAGCAACTCCGCGAACTCAAGCGCATCGTCCGCGACGTGAGGAAACCCTGCCTGGTGGCGGGCGACTTCAATGTGATGAACGGCGCGGACGAACTCGAGCTTTTTATGGACGCCGCCGGCCTACGGAACGCCAGCCCTGAGCCCGTGCCCACCTTCCCGAGCTGGAAACCCCGCCTCAGCCTCGACTTCATTCTGCATACCCCGGGTATACAGGTGCGATCCTGCCGCGTCCCTCAGGTTCTCTACTCCGATCACCTCCCCGTGGTGTGCGACTTCGACATCGACTCCTGACCGGGCGCAGACGGAACGCCCCACCCCACAGCCTCCACTGGCCTCTGGAACCGCGGACGAACCTAAAACCGAACCCACTCCCTCGTTTGCATCCCCCGCACCTTGCGCTATGTTGCGGCATGTTCACGGAGACCCCATCCAGCCCGACAGACTTCCAGCTCGTGAGGGACGAGTTCATTTCCCAATGGGGAGCCATCAGCTCCTCCTGGGGAATCAACCGGACCATGGCCCAAATCCACGCCCTTCTCCTGGTCAGCCCCGAACCCCTCTTCACCGACCAGGTGATGGACGTCCTCCAGATCAGCCGGGGAAACGCCCACGCCAACCTCAAGGAACTTGTCAATTGGGGAATTGTCAGAAGCGTCCTCAAGAAAGGCGACCGGAAAGAGTACTTCGAGGCGGAAAAAGACATCTGGCGAATGTTCTGCACCATCACGCGCGAACGCAAACGCCGGGAGGTCGACAGCGCCCTCAATGTGCTCCAGTCCTGTGCCGACAAGACCCGCGACGCCGAGTGCCCCCACTGCCAGGAATTCCACCGGCAGATGAAGAACCTCACGGAGTTCGTGGTCATGATCTCCAGCCTCATGGACAAGCTATCCTGCTCCGAGAAAAACAAAGCGCTCCCCATCGCCCTGAAGCTCCTCAGCTGACCTCCCCCCCATCCCGGTTTTCCGGTTCCGCCCCCCATCCGACCCCAGCGGTGCAAACCACGAGGAAGAGAGTATTCTCCCTTTTCAAAAGAGGGATTAACGAGTATAGTGAGCTACTTCACCCTTTAACAACAACCCCTCGCCGGTTCTGCCCCGCCGGGGGACTGGAGGATACCCATGGTAGAATGGTGGCTGGCCTGGTTTACGACCTTGGCGGCCGCGGCGTTGGGCTGGTTCTGGCACTGGCATGTCCAGCAGATCGCCCGCCGAAATGGCGAAGTGTCCGCCGAGCAACGGCTCCGTGACGCCCACCATGAGGCGGAAGTGCTGCTCCGCGAGGCCCAGGCACAGTCCCGCGACATCCTGAATCAAGCCCGAAAGGAATTTGACCAGGAATCCCGCGAGCGGCGGCAACGACTCGAGGCCCTTGAGGACCAATATCACAACCGGATTTCGCTGCTTGAGCAGAAATCCAACACCCTCGACCAACGCGAGGAGCGTCTCGACCAGCGGCAACAGCAGCTGAAGCTCGAGGCGGAGAACCTGCTTGCACGGGGACGCGAGTTCGACGAACTGATGGCCGAGCAGCAACAGCGCCTCCAGCAAATCGCCGGCATGACCTCCGCCCAGGCACGGGTGCAGATGCTCGCCGCCATTGAGGAGGAGGTGCGTGCCGAGTCCGCCGGATTGATCCGCAATGTACAGCAGGACGTCAAGAGTCGTGCAAAACGGGAGGCGCAGAAAATCATCACCCTCGCCATCGAGCGCTACGCGGCGGAGACCGTACACGAGGTCACCACATGCAGCGTGCCGTTGCCCTCGGAGGAGATGAAGGGGCGCATCATCGGCAAGGAAGGCCGCAACATCCGCTCCATTGAATCGGAGACCGGGGTCAACGTCATGATCGACGACACTCCGCAGGTGGTCGTGCTCTCGGGATACGACCCCATGCGTCGTGAGATCGCGCGGATTGCGCTGACCCGCCTCATCCAGGATGGCCGGATCCACCCGGCGAGCATCGAGGAAACGGTGGCCAAGGTGCGACAGGAGGTGGAAGAAACGGTGCGCAAGGCCGGAGAAGACGCAGTCTACCAGCTTGGCCTCGCCAAGGTCGACCCCGAGATCATCCAAGTCGTGGGGCGGCTGAAATACCGCCAAAGCTACTCCCAGAACGTCCTCAGCCACAGCATCGAAATGGCGCACCTCATGGCCACCATGGCGGCGGAACTGGGATTGGACGTCGGGATCGCCAAACGCATCGGGCTGTTCCACGACATCGGCAAGGCGTTGACCCACGAGGTGGAGGGCTCACACGCCCTGATCGGCGCCGACATTCTCGCGAAACATGGCGAAGCGCCGCTGGTCGTCAATGCCGTTGCAGCCCATCACCGCGAAGTCGAGCCGGAAAGCGTCTATGCGCACTTGGCGATGGCGGCCGACGCCATAACGGCCGCGCGGCCCGGGGCGCGCAACGAGAACACGCACCAGTACCTCAAGCGGCTCGGGGACCTCGAGGCCATCGCCAACCGTTTCGAGGGGGTTGCCCGCAGCTATGCGATCCAAGCCGGACGCGAATTGCGCGTCCTCGTGGAGCCCGGGAGGATCGACGACGTCCGTGCCCTGGAGCTGGCCCGGGAGATCAGCGGCCGGATCGAAAAGGAGATCCAGTTCCCCGGGCAGGTCAAGGTCACCGTAATCCGCGAGACCCGCTCCGTCGAGTATGCCCGCTGACCCCCCCGTATCACCGCCCGCGCCCCGCCGCATCCAGCTGCTGAGCGACCACGTCTGCAACAAAATCGCGGCGGGCGAGGTGATCGAACGTCCTGCCTCCGTATTCAAGGAACTGATTGAGAACGCGATCGACGCGGAAGCGGACGCGATTGTGGTAGAGGTTCTCCAAGGCGGGCGCAAGGCGGTGATCGTGACGGACAACGGGTGCGGGATGGACCGGGAGAACGCGCTGCTGAGTCTTGAGCGGCACGCGACGAGCAAGATCCGGGATGTGGACGACATTGAGCGGATCGCCACGATGGGATTCCGGGGCGAGGCCTTGGCGGCGATTTCCGCGGTATCGCGTTTTGTCCTGAGCACACGGCGGCGGGAAGATCTTGCGGGGGTCGAGCTGCTCGTCGAAGCGGGGGAGCTTCGGGGCGTCAACGAGACGGGCCGACCTCCCGGAACCACGGTCGAGGTGCGTAATCTTTTCTTCAACGTGCCGGCGCGCCGCAAGTTCCTGAGAACCGAAGCCACCGAACTCGCCGTCATCCGCGATCTCTTCCGGGTGTTTGCGCTCGCCCACCCCCACATCGACCTGCGGCTACGCGTCGATGGCCGCGAGATCGAGCACCACCCCGCCCAGACAGGCTTGGCCGACCGGATCGCCGACCTCCACGGGGACGCCCTTTTCGGCCAACTCCTGCCCGTCGACTGGTCGGACGGCGAACTCCGGATCCATGGGTTCACCGGACGCCCCACGCTCCACCGCGGGGACCGCCGGGATCAGGTGACCCTCATCAACCGACGTCCGGCCACCGCCCCCTTGTTGGGCTATGCGGTGCGTGAGGCCTATCGGGACAGCCTGCCTCGCGACCGCAACGCCGTGTTGTTCCTGCATCTGGACATGCCTCCGGACTGGGTGGATGTCAATGTCCACCCGACCAAGCGGGAAGTCCGATTCGGCCCCGGCAACCGTGTTCGGGACGCCCTGCTGGAAGCCCTGCGGGAGGCTTTGGGCGGAGGATCCGTATTTGTCCCGCCCCACGCTCCTGTTCCACAGGAAACCCCGGTCGAGCCCCTGCCTGCCGCAGCCCCTCCCCGCCTCGCCCCCTCGCACCAGCAGCCCGACCTCCCCGCCTACCCACCTCCTTCAATCCCCCCACCCCTTCCCTCCCCAGCCCCCCCCCCTTCCCCACCCAGCCCTCCTGCCCCGAATCTTCCCCCTTCGCCCGGAGGACCTTGGAAAACCGTCCGCCTCATCGACACACTCGACCACCGGTTTTGCCTCCTGGAGACCGAGGATGGCCTTGTGATCATGGACCCCGTCGCCGCCCGCGAGCGGGTTCTCTTCGAACGAGCGCGCGATGAAATGGAGAGACGAGCGACGGCGTCGCAGGGGTTGTTGTCGCCGGAGACCGTTGACTGCGATCCGATCGAGGCTGACCGCATCCGGGGCAATCTGGACCGTTTCCGGGAGCTTGGTTTCATCCTGGAGCCCTTTGGAGGCGATACGTTCCTGATAGAGGCCGTTCCCGCGTGGCTGGGAGATCTCGATCCCGCCGCGACCCTCCGCGGACTTGCCCGGGAAATCGATCCTGTGGCGGCACGTCCCCAGACTCCGCGAGATCTGCGTGATGCCCTCGCACGCTCCTGCTGCCGCCTCGCCGCCGAGCAGGGGGCCCGCATGAATCCTGCGGAATTGCGTGGACTTATCGACGCTCTTGCCGCCTGCCGGATGCCCTACACCACTCCCTTTGGACGACCCACCCTCATCCACATGGGCTACCGCGAACTCCGCCGCAAATTTGGAATCGAATGAAAACCGTCCTGCTCACCCATGCCATGCCGGAGGAAGCGCCGCGCTGCGAACTCCCCTCCCATGTCATCCCCGTCCTCACCGGTATTGGAAAAGCCCTTTCCGTCACAAGACTCGCCCTCGCTGTTGCCCAGCACACTCCCGCCGCGATCCTCAACGTCGGGTTTTGCGGCGGTCTCAACGGCACCCCGCAGGGGGCCATTGTCCTCCCTACCGAAACTCTCCAATGGGATCTCCGTCTGGGCGATCTCCGCATCCCTCTCGGCTTCGGCTACCATGCGCCCTGCCGGCTCCCCCTTTCTCCTCCGACTCTCTCCTGCCTCGCACATCCCGTCCGCGGCCTCCTTGTCACAGGGGACCGTTTCATCGACGGCCCCTTGCCCGACGCACTCGACGCCGTTGCTGTCGACATGGAGACCGCCGCAATCGCCCTTTTTGCGCGCGAAGCCGGCATACCACTCACGGTTATCCGAGAAGTTTCCGATGTGGCCGACGCCCCCCAGAAACTCTCCCACGCGCAGTTCCTCGACTACATCCGCCACCAGGGCCCCGCCTACTCCGGCGCCGTCATGGAATGGGTTTCGAGACAGGTGTGACCTGTCCACAACGCTTCTCATAGGGCAGGAAGTTCCCCGCGGCACCCTTGTCCGGAAGGCGGATGACAATCAGGAGGCAGGGCAGGAATCCAACAGCCATCCCAGGAGTTCCGGGGTAGGATGGAGGGAGTCGACAATGCGGTCGGCTCCATGGGCGCGGAATTCGGCACGGGTGGTGGCGCCGCTGACGATACCGAGGCAACGGGCACCGATAGCCCGGGCGGCGGCGAGGTCCCGGAGGGTGTCGCCGATGACCCAGCCCGCGCCGAGTTGCTCACCCGGGGCGAGGAAGGCACAGGCGGAGTCGCGCGCGCGGCGGGCGAGCTCGTTGCGGTCGGGGTGCATGTCGCCAAAACCTCCATGGTGGAAGTGGGAGGGATCGACGCCGACATGGCGAAGCTTCGCTTCGGCGCAAGCACGGGCGTTGCCGGTGAGGAGGCCGAGGACGACACGGTCGTCCGCACGGAGGGTGTGAAGGAGATCGAGGGCGCCGGGGACAATCTCCGCGCCAAGCCGATGCAGGCCGGCATGCATGTGGAGGGCCATGCGTTCAAAGAAAGCAGCGGCGCGTCCGATGCAATCCCATTCGCCGCGTCCATGCCGTTCGGCCATATCATGCAAGACGCGGAGATCGGTGTTTCCGGCGAAAACAACACTTTCGAGAGAGTCGGTCCAACCGAAGACCTCTTCAAGGGCGATGCGGAAGGCATCGTGTCCCGCGGTGGTGTGCAGGAGGGTTCCGTCGATGTCGAACCAGATAGGGATGCGGGGTGTCATGGGGGAAGGGGATGGAGGCAGGCGGGAGCTCCGGGTCATTCAGCGGAGGGTGAGGCCTTCCAGGGGCCAATTGGGGTCGACGGACCGCGGGGCGGTCTCCGGTTCCAGGTCGCGGAGCAGGGCGACCATGCCAATCATTGCGGCATTGTCCGTGCAGTAGGCGGCAGGTACCCGCACGAGGGGGAGGTTACGCCGCGCGCAAAGCGTCTCCAAGCCCTCCGCCAGTACGCGGTTCTTGGCCACGCCGCCCACGCAGGCCACGCATCGGAAGTCCTTCCATACGGCGAGGGCCTGTGTGACGCGCGTGACGAGCGATCCCATGACCGCCCGCTGAAAGCCGCGGGCGACATCCGCCCTTGGCTCATCCGGATGTTTTTCGAGGTGGTACCGCAGGGCCGTTTTCAGGCCGCTGTAACTGAATGGAAAATCTCCTCCCCTGCGCCGGGCCTCTTCGCTGTCGGGTAGTCCCGCATGAAAGGAAACTGTGTCCGCGCCCTCGCACGCGAGGCGTTCGATCTCAGGTCCACCGGGGTATGCGAGGCCCAGCAACCGCGCTCCTTTGTCAAGAGCCTCGCCAGCGGCATCGTCGATGGAGCGGCCAAGAAGAGTATAGTGTCCGGGTGCGTCCATGCGGAGAAGGGCGGTGTGTCCGCCAGTGACGAGGAGTACCAGGGCGGGACAGGCCTCGGAGGGGCTTGGGGCTTCCGGAGAGAGGAAGAGGCTGAGGACATGCCCCTCCATGTGGTTGACGGGCAGGAGGGGAATGCCCAGGCGGAGAGCGAGGGCGCGGGCGGCTCCGGCCCCGGCCAGCAGGGAGCTCGAAAGGCCCGGCCCGCGGGTGTAGGCCACCGCATCGAGCTCCTCCCATCGCAACCCCGCCTCCGCGAGGGCTTGGGGGAGGACGATGGGCAGCGCCTCCAGGTGGGCACGGGCCGCGAGTTCGGGCACGACTCCCCCGAAGGGCTGGTGCGCCGCGATCTGCGAGGCCACCACCGAGGAAAGAACGTGTCCAGGAGCCTCCAGCACGGCGGCGGCGGTTTCATCACAGGACGATTCAATCGCCAGGAGGCGCTGGGGACGTTTCATGGAGTCTCCGTGGACGGTGGGGCAGCGGCCGGGGGTGCCAACAACTCCACCGCTTTGCGGATTTGCGAGTCGGGGGACCAGTCCCAGTTCTCCGCGGGGGCGTTGGCGACCTCCCGCCAAATCAGGGCGGATAGGTCGACCTCGACATCGGGGACAATGCCTTTCTCGTGGATGGCCCGGTGGGAAGGTGTGTAATAATAGCCCGTTGTCAGCCGGAGCGCGGACCCGTCTGGAAGGGGAAGAATGCTTTGAACCGATGCTTTCCCGAAACTACGGCGGCCGACAATGCGGGCACGACGGTGGTCCTGGAGGGCGCCGGAAACGATTTCGGCGGCGCTGGCGGTCCCTTCGTTGACCAAAACAACCAGCTCCGGTGCGAAACGATGGGGACGGTTTTTCGTGACGTGGTCCGTGCGATCAGCCTCCTCGCGGCCGAGTGTGTAAACGACGAGAGTTCCACGGGGGAGGAAAAGGCTGGCGACCTCGACAGCCGCATCCAACAACCCCCCGGGGTTGCCGCGAAGGTCGAGGACCAGCCTCCTGGCCTTGCGTTTGCTCAGGGCGGTGAGCTCCTGACGCAGCAAGGGAGCCGTGTTGCGCGCGAAAGAATTGACGCGGATGTAGCCAGTGTCCGGGTTCAACATGCGCAGGCGCTGAACGGGGCGGGTCTCAATCACCGCGCGGACCAAGGTCAGGTCCAGCGGTGCCTCACGACCGCTCCGGCTCACCCGGAGGTGGACCTCCGTTCCGGGCCGACCACGTAGGCGGGCGGAAGCCCCTTCCACGGTCATCCCACGGGTACTCTCCCCGTCGATCGCCACAATCCGGTCATGCGCCAGCAGTCCGGCCTCCCATCCTGGGCTGTCCTCAATGGGGGAGACCACGGTGATCCACTGCTGGAGGGATTGGATGACCACGCCAATGCCCCCAAAGGCGCCTTGGCTTTCCTCACGCATGCTCCGGGCGTCGTCACTGTCCAGGAAAGAACTGAAGCGGTCCAGCCCGGACATCATGCCTTCGATGGCGTGGTCCACGAGGACCTCGTAGCGGATTTCCTCGCCTTTGGAGGCGTGCAGCCGACGGATTTGTTCGAGGGCGAGGGTGAAGCGGGCCATTTGTTGGAGGGCCTCCTGGTGTTCCCGGGAGACGGGAGGCTCCAGCGCGGAAGTGTCTCCCGGGGGTACAGAGGGGTCGGGAAGCTCCGCCGACAGAGGCATGCGTGCGGCCTGCAACATCAAAAGAAGGGTGATCCATCGTCTCATCCGCGTTTCCTTAAGGAGGGGTTTCGATGCGATACAGTTTTTTCCACCATTTTCCGGTGATCCATACGCCGCCGTCCTCGGGGTCCAGTGCGATGCCATTGAGCACATCCTGGCCCTCCCACCGATCGGCCTCCGGCGGAAGGGCGCGTGCGTCGATCCAGCCCCGGACATGGCCGGAAAGGGGGTCGATACGTACAATCCACCCTGTCTGGTATACATTGGCCCAGAGTTCCCCCCGGACAAACTCCAGTTCGTTGAGGCGGTCCACGGGGCCGCGGGCGCCTGTGACCCGGAACGTGCGAAGGACGGCGAAGGACTCCGGATCCAGGACGCGGACGGTGGAGCTGCCATTGCTCAGGAAAAGGTTACGCCCATCGGAGGCCAATCCCCAGCCTTCACCCTCGTAGCGGAAACGGCGCACCTCACGGAGAGTCTCCCTTTCGTAGACGATACAGAGCCCTTCGCGCCACGTGAGTTGGTACAGGAGGCCGCCGTGGAGGGCCAGACCTTCACCAAACAGGTGGGGAGCCAAAGGGACCCGGCGCAGAATCCGGCCGTTCTCCGGGTCAACCTCGCGCAAGTCCGAGGCGCCATAGCGGCCGGTGCTCTCCAACCAGACCCCACGGTCGACCACGAGCCCCTGGGTGTAGGCGGAGGCATCGTGGGGCCTCTCGGCCACGACCCGGGCTACATGAAAGGACTCCGGGGGGGAATCGCCCGACGTGGGGCCGGGCGAGCAGGCGGCGGAGAGGGCGATCCACACAAGGGCCCAGCCGGCGCGGGCTTCAACGGTGCCGCAGGTCACGCCGCGCATTTCGGGCCTCGTTTTCCGCCATTTTCACCCGTTCCTCCACGAGTTGAATCTGTGCCTCGGTGCGGTTTTTTTCTTCCTCGACGCGGCGGGTGAGTTCGGAAGCCTCGAATTGACGCTGGTTGAGGGCGGCGATCTGGAGGCGCAGGTTTTGTTCCCGCTCCGCGAGGTCGGAGGCCTTGGGGTTGTGGCGGCCGAGCTCCGTGCGTCGTTCGGGTTGCTCGCGTCGCAGCTCCTCCTTCTCGTCGCGAAGGTCGGCCCATTGGCGCTCGAGGGCCTTGCGCTGATCGTCCAGACTGTCCTGGCCTCCCGCGGCACGTCCTTCGAGAAACTTCAACCGGCCCTCCAGGGCGGCCTGGAGCAGCCTCAACGCGTGCGCGCGCTGTTCGAGGGCCTCGACTCGGTCCTCCGGCGTGGCATCGGGCTCTGTTTGGCCCGCGATATCGGCCGCCTGTTGGAACTGGAGAATGGCGGCCTCGAAGTCCTTGGCGGCCACCTTGGATTCGGCCTCGCGGAGGAGCCGCTGCACGTATTCCCGACCGGATAGGCGTGTAACGGGCTCGCCCTCCTGACCGGAGAGGCGTCCCTGTTGGTCTGCGGCATAACTCCGGATCTCCGAACGATGGATGAGCAGGACCCGTCGGATCGTTCCCGCCTCGTTGCGGCCGATCTCGAGCTCCAACCCATCCTCCTTCTCGGCGAGGATCCGCCCCTCCAGCCTGCTGCCATCGCGGAGCTCCACGATGTCGGCAGAAAGGTGAAGGGCGATTGCCGAGAACAGAATGGTCAAAATAATCATGCGCATCGAAGGGGCTCCTAGTGAATATCCTAACGGGATGGGCGGCGATGGAAAACAAAAAAAGACGGAGGGAAGGTGAGGTTGCTTCAGCGGCGGCGGGTTTGGCGGAGGAGGAGGCGGACCTTGTGGAGGGCCTCCTCCTGGAGCTGCTTGATGCGAGCGCGGGTGAGGCCGAACTCCGATCCCACCTCCTCCAAGGTGCGGCCCTCGATGAAGCGTCGCTTGAGGATCACCTGCATGCGGTCGGGAAGCTGCCCGATGGCGGACCACACCTCGGCCCGTTCCGCCTCCTCGGACGCATCCTCACCGGTGTTGTCGGCCACCAGCTCATGCAGGCTGGACCGCGAATCGCCGAGGACCGCATCGAGGGACATCGGGGTGTGGGGCATTCGTTCCCATTGGCGGACGAGGGGAAGGAGGCGGTGGACGCGGTCGACGGGAAGTTCGACCATGGCAGCGATGAGGTCTTCCCCGGGGTCGCTTCCGTGGAGGCTCCTCCATTTCTGGATGGCTTCGAGCATGCGGGTCATGTCGTGGCTGGGCTTTAGGCCCAGCGCGCCGGTGCGGATGTGATCGCGGAAGAAGTTGCGGAGACGGTTCTGGATGGATCGCTGGGAATATGCGTAAAAGGGGACGCCTCGGGTGAAGTCGAATTTCCGGATGGCGTTGGCGAGGGCGCGGGATCCTTCCTGGAGGAAGTCGGCGATCCAGATTTGACCGATCCAGTAGAAGGGCTTGACACAGGCCACCACGAGTTGCCGATTGGCGATAAAGAGCTCCTCCTCCGCAGCCTCCATGCGCTGCAACAAGCCGTGGGTCTTTCGCCAGGCATCTTCCCAGTGCCCGGCATCCTCACTGTCGGAGGCCGCCAGCCCGCGGATGCACGTGCAGCACCAGTGGATCTCCATGAAAAGCATCCGGGTGTCCGCCGCGCTGAGAATATCCACCATCCCACGCTCAGCCAGGAATCGGGTGATGGGCTGCGTCTGGCTGTCGGGTCGTCCATAACGCCGTTGCTGCCGGATCGCCGGGGGCTCGAAATCAGGCTGCTCAAATTCCGGAAGGCGTATTTCCGAAAAAGGAAGCCCTTCCGCGGTGGCGATCACTTCTGCTCGAATGGCATGGAACGGGAGGGGGGGCACGGTGAATGGTGGAGGAGCGGGATGGAATCGGATTCTGGCGACGGAGGGAAAAGGTCAGGAAAGGACCAGGGCCTGGAGCTGACGGAGGGCGGCGGGGATGTGGTCGAGAAAGCGGATCGTGGCGGGCTGGGCGCCGAGGCGTCCGTAGGCGCCGAGGGCCTGCGTGAGCCGTTGCAGGGCGGCATGTCGGTAAACCTCGGGCGAAACGGGGCGGGAGGCGATGCGGTTGTAGGCGTCGAGAAGGCGCATCTGCAGATCGAGGGGGCGGTCGACGTAAGGGTCTGCGAGAAGGGAGGCCAGGTCGTAGGCGGCCGGGCCTGGGCGCAGGCCTTGGTAATCGATCAACGTGAAGCCGTGCGGACTCCACAGGAAATTCGTACTTTGCAGGTCGCGGTGGACAAGGACGGAGGGTTCGCGGAGGAGAGCGGCAACGGCAGTGGCCTGGGCTTCCGCGAGACGGTCGGGATCCAGTCCGCTCGCGTGACGCGAGAGAAACTCGCTGCGGAAGAGGTCCTGTTCCCAATCGTAGAGGGCGCGGGTGAAGGGGGGTTCCGTGCGGAGGCGGGTTGTGGGAGGGATGGCATGGAGGCGGGCGGTGAGGGCCAACACCTGACGCATGTCGCGGAGGTTGCGCGTGGGACTGCCCTCGCGGAGGCGGTCGAGCAGATGGATCCGTCCCAGGTCCTCCAGCCAACAGCCACGTCCATCCGGATCGGTGTGGAGGAGGGCCGGCACGGGGAGTCCCCTCCGAAGGAGAAAACGGGTGAGGGAGGGAAACCGGTGGTTCTCGGGGCGGGCTTCTCCCCAGGTCATGCGGATGACGGAGCGAGAGGGGGTGAAGACGCGCAGGAACCGGCGGTCGGACCCGCGGGCGGGCAGGAGTTCAACCGCCTCCGCATCGGGAACCCAGGCCTGTTCCCTGGAATCAAGGACGCGGTGGGGTGCGGCGACCACGCCGGAGACAGGCCGTCCCCTCCGCACACGTGCCCCGGGTCCGACCACAGCGTCCCTGAGCTCGGCCCCCTTGTCCACAACCGCTCCTGGAAGCACCAGGGACCCTCCGTTCTCCGCGAGCAGGCGATCCGGCGTACCCAGGTCCGCCCAGTGGGCCCCAGGCAACTCCACCGCGTCAATCCTCTCCCCGGCACGCAGCGCCGCCTCATACACCTCGACCACCGAGTAAAACCGCTCCTCCGAGGGAACATGGTTCCAGATGCGGGGAGATACGAGGTGGAGTCCACTGAAGGTCCGCCCTCCCGAATGGAAATCCACCACCCTCCCCTGCTCGCAGCGCACGGTACGAGGCCCCCGGTCCGGGATCATCCAGAGCGCAGCCAACGGACGGTGACGCCGGAAGTCGGCCAGCAGCGGGCGGGGATCCGCCTCCAGGCGCAAATCGGCATTGCACATCCAAAAGGGCTCCTCCTCGAAGAACCCCCTCATGCGCCGGAGCGGTCCACCTGTTCCCAGAATGGTGGGTTCAAAGGAGAGGGTTAGGCGCATGCCGGGGGGGCAGAGGCCCGGGAGCGCCTCCACCATGCGGTCCGCGAGGTGGTGCAGGTTCACGCAGACTTCCACAACCCCCCACTGCCCAAGCTGTCGCAACAGTCGTCCGATCAGGGGCTCGCCGCGGCAGGGAAACAAGGGCTTCGGGAGGTCGAGGGTCAAGGGAGACAAACGGCCACCAAAACCCGCGGCCAACACCAGCGCGCGACGCGGCGAGGAAAAAGAGGGGGAACGGGGACTCATTCATCCTCCCTAACAGCTCCCACGCCCTGTCCAACCTTTTTTCCAGGCGCGTCTCATAAAAACGGCGCGAGATGGTTCTTCAGCGCCGCGGCGACATCCATTTCCGCATATCTCCGGAGGCGCTCACGTTGGCCGGCCAATACAGCCTCCCGGAGCGGGCCTGGCCTGGCCACTCGCACGATCCACTCCGCCAATTCATCGAAAATCTTCTCCTGGAAAAGCAGACCCGCCCCGTCCAGCGTCTCCGAAACTGCGGCGGAATCATAAGCCATCACGGGAAGGCCCGCCTGCATGGCCTCCAGAAGGGGGATGCCGAAGCCTTCATGTTCGCTCATGCACAGGAAGACGTCCGAAGCCTGGTAGTAGGCGCGCAGGTGGTCCTCTGGGACGGAGCCGACCATGTCCACGTGCTCCAGGCGAAGATCACGTTGGAGGGTTTTGAGCAGCGCGTGGTAAGGCTCCGTGCCTGCAAAACTTCCGACATGAACGAGGCGTGAGCCGGGAGCCACGAATTTCTGCACATAGTAGAAGGCGTGAAGGAGGTCCTCGATGCGTTTGTTGGGGGCGCAACGGCCCACAAACAGGATGTTGAGCCTGCCATCGGCATATTTGGCGAGGATCTCCCGGTTGGGGGCGGCCTCCAGGCGACGGAGTTCGAGTACGAGGGGATGCACGCGCACATCGCGGTAACCCAGCGCCTCCAATTCGCGCGCATTGTAGGCGCTCACGGCGAGATTCAGGTCCGCCACGCCCGCAAGGGCGGCCACCTGGCGGCGGCCTAACTCCAGTTGATTCGCGATATGGTCGTTGAGCGCCCGGAAATAACCGGCCGGGGTGACATTGTGATAGCGGATGACCTTCGGGCCCTTCAGCCGGGGAAAAACCTCGTTGACGTCCGCGCCAATGGAAAGATGGAGCATCGAAAGATCATTTTTCCCGATCTCTTCGCAGGCCCTGGAGAGGTCCCGGGCATCGCGCCGGAGTTCCGGCAGAATGCGCGCCGGCTCGCAATAAATCTCGGAGGCCAGGCCCCAGGAACGGAAAAGAGACCTCAGGCTACGGGCCTCATTGGAGATCGCGTCGCCGTTGCTGTAGCCTGCCAGAAGCTGATGGATCGCGCGCACGGGCATGGATCAGCCTCTGGATTGCCGCACGAGCGCGAAAAAACGGTCCTGGTAGGCCTCGAAGAGGTTGAGGCTCGCAAGACGTTTGTGGAGATAGGGGATGCGCGAGGGGTCGCGCGCAGCGGCGCAGAACTCGGCCTCGATGTCCTGCTGGAGCCGGTGGGGGTTCGGCAGCATGTTCCTGGACTGAAAATCGGCGATCTGGCGGGGGGCGGACTTCTCGACGAGGTCAAACATCAGCTTGAGCAGGCAGACTTCCCAGGGCTGTTCAACCCCCAGCAGGACCGCACGCGCCCCGCCAGCCTCGCGTGTGTGCTCAAGGACGTTGCCCGCGACCGTCTCCAGGTTCTCGTGCAGAAGCGTGTCTTGGATGTCCTGTTTCCGAATGGTGAATCCGTAACGGACAAATCGGGCCTCGGGATGGTTCGCGCGCAGCCAGGAGAGGAACCGTCCACTTTCTTCGTCCTCAAAGCCCTCGACCGATCCATGAAGCAAGTGGTCGGGAGTCAGGATGCGGGGCTGTGCCGCGACAAGCGTGCCTTCGCGGACGCGGACCTGGTCCACCGCATCCATCGATTCGGTGAGCAAATGATACTGGATGCGGGTCACCCCAAAGGTTTCAAGCCCCTGTTCGGGGAGTTGCAGCACCCGGGTATTGTTCACCGCATACCAGAAATCAAAGGGGGTCGGTTCCGACATGACTGCCACCCATACGCGATTTCGCACGCCTTTCAAGGAGTTTGCCTTCCCGGAAAAACATCGGCAGCCCCCCCTTCCCTGCTGGCAGACTCCCCGGGGCGGGAGCTGGAATTTGAAGCCCCTGGGGTGAGTCGTGGTGCCCATGGTGAAACTCCCTAGCCCCGCAGGAGGATTTCCATTCGGAGGATTTGATCCGGCGGAGGGATTCCGCTACATGGGACAGCCGCCCCTGGGCGGGATTCCCCATGCCCTCCCTCCTGCACGAAAACCGACACACTCTCCGCCTTGCCCTTCCCATCCTGACAGGACAGCTGGGGCAGATGCTGCTGGGACTCAGCGACACTCTCATGATTGGGAGGGTCGACCAGGTGGCCCTCGCCGCCGCAGGACTGGTCAACGCCCTCGTCCACGTGCTTCTCGCGACGGGCATCGGCCTGGCCGCCGCAGTTTCGGTCCGCGTGTCCCACGCACACGGAGCCGGGAATCCGCGGGAGGCCTCCGAGACCCTCCGGCATGGACTGCACGCCAGCCTATGGGGGGGCATGCTGATCCTGGGGTTGCTGTCGTTATCCCCCCTTCTGCTCCCCCACCTGGGACAAAGGCCAGAGGTCCTCGCCGCCACGCCTCCCTACCTTCGATGGATCGCCATCTCCCTGCTCTTCTTCCTGCCCACCATGGTCATCAAGAGTTTCGCGGAATCCCTCAACCATCCTTGGCCTGTCTTCTGGATTCAACTCGCCGGCGTTGGACTCAACGTGCTGCTCAACGCCCTGTTCATTTTTGGAAAGGCGGGTTTCCCCCCGATGGGACTGGAGGGAGCCGGCATCGCCACCTGCCTCGCACGTGTGGCCACGCTCCTGGCGCTCGCCGTGTATCTGCGCGCTTCCCCCACACTCGCCCCCAATCGGCCGGAGAGATGGCGCGCCCCCCTTTCCTTCTCCTTCCTTCGCTCGCTCTGGTCGCTGGGCGCACCGGTTACCGGACAGCTCGCGCTGGAAATCGGGGCCTTCGCCCTGACCGCTGTGCTCATGGGGCGTCTGGGCAGCCAGGCCTTGGCCGCCAACCAAATCGCCATCACCTGCGCCGCCACCACGTTTATGGTCCCACTCGGGATCTCCATGGCTGTCACCATCCGTGTCGGCCACGCACTGGGTGCCGGTCAATCCGGACGCGCTCTCCTCATCACCCGCGGCGCACACGGTCTCGGCACGGCATTCATGGCGCTCTGCGCGTTGGTCTACCTCGCCCTCGGCGTACCAATCGCCGCACTCTTCACCCGGGACGCCGCCCTCGCCGCCCTCAGCGCAAGGCTCCTTGCGATCACCGGTGTTTTCCAGGTCTTTGACGGCATCCAGATCATCAGCATGGGGGCCTTGCGCGGGTATAAAGATGTGAGGGTGCCCACGCTGTTGCTCCTGCTCAGCTACTGGTGGGTCGCCATTCCCCTGGGGGTGTTCCTGGGTTTCCCGATGGGCCTCGGAGGTGTGGGCCTATGGTCCGGCCTGGCCATTGGACTGGCGCTTGCGGCCCTCCTTCTCACCCGCCGCCTCCACCGCATCCGCCGCCACGCCGACCTTCAGAGCGGCGACTGATAAAGGGCTCTGCCGACAAAAAAAGGCCCCAGACGTTCGATGTAGGTGGAGGTCTGCACTGTGCCACGCATGACCTCGACAATCTTGCTGAGGGAGCGCAGCTCGGCCCCGACCAAGGCCACGGTGAAGTCGTTGTCGTTAGGGTCCATGCCAAAGCAGGCCAGACGGATGTCATGGGCGTGGCCCGCATCCCCCCACGCACGTCCGATCGTCCCATGCTCCCCGAGAATCTTCATTTTGTCGCGCCGGGAAAGCTTGGCGAACTCACCGGTGCGACGCAGGGGATACCAAACGGCCCAAGGCCATTGAGGAGAAAGGGCCCTTTCGCGGGGGCGATCCACCAGGGTCCTTTCAAGGTCACTTTCGTAACCGATGGAATAGCTGCGGGCAAAGAGAGTCATCTCCGGACGCGGCACCAGGCGCGCGAAGGGGGAAACGCGCAGGGCGGGAGCGAAGCGGTCGACAAACGCAATCGGGTCCGTGTCGAGAAGAAGGAGGGCGATGCCCCAGGGGTCGGAGGCGTCCTGGTAGACCACGGCATCCCAGCCGGAGTCGCGCACAAACGCGATGGGCTCGGAGGGATCCTGACAACCCCGGAAAGCCAACAGCTGCATGAAGAGACGGCGATCACTGTGGATCTCCATGCCCTCGGGGCTTCGACCATGTTCCAGAACGTCCGGCTCCACCGGAACGGGCTCAGCGGGCAGTGTGGCAGACATGCCCCCTCCTCAGGACCGCTTGATTTTGATGGCCGTGGGCGGGGGGCGGCGGATGATTTTCGAGCCAGCAGCCATCGGTTTCCCTTCGGCTTTCGTCGGATCATCCAGGGTAATTCCCCCACTGTCGGAGGGAGGGGGGGTGAGCAGTTTCGCGGTTTTCGTGCGGGACTCCTCGACCGGGGGGGGCTCCGCGGCGGGACGCGGAGTGGGACGCACGGGTGCGGGTCCCGTGTTCTCCACAATCTCGCGAAGGATCGTCTTGTATCCCTTGCCTTCACTCATCTCGTGCTGGAGGCTGTCAATCGTCGTGGCCGTTCCAGGCGATTTCTTGTCGTCGACATGCAGAATCGTATTGCCCAGCCGGATCTTGTCTCCAGGCTTGATCTTGGCCATTTCCACACGTTGATTGTTGAGATAGGTCCCGTTCTTCGATTTGAGGTCCTTGACGTAGTATTCCCCATCCCAGATGCGGATCCCGCAATGCATGCGGGAGGCGCGCTCATCCAGCGTGATGATGTCCGCATCCGGACTGCGTCCGATGGTGATCGGCTTGTCCGCCAACACCAGTTCAGTCGGATTTCCTTCGGGGTCATTGTAGCGGATGCGGAGGCTGTGGGGAGGGGTGTCGGTCATGCTTTTGACTCTAAAGAGGGTTGAAATGGCCTGCAAGCATTAAAATCAAGGTTTTAGGGCGTTCCCGCGAGAAGGTTACGGACCCAAGTGGGGAGAAGAGAGGTATCGGAAAGGACACGGTCGGCCTGGGGATGGGGGTGGGCTTCGGGGCCCACCCAGACGGTGCGACAGCCTGCGGCGCGGCCGGCCTGGAGGTCGCGGAGCTGGTCCCCAACCAGCCAGGAGCGGCAGGGATCTAAGCCGAGGGCCTGGGAGGCCGCAAAGATCATGCCGGGGGCGGGTTTCCTGCATGCACATGGGGGATCGCCGGAATGCGGGCAGTACCGCAGGTCATCCACCCGCGCCCCCTGCTCCGCCAGCAATTCCCTCATCCGCAGGTGGATCGCAGCCAGCCCCTCCTCGGTCAGGCGTCCGGTGGCGACACACTTCTGGTTCGTCACCACCACCACCGGCCATCCCGCTTCGTTAAGAATCCGGAAGGATTCGGCGATGCCGGGCATCAGCACGAACCCAGAGGGATGGGTGATGTACCGCTGCTCCGGAGGCGGGGGCACATTGATCACTCCGTCTCTGTCGAAAAACACCGCTGGCCGCCCACTCACCGCTCGTCCCCCCGCACACGGATCGCAGGATAAAGCAGGCCCACCACCTCTCGGATTTCTTCGTGGTGAGTAGTGTCAAAATCGTCCAGCTCACGGCGTCCGGCCACCGCGATGTAGGCCCAGCGGTGGGCCACACCGCGGAACACCCGGTCCATCGACATCCAGAGGGCGCGCTCGTGGTGATGGGGTGTGTCGCGGTCCTTGCCTGAAAACCAGTAGGCATAATAGCTGGGAAGCTGACGTCCTCCGGGAAGGGTGCGGTTAAGGTTGAGCACCATCACCTTCAGGGGAGCCTGCCCCTGTAGGGGAACTTCAATGACGGGGGTGCTCACGATCGTGTTGCCTTGGGCCTGCATGCAGGTTTCCGGACGGTGGATCGAGGTGCGGTCCTCGCCGGAAAGAACCACCGAGACGTTCACCTCCCTTTCCGGGGCGTCCAGCCGGTGGTATTCCTTCTTGAAGATAACCGTGTCCTTGGGGAGAATCTCGTATTCACCAATGGAGAGGGTCCTCAGCTCTCCGTCACAAGGCTCGTCCCGGTAATTCCGCGGGCAGTGCCTGAGTCCGTCGGGACCGGGGTCCACATCGCCGGCAAGCCAGCTGCGTCCACAGAAGCGGTTGTGGCAGAACAGCACCTCGTCGCCCCTCCAGGTATCCCCCAAGGTCTCCGGAAGTTCCGTGCGGACTCCCGACTCATCCGTGAGCGTAACATCCACGGTGAGGGCCAGAAGGAGAGCGGTCGCGCCCAGAAGCGCGAAGAGGATCACATAGGGGTGGAGGAGGCTTGTTTTCGCCATGGTGCGGGGATCGTGCGGGGGGCAAGGTTGAGGAAGGAGGCGAGGGCGACCATGAGGGTGATCGCCATGCCGAAGACGATGAAGCCGGCGTAATCGTGCGGAAGACCCGCGGCCATGTCGGAGTCGAAGGCGGCGGAGAGGACTCCGATGGAAACGATACGCACCAGGTTTCCTGACATGGCCAGCGGGATCGAGCAGAGGAAAAGCAGCCACTTCCGCCAGAATCCGCGCATCACCACGTACCCATAGACCGCCGTCAGCGCCATCATCGCCGTCAGCGAACGGATTCCCGAACAGGGATCGGCCACCTCCAGGCGCAGTTTCGCCGACATGTCGAAGGGGGGACCGTAAATGGCGGTGCCCACGCTGCGCACCTCGATGCCCAGGCCGTTGAGGACCAGGACAGAGAGGCGGGTATTGACCATCCGCAACGGGAATTGGAGGCCCTCGAGGAAGTTGAGTGGCACGGCGAAGACCAGGAACGCGCAGGGGAAGATCAGTCGTTTCGCGACTTCCCACCCATGGAGGTAAAACGGGACCGTCCAGGTGAGGCCGATGATCGCGAGGAGCGAGAGACGGGTCTGCTGGGTCTTGTAGCCCACATAATGAAGGAACAGGCTGGCGACGACCCCGATAAGTCCGGCCAGGCTCCTGCGTTTGGGGACGAGAACCCACTCGTCCCTCTTGCGCCAGACGAGCCAGAGGGAGGCCAGGGGGACCAGAAAACCATGCGAATAATCCCCCGAACCCATCGCGATGCCACCGGAGGACCAGTTTTGGACCATCCATTTCCAGGCGGAATTTGAGGTGCTGTAGGAATACCGGCCGGTTCCAAGGAACTGGAAGAGGAGGAAAACGGCGGTGACGAAGAGGACAGGAGGAAGCAGGGCCACGAACTCGGATCGCTCCAGCCGGGCCAGGTGAAGCCTCGAGCTCCAGAAGCGGGAGGGAGGCACGGGCATGCCTCACTTCTCCGTGGAAGGCGAAACGGCGGGGAGCACGCGACGGATAAGAAAATAACTTCCCGCCAAGCTTATGAGCAGGGCGGCCACCCCCAGCATCGAACCAGGGTCCATGGCTTTCATGTCGATCAGGATCACTTTCCGGGCGACGGCGATCATGGCGACAAGGAGAACGATCTCCACATGCAGCGCGTGGTGGGTGAGGTAGTTTTTGATGGTTTCCAGAAGTTCCAATCCGATTAGGACCATCATGAAAAGGCCAAGCACCTCCAGCAATTCCTCCAGCCCAAGCAGGAACATCGGCGTGTCCATCATCTTGTTCCAGAGGGTGACCGCCAGCTCGACCGTCGAGAGCAGCACCACAAGCATCATGAGGAGGATGAGTACGACCACAACGGCCATCTCGAATCGGCGGATGGAACGGACCAGGGCCCGGATGCCGGGATGCGGAGGTTCGGGTGGGTTCATGTCTTCACTCTGCCTTGTTTTCGCGTCATCGCAAGGGGAAAGTAGCCGGTCAGGCCTTCTTCCCGGAATCCTTGAGGCTGACAGTGAGGTTGTATACAGGCCGCTCGGCTGTCCCGTCCGCATCCGGGGTGAAATACCCCACGCGCTCAAACTGGAGGGGTGTCTCGGGGGCGAGACCCATGGCAGCGGGTTCCACATACCCCCGCACCACCCGCAGGGAATCCGGATGGAGAAACTCGGTGAATTCCCGTCCCTCCACCGCATCAGGAGTCTCCACCGTGAAAAGGCGGTCATAGAGGCGGAACTCCGCGGGGACCGCGTGGCGGGCACTCACCCAGTGGATGGTTCCCTTCACCTTGCGTCCATCGGCGGTGCCCCCACCCCGGGATTCAGGATCCCAGGTGCAACGCAGCTCCACCACCCTCCCCTCCCCGTCCTTCAAAACCTCATGACATGTGATGTAACAGGCCGCGCGAAGGCGCACCTCACGTCCCGGCGCGAGCCGGAAAAATTTAGCGGGAGCCTCCTCCATGAAGTCTTCGCGGTCAATCCAGATCTCCCGCCCAAAAGGGACCTTCCGTGTGCCTGCAGAGGGATCCTCGGGGTTGTTCCGCGCTTCGAAGAACTCTTCGGCGTCCTCGGGATAGTTCGTGATCACGACCTTGAGCGGATCCACCACCGCCATGCGGCGGAGCGAGACCTGGTTGAGATCCTCGCGCAGGCAGAACTCCAGCAGGGCCATGTCGGTGAGGCTGTTATACTTGGTCAGACCGACACGTTCGCAGAAGTGGCGGATGGCCCGTGGGGTGTAGCCGCGTCGGCGCATGCCGCGCAGGGTGGGCATGCGGGGGTCGTCCCATCCTCCCACCCTCCCCTCCTGCACGAGCTGCAGGAGTTTCCGTTTGCTCATGACGGTGTAGGTGAGGTTCAGCCGGGCAAACTCGGTCTGCCGCGGCAGGGGGCGATCCAGGCTGTCGACGTTCTCCAGAATCCAATCGTAGAGGGGGCGGTGAACCTCGAATTCGAGGGTGCAGAGCGAATGGGTGATGTGCTCGAATGCATCCTCCAGGCAGTGGGAGAAGTCATAGCTGGGGTAGAGACACCAGGCGTCGCCCGTGCGATGGTGGCTGGCGTGGCGTATGCGGTAGAAGACCGGGTCGCGCATGTGGAGATTGGGACTCGCCATGTCGATTTTCCCGCGCAGGACGAGGGAGCCGTCGGGGAATTCGCCAGCGCGCATGCGTGCGAAGAGGTCGAGGTTTTCCTGCACGGGGCGGTCACGCCAAGGGCTTGGCGTGCCGGGGCGGGTGGGGACACCGCGGTAGTCCCTGAATTCGTCGGGGGTGAGGGTGCAGACATAGGCCAGCCCCTTGCGGATGAGTTCCACGGCGATCCCGTACATGCGCTCGAAGTAGTCGGAGGCGTATTTCGCATCGCCATCCCACTGGAATCCGAGCCAGCGGACGTCCTCAGCGATCGCATCGACATACTCCTGGTCCTCGCGAACCGGATTCGTATCGTCGTAGCGGAGGTTGCACGTCCCCCCGTAGTCACGAGCGAGACCGAAGTTCAGGCAGATCGACTTGGCGTGGCCGATATGGAGATAGCCGTTGGGCTCCGGAGGGAAACGGGTGCGGACGGTGGAATGCAGGCCCGACGCCAGATCGGCGTCGATCCGGTCGCGGATGAAATTGCCGGGTTTAGGTTCAGAGGAGTCGTTCATGTGGGCCTTAGGATAGGGAAAGGGTTTTGCGGATGCGGCGGGCGAGGGAGGCGGGCGGGAGTCGTTGGAGAAGGAGTTCCAGGTCCGGCCCTCCCGTCTCACCCGTGAGCGCCACGCGAAGCGGAAGGTTCAGGGAGCCTTCGTCGATCTCCAGCGCCGCGACGGCGGCCGCACGGGCAGCGGGGAGGTCCTGCCCCGCATCGAGTTCGTCGGCGATGCGTTCGAGGGCCAAACGCTGGGCGGGTTTTCCCAGCCCCCGCCGCATGGCGGCCGCCGGGCGGTCGAAATCCTCGTCGGCGAAGAAACGCCAGGAATCGACATCGGCGTAGGTGCGGAGGCGCGGGCGCATGAGGCGCGCCACGCCGGCCCAGTCCTCCGCGCTCAGGGACGCGGCCCAGGGGCGGCGCGAGAGGAGGTCGCGCACATCCGCAAGATAGAGGTCCTCCGGCAGGTCGCCAATGTGGCGTCCGTTGAGGTTTGCGAGTTTCTGGAGGTCCATCTGGGCCGGGGAGCGCTGGACACGTTCGAGCGAGAAGGCTGCAATCAGTTCGTCCCGGTTCATCTTCTCGCGGTCGTCACCGGGTGACCATCCGAGCAGTGTCAGGTAGTTAAAGAGGGCCTCCGGGAGATATCCCTTGTCGCGGAAGTCGCCCACAAAGGCGTCCCCGTCCCGTTTGGAATAGGGTTTTCCCTGGGCGTTGACGATCATGGGCAGATGGGCGTACACCGGGACTTCCGCACCCAGCGCCCGGAAGAGGCCAATGTGGCGGAAGGTGTTCTCGACATGGTCATCGCCCCGAATGACATGCGTCACGGCCTGCTCGATGTCGTCGCAGACGTTCGCCAAGTGAAAAACAGGGAAGCCGTCCGCCCTGACGATGACCTGGTCCTTGATCGAGTCCAGAGGTTTGGCCAAGGGGCCCTTGACTTGGTCTTGGAAGACCAATTCCCGCCGGAGGAAGCGGAGGGCGAGGGCTTCGCTGGTCTGGAATTCGGCGGCGTCACCTAGTCGAAAAAGGACCCGCCCCCCTTCCCCAAGAACTTCAAGACCGGCCATACCGGCCAGGCAGCAACCACCGGGGTCCGGCTTTCCCTTGCGGCTCACGCCCACATACTGGATCCCCGTTGCGTCCAAGCGGAAAACCTCCCCCGCGGTCAACGGCAGTTCCACCGGCCCCACCTCCCGCAGGAAATCCCCCATCAGCACCGGGTCGCCCGGAATACGGAAGTATAAGGCCGGGGCCTCCCCCTGGCCGCGTGCATGGAGGTAGGCGTGGCCGGCTTCCACCAGGGCAGCGGCGGCAGCTTGGTGGGCCTCCAGACGCGTGGACTGGAAGAGGGGGGGCTCGTCCGGGCGCAGCTCCAGCCAGTCGAGCACCTCCATCAGTTTGTCGACCGCCTCCGGGGTGCTTCGTTCACGGTCGGTGTCCTCCACCCGGAGGAGGAAACGCCCGCCGCACGAACGAGCGAAAAGATAGTTGAAAATGGCGGCACGGATGTTGCCGATATGAACCTGCCCCGTGGGCGAGGGAGCGAAACGGACACGGACGGGAGAAGACATGCGGACTCCTTGGCATAAAAATCGCAACCTTCAATCCAAAAGGCGTTTCTGGCCTCCAGTGCGCGGAAAACACGTGGGAGTGCGTGCGGGGCGGGCTTCGGGAAGATTCGCCCTTTCCCCGCGTGGCGATTTCGGTTATGGTGACCCCCATGTATTCCTATAAGCAGCTTCTCCAGAATAACAGGGACTGGTCGGAACGGATTGGTCGCGACCAGCCCGGCTTCTTCGAGGAGCTCTCCCGCCAGCAGAGCCCCAAGTTCCTGTGGATCGGCTGCGCCGACAGCCGCGTGCCCGCCAACGAAATCGTCGGACTCAAGCCTGGCGAGGTGTTCGTCCACCGGAACGTCGCGAACATCGTCTCCCATGGCGACCTGAACTGCATTTCGTGTCTCCAATATGCGGTGGATGTCCTCCGGGTCCGACATGTCATCGTCTGCGGCCACTACGGGTGCGGCGGAGTGAAGGCGGTGACGGACCGTCTTCGGCTGGGGTTGGTGGACAATTGGCTGCGTCACATCCACGACATCGTGCGGGAACACCAGGCAGAATTGGACGCTCTGTCGTCCGAGGCGCGGCGAGCCCGTCTCTGCGAGCTGAATGTCCTCGCCCAAGTGCGCAACGTCTGCGAATCCACGATATTGCGGGACACCTGGCAGCGGGGACAGGCCCTTTCCGTACACGGCTGGATCTACAGTCTGGAGGATGGCCTCATCCGCGAAATCTGCCCCGTGCAGAACGGCCCGGACTACGAGGAGCCCTCCGGTTCCTAAAGAAGCCGCCTGGCCAGGACGGCGGTCGGCACAGGGAACACGAGGGCTTCATGCTTGCGCGTCCCCCTTCGTCGCGCTAAAGATTGCCGACATGACAAAACGATCCAAGCTCCTTCTCCTCACGGCAGCTGCCGTGGTCCTGGTCCTCGCCTCGGGCCTGGTCCTCGCCCTTCGCCCTATGCCCCGCTTCCATGTCATCGCCTGGGGGTTCTTCCTCTGCGCCGGCATCTTCATGACCGTGCGCGGAGCCAACGCCCTCCGCAACTCCCCCAAATAAGCCATGCCTCCCCATAAACGCGAGAACCTCTGGCTGAATCTCCTGCTCAATGTGGTGCTGCCCTCCCTGCTCCTCTCCAAGGGGGGCGCCTGGTTTCACCTGCCCCCAGCCCCCGTCCTCCTCCTCGCGCTCTCCTTTCCCATCGCCTACGGCATTTACGACCGCATCGCCCGCGAAAAGGTCAACCTCTTCTCGGTCATCGGCTTCGTCAGCGTTCTGGTCACTGGCGCCATCGGGCTCCTCAAAAACGTCCCCACGGAATGGATCGCCGTGAAGGAAGCGGCGGTCCCCCTCCTCTTCGCCGTGGCCATCCTCGCCTCCGCGAAGTCCAAACGCCCCCTCCTCCGCTCCCTGCTCTATTCCCCCGAAATGTTCGATGTCCAATTAATCGACGCCTCGCTCGACGCCCGTGGGGCCCGTGACCGCTTTGAAGCGGTCATCGCCTCCTGCCAGGGCTGGGTCATCGCCTCCTTTGGCCTGAGCGCCGCCCTCAACTTCGCCCTCGCGAGGCTGCTGGTCCGGAGTCCTTCCGGCACGGAGGCCTTCAACCGGGAAATCGGGAAGATGACCGCTTTGAGCTGGCCCGTGATCGCGCTGCCGACCACCTTGGTCATGCTGTTCGCCCTTGTGCGGCTGACCAAAGGGATCGAGGCTTGCACGGGACACGTGCTCGACGACGTACTCCACCCGGATCTCCGCGCGAAAATCGCCGCGAAAGAACCCGTCCCTCCGGCGACCTGACCGCACGGAACAGGCGGGCGGGATGAGCCTCGCTCAATTCCACCCGCCCCTGTCGAGACTCCTGTATTGGATGGCCTCGGCAAGATGGTGGATTTCGATGGACTCCGAACTGGCGAGGTCCGCGATGGTCCTGGCAACCTTGAGGATGCGGTCGTATGCGCGTGCGCTGAGGTTGAGGTCGTCCATCGTGACGCGCAACATGTGGTGGCCTTCGGCGTTGAGGCGGCAGTGGCGCGCCAGCTCGCGCGAGCCCATGCCGGCGTTGCAGTGCACCCGTGGCGTGTCACGAAAGCGCTGGTGTTGGATTGCGCGGGCCCGCACCACCCTATCGCGGATCGCCTCGGAGGGTTCGCCGGCCTCCAGGGACGTGAGCTCCTCATATCGGACGGAAGGGACTTCGATGTGGATGTCGATGCGATCGAGCAAGGGCCCGCTGATGCGGTTTCGGTAGCGTTGAATCGCGGTGGTGCCGCATTCGCAACGGTGTTTCGGGTCTCCGTGGTAGCCGCAGGGGCAGGGATTCATCGCGGCAACCAGCATGAACCGGCAGGGAAACGTCAGACTCGCCGCGGCGCGGCTGATCGTGACCTGTCCATCCTCGAGGGGCTGGCGCATCACCTCCAGCACATTCCGCGCGAATTCGGGGAGTTCGTCCAGGAACAAGACTCCATGGTGAGCCAAGCTCACCTCCCCGGGCATGGGGTGGGTCCCACCGCCCAGGAGCCCCGCGTCCGACACGGTGTGATGGGGTGAGCGGAAAGCCCGCTGCGCCACCAAGGCCTGGTGTGGGGGAAGGGTTCCGGCGATCGAGTGGATCTGGGTCGCCTCCAGCGCCTCGGGAAGCGTCAGGGGCGGCAGGATGGTGGGAATCCTCTTCGCGATCATGCTTTTTCCGGTGCCGGGACTGCCGATCATGAGCAGATTGTGCCCACCGGCCACCGCCACCTCCAGGGCGCGCCGGGCTCCCTCCTGACCCTTCACCTCCTCGAAATCCAACGGGTAATTCTGATAGGTTTCAAAAAGTTTGGCGGTGTCCACGACCGTTGGAGCCAGCTCGGTGGCCCCTTGCAGGAAGCCCACCACATCCAGCAGGTGGGAAACCCCGAAGACTTGGAGCGTACCCCCTACCACCGCCGCCTCCTCCGCATTATCCGACGGCACGAAAAGACGCCGCACCCCCATCTCCCTCGCACGCAGTGCGATCGGAAGCACCCCCCTCACCCGGCGCAACTCGCCCGAGAGCGCAAGCTCACCGACAGCCATGCATCCCGCCAGCGCCGCCTTCTCCAGCACACCCAGGGAGCAGAGCGTGGCCAACGCGATCGGCAGGTCGAAGCTGGGGCCCTCCTTGCGCAGGTCCGCCGGCGCAAGATTGATCAACCATCGCCCACCAAAGGGCGCTTTCTGACGGCAATTGATCAACGCGGTCGTCACCCGGTCGATGCTCTCCCGCACGGCGGCGTCCGGCAACCCCACGATCGCCGGGGAGAACTTCTCCTCGTTCCCGAAGTGGGTATGCACCTCCACCTCAACCGGAAAGGCCTCTACCCCCACCACGGCCGCCGCATGAATGCGCGCAAGGGTCACAGGCCCCGACAAGGCCTCCATCCATTCCTCCTCGTCCCCGGGCCCCTCGCCAAACAAGTCCTTGTCTTGGATCATTCACGCCGCATAACGTGCGCCCCTCCGGAGGAAAAGCCAAAAGTTCGCTCTTCGGCAAATCCCTCCGCAGGACACCGTTCAGAGGGCGTTCGCCAGAACGGCCCACTCGGTGGGGGACAAGGTCTCGGGGCGTCGTGCGGGGTCCAGAATGCCCGCGGGCACGGCACGGCCAAAGTCGCGCAGAATGGAGCCCATCTGCTTGCGGCGGCGTGTGAACGCGAACTGGAGGAGGGACTCGAAGAGGGCCGGGTCTTCCAGCGCGACCAGCGGAGCCGCGCGACGTTGAAGGTGAACCACGCTGCTTCCCACACGCGGCGGCGGCCAAAAACACTCCGCAGGCACATTGCGCACGCGCCGGACCTCGAAACTCCACGCCATGCGGACCGTCAACAACCCGTAGAGTTCTCCTCCCGGGGCCGCCAACAGGCGGTCCGCCACGTCGCTTTGAAGCATCACCGTCACGCTCAGGGGAGCCCAGGCCGGGTCGGCGAGGTCATACAGGATGCGGCTTCCCACCGAATAGGGCAGGTTTGAGACGACCCGCACCGGGTCGGGGCGCAGCAGGACGGCCCAGTCGCAGCGGGTGGCGTCTTGGTGCCGGACCTCCACGCGGGGTTCGTTCTGGAAACGGGAGCGGAGGTGGTTGACCAGTCGGGCGTCCAGTTCGATCGCCGTCACGCGCGCAGCACGCGCGGCCAGCGCGTCGGTCATCACTCCCGGGCCAGGCCCCACCTCCACGACATGATCCCCTGGACCGGTTCCCGAGGCGTCAACGATAAGGTCGCGCATGTTGGCGTCAACGAGGAAGTTCTGCCCGAGGCTCTTGCCGGGACGAAACCCAATATCCTCGAGGTAGGCCCTCAAGTCCCGTGCCCGGGTCAGGCAGACAGTGCGCGCGTCCATGGCAGGGGCTGGGTGCTGAGCTGGAGGGCGCGGCGAATGGCGGCCAGGAGGCTGTCAGGACGGGCCACCCCGCGACCGGCGATGCCGAAGGCCGTGCCATGGTCGGGGGAAGTTCGGACAAGGGGAAGGCCGAAGGTGAGGTTGACTCCCTCGTCAAACGCCCAGAGTTTGAGGGGGGCGAGGCCTTGATCGTGGTAGAGGGCGACGACGGCGTCGAACTGACCGAGACGGACGGCCTGATGGAACACCGTATCCGCGGGATGGGGGCCGGAGACGGGGAGTCCCTCGTCCTCCATCCGACGCAGCAGCGGGGCGATCCAGTCGCGCTCCTCGGTGCCGATCGCCCCGCCATCGCCCGCGTGTGGATTGAGTCCGCAAACGGCGATGCGCGGGCTGGAGACCCCGAGGAGGGGCAATCCTTCGACCAACAGCTCCACGGCCAAACGGATGTCATGCTCCGTCAACTGCTCCGCCACCCGACGCAGCGGCAGATGCCGCGTGGCCAACATCACCCGCAACCCTCCACCTTCCAACAACATCCCAAACCGCTTCGTGCCACAGCGCTCCGCCAGAAGCTCCGTATGACCCGGATACTCTTTTCCCGCCAACTTCCAGGCCTCCTTGCTGATCGGCCCCGTCACCAGTGCATCCAGTTCCCCGGAGAGGCAGGCGGTAATCCCTTGTTCCACCCATGCCGCGGAAGCCGCTCCCGCCGACGCCGTCACCTTTCCGAACTCCGGAACCGGAAACGGGGCCGCTTCCTCGCCTCGGAAACACGGAACAAGGGGCAGTTCAAACCGTCGTGCCGTGGCTTGAATCAATTCCGGATCGCCGATGGGCAGCAGTTCCACCCCTTCCTCACCTGACTTCCGGAATTCCCCCAACGCCTTCAAGACGATTTCAGGTCCGATGCCGTTGGGGTCCCCTAAGGTAATACCGATCCGGCGGGTTTTCTCACAGGTCGACATGTTCAAGGGCCCCCGATTCCGCGTAGCGGAAAACTGGGAACTCCCGACGGAGATTCCCAACCCATTCTTGGTAGGCTGCCTCGAAACGGTCCCCGCGGAGGTCGGCTTCCAGGCGCGCCTGCACCTCCTGGAACTCCATGGGTTCCCCTCCCCTTCTCTCTTCCACCCGGAAAAGAAAGGACTGGGTCGGGGTCTCGACGAGGCCGCTCACTTCCCCTGGTTCCAGGGCCTCGAGCGTAACGCGCAACGGTTCCGGAAGAACCGACGGATTCACCCATCCCTCGTCCCCGCCCTGTGCCGCGCGCGGTCCCTCGGAGACCTCGCGCGCCAGCGTGGCGAAATCCTCCCCCGCCTGAAGGCGGTCGAGGACCGCCGCGATGTGCGCCGCGCGCTGTGCCTCGCGACCCTCGGCGGGGGGACGGAACGAAATGGCCCGGAGCCTCAACTCGATGGGGCGGAGGAATTCCCCGCGTCTCCGTTCATAAGCCTCCCGCAGGTCTGCGGGGGGGATGCGCAGGTTCCTGGAGACAAACTGCTGCGTCATGCTCTGGGCGATGAGCTGTTCTTTCAGTTCCTCCTGCCACTCCTGCTCACTCTTGCCGACCTGCCGGAGGGCCGCGAGCAATTCGGCGCGATTATTGCCGAATCGCTCCCGCAGAATCGACTCCGTGCGTTCGCGCAGGGCGCCCGGGGGAAGGTTCGCGCCAAGTTTCTCGAACTTGTTCACCATCAACTTCTGGTCGATCAGCCGCTCCAGCCCTTCGGCATAGATGCGGTTCTGCCTCTCAAGGCCCTCCTTCTGCGGGAGGCCCATCCTGCGGATCTGCTCCAGCTGCGGGCGGATCGAATCGACCACGTCCCTGACCGTGACCACCTTCCCATTCACCACCGCCGCAAAACCGTCCACCGGGCGGGCACGGGACGCCTGCGCGCACACCCCCGCGCTCCACGCCAACCCAACACAGATACACAGCAGAAATCGTATTCTCATCCCTCCTTCTTTACCGGCAGGCTCACCTCATGAAAAGCCGGAACTTCCCCCGATTGCCACGCATTTCCACACCCCCTCCCCTCCGTTTTCCGCTGGCATCCATCGCGCTTTTCCTATATCATGTATTCATGATTGAGGAGGAAACCATCGGGAGCGTTCCGGACGGGCGCAAAATCATCTGTTATACCCTCTCCAACAATATGGGGATGCGGGCGAGGGTCATGACATATGGAGCGACCCTGCTGGAGTTGCAGGTGCCCGACGCCCGCGGTGAGAGCGCGGACGTCGTTTTGGGCTATCCCACCTTGGATGACTACGTGCATTCCCCCAATTACTTCGGCGCCGTCATCGGACGAGTCTGCGGCCGAATCCCCCATGGCCGATTCTCCGTCGATGGCACCGAATACGCCCTTGTCGCCAACGCCCCGCCACACCATCTGCACGGAGGACTTCAGGGGTTTGACAAGCAGGTCTGGACTCTGGTCGATGCCGACAACGACATCCTGCGCCTCCGCCACGTCAGCCCACACGGCCAGGAAGGCTACCCGGGGGAAGTGGACGCCATCGTCGCCTTTCGTCTGACCGACCGCAACGAGCTGATGATCCGCTTCCGGGCCGAAAGCGACCGTCCCACGCCCCTTGCCCTCGCCCAAAACAACTTCTTCAACCTTGGGGGCGTGGGAAGCGCGGGGATCGGCGACCACCATCTCACCATTTTCGCCGAGCACCGCATCCCCCCCGAACGCGACCTGAGCCCGGGGGACCATTGCGAAACCGTGCACGGCCACCCCTGTGACCTGAACCACCGTTCCCGCCTCGGCGATATCCTGCCCTGTCTCGAACACCTCAACGGCGAACTCTACGTGGTCCGCCGTACCCGCCGGGGAGACCTGGTCCCCGCTGCACGCCTCGAGCACCCCCCCAGCGGCAGGGTCATGGACATTGCAACCACGGAGGATTGTCTGGACTTCAACACCGGGCGCCATATCCAGCCGAGCCGTCCCGGCAAACACGGCAAAACCCATGTTCCCCACCAGGGACTTGGCCTCAACTGCCAGGGGCATCCCGCCGGAACCACCTGCCCCGACTGCGGCAGCATCATCCTACGCCCCGGCATCACCTACCGGCATCAGACCGTGCTGGCGTTCCGTTCGGTGCCCCCGGAAAGCTGAGCGCGGTAGTACGCCAGCTCGGCAACACTGGCCTGGATGTCGTAGTGGGCGTCGTGTTCCCCCATGCCCTCCCGGAGGATCGCCTCCGGAAACCATTTCCGGACGAAAGCGGGGTCCTTCTTGTCCGGCGGCTGGCCGCCGAAATGGTCGGTCCACTGTGTCTTCAGCGTCGAGACATCGAGGAGCCGATAATGGGCGCGCCGAAGAACCCCCGGGAAAAAGCGGCGCAGGAGCAGCCAGTCATTGTGTACGCTGTTGCCCGCAATCAGCGGGCGCTCCTCGGCTTTTTCCCGGATCGGGCCGATTACCGCGTCGATGTACCGGCAGAGTTTCACTTCGGCATCGGCGAGAGGAACCGCCGTGGGACCCAGGCATCCGCGCACCACGTGGGGAATATGTTCCTTGACCCAGGGGCTGATCCCGCGGTCGTCCTTGCGCTGGATGAAGAGCACAAGGTCCTTCTCCGGGGGCGCGAGCCTCTTCAGCCGTGCGTCCGTCGCCATCAGGGCGACCTGCAGGATCTCCGCCTCCTCCAACTCCAGGCTCGAGAACTCTGCGTCCACCCACAAATACCCCGGCGCCACCCCCGGCGCCCGGCTCATTCGCCCACCTGCACCGGTACCGGCGTCAGACCCCAGATGTCCTCGTTGTACTGTCGGATCGTCCGGTCGCTCGAGAACATTCCCACCCGGGCCGTGTTCGCCAACGCCATGCGCGCCCAACGGTCGGAATCGCGGTATGCCGCATCCACTTCCGAATGCGCCCGCACGTAGTCGTCGAAGTCCGCCAGGCACAGGAATGGATCCCCATGGTCTGCCAGACTCTGCTTCAGGCCAAGCAGGCAGTGGTGTTCGCCGGGCGTGAAGTAGTCGCTTCCAATCCACTCAACCAGGGTGCGCAGCGTCTCGTGCCCTTCCAGGATCTGCCAGGGATGGTAGCCTTTTCGCCAGAGGGCCTCGACCTCCTCCACCGTCTTGCCGAAAATGAAGATGTTTTCGTCGCCCACCGCGTCCTTGATCTCGATGTTCGCCCCGTCCAGGGTGCCGATCGTGACTGCGCCATTGAGGGCGAGTTTCATATTGCCGGTGCCGCTGGCCTCCTTGCCCGCGGTGGAAATCTGCTCCGAAAGATCCGCCGCTGGGATAATGCGCGCGGCCAGGCTCACCCGGTAGTTTGGAAGGAAAACCACCTTCAATCGTCCCCGTACGCGGGGGTCGTTGTTGACCGCTTTGCCGACCGAGTTGATCGCCTTGATGATGGTCTTGGCGAGTTCGTAGCCAGGAGCGGCCTTGGCGCCGAAGATGAATACCCGTGGAACCATGTCGAAATCCGGCTCCTGGAGGAGGCGCCGGTAGAGGTAGAGGATGTGAAGCAGGTTGAGGTGCTGGCGTTTGTACTCATGCAACCGCTTGATCTGCACGTCGAACAACGCGTCCGGGGAGACCTCCACCCCGCATTCCCGAAGGATAATTTCAGCCAAACGCTCTTTGTTCCGGCGCTTGATCGCCATAAATTCCCCCAGAAACGCCTTGTCCTCTGCGAAGGCATCCAGCTTCCTCAACTGGTCGAGGTCACGCGGCCACCCCGTGCCGATCTTCGAATCGATCAGGGCCGAGAGCTCCGGATTGCAGGCCAACAGCCAGCGCCGGGGCGTGATCCCGTTCGTCTTGTTGTTGAATCTGCCGGGGAAGAGGGCGTTGAAGTCAGGGAACAGGTTCCTTTTCAGCAGTTCGGTATGGATGGCGGCGACACCGTTGACCGAGAAGGAGGCGACCACGGAAAGGTGGGCCATGCGCAGGTACTGGGGATGGCCCTCCTCGACAAGAGAAAGCTCCCGGAGCTTGGCGAGGTTGCCCGGCCACATCGCCTCCACCTGCTTCAAGTGCCGCTTGTTGATCTCGAAGATGATCTGGAGATGTCTCGGAAGCACCTTGTGGAACAAGGGCACGGACCATCGCTCAAGCGCCTCCGGCAGCAGGGTGTGGTTGGTGTACGCGAACACCTGGGCGACAACCTCCCACGCGTCCTCCCAGCTCATCCCCTTCTCATCGTGGAGGATCCGCATCAATTCCGGCACAGCCACCGCCGGGTGCGTGTCGTTCAACTGTACCCTCACCTTGTCCGCCAGTCGGTCCCAACCCGTGTACTCCCGCTCATAACGACGCAGGATGTCACGAAGCGAACACGCGACAAAGAAATACTGCTGCACAAGCCGCAGCTCCTTCCCGTTCTCCGTCTTGTCATTCGGATATAAGACCTTGGAGATGGTTTCCGAAAGGTTCTTTTCCTGAACAGCCTCGACATAACCGCCGCGGTTGAAGGTTTCGAAATTGAGGTCCTCGGAGGCCCGGGACTCCCAGAGGCGCAGGAAATTGCAGGTGTCCGTGCCGTAACCGGCGATGGGAATATCGTAGGGCACCCCGACCACCTCCCGGTAATTGATCCACTGGGGGGCGTAACGGCCGGTGTCGTCGAACACGCTCTGGACCTCCCCGTACATCGGAATGCTCTGGGCATATTCCGGACGGATGATCTCCCAGACGTTGCCGTAGCGCAGCCAACCATCGGGGTGCTCCACCTGGTGGCCATTCACAAATTCCTGCCGGAACAACCCGAACTCGTAGCGGATTCCATACCCAACCGCGGGAAGGTCAAGCGTTGCCATGCTGTCGAGGAAACACGCCGCCAACCGCCCCAGGCCCCCATTGCCCAACCCCATGTCCACCTCGTCCTCGCGCAGTTCCTCGTAATCCACCCCAAGCTCCTCCAAGGCCTTCACGACCTTGTCGTGCACTCCCGCGTTATACAGGTTGTTCGTGAGCAAGCGTCCCATCAGGTACTCCAGGGACAAGTAATAAACCCGGCGTGCCTCGGCCTCGCGGTGGGCCGACTGCGTAGCGATCAGGCGATTGATCAGGAGGTCCTGGACCGCCAGCGAAACCGCCTTCCGCCAGTCTGCCACACTGGCCACGGGTTTGGCCTGCGCTTGGCTGTAACGCAGATGATAGGTGATGAGTTCTTTGATTTCCTCGACCGACATTCCGGCGGAGGGCTTGAGTTTCACGGGGATAGAGGAGGGGCTCATGGATCGATTCACGTGTGAGTGTTGTTGCGGGGCGAGGTACCTCTCTAGGAACTCTTGACTGGAAGAAAAGCCCAAAAAAGAGGGATTCCGGGGGGAGCCTACGGGCCAGGCTCCGGACCGCCGTCCTCCGCAGGAACAGGCTCTTCCCGCCGCCGGTGCCCGGAATCGAAGAAAATACCGGCTCCCAAAGCCGCATGCCGGCCAGCAAGGCGCCCCCCAGAAATCACACCAGGCTCCGGAAATAAGCGATCGTGCGCCCCAACCCCTCCTCAAGGTCGATGACGGGGCTCCACCCCCCCAGCTTTTCCTGGGCCAGCCCGATGTCGGGCCGACGTTGCTTGGGGTCGTCCGCGGGCAGTGCGCGGTGGACAATCCGCGAACGGGAGCCCGTGAGGGCGACGACATTCGCGGCCAGCTCCAACATGGTGAATTCAGCGGAGTTGCCCAGGTTCACTGGCCCCGGAAAATCCCGACCCGTTCCCATCATACGGCGGAAACCTTCGACCAGGTCATCCACATAGCAGAAGCTCCGCGTCTGAGAACCATCACCATAAAGGGTGATGTCCTCGCCTCGTAGCGCCTGGACAATGAAGTTGGAGACAACGCGGCCATCGTTCGGATGCATTCGGGGGCCATAGGTGTTAAAAATCCGGACCACCTTGATGTCGACCTGGTGTTGCCGCCAATAGTCGAAGAAAAGGGTTTCCGCACAGCGTTTGCCCTCGTCGTAGCAGCTGCGGATGCCGATGGGGTTGACCCGGCCCCAATAGGATTCCACCTGGGGATGGACCTCAGGGTCGCCGTAGACCTCGCTCGTGGACGCCTGCAGGATCCGTGCGCCGGTCTCCTTGGCAAGGTCCAACATGTTGATCGCCCCATGCACGCTTGTCTTCGTGGTCCGAACCGGATCGGACTGGTAGTGCGGCGGACTCGCCGGACAGGCCAGGTTGTAGATCTCGTCCACCTCGCAGGCATACGGGAAGGTCACATCATGGCGCACCAGTTCAAAATAGGGATGGCCCAGCAGGTGGGCGATGTTCTCCTTACGGCCCGTGTGAAAGTTGTCCAAGCAGAGCACATCGTACCCATCCGCCAGGAGCCGGTCGCAGAGATGACTTCCCAGAAAGCCGGCTCCGCCGGTTACCAAAGCTCTTTTTTTCATGATGGGACTCCAAGTGGCAGGATTTCTATTCCTTATAAAATCACGTCGCCCCACGCGATGAAAAAAACGACGGGTGTATTTTGGCGATCCCGCTTCCCCTCCGTTGAAAATCGGTTAGAAAGGAAGCAGTCCCCTGTTGTCCGCACCCGTCCCACCCCCCCTTGCACCATGACCGGTCTTCGCACACGTTTGTTTTCCATTCCCTGCCTCACGCGCCCTCTGCACGCAGCGGACATGAGTCCAGACCCCTACAAACAGTTCGACCTCTGGATGCACTACGCGCGCCGCGCTGGACTCCCGGAACCCAACGCCATGTCCATCGCTTCTGTCGGACCCGACGGCCTCCCGAGTCAGCGCATGGTCCTCCTCAAACACATCAGCCCCCCACGCGGCCTCGTTTTCTACACCAACTACGGCAGCCGCAAGGCCTCTGAACTCGACAACCATCCGCTTGCCTCCGCCCTCTTCTTCCACCCCGTCCTTTACCGGCAAATCCGCGTCACGGGTCGTGTCGAACGCAGTTCCCGCGAGGAATCCGAGGCCTATTTCCGCACCCGCCCCCGCGGCAGCCAGGTTGGCGCCTGGGCCTCCCGCCAAAGCGAACCCCTCGACCACCGCGAGACCTTCGACACCCGTTGCGCCGAAGTCGAGGAGCGCTTCAAGGGCAAGGAGATCCCCTGCCCCACTTTCTGGGGTGGCTATCGACTCCTCCCCTCCCATTTCGAATTCTGGCAGGGGCGCGCCCACCGTCTCCACGACCGATTCGTCTACTCCCCCTGTCCGGAAGGGGGATGGTCTCTCCAGCGGCTCTACCCCTGAGGCGGCCACGCTTTATCGGCTTCCGCTTGACTCCCTTCTCTTTGGCAATCATAGAGAACTCCTGCGCGCCATGCGGCACCATTCCTGGCTCCCCCACGCCATTCCCCCCCAAAAAAACTCCCCCACACACCCCACCATGGACGTCTACCAAAAGTACCTCCGGAACCTCAGCGGCAAAATCCTGCTTGGCTGCGACGGCTTCGTCGATGAAACCTATGAATTGGTCAAAGAACGCACCAGCGCGACGACCTACACCCCCTACAACCACCTGAAAGGCTTCGGCGAATTGATCCTGGAGCGTGCGGACGGCGGTGTGGGACTGGAACTGATGCCCAAACGCCGCTGCGAGGGCGGTTTCGCCATCAATACGGGCCGCATTGCCGGCTGCCTGGGGCTGAACCCGGTGCTGCCGGGCCTGTATGGCCAGACCACGATCGACCCGGCCTACGAGGACTTCCAGGACATCTGCCAGCTCATTTCGCTGGGGGACCCCGGGCTGACAATCGCGCTGGAGTTCGCCGATGGAAAAATCCTGATGAGCGACATCCAGGCGGTGTCCACCCTGACCTGGCCGCGCATCGCCGAGCACATCGGCGCCACGAAACTCGCGGAAATCTTCAAGGATGTCGACATTATCGGGCTGGGCTACTGGTCGTTGACCACCCATTTCGACGAAATCCTCGAAGGATTCATGGGCGAATGCCGGAAAAACCGTGCGCCCCGCCGGATGTTCTTCGATTTCGCCGACATCAAGAAGAAGTCGAAGCCCTCCTTTCTGGCAAGTCTGGACCTCATCCGTTCGCACAACCAGACCATTCCCGCGACTTTCAGCCTGAATGAACACGAGGTGATGGAACTCTTCACGCGCGTGGGCGTCAGCTGCGCCGACGTTTCCCCCGCCTCCATCGTCGGCGCCCTCGCCCTCGCCCGCGAGAAGGTCGGCCTGGACGAACTGGTGGTCCACACACCCGACTTCGCGGCGGCCTCCTCCGCCTCGGAGGGCGAGGCCGTCGCCCTCCAGGAAAAACAGTCGAAGGTGATCCGCCTCGCCGGGGCGGGGGACAGCTTCAACGGGGGGTACCTCTGCGCCTCCCTCGGAGACCTGCCCCTCAAGCAACGGCTGGTGATGGCCAACGCCACCACCGCCTTTTTTGTCACCCACGCGACGGGTCCCAACAAGGACCAGCTCCTGGCCCAGATCGCGAAAGCCTCCGATCGGTGAGCGCCATGGCCACATCCCGAGCCATCTCCCTGCTGGACCCGGACTCCGGGCAACCCTTCCAGTCGCTCCACCTCGATTTGCCGGGGGGCTTTGTGCGTTCCCATGTCTTGCATGGCGGCCTCCAGGAGGGCGTGCAAGTCGTGGAGATCCAGAATGGAAACATGGGGTTCGCGGTCCTGCCCTCCCGGGGGATGAGCCTCTGGAAAGCTTCCTATGGCGACCTGCGGCTGGGCTGGGATTCGCCCGTGAAGCGTCCCGTGCATCCTTCATTCATGCGGTTGGAGGACCGCGGAGGTCTGGGGTGGCTCAATGGCTTCAACGAGTGGGTCGTCCGCTGCGGTCTCAACAGCATGGGCCCGCCCGGCCCCGATCCCTCCCCTCTCCCCCTGCACGGACGCATCGCGAATCTGCCCGCCCATTCCGTCTCCCTCGAAATCCACGAGGAGGGCCTCACCCTCAGGGGGGCTGTCGACGAGACCACCATGCTGGGTCCCGCGCTGCGGCTGGACACCGAAATCCGGATTGAATGGGGCAAAGCAGACATCCGCATCCGGGACACCGTGACAAACCTGGGTGCCACCCCGCAGGAACACATGCTCCTCTACCACGTCAATTATGGCGAAAACCTGCTCGGGGAGGGCGCCCGCTTTCATGCACCTTTCCGACGCGTCACACCGCGGGACACCACCGCCGTGCCCGGCATCCCGCATTTTTGCGAATTCTCCGCCCCAAGTCCCGGCTACCGCGAACAGGTCTTTTTTATGCGACTTCTGGGCGATCCCCGCACCGGAGAGTCCCTGGCCCTCTTGCACAATGCGGCCGCCGACAAGGCGGCGGTACTCCGCTTCTCCCTCGACTCCCTCCCCTGCTTCATTCTTTGGAAACACACTGCCGGCCTGGCCGACGGCTATGTCACCGGCCTGGAACCCGCGACCTGTTTTCCGAATTTCCGCGCGTTCGAACGCAGGAAAGGCCGCGTCATCGAACTGGCCCCCGGCGAGTCCCGCACCACCGAACTTTGCCTCGAAGTCCTGGACACCCCGGAGGAGGTTGAATCCGTGGTGGCACACATTCGACGTCTCCAGGAACAGGCCGCCCCCGAAATCCTTCCGCTTCCAGACCCAGAGTGGTCCGGTTCCTGAACGCGGGGAGCCGAGCGCAAGCTATCTCGTTGACATTCCCGGAGGGGAAGACAGTACAGCGCGATGTATTGTGACAGCCATTTTCATCTGGATTCCTTCGAGGCGAAAGGAGAAACCGAGGACCTGCTGCGGCGGGCAAGGGAGGCGGAAGTTCGGCGGTTGGTGGCGATCGGCGGGTCTGACACCGCCAACGACCTAGCCTTGCGCACCGCCCACGCCCACCCCGACGCGGTCTGGGCCACGGCAGGCTACGACCGGGACCTCGCCAACGCCTGGGACGGCGACCTTTCCCGCCTACGCCCCCTCCTCGACGACCCCTCCGTGGTCGCCGTCGGCGAGTGCGGCATTGACTATTTCCACAAGGAAAACGACCCCTCGGCCCAGAAACGGCTCTTCGGCTCCATGCTGGATCTGGCCTTGGAATCGCGCAAACCCGTCGTGGTGCACAGCCGCGAGGCGGATGCCGATACGTTGGACCTCCTGCGCGACTTCTCCTCTCGCTGGCCCGATCCCTCCCGTCCCTGCGCCGTCCTGCACTGCTTCACCGGCGACCGCTCCTTTGCCCACAGTCTGCTCGATCTCAATGTCCTCATCAGTTTCAGCGGCATCCTCACCTTCCGCAACGGAGCCCCCCTCCGGGAGGTCGCCGCCCTGCTCCCCGACCACGCCCTGCTGATCGAGACCGACAGCCCTTACCTGACTCCCGTCCCCCACCGCGGCCAACGCAATGAGCCCGCCTTCGTTCCCCATGTCGCCGCCTGCCTCGCCGACATTCGCGGCCGCAGCCCCGACGAAATCGCCGCGCTGACCTCCCACAACGCCGCCCGGCTTTTTGGGTTCTGACGCGATGCTCCGCGCTGTCCCGGTCCTTCTGCTTCTGCTCAACTGAGGCCACCCATTCCGTTGGGAACTCCAGGTCGGGCCGATCGGAATCGGAATGCTCCGCGAGAGGCTCCTGCCCGTCGGCGTGCCCGACGCCGGACGCTCCCAGACGCTGAATCTCCGTGTGGGGTGGTGAAGCGGCAGGTCCGCCGTCCCCCCACCCGCGTCAGGCGGTTCGGGATCACCCCAACAGGACCGCCTCCGGTGTGACACCGAGGGGAATGAAAACAGGAGGCGCGCGGTGAAGGCGGCCGGCGCTCCAGCGACTGACCCGATACAGGGTCGCGAAAGGGCAATCCGGCGCGGCGCCCCCTTGACCGCCCAAACGCTCCCCGCCGCGCCTCACATTGTCCATCATCCAAGCGGGGAGCAGCAAATGGTAGGGGTTCCGCGTGACCTCCCCCGCATGGAAAGAGAGGGCGGCCACCAGATCCCCCAGCTCCGCCACGCCTGCCTCGACCATCAGATTCGGGTCGTCCATGGCCCCCCAGAATTCGGTCTCCACCACGACACAGGAGAACCCAGCATCCATTTCCCCCAGCGCGTCCATCACCATGCGGTGCGTCTCGGTGTGCCGGGTGTTCCAGTCGCGTTCGTGTGGAAAAAACACGGCGGCGGGACGATGATGGCGAAGGAGGGCGGCGATGCCGGCGACCGAGAAAGGAGGATGGGGGAGAGGAGGGGCGGGGGGCGGGCTCTGCGCCAGGTCCCAGCCAAGGTAACCACAGGCGGCTTGGAGTTCGGCGTGGCGTCCGGGCTGGCGGGAAGGAAGGCTGCCATGGGTCACGGGGACGTTAAGGATCCGCCAACCATCCTCGTTGGCGAGGCGCAGGGGCAGCAGTCCGGTGATGGATTCGTCGTCGGGGTGCGGCGAAAAAAGCATGGCGGTGGGCGCACCCGCGCGGGGACCTGCGCGTTCCGGCGCTCCGAACCCACCCAGGGGCAGCGAGCCCCCCGCCTCCCTCAACACCGCGAACGCCCTCACATAGTCCTGATATTCCGTTTCCATGTTTTCCGAGTACACATCCGGCGGCCTCCTGCAAAGCCCAATCCTGTTCCACCAGGGCCAGCCACCCCCATTTTCTTCCGCTTTGCTCTTTTCCTCCGCCTCGCGGTCAGGCAGAAGAAGACGCCCATGAACCCTCCGCCCGACGTCCTGGAAACCTGGCACGCGGCTCTCGCCGCACGCGAAAACGCGCACTGCCCCTACTCGGGTTACGCCGTGGGCGCGGCACTGCGCCTGGAGGATGGACGGATCTTTGCCGGTTGCAACGTCGAAAACGCCAGCTACGGAGCCACCCTCTGCGCCGAGCGCGTCGCCCTCCACAGCGCCGTGGCGGCAGCAGGCCCCGCCTTGCGCCTCGATCACCTCGTGCTCGTCACCCGCGAAACCGCCCCCCCCTGCGGCCTCTGCCTCCAGGTCCTCTCCGAATTCGCACCCGCCTCCCTTGCCGTCTGGATGTCCTCCCCCCACGGCGATTTTCGCGCTCTCCCCTTTTCCTCCCTGCTTCCCCACCCCTTCGCCGCCGCCTCCTTGGAGCCTCCCCATGCCTGAAACCCTGCCCAACGTCCTCGCCGAACGCTACGCTTCCCCCGCCATGTGCGCCATCTGGTCTCAAACCGGAAAGGTGCGACTCGAACGGCAATTCTGGGTCGCCGTCCTCCGTGCGCAACGTGACTTGGGCCTTCCCCTTCCCGCGGGCGTTGTCGAAGCCTACGAACGCGTCATCGACACCATCGATCTGGATTCCATCCAGCGCCGGGAAAAGGTCACCCGCCACGACGTGAAGGCACGCATCGAGGAATTCTGTGAACTGGCGGGCCATGAGCACATCCACAAAGGGATGACGAGCCGGGACCTGACGGAAAACGTGGAGCAGCTCCAGGTTCTCCGGGGCCTGCAGGTGGCGCGGGCCCGCTGCGTCGCCCTGCTCTCCCGCATGGGGGCGCTGGCCACGCGCTACAAGGGCACCGTGCTCACGGCACGCACCCACAATGTCGCGGCACAGCCCACCACCCTCGGCAAACGCATTGCGATGTTCGGTCAGGAGCTCCTCTGTGCTCTGGAACGCCTGGACAACCTGATCGAGCGTTATCCTGTCCGCGGCCTCAAGGGGGCGGTCGGCACCCAACTCGACACGCTGACCCTCTTCGGGGGCGACCCGGCCCGCGTAGCCGCACTCGAACAACAGGTCGTCAAACATCTGGGCTTCCGCCGGGTGCTCGCCAACGTAGGTCAGGTCTACCCGCGCAGCCTCGACCTCGATGTGGTCTCCTGCCTGGTCCAGCTTGCCTCCGGCCCCGCCAACTTCGCCCGCACCCTCCGCCTGATGGCCGGCCATGAACTGGCCTCCGAGGGTTTCGCCAAAGGGCAGGTGGGCTCTTCGGCGATGCCACACAAAATGAACAGCCGCAGCTGTGAGCGCGTGAACGGCCTGCATGTCATCCTCAAGGGTCACCTGGCCATGGCCGAGGGCCTCGCCGGCGACCAATGGAACGAGGGCGACGTCTCCTGTTCCGTCGTCCGCCGCGTGATGCTTCCCGACGCCTTCCTGGCGTTCGACGGTCTCTGCGAGACCTTCCTCACGATCCTCCTGCAGTTCGAGGCGTTCGAGGCGGTCATCGCACGGGAAAACCGCCACTACTTCCCCTTCCTCGCCACCACCACCCTGCTGATGCGCGCCGTCCAGTCCGGCGCCGGCCGCGAGGAGGCTCATGAGGCCATCAAGGAACACGCGGTCGCCACCGTCCTTGACCTTCGCCGCGGCGCTATCCCCGAGAACAACCTTGCCGAAAGGCTCGCCTCCGATAAACGCCTCCGCCTCCCCCGGCACGTGATCGACGATGTCCTGGAGCATGCCGCCGCCCTCACGGGCGCCGCCACCGCACAGGTGGACACCTTCGCGCTGGCCTGCCAGGAGCTCGCTGACGCCTCCCCCGCCGATGCAGCCTACACCCCCGGGGACATCCTCTAAAGCAACATAAACTTGCACTAATGGCACAAAAGGTATCTAGTGTGAGCACCTTTCGGCATCCATGTACCTCCTCCCCCACCTGAAACTCCTGGCATTCGCGCTCCTGGCAGCGCTCGTGGCTGCCTACCTCCTGACCCCCTTGGCCATGCGCTTGGGATTCCGCCTCGGCCTGGTGGACCAGCCCGGGGGCCGTCGCATCCACGAGAACCCCACACCACGTTCCGGTGGTTTGGCCGTCTTCTCCGCCTTCTTCTGCTGTGCCGCCCTTCTTCCCCTCCTCGCGGACTCCCTTTCCCCGGAACCGGCCTTCCAGGAGTGGCTCCGCAACACCTTCTTGGTCGCCCTCCCCCTTCTCGCCATCGGCGTGACGGACGACCGATGGGAAATCCGCCCATCGATCAAATTGGCCGGACAGACGTTTGTCGCCGTCCTCGCCTGGTGCTGGCAGTTGCGTCTGGGCACCCTGCTCGGCATGGAACTTCTGCCGGCCCTCGATTTCGCCGCCACAGTGCTGCTGTTCCTCGCGGCGATGAACGCCTACAACCTGATCGATGGAATGGACGGGGTTGCGGGTGGATTGGGGGGCATCACGGGCGTCGGCCTCTGCGGGCTGAACCTCATGCTGGGCAACACGCTCATGGCATCCGCCGCACTGGCTCTCACCGGAGCCTGCCTCGGTTTCCTCCGCTACAATTTCCACCCCGCCCGCGTCTTCCTGGGCGACACCGGCAGCATGCTCATCGGATACCTGCTCATCTGCATGACCCTCGGGAGCTCCGCACGCAGCGCCGCCGCCATCATGATTGTCGTTCCCCTGCTCACCCTCGGGGTCCCCCTCCTCGATAGCGGACTGGCCGTATGGCGCCGTTCCATCCGCAAACTCCTTGACCCCGCCTCCGGCGCCAAACTCTCCCGGGGCGACCGCGACCACCTGCACCACCGCCTGGCCCGAGGAGGTCTCACCCAGCGCCGTGTCGCCGCAACCCTCTACTTCCTCCAAGCCTCCCTTTTCGCCATCGGCCTCCTCTGGATGTTTTTCCAGAACCACCGCCTCGCCATCTTCACCTCCGCCTTTTTCGCCGGAAGCTACGTTTTCCTCCGCTACCTCGCCTCCATCGAACTCAACGCCAGCGGCAAGTGGATCGTCGACGGCATCCGCCGCCCCGACCGCAAACGCCTTTTCGGCAGCCTGCTGCCGATGATGGACCTCCTGATCCTCGGAGGCGGGCTGCTCTGCTTCTCGCTGCTCACCTCCCGCGACTTCCCCCGCCTTCGCATAGCCTTCCTCTTCAAGGACGCCGCCCCCACCCTCCTCGGAGGCCCGCTGATCCTCCTCTGGGCCTTCCGCTACTACCGTCCCATGTGGACCCGGGCCCGCGCGATGGATTACTTCTCCGTCGGCGTCCTCGCTTCCGCGGGCGTCCTCCTCGGCTTTTCCCTCTCCTCGATCCCCTACACGCATTCCGCCATTGCCACCCTGCGCCTCGGCCTCCTCTACTGCTCGCTCACGGTCCCCTGGATGGTTCTCATACGCGCGACCCCCCGCTTGGTCCAGGACCTCCTCCACCACCATGAACGGCGGCGTTTCCGGGACGACCAGGGCCCCATCCCCCGGGCCCTCATCTACGGCGCCGGCTACGGACACACCCTTCTCACCCGCGCCGAAAGCTTCCAACCCCTGGAACAGCGCCGCGCCTATTCCGTCGTGGGGCTGATCGACGACGACCCCCGCCTGCACGGCTTGGTCCTGGAGGGCCACAAAGTCCTTGGGGGCATCGACGAACTCCCCCGCATCCTCCAGTCCTGCGGGATCACCGAAATCATCCTGACCACACACCTGCTTCCCGAACGGGAAGAACGGATGCTTGCCTTGGCCGAACACTTCAACCTGCACCTGGTGCGCGCCGTCTTCACCCACGAGGTCCTCCACGAGCGCCCCGCCGACACGCCGACGCTGGACAGCCCCCGTGCTTCCCGCCGCTTCTTCCCTCCCTCCCGCTCCGCCTAATCCCCTCGGTTTCCTTCGATCAGGCTGGCATAGCGCGCCGGGGTTTGCTTAAACTTGGGCATGAAGTTCTCCGTTCTCAGCAGGGCCCTCTTCAGCGCAGCCGCCCTCGTGGTCTTTGTGGCCGGCCTCCGTGCCGCTGGAAGCATCATCGTCCCCTTTCTCCTGGCCTGCTTCCTCGCCGTGATCACCTCCCCCATCATGGTGGCCCTCCGCAAGCGCGGAATCCGCCCCCTTTTCTCTGTCTTCCTCCTCCTTTTCGCGATCACGACCCTCCTTTGGGCGGTCGTCCAGGTCGCCAACACCTCCATCACCGAGATGGGCCGCAACTCCGAACTCTACCAACTCAACCTCCGGAGAATCAGCCTCGACTGGGTCGCGTGGCTCCGATCCAAGGGTATTGAGGTCAATTCCGACACCTTCAACTCCCTCATCAATCCCGCCAACCTCATGCGGTGGGTCGTCAACAACCTGACGCTTTTTCTCCGCGGCGTGCTCACCAACGCTTTCCTGATTATCCTCACCACCGTTTTTCTGCTCTTCGAGCTCGCGGGCCTCCCAAACAAACTCCGACTCGCCCTTGGACCGGAGCACCCCAGCGTCCCGGGCATGGAGCGCTTCACCGGCGTCCTGAACCGCTACCTCGCCATCAAGAGCTGGATCTCCCTCGCCACCGGTCTCTGCGCCTTCCTCTTCTGTAGACTGCTGGGCATCGGCTTCGCCCACCTCTGGGGCCTCCTGGCCTTCCTCCTGAACTATATCCCCAACATCGGCTCCATCCTCGCCGCCGTCCCGCCCGTGCTGCTCGCCCTCGTGGAAAAGGGCACCCCAGCCTCCCTCACCTGCATCGCGGGCTACCTCGTCATCAACATCCTCTTCGGCAACATCGTCGAACCCCGTGTGATGGGCCGGGGCCTTGGACTGAGCACCCTGGTCGTCTGGATGTCCCTCATCTTCTGGGGCTGGGTCTTCGGCCCCGTCGGCATGCTCCTCTCCGTCCCCCTCACCATGGTGGTCAAAATTGCGATGGAAAGCAATCCGGAGACCCACTGGATCGCTGTCCTTCTGGGGGCCGACCCCGGCCCGAACGCCGCTTTCGAGCCCAGGGAGACCGCCTCATGAACCCCTCGCCGCCCGTTTCCGCCTTCCATGTCATGACCAAGCCGGTCGGCCCCATCTGCAACCTCAACTGCACATACTGCTTCTACCTGGAAAAAGAGAAACTCTTCGGAAAAACCGAGTCGTTCCGCATGTCGGACGAGGTCCTGGAGGCCTATATCCGCCAGTACATATCCCAACAGGACGTCCCCGAGGTCTCCTTTGCCTGGCAGGGAGGGGAACCCACCCTGCTCGGGGTCGATTTCTTCCGCAAGGTTCTTCAGCTCCAACACAAGTACGCCGGGGGCAAAAAGATCTCCAACGCGCTCCAGACCAACGGAACCCTCCTGGACGACGAATGGGGCACCTTCCTGAAGGAGAACCAGTTCCTGGTGGGCATCAGCATCGACGGCCCCCCTGACCTCCACGACGCCTACCGTGTGGACAAGCGCGACCGCCCCAGCAGTGAACGCGTCCTGCGCGGTCTCGACATCCTCAAGAAATACAACGTCGACTTCAACACCCTCACCGTTGTCAACCGCCGCAATTCCCGGGAGCCCCTGCGCGTCTACAACTACCTCAAGGAAATTGGCTCTGGCTTCCTTCAGTTCATCCCACTTGTGGAACGCGAGGCCGACCCTGCTGCCCGGAACCTGGGGCTCGACCTGGCCATCCCCCCTGACCTCCACCGGGCCGCCCGCAACCCGCTCGTCACCGAATGGAGCCTCCTCCCCGAGGACTACGGTGCCTTCCTCGTCGACATCTACAACGAATGGGTCAGGCACGATGTCGGCAAGACTTTTGTCCAGTTCTTCGATGTCGCGCTGGGCAATTGGATGGGCATGACCGGCTCATTGTGCGTCTTCAGCCCCACCTGCGGCACCGCAGTGGCCTTGGAACATAATGGCGACCTCTACTCCTGCGATCACTTTGTCTACCCAAAGTACAAACTCGGAAACCTCCTGAACCAGGGCCTCCGGGAGATGGTGGAAAGCCCCTTCCAGCGGAAATTCGGCCGCGACAAACTCGACACGCTGCCGCGCTTCTGCCGCGAATGCCCGGTCCGCTTCGCCTGCCACGGCGAATGCCCCAAACACCGATTCCTGAAAACGCCCGACGGGGAACCCGGGCTCAACTACCTCTGCCCCGCCTACAAACGGATCTTCACCCACATGCGCCCCACCATGGAACGGATGTGCAACCTCCTGCGGGCCGGCCGCCCCGCCGCCGCCGTGATGGAGCTGGTGGCCCGCCGCCCCGAACTCGCCCCCCTCTCCCCTCCCGGCCGCAACCACAGCTGCCCCTGCGGAAGCGGAATCAAATTCAAGCACTGTTGCGGCGTCTGACCCATGCATTCCCCAACCACCGAAGGCCTGCTTTCCCTCCTGGTGCACTCCCTGCTCTGCGGACTGCTGGTATGGATCTTTGCCCGCAAGTCTGAATCCCCCCCCTTCTGGCGCATCGCACTCTGCGCCGTCCTCGCCCCCTTTCTCGCCCTGGCCATCGAATATACCGCGGCCCCCTTCCTGTACGAGGGGGTCCTGGTCTTCCTCTGGGTACTTTTCGCGCTCCTCACCCACCGCATCGGCGGACTTCGTATCCCACACGCCTTCGCCGCCATGTCCTGCTTCATGTGCCTCAGCCTCGGCTGGGCTTTGCTCCGCGACTCCTCCGCCTCCGCCGCACCGTCCACCGAGGAAGAGCGCCTTCTGCGCGAGGGTTTCGAGCCCTCCTCCGGCATTACGGACAGCCCTTCCCTCTGGGAGGACCTTCTGGACAAGCGCCTCGACCAAAGCCTCCTCCGGGCGCGTAACCGGCTCCGGGATGGCGAAACACCACACCCCCTTCCACCGCCCCCAACGCCTACCGCACTCCCTGCCACTCCCTCTCCTACCCCGCCCCCCGAATCCCCCCCACCCACGACCGGAGAGGATTTCGCCCTCCTATTCCTCCTGGACCTCCCACCCACTTCCGCCGCCACTCCCATTCCCGCCGCCTCTCCCACTCCCGCCGCCTCCCCCACTCCCGACATCGTCATCGAACGCCGCGGGCAAAACGTCGTGGAGATCCACAACAACCCGGCCGTGACCGGCGACCACATGTCCCAACTTGCCAGGACCCGCAACCGGTCCACCGCCCCCAACTTCCCCCCCCCCGATTTCCTGATTGGGGCCACCAGCATTGGGCGCGGTGGGAGCTTCGCCATCGTCAACGGAACCATCGTGCGGGTCGGAGGAATTGTAACCGCCTCAACCCCTCCACCACGTGCCTGGCGCCTCGTGGAGGTCTCCCCTTCCGGCCTCCTCTGGCAACCCGTCGATTAACCCAAAACGGAGAGGGGAGCGCACCCCTTGCCCGCCGCGCGGCGGCATCAGCCGCTGCGCAGGGGCTTCAAGCACCGAGGCCCGAGGGCACGTGTTACGCGTTCGCGCCCCGCAGTTCCTCGAGTGTGCGGAGGACGGAATCGACCGCTTCCGAAACCGGAACCGCCTCGAAGGACTGGGCCGTCCTTGGTTTCAGTTCAACGATCCCCTTCGCGAGGCTTCGCTCGCCGAGGGTGACCCGCAAGGGGATTCCCAGCAGATCCGCGTCCTTGAACTTGAAGCCCGGGCGCTCGTCCCGATCATCCACCAACACATCCACCCCCTTCCCTTCCAGCGCCATCCTCAACTCTTCCTGCACCCGCAGCGAGGCTTCGTCCTTCGGGGACAACTGAGTGATCAACACCTCAAAGGGGGCCACATTCACCGGCCAGACAATGCCGTTGGCATCGTGAGACTGCTCGATCACCGCTTGAAGAGTCCGGCTCACCCCGATCCCGTAGCAGCCCATCACCATCGGATGGCTCTTGCCGTTCTCGTCCAAATACTCCGCTCCCAAAGCCAGGCTGTACTTCGTGCCCAGCTTAAAAACATGCCCCACTTCCACGCCGCGTTTCATGCGCAGGCGAGCCTTCCCGTTGGGAGCCAGGTCTCCGGCTTTCGGAAACGCGAGGTCCGCGAAGTTCCGTACCCCGGAATCCCTCTCGATGTCGAAGTGGATTACATGGACATCCGTTTCGTTGCCCCCGATCACCCCGCCCTTCAGCCCTTTCAGCGTGCGGTCCGCCCACACCGGTATCGTCAGCCCCACGGGACCTGCGAATCCAACCTCCGCTCCCGTAGCCTCCCGGATCTGGTAGGGTGCCGCAAGCTCCAGCTCTCGGCAGCCAAGCACCTTCTTGAGCTTGATCTCGTTCACATCGCGGTCCCCCGGCACCAGTGCCGCCACCAGCTGGCCGTCGGCCAGATACACCAGGCATTTCACCAACTGCCGCTCCTCTACCCCAAGGAACTTTGCGACATCCTCGATCCGCCCCACGCCCGGCGTGGGCACCCGTTCCAGCGGCAATTCCGCACCCTCGAAGGTGTTCGGAAGGTCGCAGGTCCCCTCCGCACGCTCCAAGTTCGCCGCGTAGGAACCATCCTCGGCCTCCAGGATGCCGTCCTCCCCGGACTCGCAGGGGATCATGAACTCGTGCGACGAAGAACCGCCCATGTCCCCCGTGTCTGCCTCCACCGCCATCGCCCTCAACCCGCAGCGCCGGAAAATGTTCACATACGCGTCGTACATCTTCTGGTAGCTCAGGTCCGCGGCCTCCGAGGAGACGTCGAAGCTGTATGCGTCCTTCATGATGAATTCCTTGCAACGCATCAACCCGAAGCGCGGGCGGATCTCGTCGCGGAACTTCGTCTGGACCTGATAGAAGTTGACGGGCAACTGCCGGTAGGAGGACAACTCGCGGGCCACCAGGTCCGTGATGATCTCCTCGTGGGTGGGGCCCAGCACCATCTCGCGGTCCTGGCGGTCCTTGACGCGGAACATGACATGCCGAAGCGCCTCGTAGCGGCCGCTGCGGTCCCAGATCTCACGGGGATGCATCGCAGGCATGAGAACCTCCTGCGCACCCGCCCGGTCCATCTCTTCCCGCACGATGCGCTCCACCTTCCTCAACGCACGCAGACCCATCGGCAGGTACGTGTACAGGCCGCTGCCCAGTCGGCGGATCAACCCCGCGCGCAGCATCAACTGGTGGCTTGGGATTTCCGCGTCCTGCGGCACTTCCTTGAGGGTGGGGATCAAAAGCTGGGACCAACGCATTGTCTTTTCCGGGGTTGAGGGATGGGGCCCGTCTCTTTGCCGCAACTTTCGGCGGGTTGCAAGTTTTTCAGCCAACGGAGACCGCCCCGGCGCCTCGCGCGGCGGGTGCGGCCGTTCCGGGGAGCTGGCAAGTCATCCTTCGATGAGGCGGGGACCCATCGGAATCACCACGCGTCCCGCAAGGTCGTTGATGATGGCCCCGGCCATCATGTACCAGGCGCACAATGCGCAGAGAATCAGGACCACCGCCGCACCCGCCTTGAGCTGCGGAAAACCGAAATGCTCCAAGTCCAGCAGCACGAATCCGAGGAGCAACAGCGCGAAAGTGAGGGTCATCGCCGAATGCACCCGGAATGAGGCCACAAAGAGGATCGCGGTGTAGAGGGTCCAGATGACGAGATACCAACCGACATCGCTGCCGCTGGAGGGGAAGATCCCGAAGTGGTTCATGAACTTGATCCCGCAGAGTCCGATCCAGAAGGCGCCGTAGGCGACAAACGCGCTGTAACCGAAGTTGTTGCCCAGCTTCTGCTCCTGGAAACCGGCCATCATTTGCGCCGCGCCGCCGAAGAGCAGGCCCATACTGATGACGGGTCCCCAGCCGAGCAGGCCGAGATTGTGGAGCTGGAGGAGGAGGGTCGTCAGGCCAAAGGCGGCCAGGCCGACAACAGCGGGATTGCCATGCTTCATAGGTGGGGGAAACAGCGGGGTTGTGAATCAAATGGCCCGCCACGTGCGGGCGCCGGCTCTTTACACCACTCCTTCTCCTTCTTCCATTTCGTTTTCGCAAAGTCCATGACTTTGTTCCTATGCGTCTCTCTCCCATCTATTCGCCACTCCCCTTCCCACCGGACCGCAAATGAACAGTCCATGCCCCGCGGCAACAGCCGGAACCCGGAAGCACCCGGATTTCCGGACCGGATCAGCTTCAGCGGGCCAAAGGGCCCGGGGATAAAGCTTGGCTTTCCGCGGGCCCTTCTGCTACACAATGGGAAGGAGACCCACCCATGATCGATGACACCCTGCGAAAACTCGAGGAAAGGCTGGCCGCCTCGCCCCACCTCAGCCCCGGAAACCGCGCCGCCCTCGAGGCCATCGTGGCGGAACTCCGCGGCGAAATCCGGGAACTGGCAGACCCGGACAAAGCGGAGAGCATCGCCGCGTTCAGCGAGTCCAGCACCCGCGAGGCCCTGCGCACCCACAGCGATCCCGAACTCCTCTCCCTTTCCCTCACGGGCCTCCAACGCGCCGTACGCGAATTCGAGGCCAGCCATCCCCGCCTCACCGCCATCGTCAACGACCTCTGCCAACAACTCAGCGGCATCGGCATCTGATCCCATGACCCCCCTCCGCATCGGCATCGTCGGCGCTGGATCCAACACCCGCTCCAAGCACATCCCCCTCCTCCAGGCCCTGCCCGGCGTCGTCATCGATGTTGTCTGCAACCGTCGCCCCGAAAGCGCCCAACGCGTCGCGCGCGATTTTGCCATCCCACGGATCGCCTCCCGCTGGGAGGACGTTGTCGCCGATCCAGACCTCGACGCCATTGTCATCGGCACCTGGCCCTGCCTCCATGCCCCCGTCACCCTCGCCGCCCTCGCCGCCGGAAAACATGTCCTCTGCGAGGCCCGTATGGCCATGGACGAACCCAGCGCCCGCGCCATGCGCGACGCCGCACGCGCCCACCCCGAACTCGTCGCCCAGATCGTCCCCTCCCCTTTCACCCTGCCCTGGGACCGTGCCCTCTCCCGAATGGCCAACGACGGCACCCTCGGTCGCCTCGTCGCCGTCGATGTCTTCGCCACCTCGAACGGCTTTCTCAACGCCGACCGCCCCATGACCTGGCGCGAGGATCCCGCCCTGAGCGGCCTGAACACCCTGACGTTGGGAATCTACTACGAAGCCATGGCGCGGTGGGTCGGCCACGCGCACACGGTTCGGGCTCTGGCACGCGTGATGGCCACGAAGCGCCGCGACGAGCAAGGCACCGAGCACCCCATGACCATCCCGGACCACCTGGACGTCTTCGGGGAACTGGAAAATGGCGCCTCCTACCACCTGCGCTGTTCCAATGTGATCGGTGGCAGCCCGACCCCCAACGACATCTTTCTCTACGGAACCGAAGGAACCCTCCACCTCAACCTCACGGCAGGAGAGCTAAGCATCACACGACCCGGAGAGGCGCCCCGCCCGGTCCCTGTCCCCGCCGGGGAGGAAGGACGCTGGCAGGTCGAGGAGGACTTCATCCACGCCATTCGCGGCGCCGCCCGGCCCACCCTCACCGACTTCGAGACGGCCTACCGTTACATGTCCTTCACACAGGCCGTACACGACGACCTCCACTCCAACAGGATCTGATCCGCGATCTCCTCCACCGACCGCCCATCCGTCTCCACCTGCCTCGGGAAAAGGGCATAGAGTGGCTCACGCTCCTGCATCAGCTGCCGCACACGCGCCGCGGGATCGGCGACCCGCAACAGAGGACGGTGCCGACTCCTCCCCACCCTCTCCATCACCATCTTCTCGGACACGCGGAGGCGATAAACCGCCGGATGTGCCAACAACAACGCGCGGTTTTCCTCGCGCAACACAGCCCCGCCCCCACAGGACACCACCACCTTTTCCTGCGTCAACGCCTCGCGCAAGGCCTCACGTTCCCGCCTCCGGAACCCCTCCTCCCCCTCGACAGCAAAAATCGCGGCAATCTTTCGTCCTGCCTGCCTCTCCACGAAGCGGTCAAGATCCACCAATTTCCATCCGAGGACAGCCGCCAGCCGTGCCCCCACGGCGCTTTTGCCACTTCCCATGAACCCGACAAGGATCAGCTGGGCGTTCATGCCCCCCCACTCCCCAGCAACCATCGGAAGTAGGCTTGGAAAAGGGTTTCTCCACCCAGAATCCACGCCAGAGCCGCCGCGGAAAGGTACGGGCCAAAGGGTATCCGCCCCCCCATCTCGTTTTTCTTAAGGAGAATGCAGGTGATCCCCACCACAGAGCCCAGAAGGGAGGACACAAAGACCACGAAGAGGATAGCCGGCGCTCCCAGGAACGCCCCGATCGCCCCCAGCAGTTTCACATCCCCGAACCCCATTGCGTCCTTCCTGAACAGCAGGGACCCGATCCATCCCACCGCCCACAGAAGCCCGAAACCCAGCGCCGCCCCCGTGGCGGATGCCAGAAAGCCCCCCCATGCGTCCTCCCGGCCGGGGCAGTGCGGCACCAGGGCCCTGAGCCCAAGCCCCACCGGGGGCCCCGCCGGGGGCGCGGGGGGCCTGCTGCGCTACGCCGCCGGCCACGTGGGGTAGGCTCCGGGCGGCGGCGAGCGCCGCCAGGCGGGTACGGGTCATGCCATCGCTCGGGAAAGG